>CAZQZB010000101.1:0-1557 GCA_964597695.1 uncultured Thalassospiraceae bacterium | reverse complement strand
CCGAAATCGGCGTCATCACCGATGCCATCGCTACGCCTGTGAAGGTGTTGAGACGTGCCCGCGTGAAGGCCGGCGAAACGGTTGCCGTGTTCGGCGCCGGCGGTGGCATCGGTGTCCACATGTTGATGTTGGCTCGTTGGGCGCGGACCCGGGTAATTGCCATCGATATCGCTGCCGAAAAATTCGGCGCCTGCCGTAAGGCCGGCGCCGACGAAATTATCGATGCATCCGAAGGTAACGTCGCCGAGACCCTTTTGAGCCTGACCGGGGGCGACGGCGTCGATGTTGTCATCGATTTCGTCTCCGCCGCTTTAACCCTGGAGGCAGGCGCGGCGGCGCTGGGGCGGCGCGGCCGTTTGGTGACGCTGGGCGGCGCCGGGGAAAAGTTCCATGCCGACGCCCATGCCATGCTGCTCAAAGAGCAAGACCTGCTGGGCAGCCGCTACGTAACTCGTTCCGAAGTTCTTGACGCCCTTGACCTTGTCGCCCACGGCGACATCTGGCCTATGGTCACCGACATCCGCCCGCTGGAGGAAGCCGAAGCCTTGCATAAACGGCTGGAAAACGGTGCGGTCACGGGACGCGCGGCTCTCCTCATCGGCTAGAGCCTATCAGGCCACCTCCTTGTCGACTTCGCGCAGGTCTGGGTTGATGTCGCAGGCTTCCTCCCAGCTCAAGACCTGGAGTGAGCGGACAAACTTTCCGGCGCCATCGGTCTCGGCGCAAAACAGGCCGAGCTCAATGATCTCTTCTTCGCTGAAATGAACCCGAAGATCGTCGTACACTTGGTCCGAATCGACACCGTCGTCGCCGGTCTTGAACAGCGTTGCGTAGCGGATCGCCGCCTTTTCCCGGTCGGTGAACGTCTCGCTGGTCTCGAAGGTCTCCAACTCGGCGACCTTGTCCTCGGCCAGTCCCTCGCTCTGGGCGACTTTCGATCGTACCGTGGAACAGTAGCCGCAACGATGCGCCACCGAAATCTTGATGCGGCATAGTTCCTTGAGCGTATGAGGCAGGAGGCCGTCGTAGAGAAGCGAATTCCAGTACTTCACCCATGCGACGCCGACCTTCGAGTTGCGGACCAAGATGCTGACGACGCGGGGGTCGGGCGCGCCCCTGGTTTCCGACTGCGCGATCAGTTCACGGGCCTCCTCGGATTTCTCGTTTTCCTCAATGTAACGAAGTCTTGGCATGTTCTTCCCCATTTGGTTTTTCGTTGTTGGTTTCCCCAATATTAAATTAAGAACTTACAGGTTTCCATGCCGGCGTCCTTAAATCAATCGTGAGCGGGTTTGAAAATCGGCTATGGTGGCGGCTGGCCATCCAGAGAAGAAAAAGTGACAACGTATAAGGACCGGGTCCCCTTTTCGGCGATTATCGACCGCCCCAAGCTTCAGCTTCCCGACAGCGCCCGCATGGTAGTGTGGACCATCGTTAACGTCGAGAACTGGGACTGCACCCAAGCCATGCCACGCACGGTCCTGTCACCGCCCATGGGCAATCCGCTGGTTCCGGACCTGCCCAACTGGTCGTGGCACGAATACGGCATGCGGGTCG
>CAZQZB010000100.1:0-1607 GCA_964597695.1 uncultured Thalassospiraceae bacterium | reverse complement strand
TTCCTCACGCGTCGCCCCACCGCTTGCGCAATTCGCTATCCGGGTCCTGCTCCATGCGCGATGCGGCGTCCAGGATCAAGACTCCGCGGCGGTCCGCCGAATAGGGAGACCAGTGCGGCAGACCGGCACCGTTGGGATCGCCGGTGCGCGCGAAGGCCAGCACCGTGTTTGACCACTGTTCTGCCAGTTGGCGGACCACCGGGTCCTTCGGATCGTAGAGGGCTAAGGCGATGCGCGAAGTCTCCGGACGCGCATAGTAGTTGAACGTGAACGGAACCTCACAGCCATGCGTGGCGCCGAGGGCACCGTCCATGACGGACGAGGGCAGGTCGAAACGGTACAGCCAGCCGCTGGACCCGGCCGCTGTCACCGCTTCGCTAGTGCGGATGGCAGCGCGCCGGAACATCTCGGTCCAGACCCGCTCGACGAGGGTCTTGCCGGTATCGTCGGGATAAGCGTCCTGTAGCGCAGCGAGGTACTCGCCGGGGTCCGCGCCGGCGGGGAGGAGGTCGACGGTCATTGCCCCCAGGACAGCGCTCATGGGGTCGAAAGTCGTCCCTTCGGGGGCGAGCGACGTGACAAAGGTGCCTTCATGCCGATTGGAGCCGGCGATGTAGGGCACGCCGCGCTCGGCACGCTCGGCGATCGCCTGATAGGTATCCCGAGTCACCACCACGCCGTCGACGCTGGCGCCGCCCGTAATGCCGGAGGCGAGCTGCGCCGCCAGCAACTCTTCGGCGGGGAGCTGTCTGAGGTGATTGAGCAATTTTCCCTCGTCCACCTTCAGGTGCGCGGCCAGTGCCGATGCCAGGGGCGCCGGCGCGGTGGTGATGGCGGTGCCGCTGTGAGCGATGGCGCGGTGATACAGGCCGTCGGCGGAGGGCGCGGCCAGAAGGGCGTTGACGGAGCCGCCGCCGGCGGACACGCCGAAGATAGTCACGTTGTTGGGGTCACCACCGTAATCGGCGATGTTGTCCCGCACCCAGGTCAGTGCCAGGATCTGGTCGCGGAAACCGTTGGACGCGGATCCGGCCAGGTCGTCGTCGTACTGCGACAGGTCGAGAAAACCAAACACGCCGAGCCGATAGTTGACTGTAACCACCACCACGTCGCCCTGGGCGGCAAGGACGGAGCCGTCGTGGTCGTTGCCGGAACCGATGTAGTAGGCGCCGCCGTGAATCCAGAACAACACCGGCCGGGCGCGACCGTCCGCTGCGGGGGTGTAGATGTCCACAGACAGACAGTCCTCACTGAATGCCTCCGCCAACGGCAGGCTGACCGGGGTTTCGGGTTGCATCGCGCGATTACCCAGCCTGGTGGCATCCAGCGTGCCCGACCAGGGCCCATGGGGTTCCGGCGCACGGAAGCGTCGTTCACCCACCGGGGGCTTGGCATAGGGGATGCCCTGAAAGCTCTGGATATCGTGTTCCGATTTGCCAACAATAGTGCCAAGCCGTGTCGTTATAGGGGTCATCGGGGCGGCTGCGCTGTTGCGGAGTGCGGCAAAGGCCGGGACCATGCCGTCGAGCAGCGGGAGCGCAATGCTTGCGCCGAGGCCGCGCAGGACGGTACGGCGGGGGAGCGCCTTCCTGGTGACGATCATGGCT
>CAZQZB010000099.1:0-1608 GCA_964597695.1 uncultured Thalassospiraceae bacterium | reverse complement strand
CTCGAAGACCCGCTTTGGGTGCTCTACGCGCCGGAGGCCTATATGTTCATATTCGCACTCTACTTCTGCTTCTGCTTCTCCATGTCCAAGTATTCGGAGCATATTGAGCGTGACCTGGCAAAGGGGCGTAACTTCTGATGGATGATGCAATGCCCGAAAATCAGCCACCACGGGCGGAGACTGACGCCAACTTGATTGTTGAATTCCGGCATGTGCATAAATGGTTCGACGATTTCCACGTGCTGCGCGACATCAACATAGTTCTCGGCCGCGGCGAGAAGGTGGTCGTCTGCGGGCCCTCGGGGTCGGGGAAATCGACCATGATCCGTTGCATCAACCGTCTGGAAAAACATCAGGAGGGCACCATTATTATTGACGGCACAGAACTTACCAACGACATGCGAAAAATCGAGGAAGTCCGGCGCAGCGTCGGCATGGTCTTTCAGAGCTTCAATTTGTTTCCCCATCTCTCCGTCATCGAGAACCTGACCATGGCGCCGGTCTACGTCCACGGAATCCCGGAAGACGAAGCCGAAGGGCGGGCCCTCGAACTCCTCGAACGGGTCAAGATTCCCGAGCAGGCCTGGAAGTATCCGGGGCAGCTTTCTGGCGGCCAGCAGCAACGTGTCGCCATCGCCCGAGCCCTGATGCTGCAGCCCAAGGTGATGCTGTTCGACGAGCCGACATCGGCGCTCGATCCCGAGATGATCACCGAAGTTCTAGATGTCATGATCGAACTGGCCGAGGCTGGCATGACCATGATTGTCATTACCCATGAAATGGGCTTCGCCCGTAGGGTCGCCGATCTTATGGTGTTTATGGACGACGGCCAAATCGTGGAAGCGGCGCCGACCGACATCTTCTTTGAGAACCCGGAAAGCGACCGGACCAAACTCTTCCTTAGCCAGATTCTTACCCATTGAGCCCTCGTGAGGGAGAAAGGAATGCGCCTATGACCACGACAACCGCAAATGCAGCCGCTCCCCAGACTGAACCGGATTGGGGGGCGATCAGGCGGGAATTTCCAACCTTGGAAAATTTCGTCTATCTCGACATTTCCAAGAAGGCGATCTTGCCCAGGCGGGTCGAGGAATTCATCAGCGAATGGGTGCGTGACATTTACGAAGACGCAGGGGCCCGGGCTTTTTCCATGGATTGCATCGAGGAGACCCGCCGAGTCGTCGGTGACGTATTCGGGGTGCCCCATGCCAATCTGTCGCTGATCAAGAACACCTCCGAGGGGATCAACATCGTCGCCCAGGGCTTCCCCTGGCGTGATGGCGACAATGTAGTGATCAGCGAGTTCGAGCACGAAAACAACACCTTCCCGTGGCGCCATCTGACGGATCGCGGCGTCGAGGTCCGCTGGGCGGCGCCGGACGCGGAAGGCCTAACCGTGGACCTTTACCGGGACCTGGTGGACGATCGTACGCGAATTATCGGTATCTCCTGGGTTGCCTATGGAAACGGCTACCGGGCCGATATTCCCAAGATTGCCGATTTTTGTCGCGATCGGGGCATTAAGTTGGTGGTTGATGGAATTCAGGCCGTCGGCGTTCTGGCCACGCCCATCGCCGAGTTGGGCGCGGATGTCCTCGTCGCCGGCGG
>CAZQZB010000098.1:0-1658 GCA_964597695.1 uncultured Thalassospiraceae bacterium | reverse complement strand
AAGGCAAGCGAGGCCAAGTTCAAGAGTTTCGCCGAGATGGCGTCCGACTGGTTCTGGGAAATGGACGAGGAATTGCGCTTTTCGTATTTCTCGGGGCGGTACTACGAACTCACGGGCCGCAAGCCTGAAAACATCATCGGCAAGACGCGCCGCGATTTCGCGAACGAAAGCGTGGACTCCGAGAAGTGGCAAAAACACTTCGCCGATCTGGATGCCCGCAGGCCGTTCCGCAATTTCACCTACCGCCATACGACGGCCACGGGCGAAATCCTGTATGTCTCGACCAGTGGTGACCCGGCCTTTGATGACGACGGCGTTTTCAAGGGCTACCGGGGCACCGGTTCCGATGTCACCGACCGCGTCCAGGCTGAGGAGGAACTTCGCCAGGCCCTGGTCCGGGCCGAAGAGGCCAACCAGGCAAAATCCATCTTCCTGGCCACCATGAGCCACGAGTTGCGCACGCCGCTGAATTCCATCATTGGGTTTTCCGACACCTTGAAGACGCAATTGTTCGGCCCCCTGGGCAGCGACAAATACCGGGAGTACGCCAAGGACATCAATGCGTCCGGCCTCCACCTTCTGGAGGTGATCAGCGATATCCTCGACATTTCGAAAATCGAGGCCGGCGAGGTGGCCGCCTCGGATGGGGAAGTGGACCTTCCCGACCTGGTGGAATCGGCCATCAAGATGCTGCGCGAACGGGCCGAGAAAAACGGCATCACGCTGTCCAGGGTGTTCCCGAAAGTCTGCCCCGGGCTTCGCGCCGATTCCCGCCACATCAAGCAGATCGTCCTCAATCTGGTGTCCAACGCCGTCAAGTTCACGCCGGCCGGCGGGAAGATCCGGCTTGAGGTCCTCGTCGGCGACGACCGGGGGCTCCGCCTTGTGGTCGAGGATACCGGCATCGGCATCGAGGCGGGTAATATCGAAAAGGCGCTGGCGCCCTTCGGACAGGTCGGCGACATCTATTCCCGGACTTTCGAGGGCACGGGACTGGGCCTGCCCTTGGCCAAATCGCTGGCGGAACTCCACGGAGGATCCTTGAGCCTCGAAAGCCAACCCGGCAAGGGCACGACGGTGACGGTCCGCTTCCCGCCGGAACGGACGGTCCTCGACTCCCTCCCCGGGGCCGCCGCCAAGTCCTGATACCGTTTCCCCACGGGTGGGAAAAATATCAGTCGATGACCTTGGCCACCTGAAAAGCTTTCTTCAGGTCGTCGTATTCCTCGCAGCCGAAGAAGCACGCATCGTCCAGGCGCTTCAGCATTTCCTTGGCCTGTTTCGGGCGCCCGGTCTGAAGGTAAAGCTCACCCAGGTATTCAAGGGCGCCGCGGTGTTCCGCATTGAGCGACAAGGCCTTCTGGTAAAACCCCAACGCCTGGTCGACCTGGCCCAGCTTGTGGTGGGCATAGCCCATCAGGTTCCAAGCGTCGGCGTTGTTGGACGCCTTGGCTAGGGCGGCCTTGAGTAGGAGCACGGCGGCGGCAAGGAGGGCCAGCGACCCCACGACCAAGAAAGAGAACTTCGGCATCGGTCCTATCCGATAAATACCAAGGCCCAAGGAGAGCCCGTTACCCCCCCGGGGGGTCAAGAGAAGTTGGCGTCTAATGCCTTCACGGTTTCACCACCGGCGCTCGACCGGCGGGGGTTTGGCGCCG
>CAZQZB010000097.1:0-1679 GCA_964597695.1 uncultured Thalassospiraceae bacterium | reverse complement strand
GTTTTCAATCTCGCCGATTTTCGCGCCTTCCTCGCCTGCGGTGATCAGGTTGTCGAGGACGATGACCTTGCACGGCCGCTCCAAAACGGTTCCGTTCAGCAGCGCGAAGACCGCGGTGAAATAACGGCCCAGGAATCCACGCCCGCCGGTCAGCATCACCGTCTTTCCGGCGAAGGATTGCGCTACGCCGCCAAGGGCATCGGCTATTTCCTGGGTGTCGGTCTCGAGTAAAAAATCGCTCATTGATCGGCCGTTCGGGCTCAGTATATTTTCAGTTCGGGCAGCGGCACAATAAATCGCCCGCCCGCGTCAAGAAAGGCGGAGTGTTTGTCCATGATCGGCTCGGCGAAATTCCAGGCCAGGATGATGACGGTATCGGGCCTCAGCTCATAAAGGGCGTCCGGGGGCAGCACCGGGATATGGGCGCCGGGGGTGTAAAGCCCCTGTTTCAGGGGGCTGTCGTCAACGATGAAATCCATTTCGTCTGAGCCGATGCCGAAGTGATACATCAGCGTCGTCGCCTTGGCCGGCGCACCGAATCCGGCGATGGATTTCCCCTCTGCCTTGATGTCGGTGATCAGATCTTTAAGTCGCCTGCCCAGGGCCTCGATGTCGGCGGAAAAATTGCGGAAGGTTTCGGCCCGGTCCAGCCCTATCTCTTGCTCAAGCGCGATCAAGTCCGCGACCAAACCGTCGGCTTCATGCGGCCCACCGGCAAGCCCCGCTATGCCCCTGATCGAACCGCCGTGGGTATCCACCCGAACGGCTGAGAAAAGCTCCAGCCCGGCTTCGGCGAAAAACCGTTTGAGGGGCTTGACGGAATGATAGGCCAGATGTTCGTGATAGATGGTGTCGAACAAGGTATCGGCGATGACGTCGGCCAGATACGAAACCTCGAATACGAACACGCCGCCCGGCGCCAAAAGCTCCCGGACCCCGGCGACGATGCCGCCGAGGTCGTCGGCATGGGCGAAAACGTTGTTGGCGGTGATGACTTCCGCCGAAACGTGGCTTTCCCTGATTTCCGCCGCCAGTTCTTGTGAAAAGAAATCGGCGATGGTCTCGATCCCGGCTTCGTTGGCCCCGGCCGTGATGTCGCGCGCCGGGTCGATGCCCAACACCCGAAACCCCCGCGACTTGAAGGCGGCGAGCAGGGTGCCGTCGTTGGAGCCGATATCGACGATCAGGCTGCCGGCGGGCGGCTCGAAACGCCGGGTGACGTCATTGGCATAACCGTCGAAGTGTTCGACGAAGGTGGGCGAAGTGCCGGAAACGTAAACGTAGTTTTCGAACAGCTCTCCGGGGTCGACAATATCCAACAGCTGGACGTGGGCGCAGGTCTCACAAAAATAGACGTCCAACGGGAAACACGGCTGCTCGATATCTTTAGCGGTTTCTTCGACGAAAGCATTGGCCGGCGGCGTCGGCGTCAATGCCAACACCATGGACAGGTCGTTGCCCCCGCATAGCCTGCAGGTGTCCCGCCGTCGACAAGGAACGGCCGTCATCGGCTCATTCGTCCGTATCTTCGTCCTGGGGCTTCCAGAACGTCAGGCCCCGGGTATCGAGCATATCGACCCGGACCACATCGGCCTCATAGGAAGCCTGGTCGCGGGGATTGCGCGACAGGGTCAGGAAGGTGGTGTCTTCGGGAAATTTCATGCCGTGGTCGACCATCG
>CAZQZB010000096.1:0-1688 GCA_964597695.1 uncultured Thalassospiraceae bacterium | reverse complement strand
CGAACCCTACAGGGAAGGCAACACCGGAATTCCTTTTATGACCACTTTCGACAGCAGTCGGGACGGCCCGCATGTAATGGTCATGGCCGTTACACACGGCAACGAGCTTTGCGGCTCCATTGCCGTCGATTGGTTGTTTAAACAAGGCGTTAAGCCGCAACGCGGCAAACTGAGTCTGGGGTTCTCGAATTGGCGCGCCTACCAATCCTTTAACTCCGATGACCCGGACGCGTCCCGCTTCGTAGATGAAGACATCAATCGGGTATGGGACGTTTCCACCCTCGATGGCGATCGCAATACGTCGGAAACGGAGCGGGCGCGGGAAATTCGCCCTCTACTTGATCAAGTCGATCTGTTGCTCGATATCCATTCCATGACCACCCTTTGCGAACCCTTGATGATTTGCGGGCTGCATGAAAAAGGCCGCCAATTGGCGCGCGAGGTGGCTATACCGGAATATTTGGTCTGTGATGAGGGACACACCGCCGGTAAACGCATGCGCGATTACGGCGGCTTCGGTGATCCCGGATCTCCAAAGAACGCCCTTCTCGTCGAGTGTGGCCAGCACTTTGAAGAACGCTCCGCCCAGGTGGCGCATGATGTAATGGTGCGGTTTCTCGGCCATTGCGGTGTTGTCGATACTGATTTTGTAAGTCAAAATCTTCGCAATTCTGCCACGCCCAAACAGAAAATAATCAAGGTCACCGGCCCCTATACGATCACCGCCGATCAGCCGTTCACATGGAAAGACTTCTATGTCGGTTTCGAAGTCATCGAAAAGGCCGGCACGGTGCTTGGTCTGGATGGCGACAAGGAGGTTGTCACCCCATATGATAATTGCGTGTTGATCATGCCCAACCGGCTCAAGGGCAAGGACCATTCCGCCGTCCGATTTGGACGGTATGTAAAATAATTTTCGGCACTAGATCAAAATCGTGCCCGACAGGCTGTTGCGGTCCTTCCGCCGCGGCCATCCGCTCCCGGGATTCGACGCAACCGCCAAGGGAGGGCCCTCTATGACCCACGGAATGGTCTGCGCGTAACAAGGGAACATGTGAAAACCACCTGACCGTGCGCCTTGACCGGCTAGAGGAAACAGTGCTGCTGGGCTGCAGGAGCGGTTGCTAACACCGGAATTGACCAAGACTTTCGTCCATGAATACACGCGGGAAATTAACCGCCTAAGAGCAGAGTGCTCAGCCAATCATGAGGGAACGAAAACCCAGCTAGTCACTCTGAACCGGCAGATCGATAATATTGTTGATGCCGTCGCCGCTGGACAAGCAAGTCCAGCTCTCCTTGGCCGTCTTAAGAAACTTGAGTTGGAAAAAAATAAACTGGAGAAAATTCTAATTGGTCCGGCCCCTGAACCGGTACGGATTCATCCGAATGTTGCCGACCTTTATGTATCAAAGGTCAACGGCCTCCGAAATGCTCTTAACGAAGACGGAGCCCGTGAAGAGGCTGCACAGATTCTCAGGGGCCTTGTCGATGAAATCCGTCTCCATCCTATTGATGGCCAATTGCAGATAGAACTGATCGGCGATCTCGCCACCCTGCTCGGCTTCGCCGAGAAAAAAGGTGCAGACAATAAAAGGCCCGGATCCACAGGGAATCCAGGCAGTACGAAATGGTTGGTTGCGGGGGCACACAACCGACGTTATTTGCACCTGGATTTTGCGGCTTTA
>CAZQZB010000095.1:0-1767 GCA_964597695.1 uncultured Thalassospiraceae bacterium | reverse complement strand
TTGGTGCCGGTGATCGCCACCTCCAGCGTTTCCAGCGGATAGGCACGGTAATAAAAGGGGCTGGCGATTCCGGCGGCGTGAACGATGAAATGAACGTCGTCATCCCAGTCGAACGGCTTAATCACGTCGTGATCGATGAAGGTCACGTTCGGTCGCTCACCGATTTTGGCGCCTTCTTCCCCGGCAGTGATCAGGTTATCGAGGACGACCAGTTTGCAGGGCTCCTTGAAGACGGTTTCATTGAGGTGCAGGATTGCCTCGGTGAAATAACGGCCCAGGAACCCCCGCCCGCCGGTCAGGATCACCGTTTTTCCGGCAAATGCGCTGGCCTTGTCGCCGAGCAGGGTGGCGATCTCGGAGATATCGGTGGGAAGAACGAATTCGGTCATTTCTCAGTAGGTCTGAAGGTCAGGCAGCGGAACAATAAAGTGACCGCCCGCGTCGCGAAAGGCGGAATGTTTGTCCATGATCGGGCCAGCGAAATTCCAGGCCAGGACGAGAACGTAGTCCGGGTGGCGCTCGTAAAGGGCGGCCGAGGGCAGGACAGGGATGTGATAGCCGGGCGAATAGAGCCCCTGCTTCAAGGGGCTGTCATCGACGATGAACTCAATGGTCCCGGGCCCGATGCCGAATTGATACATCAACGTCGTCGCCTTGGCCGGGGCGCCGAATCCGGCAATAGTCTTGCCTTCGGCCTTGATCCCACAAACGAGTCGCTTAAGATCGGCGCCCAGCCGGTCGATGTCCGCGGCAAAGTCCAGAAAGATGTCGGCCCGGTCCAAGCCCATTTCCTCCTCGGCTCGGACCAGCGCCCCGACCGTGCCGTCGGCCGCATGGGGGCCGCCCGCTCGTTGCGCGTAGCCCCTAAGCGAGCCGCCGTGGCTCGTCACCCGTTCGACGGCGAAGAGATCTAGGCCCATGTTGTCGAAGAATGCCATCAACGGCTTCACCGCGTGATAAGCCAAGTGCTCGTGGTAAATGGTGTCGAACAGGGTCTTCGCGACTACGTCGGCCAGATACGAGACCTCGAACACAAACACGCCGTCCGGTGCCAGAAGCGTGCGTACGCCCCGGGCGATCCCCGAAAGGTCGTCGGCGTGGGCGAAGACGTTGTTGGCGGTGACAACGGCGGCCGGACCATGGCTTTCCACGATCTCCGCTGCCAGCCCGGGCGTAAAAAAACCGGCGATGGTCTCTATTCCCGCTTCCGTCGCCGCCCGGGCGATGTCCCGTGCCGGATCAACGCCCAACACCCGAGGCCCCCGTGACTTGAACTGGGTGAGCAAGGTGCCGTCGTTGGAGCCGATATCCACCACAAGGCTTTTAGGTGCCGGGCGAAAACGGTCCATGACGGCGCCCGCATAGTCGTCGAAGTGTTTGACGAACTGGGGCGAGGTGCCGGAAACGTAAACGTAGTTCTCGAACAGCAGGCCGGGATCGACCACGTCGAGAAGCTGAACGTGCTTGCAGGCTTCGCAGAAGAAAACATCCAGCGGGAAGCAAGGCTGTTCACTATCCTTGGCGGCTTCGGCGACGAAGGCGTTAGCCGGTGGCGTCGGGGTCAGCGACAAGACCAGCCGGAGGTCGCCGCAGCCGCATAGCCGGCAGGTGTCACGCCGCCGCCAGTCATTGCGCATGAAGCCCCTAATCCTTCGGCTTCCAGGACGTCAGACCTTTCGCTGCCAGCATATCGACGCGGACAACATCGGCCTCGTAGGAAGCTTGGTCGCGGGGGTTGCGCGATAGGGTCAGGAAGGTGGTGTCTTC
>CAZQZB010000094.1:0-1843 GCA_964597695.1 uncultured Thalassospiraceae bacterium | reverse complement strand
CCGGAAATCCTTGCCGCTTGCAGCCTATGCGCCGTTGACGGAAATCACGGGCATCCGTTTTATCGACCTGCAGTACGGCGACACGGCGGGGGAAAGGAAGGCTTTCGAAACGGAAACCGGGGTGGAAGTGTTCCATGACCCGGACATCGACCAGTTACAGGACCTGGACGCTTTTGCCGCCCAGGTGGCAGCCATGGACCTGCTCGTATCCGTTTCCACCACCGCCGTTCATTTTGCCGGGGCCCTCGGCGTGCCCGCCTGGGTGCTGCTAAACACGGTGCCGCGGTTGTGGTGGACGCAGGAAGGGGAAACAAGCCACCTTTATTCCTCGGTCAGGCTGTATCGACAACGCCAGGCGGGGGAATGGGCGGATGTGGTGGACGAGGTCAAAGAGGATTTAGGCGGTTTCAAGCCCGGTTAGTGCCCCGCTGGGGGTGCTCATGACTAAATGTTCTGGTCAATACCCAGCCACCGACGCATGGGCTAGTAGCCTATTCCACGCCAGTGGAAATATACGATAACCGGCACGGCGCTTGAACGGCCAAAGGCAAAACCTAGGGCGATTCAATTTGCATGGAATTCGCTCTAGAGCAGACATCCACATACCTAGAAGGTCGGGGCAAAGCGGACTGATAAATTGCCGTTCACGTTTCGCGCTTGCCGAATAGCATGGTGACGTTCATTCGCCGGTTCTCAAAGCCGTCCTTGAAATGCACCCGGTCGGATTTGTGGAACAGGTTCGAGTGAAACAGGACGGCGCGGTTGTCGCGATAAGGGATGGTGACGGTCTCAGCGTCGGCAAGAAAAACGGCGATCTCCTGTTTTACGGCCGGGGTGTTCTTCTCGGCGTTGTAGCGCATCCAGTCCCAGTCGTAGGGCTGTTCCTTGGCGTAGACGATGAGGCCGCCGCAGTCGGGCATCTGGTTGGCATCGTCAGGCGTGATCCAGAAGTTGAAGGTTACCGCGGCCGCGTCCGTGTGGACGGCGACGCCCTCGCTTTGGTTGTCATAGCGGTATATCCACATGGTGCTGAGCGCGTGACCGCCAAGCATCCCCGGCAGATGCTTTTTCAGCTCCTCGGCCATCTGGTACAGGATGTCGCAATTGAACCCGTAGTGGACCCGGCTGGTCACGAAGCGGGCGCCGGAGCCCGTGAAGTAAATCGTCGATTCGAGGCAGAAATTGCGCAGCGCCCGCAACGCCTCGGGCGTGAGAAAGTCGTCGATCGTGGTCACCGACACCGGCGCAGCGAGATAACTGTCCTCGATACGCTCGAAGTCGAGCGACCGGTTGATCACGCCGGTGTCGATGTGCGGTGCATCGGCATAGTGGACCACCCGGTTGTAGAAGGAACCGAGACGCTCGGACTGGTCGGGAGTCAGCGTGAAATCGTCGTCGTGGCCTTGGTGCTCCTCCCTCTCGATGAGGACCGCGCGGTAATGTTCGACCATGCGTTCAAATGACGGGTCGATGCGGCCCTTGCCGATGAGGTATTCGAGCTGATCGGCCGCATCGCGGAGCTTGAAACTCGTGGTGGGCGGTGCCTCGGCAAGCGGCGCGCGCCCCGCGCGGTCGCCGTCGGCGAAGGTAGCGGCGTTCCACCACGGCCCCCCATGGTTCAACCGCAACACCTGGTCGTACGCCGCCTTGGCCTCGCCATAGCGGCCCATATCCATGCATAGTTTGCCAAGGTTCTCATGCGCTTCGGCGTAATTGGGCTGGATGGTGAGGGCCTCATGATAACTTGCCACGGCCTCATCCAGCCGCCCCAGTTCACCGAACGCATTGCCCAGGTTGTAGTGCACATCGACGGAATCGGGTTGGATGGCGAGGGCCTTTTGGT
>CAZQZB010000093.1:0-1848 GCA_964597695.1 uncultured Thalassospiraceae bacterium | reverse complement strand
TGTTCGAGCGCTTCCAGTTCCGGGACCGGGTCCGGGCGTTCTTCGAGGAATACGATATTCTCGCCACGCCGGCGCTGCCCGTGACCGCCTTCGACGTGGGCCGGAATGTCCCGCCGGGGCACGAGGACCGGGATTCGGTTTCCTGGGGTTACTACAGCTATCCCTTCAACCTGACGGGCCAACCGGCGGTATCCGTAAATGCCGGCTTCGACGCCGACGGGTTGCCGGTGGGGCTTCAACTCGTCGCCCGGTCGTTCGCGGAAGAAACGCTGTTTTCCCTTGCCGCAGCGTTCGAGGAATACGACCCCGAATTGGATAGGCGCCCCCCCGGTGAGAAAATCGGTGTTAGCCGCCTTTTGCATCCTCGCGGATCATGTCCGCCACTTTCTCGCCGGTCATAATCACCGGCCCGTTGTCGAGTGAGAATGATCAGCCCCAATTGATAGGACCTGACCCCCACCAACCAAGACCGACAATTGCTGCATTAATCATATCACTCTCCTAACGGTGTTGCTCTTATTAGCGTTCATCTTTTTGCCAATAAGTCTATATTTGCCGCAACCGGTCGTTATCCAATGCGGTCGTCCTTGATCATTGCCTCGCCATAAACTTCGGGGTTAAAGACATCGAAGGGGCGCTCGCCAGCAAGAAATCGCTTGATATTTTGAACCGTACGCAACGCCATCTCCTCGCGCGTTTCGCGCGCCGCACTGCCCATGTGTGGCGTGAGAATTACATTTGGCAGGGTCTTTAGTCCCTCTATCGGCCCCGGATTTGGTTCGGGAACCTCAGTCTGATAAACGTCAAGCGCCGCCCCTCGAATGCGTTTTTCTCGGAGCGCTTTTTCTAAGGCCACTTCGTCCAAAACTGGTCCGCGTGACGTATTGATAAGGATTGCGCTCGGCTTCATCAAGGAGATGAGTTGGTCATTGACGAGGCCCTTGGTTTCTTTTGTAAGCGTCGGGGTCAAGGCGATGAAGTCCGCCTCCATAAACAAATCATCGATGCCACGGTATTCAGCCGATCCGAGGGCAATTTCCTCCGCCGTACTGAGTCGCGAACGTTTGGTGTAGATAATATTTATGTCGCACGCGGCGGCTTTGCGGGCGACAAGTTGTCCAATTTGACCCATCCCAACGATCCCGAGCGTCTTGCCATAAAGCCGTGAGCCCAGAAATGCCATCGATTGGTTCTGCTGCCAACGTCCTTCACGGAGGAATGTATCGGCCTCCGGCAACCGCCACGCAGTCGCCATTAAAAGAGCGAACGTAAATTCTGCCGTTGTCTTGGCCAGACCGACATTCGGAATGCCCGCGACTGGTACGTTTCGGCGCGTCGCTGCCGTAAAATCAACAAATTTTGCGGACGCATGCATGGCGGCGATAAATTGTAGCTCTGTAGCGGCATCAATCAATTGCGCGTCATAGGGAACTTCCCCCACTGCATAGAGAATGTTTTTGTCGCGCACCGCTTCCAGCAGTTCTGCTTGCGGGATTTGACGATCATTATGTGAAAATATAGTCACTTCACCGAGTTCCTGGAGAAGCACGGCCGCAGCCTCCGGGATCGGCTGAGGTACAAATATCTTAGTCATTACCAACCTCTCATAATCTTAAGTTCAGTACTATCAGTAAAAGTGCGGGTAAAAGCTTATAACATATTGTTCTACTGAAGAAAAAACCGTTTTTTGGCCCGTTTGTGCGTATCTCGGGGGCGCACCTTGCCCAGGACCGGACAGCCGTTTTAGCCTGCCCTATTCCGTATAATTTCCGTATAGACGACCTTGGCCGCCCCCGCTTTCGTCTAAGTCATTGAAAAGACTGGCGTCCCCAACGGGATTCGAACCCG
>CAZQZB010000092.1:0-1866 GCA_964597695.1 uncultured Thalassospiraceae bacterium | reverse complement strand
AATGCCGCATGACTATTTGCAACGGGTTATCAGGCTGGGACGGATGATCAATGAAAGACTGCTCAGCTATATCGCGGGTGTGGCGTTGGGCTGCGGTTTTGATCGTGTTGGTGGTTGGGGGGTGTGCTGCTTCACCCCCCTTGTTGCCTGAAACGCAACAGCGCGGACTACAACTGATCCAATCGCCTCCTTCCTTATGAAAACCCCTCAGTGTGTCCCAAAGGCGCTGACGTCAGACACACGACGCATTGATTGCTGAGTTGACCGGCGTTCGCTACGACATCACCAGCGCCGGCAAAATCAAGGTTGAAGGCAAGGACGAAATGAAGAAACGCGGGCTGCGCTCATGCGACTTGGCGGACGCCTGGTGCCTGACCTTTGCTGGTGGAACGGATAGGGTTGAACTAGAGGAATAGGATCGTTACCGCCGTGACCGCTACCAGCGACAACACGCCAGCTCGAACTGGATGACGGCATAAGCCCAGCATTCCGGACACGGATACTCCCATAATGATGTCCGCTTTACCCCCGAAAGCGGACATCCATGAAGAAGTCGCTGAACGTCCGTTCCTGAGCCACGTCAAGGGCGATGCTTATACCAAGGAGCGGCGGGAAGCTCCGCGTTCCCGAACGATGATCACCAACCCGGCGCCGACGATGAATACCACCCCGGGGAAAATACGTTGCACTGGCCATTCGCTGAACACCATCCAGCCGATCACCAGCGCCGACAAAACGCCAAAATACTCGAACGGAGCGAGCAGTGAAGCCGACGTGCGCCGATAGGCGAGGGTCAGAAAATAGACCCCGAATCCGCCAAATCCACCCAGCAGCAACGCCCAACCCAGATCGGCGAAAACCTCCGCCACGGAGCCATCGGGCACGATCACATCGGCGGTGGCGAGCAAGAGTAGGAAACTGCCCGCGATGGCGCCCGCCTGGGCGTAAAGGTTGATCGCCGCATTCGAAGTGCTCTTGTCGAATCTTCGCATCAACACCAGGGAATTCGCATAGAAGAACGCCGCCAACACCGGCAGGAGGCCGGACCGCGAGAACATATCGGTGCCGGGGCCGATTACGAGCACCACGCCAACAAAACCACCCAGCACCGCACCCCAACGCCAGATGCCAACCCGCTCTCCCAGCCAGGGTACCGCCAGCATGGTGATGAACAATGGCTGACAGTAGAAAATCACGGCGACGGTGGCTAACTCGAGGTAAAGGTAGGAGCCATATAGCGCCAATTGGGCCACCGCCACCATCAGTCCTCGGGCAAGTCCCATCCGCCATTGCCTCAAACGGATCGAACCCAGGTTGATCTGCCCGCGCCCCTCCCACAGCAGAATCGAGAAGGTCGGCAGCAGGCCAAACACATTGCGGGCCAAGGAAATTTGTTGGGCGGGATAGCGTTCGACAAGATACTTCGCGACCGCACCCATGCAATCCAGCAGGACGATCCCGGCCAGCAACAACGCCACGTTGAGCAGGACGGCGCGCGAGCCGGCGTCGGCACCGGTCCTGATCACGCGAGGATATTTTCGTTGGCCATCGGCCCGGTTCCCGTCGAACGGCTCGCCAGGGCCTCGTCGGGTCGACAGGCCCGGATGATCGGAATCTCAATCCGTCGTTAAAAGACCTCGGCAGGCGGTGGGTCAAGAACGGTGAGGCCCTATGTAGATCAGATGCGCGAACACACGGCAATGTTAGATGAATTGGGTTAGCAAATAACGCGGCGGTACCCGTCTGCATCGCCATGTCCGCTTATGGCTATTAGCGGACCTTTGGTCGTGTAGTGATTTACGTCTGTTTTTCCCCCGAAAGCGGCCTAACCGACGAACAGCACCCCATGCTCGTAAATGGCGGCGT
>CAZQZB010000091.1:0-1892 GCA_964597695.1 uncultured Thalassospiraceae bacterium | reverse complement strand
CTTGAGCCGCCACCCTGGCGCTCTCACTGACGCGCGCGGTCCAAGCACCGGCCGGTTCTTCGAGCCTCATCCTCGGCGGCCCTTAGCCCTAACGGACCATTTTTTCAACCAGCGGCTTTACGGTCAGGCCCTGGATGATGATCGAAAACAGGACGACGCCGTAGGTCATGCTCAGGATGGCGGCCTTGTATTCAACGTCGGGCAGGGACAAGGCCAGGGCGACCGCGATGCCGCCGCGCAGCCCGCCCCAGATCAACACCGGCATGGCGCCCTTGGTGAAGGTTTTCCGGCGCGACAGGATGGCGATGGGGATGGTGACGCTGAGCGCCCGGGCAAAGAGGGTCACCGGGATGGCCAGCAGGGCAACGCCTAAATAGTCGATGTTCTCGGCAACGAGAAACACTTCCAGGCCGATTAGCAGGAACAGGACCGAATTGAGGATCTCGTCGATCAGGGTCCAGAACGTCAGCACGTAGTCACGGGTTTGTTCGCTCATCGCGTATTTGACCCCCCGGTTGCCGATGAACAGGCCGGCGATAACCATGGCAATCGGTCCGCTCATATGCAGCGCCAGGGCCAGCGAATAGGTGACCATCACCAGCGCCAGGGTGATCAGGACCTCGAGGCTCGCCTCATCGATCCCGTACATGGCGCGGTAACCGATGTATCCGGCGGCCAGGCCAAGGACCGCGCCGCCGACCGCTTCGGTTATAAACAGCTCGAAGATGTCCGCCGCGCCCATGGGGCCGCCCTGTTCGCCGCCACTTGGCGCGCCCCCTGGCCCGCCCATGGAGAGTGCTATCGCCACGACGACGGTGAAGATGACCACGCCGATACCGTCGTTGAACAGAGATTCGCCGGCCATCTTCGCTTGCAGGGTATCGGGGACCTTGACGATTTTGAAAAGACTGAGAACCGCGACCGGATCGGTGGGGCTGATCAAGGCGCCGAACACCAACGCCCAAATAAAGGGGATATCGAACTCGAGCAATCCCAACAGCAACCACATCCCCGCCCCGATCACGAAGGTCGAGATCGGGGTGCCGAGGACCGCCATCACGCCAATCGTCAGACGCCGGGTCTTGAGAGCCCGGAAATCGGCATGCAGGGCACCGGCAAACAGCAGGAAACTCAGCATGCCGTGCATCAGGGTCTCATTGAAATCGATCTGCCGGAGCACGCCCGTGACCCTTTGGCCTATTTGAAAGGAGGGCTCGATCAGATCAAATCCGATAATCGACAGCGATGCGCAAAGCGCGATCACCACCAGCCCGATGGTGTGGGGCAGGTGCAAAAACCGGTGATTGATGTAGCCGAACAGGGCCGAAAGCCCGACCAGGATCGCGCCGATGGTGAATATGCTCATCGGATAATTTCCAATGCCCTAAAGAGCGCGTCAAGTTTGAATGGAATCATTCGAACTTGATGGGCTCTGGGTGTGGTGGATGCCGCAACCCGACGCGTAGCGGGCGTTAGCCCAAGTGGCGTCTGAACGCAGGGTTGATCGTGTGATCGCGATCAACCCTGACACCCTATAAAGAGCGTTGGCGACGGTTGGATCAATCGCCCAGCTCCAGCGTCTCGTCCCAGTGGCCGGCCAGGTCCTCGACCGCCAGCAGGGTCACCAGCGTGGTTTCGATCAATGATGATAACGCCACCGGCGCCACGCCGGTCCGGCACGCCTCGAGGAACGCTTGTCCCTCTTCGGCGTAGCCCTTCTGCATGGTCTGCGACTTGCGCCGTTCGGACTTGCCGCCGGCGACCAGCTCCAGCGTCCGCCAGTCGTCGATCACCGCGACGCGCTCCTGGCCGAAGACCTCGAGGCGCTCCTTGGGGAAGCCTTCGTCGCCGTTGGAAAAATAGTGCACGGTGCCCATGGAGCCGTCGTCGAA
>CAZQZB010000090.1:0-1898 GCA_964597695.1 uncultured Thalassospiraceae bacterium | reverse complement strand
ATTGATCAAGACGTATAATCCATACGGCCAGGTCACAACCCGGAGTAAAGAATTAAATAACCCCAGGAGGCCACCAATTATCCAGGCAACGAAGCCAACATTCCAAACTGCACCGGGACCCCAGCTATAAAAAATATTGGTAGAACAAAAAGCTAACCGAACTTACGATGACGCTAGGTAACAGAAAGGCCATCGCAACTAGCTCAAACAAAGATTTATTCTGAGGCATCTTTTGTTTCCCCAAGAACCGTTATCATAGCCGCTTTGCGATAGAGTTTAAAGCTGAGCAGGCGAGCCAATGTGTCTTTGTTTGGCATTTAAATTTCCTGACAAATCGTATTTGATACCTCTGCGGCGGGTACCGTCAATGGAGGGGCGGTTAGTTTCTAAATTTAAGGATTTCTGGATTTTGCCGTTCAATATTTTTTAAAATCTAGAAATTCCCTTTCGCAGGTCTGGAAGGTAGAGGCGAGGAGAGGCCCCCGGCGGCGGCGGATGGAAGCGGAAGATTGAGCGGAGATTAGAAATTGAATTCCGTATTAATGGAGCCGAACAACCTGTCAGGTTGGCTACTGACCCGTCAAAATTTCAAACAAGCGCTTTTTGAATAATGCATTTGCGGCCTCGATCTCTTCTTTGATTGGGAACCCAAAGTGGTCATCTAGATCATCTGATGTCAGGGAGAAGGGTAATGAAACAAGGCACGCGGCACGTTACGCGCCGCGCATTCCTGGCCTCCATGGTGACCTTGGGCGCAATGGTTCCGTTCGCCCGCCCCTCCAAGTCTGCCACAGCCGCAACCCCGTTGACAAAGCTTATCCCGAAGACGGGTGAGCGGCTGCCGGTCATCGGCATGGGGTCGTGGCTGACGTTTGGTGTTGGCGATGACCAGTCGGCACGGGAGGTCCGCCTCCGGGTGCTTAGGGCGTTCTTCGGAGCAGGCGGCGGCATGATCGATTCTTCCCCCATGTACGGCTCTTCGGAAGAGGTGATCGGCTATTGCCTGGCGCGCCTCGCCGACACCCGGACGCTGTTCTCGGCGACCAAGGTGTGGACGCTCTTTCAGTGGCACGGCCGCCAGCAGATTACAATCTCGGAGAAGCTGTGGGGCGAGGACCGCTTCGATTTGGTCCAGATCCACAACCTGCTGTCCTGGGATTCACATCTGGAGACTCTGCTTGAGGCGAAGGCCTCGGGCCGCGTTCGTTACATCGGCGTTACCACGTCCCACGGCCGCCGCCACCAAGAGTTAGCGAAAATCATGGCCTCGGCACCCATCGATTTCGTCCAATTTACCTACAACGTTCAAGACAGGGAGGCGGAACGCCGACTCCTGCCACTGGCCGCCGAGCGCCAGTTGGCCGTGATCATCAACCGGCCGTTCCGGGGGGGTGACCTGTTCGACCATTTCGACCGGCATCGGTTGCCCCCATGGGCGGCGGAGATCGATTGCGCCAACTGGGCTCAGTTCTTCCTCAAGTTCATCGTCTCCCATCCAGCCGTCACCTGCGCCATCCCGGCGACGTCCAGAGTCGACCACATGCACGAGAACATGGGCGCAGCCCAAGGACGCTTGCCGGATTCTGAGACCCGTCGGCGCATGATCCGATACGTGGAGAATCTCTGAACCGCGCCAGCGAAAGTGTCCGCTTTGGGTCATGTGTGGACGGCTCCCATTTGGCAAGGGTTAATTTGACGTTTTGCAATTGGTCCCATCGGGACCCCGAATGGCAAGAAAGCCTAGCAAATAAAACAAGGGGTTAGCTGGAAACAGCTAGCCCCTTGTTCTTTAAAAACCGATCCGGGCGGAATCGGGTCAGGTCGTGCTCCGGATCCCGGCCTGTCACCAATAGGGCCCCGGAACGATAGGACTTCCGTCAGAAAACCGATCCGGGCGG
>CAZQZB010000089.1:0-2032 GCA_964597695.1 uncultured Thalassospiraceae bacterium | reverse complement strand
CGGCAAGGTGCTGGTTTTGGGCCTGACGTTCAAGGAAAACGTCTCCGACCTTCGCAATACCAAGGCCGTCGATTTGATCAACGCCCTGAAAACCCATGGCCATGATGTCGATGTCCACGACGCCAAAGCCAACGCGGAGGAAGCCGAGCGTTTTTTCGGGCTGGCGTTGCTAGGGGAATTGGCGCCGGACCAAGCCTATGACTGCGTCGTCGGCGCCGTTTCACATGACGATTATGCGGCCTTTGATGGCGAAACCCTGACGGCGCTGGTCAAGCCGGGTGGCCTGGTCGTCGACCTCAAGGGCATGTGGCGGGACGTGGCTCTAGGCGCGGATATCAAACAGATGGAATTTTAGTCGCGCCCGTATTTGTCGTCGAAACGGACGATATCGTCTTCACCCAGATAATTTCCTGATTGAACCTCGATGACGCTCAGGGGCTCCGGACCCGGGTTCTCGAGCCGGTGTTTGGTGCCTATGGGAATGTAGGCGGACTGGTCGATTTCCAGCGTCACGACCTCGTCGTCCCGGGTCACCCGCGCCGTTCCGGCGACCACGGTCCAGTGTTCGGCACGGTGCTTGTGCGCCTGAAGCGAAATGCCGTGTCCCGGCTTGACCATCAGGTGTTTGACCTGGTGGCGCTCACCCGTCTCAAGGGTCTTATACCAGCCCCAGGGACGATAAACCCGCGGGTGCGACAGGGTTTCCGGCCGCCCGGCGTTCTTCAGGGCGTCGACCACCGATTTAAGGCCCTCGACGGAGTCTTTGGTTCCGACCAGGACGGCGTCACCGGTGGCGACTACGATCACGTTTTCTAGGCCGATGGCAGCCAACAAGGGACCGTCGGTCCTGAGGTAGGAATCCTTGACGTTCTCGGTGACGACGTCACCGGCCTTAACGTTGCCGTCAGAATCCTTATCGCCGATCTGCCATAACGATGCCCAAGAACCGACGTCGCTCCAGCCCATATCGACGGGAACGACGGCGCCGGACGTTGTGTTTTCCATTACCGCGTAATCGATGGATTCCGTCGGGCAGGCATTGAAGGCCGCTTCGTCGGGGCGAAAGAATTCGAGATCATTACCTCCGTCTTCGATGGCCTTTCGGCAGGCTTCAACCATGTCAGGGCGAAGGACTTCCAGGGTTTCGATGTAGGTGGCGGCGGAAAACAGGAAAATGCCGCCGTTCCAGAAATAATTTCCCTCGGCGATATATTTCTCCGCCGCGGCGACATCGGGTTTTTCGATGAAACGGTCGATGGCGAAACACCCCTCGATCCCCTCAACGCCATCGCCCTTCCGGATATAGCCGTAACCCGTCGCCGGACGGTCGGGGTTGATGCCTAAGGTCACCAGCTTGCCTTTTTCGGCTGCCTTGGCGGCAACGGCGACGGCGTTCCAGAATTCCTCTGGCTTGGTGATGACGTGATCGGACGGGGCCAGCAGCATGACGGCGTCCGGGTCCTGGCGCAGCAGGAAGTGCGCCGCCAGCGCCGCCGCCGGGGCGGTGTTGCGCCGGCTCGGCTCAAGGACGATGGCTTGGGCGCGGATGTCAACTGCGCGCAGTTGCTCGGCGACGATGAACCGGTGGCTGTCGTTGCAAACGATAACAGGATCGGCGAACGGGCCGCCGTTCAATCGTTTAGCCGTTTCCTGCAACAGGCTTATTTCCGAAACCAGACTGATCAGTTGCTTGGGATACAGTTCCCGGGAAAGGGGCCAAAGCCGCTGTCCCGAACCGCCGGAAAGAATGACCGGAACGACTGTTTTGGGCATGGGTAAATCAATCCAGTTCGAAGGCGTCTTTGTAATCAAGCTTGAGCGCCGGATCCTGCTCTTCTTTTATCAGAAAACAGTTTCCCGCCACCAGAATTTCGATCTCGGTTCCCATGAAGCAGCGCCACGCGTCTTCCGGCGTGCATACGATCGGCTCGCCGCGAACGTTGAAGGACGTGTTGACGATGACGGGGCAGCCGGTGATTTCCTTGAATTTCCCAATCAGCGCATGATAGCGCGGGTTGGTGTCGGCGTGCAC
>CAZQZB010000088.1:0-2110 GCA_964597695.1 uncultured Thalassospiraceae bacterium | reverse complement strand
ATTTCGAGGGCATCGGTCACTCGACGCCGGTATAGTTTTTATCCGTCCAACCGAGAAACCGACTCAGGCCGTCGTCGAGATCAACTGCCGGCTCGAAGCCTATCTGTAGGTGCGCCTTCTTGATGTCGGGGCAGCGGCGTTGCGGCTCATCCGCCGGGTAGCTGTCCGGGTATTCGATGAGGGTGAAGTCGAGTTTGCCGCCGGACACCTTCTCCATTCTCTTGGCCAGATTAAGCATGGAAATTTCGGGTTTTGGATTGCCGATGTTATAGGCCTCGCCGGGGACGCCCTTGGCGATCACCCGCAAAAACCCGTTCATGGCGTCGGTGATGTAACAAAACGTCCGGGTCTGGCCACCGCTGCCATAAACGTTGAGCGGTTGCCCGCCCTTAATGCGGCTGGCGAAGTTCGGCATCACCCGGTAATCGACTTCCTGCATGCCGGGTCCGAAAACGTTGAAGGGCCGAATGGTATTGGCGGTAAGACCGTGGTTTTCGTGGAAAATGTAACACAGCGTCTCGCCGATCCGCTTGCTTTCGTCGTAGCACGCCCGGGGACCCTGGGTGGCGACATTGCCTCGGTAGCTTTCGGGCGTCGGAACATGCTTGGAGTCCGGGTCTCCGTATATCTCGCTCGAGGAAAAGAAGGTAAATCGGGCCTGAGTTCTTTGCGCCAGGGCTAGCATGTTCCTGGTGCCGGTGATCGCCACCTCCAGGGTTTCCAGAGGATACTTTCGGTAATAAAAGGGACTGGCGATGCCGGCGGCGTGAATAATGAAATGAACGTCTTCGTCCCAGTCCAGCGGAATAGTCACATCGTGCTCGATGAAGGTGACATTCGGGCGATCGCCCATGTTGGCGCCTTCTTTGCCGGCGGTAATCAGGTTGTCGAGGACGACGACCTTACAGGGCTCTTTCAGCACCGCCTCATTCAGATGAACGAAGACTTCAGTGAAATAGCGTCCCAAAAAACCCCGCCCGCCGGTCAGCATCACCGTTTTCCCGGCAAAAACCTGGGCTTCACCGCCTAGGGCTTCGGCGATTTCCTTAATATCGGATGGGAGAAAAAAATCGGTCATGGATCAAAAAATCTCTAAGGTGGGGAGCGGCACAATAAATCGCCCGCCCGCCTCAAGAAAGGCGTAATGTTTGTCCATTATCTGCTCGGCGAAGTTCCAGGCCAGGATGATGACATAATCGGGACGACGTTCGTAAAGGGCGTCCGGGGGCAGCACTGAGATATGGGTGCCGGGGGTGTAAAGCCCCTGTTTCAGAGGGCTGTCGTCAACGATAAAATCTATTTCGTCCGCGCCGATGCCGAAGTGATACATCAGCGTCGTCGCCTTGGCCGGAGCGCCGAACCCGGCAATGGATTTCCCCTTGGCCTTGATCTCCCGGGTCAGCTTTTTCAGACCGTCGCCCAGTGCGTCAATTCGGGCGGCGAAGCCGGAAAAGGTTTCGGCCCGGTCCAGCCCCGACTTTTCCTCAAGCTCGATCAGCGCCTCAACCGAGCCGTCGGCTTGATGGGGTCCGCCGGCCAGTCCCGCTATGCCCCTGAGCGAGCCGCCGTGGGGGTCTATTCTTTCGGCGGCGAAAAAATCCATGCCGTTTTTCTCGAAAAAACGCTTGAGCGGCTTGACCGAATGATAGGCTAGGTGCTCGTGGTAAATGGTATCGAACAGCGTATCGGCGACCACGTCGGCAAGGTACGACACCTCGAAGACAAAAACCCCATCTGCCGCAAGAAGGCCCCGGGTGCCCTCGACCATGCCGCCGAGGTTATCGGCGTGGGCGAAGACGTTGTTGGCGGTGACGACGGCGGCGGGGCCGTGGCTTTCCAGAATTTCCGCCGCCAGCGCCGGGGTGAAAAAACTGATCGTGGTCTCGATTCCGGCTTTGCTCGCCGTTTTTGCGATTTCGGCTGCCGGATCGACGCCGAGAACCCGAAACCCCCTCGACTTGAACTGGGAAAGAAGCGTTCCGTCGTTGGAACCGATATCTACCACAAGGCCATCGGCGGCGGAGTGAAAGCGGGCGGTAACGGCGCCGGCATAGTCCTCGAAGTGTTTGACGAACTGGGGCGAGGTGCCCGAGACATAGACGTAATCCTC
>CAZQZB010000087.1:0-2116 GCA_964597695.1 uncultured Thalassospiraceae bacterium | reverse complement strand
TGAAGGCAGGCCTTAAGGGACAGCCCATTTCTCCCGACATGGCTGCCGCAGAACCTATCAGGGCCGAATAGAAAAAGAACCGCGCCTGATCGAACGACGGAGACGAATCCAGATGCCCAGCAACATAAAGACGATGATTTCCGTTCTGACGCTGATCGTCGGGGTGATCGTTCATTTCTTCGAGCGCCAAGCCGGCAACGATCATCTTGCGTGGGTCGTGGCTGGACTAGCCGTCTTCATGGTGCTGGCGATGTGGATGTTTCCCGAGACCGGAAGAAAGAATGGTTCGAAGTCATAGCGGCATTTGCGTCTCCTGAAAACCTGTGTTCTCATATTAACCCCGTTATTCCCTATTTTGATATCGCGCGACCAAGGCCGAAGTGACCAAAATCTCCCGCGCACGGTGACAATGACACCTTCAGGGTCTCATCATTCAGCTAAATTTCTAAACTTCCCAGCCGGTCAGGGAAATCCTCGAACCGACGACGGAGACGGTGTCGCCCTAGAATGCGGAAATACGCCTTTCGTCGAACGTCCGCTTCGAGTCATTAGCGGAAGTCGGTGACCATCGATTAAAAGGTCTGCTTTCCAACCAAAAGCGGAAATTGGGGCGGGTATTGAAACCACTAATTTGCGACGGTAAGTTTCGATAATGTTGGATTATCGGAAGTTAGAAATTAGTCTTACATAAGACCCAATCAATCCAGTTAGGAAATTTCGTTATGAATTATAATCGTTTGGGCATGAGCGGCCTTATGGTGTCGCCGATCTGCCTCGGCGCCATGATGTTCGGCGGACACACCAGCGAACAGTTGTCCAGGAGGATCATCGCGTCTGCCCGGGATGCCGGAGTCAACTTCATCGACATCGCCGATACGTACGCGAAGGGCGAATCGGAAAAGATCGCCGGCCGGGCCATCAAGCGCCGCCGCCACGACTGGGTCCTGGCGACCAAGGTCGGCAATCCGATGGGGCCGGGGGCAGGGCCGAACGAGAAGGGGCTCGGGGCCAAGCATATCCATCAGTCCATCGACGGCAGCCTCAAGCGCCTCAGCACCGATTTCGTCGATATCTATTATTTCCACCTGGACGATCTCGACACGCCCCTAGAGGAAAGCATTCAGGCCGTCGCCGACGTGGTTACCCAGGGCAAGGCCCGGTATTGGGGAATCAGCAACTATTCAGGCTGGCGGATTGCCGCCTTGTGCGGCCTGGCGCAGGCCATGGGTGCGCCGTTACCGGTGGTCTGCCAGCCCTATTACAACGCCATGAACCGGATGCCGGAGAGCGATGTGCTGCCGGCATGCGAGTATTTTGGGCTCGGCATCGTGCCTTACAGCCCCTTGGCCCGCGGCGTGTTGACCGGCAAGTATAAACTCAGCAAGAAGCCGGACAAGGGAACCCGAGCCGGGCGGGGTGATAAACGGATGCTGTCGACGGAATTTCGCAAAGAATCATTAAAAATGGCCCAAACGATCAAGAAACACGCCGAAAAGCGTGGCATGACGGCGGGCCAGTTTGCGTTCAACTGGGTGCTCAACAATCAACTCGTCACCTCGGTTCTGGCAGGGCCCCGGACGATGGGGCAGTGGAAGGAATACTTGGGCGCCCTCAAGCACGAATTCACCGTCGAGGACGAAGATCTGATCGATGGGCTTGTGCCGTCGGGTCACCCCTCGACCCCCGGTTATTCCGACCCCAAGTATCCCTACACCGGCCGCCAGCCATGGACGGGTTAACATCGCGGATTTTTCCGTCGCCGGCGGCGCGCATGGTGCTGGATTTCTCAGCGTGAATGATATTACAAGTTCAACGGCCAGGGAGAGGGCCGCGCGGCAAGAAAAGAGCCCTTAGTCGGATTTTTCCTCGCCGGATTCCCCTGGTTCGGCCCCGAATTTAACATTGAAGGATGCCTGTCACGATGTCCGCTTTGGGTCAGTAGAAGACATTAATGGCACCCTTCGGTTATGTCCGCTTTCAGGGGCAAAGCGGACGTTAGTTACCTGTAAAAAAAAGCTGCTCTTTAATTAAATCGGATTAATCCTGGGTTTGTGTTACCTTCGGAAAGTCCGGTGGAGAGAGGCCGTGCGTGGTATTTCGTCACTTATCCTTACTG
>CAZQZB010000086.1:0-2312 GCA_964597695.1 uncultured Thalassospiraceae bacterium | reverse complement strand
CGTGAATGGCGATCATCAAATCGGCGGCCTCGCCGCCGTAGTCGACGTCGATGCGTACGCGGTGGCTCGCCTCGCGCAACATCCGAGCCCAGCGAAGCGCCGTCGTTCGGTTGCCGTTTTTAGAATGTTTTTTGGCCGGTGTGATTAGGCTAATCTTCACCTACATTCTCCAGCCCTGGAATCTCCCATGACCGCGCTTGTCAGTACCGCACATTTGATCGAGAACATGCAAGACGCCCGAAATCGGACCCTGGAATTGGTCCGCGACCTGGACGACGAGCAACTCATGGGCCCCAAGTTGCCGATAGTCAACCCATTGCGCTGGGAAATTGCCCACGTCGCCTATTTTTACGAATATTTTATCCTACGCCAGCTTTACGGGTACGAATCCGTGCTCGGTGAGAGGGCCGACCGACTCTACGATTCCATCGCCATCGACCAAGATGTCAGGTGGGACCTGCCGCTGCTCACCCGGGCCGAGACGCTTTCCTACCTGCAGACGGTCCTCGACCGACTAGCTGAGCGCCTCGACAGCGGCATGGCGACTGAGCAGGACAGCTTCATCTATCAGTTTGGCATCTTCCATGAAGACATGCACACGGAAGCTTTCCTTTGGGCCCGCCAGGCCCTGGCCTATCCAACGCCCGTCTTGGCCGTCGTCGCGGATGTCTCGGCCGAACGGGCAGCGGGGCCCCATCCGGGATGGGCCGAGGTCCCGGGCGGTGAGTTCCTTCTGGGCGCGTCAAAGAACGCGCCATTTCTGTTCGACAACGAAAAATGGGCCCATCCAGTGGCCATCGAGCCTTTCGAGATCGCAAAGGCGCCCGTCACCAACCGGGAATTCCAGGCCTTCGTCGATGACGGCGGCTATGGCCGCGAAGCGATCTGGAACGCCGACGGCTGGAGGTGGCGCCAGGAGGTTGGCGCGGAGCATCCCGTGTATTGGCAGCCCGACGGGTCGGGCCATTGGCTGCTGAGACGTTTCGAGCGGACATTGCCGCTGCCACCCGACGAGCCCGTCATTCACGTCACCTGGTACGAAGCCGACGCCTATTGCCGTTGGGCCGGGCTGCGATTGCCGACAGAAGTGGAATGGGAGGCGGCGGCTCTCGGCGAGGCGGCAGCAGACGGCACCCTGGCAGCGGCCAAGAGGCGCTACCCTTGGGGCGATGCACCGCCGGATCTTTCGCGCGCCAACCTGGATGGCCGGGCACTGAGACCTGTCGACGTGGCGGCACTGGCGGCCGGTGACAGCGCCTTCGGTTGCCGCCAGATGCTCGGCAACGTCTGGGAATGGACGGCCGACACCTTCAACGCCTTCCCGGGCTTCTCGGCTGACGCTTACAAGGAATATTCGACCATGCTGTTCGGCGAAACCAAGGTGCTGCGCGGCGGTGCTTGGACGACCCGCAGGCGGATGATCCACGGCACCTATCGAAACTACTTTGAGGCCCACCGGCGGGACGTGTTCGGCGGCTTCCGGACCTGCCGGTAGCTATCGTTAATGATGGGCCTGCCGTTGAGCCAGGCGTAGAATATTTCCTCCTTTCAGGAGTTGATCATGATCACCGCCCATGCCGACGTTGTCGGCAGCCTGCTGCGCCCGTCCGAGCTTCTGCGCGCGCGAAGAACTCGCGGTCGGGCGCATCACGCCGGCAGCGTTCAAGAAGATCGAGGACCGCGCCGTAGATGGGTCGGTCCGGCTCCAAGAGGACGCGGGGTTCGAGGTCGTCACAGACGGTGAGATGCGGCGCCTCTCGTTCCAGAGCCAGATGACCGAGGCGGTCCAGGGTTTCGGCAACTGGAACCTCGACGCCTTCCTTTGGGGCGAGTGGCACGGCGTTGAGGGAGCCGAGGACTGGCGGCGAGAGCGTCCCGCGGATGTCGGGGTCGTCGAAAAGCTCGTCCGCAAACGCCACCTGTCGGCCGAGGAGTTTGTGTATCTTCGCGGCCACACTCGGCGCATCCCCAAAATTACGATCCCTAGTCCTGGGCTGTTTGTCAATTTTTGGTCGCCGGAGATCTCGCGAGACGCCTATCCGACCCTCGACAGCTTCCTCGCCGACGTGGTGCGCATCCTACGTGAGGAGGTCGAGGAACTCGTGTACCTCGGCGCCATCTACATTCAGATCGACGCCCCCACTATCCCCTGCTCCTCGACTCCGAGACCCGGGCGTTCTACGAATCCCGTGGCTGGACGCTCGAGAAGTGGCTCAATCTTGGTATCGAGCTCGACAACGCTGTCATGGGCGACATTCCTGGCGTCACCTTTGGCTTCCACCTCTGCCGCGGCAACCAGAAGAGCCGCTGGC
>CAZQZB010000085.1:0-2375 GCA_964597695.1 uncultured Thalassospiraceae bacterium | reverse complement strand
AGCATCATCATCGGCGAAAATGCTGAACAGAAAATTAATGGGTCCTGAACCTAGTAGAACAATTCACCTCGTATATATTTTCGGGCGCTTGAACGGGGGGCCCCATGTCCACCACCCAGACCTAAAAGAAATGGCGCCAAAAGCACCGGCTAGTGAAAAGCCAGTTCAACGTGATGGCGAAAAAACACGTCCACGACGAACTGGAAGACTTCGCCAGCGTCTACCGGCTGCGCGGCAAGGGAGAGGCAGTGACGTTCGCGGTTTTCGTCACCCGGGCGCTTGTCCAACGCGCCGACTTCGACGCCAAGGCGGCACGGATGCTGGACGATTTCACCGAAGCCTATCACCGCGACCGGGAAATTCATTCGAGCTAGCCCGTGTCGGGACTAGGCCCTAATCGTCAAAGCCGATAGTATCCTCGATGATGTGGCGGGGCCTACCGCGAACGTCCTTATATATCCGCCCGACGTAAATGCCGATAAAGCCGATGGCGAACAGCAGCGATCCCCAGAGAAACAGCAGGAACAGAACCCAGGCGGCCGGCTCGCTGCCGACAAAGCCCGCCACCGCAAGCCCGGTCAGAGAAATCACGGTGACGACACCGCCGATGAGAAAGATCAGGAATATGGGCGCCATGGAAAACGACGTCAGGCCCGAGATGAAGGCCTTGTAAGGGTTGAGGCTGTTAAGAAGCGAGAAATGCGCGTTGCCGCCGGCGCGGGCGTCGCGCTGGTAATACACCGGCTCCTGCCGGTAGCCGAGCCAGGGAATCAAGCCACGGGGATAGGGGTCTATTTCCCTTAATTCCATCAGTTTGTCGCAGGCGCGGCGGCTGAGCAGGCGGAAATCGCCCGCGTCTACCGGCATATCGACTTCCGAGGAGGCATTGATCGCCCGGTAGGCCAGGCGCGTAACCCACATCTTCAAGGGTGTTTCGCCCTTGCGCCGGGTGCGGACGGTGTAAACCACGTCAGCGCCGTCCCGCCACTTCGCTAGCATTTCCGGGATCACCTCCGGCGGATCCTGAAGGTCGGCGTCTATGGAAACGACGGCGTCGCCGGAGGCATGGGCGATGCCCGCCAGCAAACACTCGGCGACGCCGAAACGGCGCGACATGTTGATGATTTTTATGCGCGGGTTTTCGGTCCGCGCCGCGGTCAGGATGTCGAGAGACCCGTCATTGGAATCGTCGTTGACGAAAATCAATTCGTAATCCAGCGGTTGCCCGGAAAGCACCTTGGTCACGCGCTCGATCAGTTCTGGCAGGACGTCGGCCTCGTTGCGGAAGGAAAAAACCATTGAAACGAGGGCTTTTCCGCCATCGGCGGCCCCCGGGCCCTGTGCCTGTCGTTCGCTCTCGGTCATGAAAAACCCTTCAAGAACGGCCCGGTCGGGCGATGGCGGGTTCTTCCCGGCGTTACCCCAAAGCCCGGGATCGGGAAGTACCCGGCGTGGCGGCCCCTGTCAAGCCGGGCCTCTGGAGGCTGGAGGCGGGATCAGCGGTTTTCCAGCCCGCTCGGTTCGTAAACGACGATTTTCGAGCCGATCTCGTCAACATCGAATTTGACCCGGACCAGGTTCTTCAGCCTTTCCGTCACCGCCGGTTGTTTATCGGGCTCGACGAACAACAGCATGAATCCGCCGCCGCCCGCGCCCAGCAACTTGCCACCGACGGCGCCGGCGTCGCGGGCGGCCTCATAAATTTCGTCAATTTCCGGCGTTGTCACGTTGTCCGCCAACTCCCTCTTGAGCCGCCAGGACTGGTGCAATAACTCGCCGACCTCGCGAACCGGGCGGTCGTCGGATTGAAGCACGTCGATCGCCTCATCGACGAGGCCGACCATGGACCGCAATTGGGATTGGCGCTTGTCCAAGTTGGCGATCTGTTTCTTGGCGATTTCCGGCGCATAACGGGAAAGGCCGGTAAAAAAGAGCAGCATGGACCCCAGAAGCTCCTTTCGGCGTGCTGCCGTCAGGATCGCGGGACGGACGTCGAAATCACCATGCTTGGGGAAATCGATCCGGTTGAGCCCTCCGTACGCCGCCCAGATCTGGTCTTGGGAGCCGACGTGCTCGACGATCACCTGCTGTTCGATGCGAATCGCCTGTTCGGCCAAATCCCTTTTCCCTATCATGTGGCCCTTGAGCGCGGAGAGCGCGTTCAACAGACCGACCGTAAACGATGAACTAGAACCGAGCCCCGAGCGCGCCGGCAGGTCGCCGTCATGATGGATTTCAAGACCGAGATCGATTTTCTGGTCCATGAGTACGGCGCGCACGGCGGGGTGCTGGATTTCGTCGATCTCGGTGACGTTCTCGACCTGGGAATAGACGATCCGGTGACGGTGCTCGAAAAACTGGGGCAGTGGCCGGAC
>CAZQZB010000084.1:0-2420 GCA_964597695.1 uncultured Thalassospiraceae bacterium | reverse complement strand
ACGGCGCCGCTGTCGGCGGCAGCGAGGGGCCCGGCGTTGATCCCCGCTTCCTCGATCTCGGGCCAGCCATCGCCGGCCAGATCGCGGGTGAGCAGGCGGTCCTTGTGGACGTTCCAAAACGAGTGGGCACTTGACCAGAATAGCTCCTGGCCGCGGGCCGAGCGCCCGAGGATGTCGGCGACGCGGTCCAAGGTCGGCCTGCGGGTGCCGGCGACGGCGCCGGCCGCCGCAGCCAACGCCTGGCGGGCCGCCCGGGGGAGAGATTGGAAGGGCCGCCAGAACCAGCGATGCAAACGGAGATACATCATATAGCTGTTGTAGCCCGAGAACTGTTCGTCGGATCCCTCCCCCACCTGCACCACCTTGACGCCGGCCTCCTTGGCCAGCCTGGAGACGAAATAAAGCGGGATGCAGACCCAGTCGGCGAGGGGCTCGTCCTGGTGGTGGATCAGATCGCCGAGGTAGCCCAGCATGTCATTCTCATCGATCTGCACCTCGTGATGGTTGGTCTTGAACTGGGTGGCCACCTTCTCGGCGTAGTCGAGTTCGTTGAGGTGCCTGTAGTCCTTGAAGCCGACGGTGAACGTTTCCACTGGCCGGTCCATGAGGCGGCTCATGAGCGCCACGTTGGCCGACGAGTCGATGCCGCCGGAGAGAAAGACGCCGAACGGCACGTCCGACATCATCCGGTTGCCGATCGCCGCCTCGAGTCTTTCGAGAATGCCTGTGGTGTAGTAATCCTCGAGCCGCTGCCCGTGGAGCCCCCCCACCGCCGCCGGGTCTATACCCATGCCAGGCACCGGATTCCAATACGCCCAAGCCTTCATGCGGCCCTCGGAATCCAATTCCAGCACATGCCCGGCAGGCAACTTGAAGATGTCCTTAAACATGGTCAGCGGCGCCGGCGTCACCAGGTAGCTCAGGTAATGGTTGAGGCCCGCCGGCTCGACCGCGCGCGGGACGGCGGCGTCGGTCAGGATCGCCTTGATCTCGGACGCGAACCGGAAGACGCCGCCATGGCGGCAGAAATAGAGGGGCTTGATGCCGATTCGGTCGCGAGCCATCGCTAGCACTTTCCTGGACGCGTCCCAGATGGCGAAAGCGAACATCCCGTCGAGGCGTTCCAACAGACCGTCGATGCCCCATTCCCGGTAGCCGTGAACGAGGACCTCGGTATCGGAATGATCGGTGCGAAACCGGTGGCCGGCATCCTTCAACTCGTGCCTGAGCGCAAGATGGTTGTAAATCTCGCCGTTGTAAGTGACCCAAACGGTACCGTCCGGGTCGGACATGGGCTGGGCGGCGGCATCGGAAAGGTCGACGATGGCGAGCCGGCGGTGGGCGAGGCCAACGCGACGGTCCTCGGATTCCCAGCATCCCTCTCCATCGGGTCCCCGGTGCGCCATGCTGTCGCGCATGGTCTCCAGGGCCGTGACCAGGCTCTTATCCCCCTCCCGGGCGCTGGTCACGCGCACCAAGCCGGCTATGCCGCACACGGCGCGTTTCCCGGCTGATGATTTCCGTAGCAATTCATTCCTTCAAGCTTTCCCGAGCTGCAGAACGGCGCGGCCCATGGCCGACCGGACGGGAACATGAATGCAGGAATTGCCACCCGTCTGTCTAGAACTGTCTGAAAATTGTTTCCGGTTCGGGGCGCCCTCGCGGTGCTGTCCCCCGGCGCCACAGGTGTTATGATCTGGTTTCCAAACTGGCCGGAAACGTTAATCCGGTCTAATTCTCTTGATCCCTTTTACACCGACATGGGGCATGGACCGATCGATGGAGGCACGCCACTCGCGTTTGAGAATTTTGTTCAACGGTCTCCATTCCAAAAGTGGCGGCGGCGTCACCTATTTGAGGAACATTGTGCCGCTGATGGCAGACGACCCGACGATCGACCTCCACCTCTGCCTGCACGAGGACCAGGCGAGCCTGCTAGCGGACGGGCTCGAGGGCGTGACGATTCATTTTCTGAGGTTCCGGTCCGGGTTCTGGTGGCTTTTGATTCAAGAGCAGCTCATGGTACCGGGACTGGCGAAGCGGATCGGCGCCGACGTGACCTTCTCGCCGGCCAACTACGGCCCCATCCTGGCACCCAATTCGGTCATTCTGCTTCGCAACGCGCTCAGCGCCGCCTTCGTCGAGCGGCGGCCGGCGATGTTGGCCTACTGGGCGCTCTTGTATCTGGCCACGGCGCTGTCGTTACTCTTCTCGCGGGGCGCCATCGCCGTCTCCGACTACGCGCTGACGGCTGCCGCCGGCGGTCTCATTAACCTGATCCGGCGACCGATTGCGGTCGTCCCCCATGGCGTCAGCGGCGATTTCTCCCCACCGGAGAAGGACGCGGCACGAAACGAGTTCCTGTTCGCGGTGTCGGATATCTACGTCCAGAAGAACCTGGAGAATCTTATCGCCGCCCT
>CAZQZB010000083.1:0-2474 GCA_964597695.1 uncultured Thalassospiraceae bacterium | reverse complement strand
CCAGGTGCATGCCCAGGAGGGCGATGCGTTTTTTTGCGTCGTTGGCGTTCACGGAACCCCTCCCCGAGACAGTTTAACCGATCCGCAGATAAATGAATAATTGACGGGAGCGCTTACTGCAGGCGCAGTTTCGGGTCCAGCACGTCTCGGTGCGCGTCGCCGAACAGGTTGAAGCCAAACACGGCGAGGCGGACATTGGGCCGGTCGAATCCGGTGATGACGGTACGGCCCCGACCATAGCTCCTTCGTAGTCCCACCTACCTTCATAGCGTTATTGTACGTCTCTACGTTCATCTCCGCCAGGCATCGGCGGATGCCAGACGGGCTTCACGATTTCGTTTGACCGGCGGCTTCGGTTTGATATGGCTTTCTGGGCGCAAGTGGACGACGGGAGGATCGGAGTGGACAGACTGCGAGGTAAGGTTGCCATCGTCACCGGTGCCGGTGGCGGCATCGGCGGCGCCATCGCCAAGGCCTTCGCCGGCGAAGGCGCTTCCGTGGTGTGCAACGACATCAACCTGGAACCCCTAAACCGCACGGTTTCGGGCATTCAAGGTGCCGGCGGGCACGCCGTTGCACTAGTCGCAGATGTTGCCCTGGAACAGACGGCCATTGATGCGGTCGCCCTTGCCAGGACTAAATTCGGCGGGCTTTCCGTGCTGGTCAACAACGCCATTTTCGACTTGGCCCTGGCGCCGCTTACCGACATCGCACTCGATGACTGGCAGCGCACAATGGACGTCAACCTCAACAGCGCCTTCCTAATGTCCAAACACGCGATCCCGGTAATGGCGACCGGCGGTGGCGGCTCGATCATCCATATTGCTTCGCAACTGGCGCGCGCCGCCAAACACGGGCGGCCCTGGTACGTGGCGGCCAAAGGCGCGCTGATCAGCATGGCCCGGGCCATGGCCATCGACCACGCGGACCAGAACATCAGGGTCAACACCCTGTCGCCGGGGCCGGTCGAAACCGACCGCTTCGTCTCCAATTTCGATAACCGCAAGGCAGCCCGGTCCGCCAACAACACCCTGATGAACCGCTTAGGAACACCGGATGAAATCGCCGCTGGCGCTGTCTTCATGGCCAGCGACGAAGCGTCCTTCATGACTGGTGCGGATTTGTTGATCGACGGTGGCTATACGGCGCAATAGCAGCCGCCGGGAGTTATCCGGCGCAAACGTATCCAAAAATTATGGATGTCCGCTTTCGGGGGTAAAGCGGCCCTTTTTCACCGTTCCAGAAAGAGTCCGTTAATAGCCATAAGCGGACATTTACGTACTGGCAAATCGATGCTCGAAATCATGGAAGAGCGACAAACTTCCAGGTCAGGACGCAGGCTGAGGGCGGCGCTTTCATCACCAACCCTGCTTCGCGAATTCGGCAAAGACTGCTAAGGTGTCAGGCGCCAAAACACGGTGTGTACCCCGAATGTGTTCGAATATTTGACCGGAGCGCGGGATGTTGAGTGAGGCGCTGAGGTACTGCGTCGCCGGCGTCGCCGTTATCATCATGGCACTTGTCGCATTGCGCATGACCTCATGGTGGGACGGCCTGCTTCCGCCGGGCGACCATCGGGCCGTGCGGTTCAAAACCCTAGTCTTAACGTCCAAACCGAACCAGTATCTGGTCTGCCCGCCGGACCTCTGCGCCGAGGCCAAGGCACATCAGGAAAGCCCTCAATTCGATTGCACCACTGACGACTTGAGAGCGGCATTCGAGACCGTCGTTTTGGGGTTGGAGGCGGTGACGAAAATGGCGGAGAGCGAAGATACCCTCGACGTGGTTGCGCGGACGCCCTTTGTTCGATGGCCCGATTGGGTCACGGTAAGGTTCATCCCCCTTGGCGAGAACAGAAGCACCCTCGCCATCTATAGCCGCTCCGTCTACGGCCGTTCGGATTTCGGAGCCAACAAAAAACGAATTACCAACTGGCTGGCACGACTCTCGGCGCAACCGTGAACGGCCCGAACGTCCGCTTTCCGCCCATTAACGGTCGTGACGGCAACCTGGGCCGAATGTCCGCTCATAGCCAAAAACGGACCTTCGGACACCCTGGTCGAGATCGTGGTCAGCGCCGCCGAGTAACTGCGGTGTTCGGGATCGTTGCGGATGGGGACGAATCCCGGTTCCCGTCACGATCTTCGGTTTACCTACAGCTCGGCGAAGGAAAACGGAACGAACCCGCGGTAGGTGTCGTTGACTAAGATGCGGCGGTTCAAGGGCGGGTAGGCTTGCTGGTGGCAATCCACGCGCTCGCAAAGCCGGCAATTGATGCCGATCGGCGTAACGTTCGCCCGGTCGGTCAAGTCGAGACCGTCAGCATAGATCAGGCGGCGTGCGTGTTTGATCTCGCACCCCATTCCGATGCCCGCTTGTGGCTATTAGCGGACCTTCGGCTGGGCGGTGATTTAGGTCCGCTTTACCCCCGAAAGCGGACATTCCTGAGCCACAAATTTACGTGAAATTTACGG
>CAZQZB010000082.1:0-2641 GCA_964597695.1 uncultured Thalassospiraceae bacterium | reverse complement strand
CACGGTCTGCAATGCGGGTTCTGCACGCCCGGCATCCTGACGACCCTCACCGCCTACCTTGCGGAACATCCGGACCCCAGCGATGCGGATATCCGCAAGGCGCTTTCAGGAAACATTTGCCGTTGTACCGGTTACGAGACCATCGTTCAGGCGGCGCTCGCGGCTGCCCGGGTGATGCGCGGGGGGGGCCTGTCATGACCACTCGGGCATTTGTTGGTCAAAGCGTGAAACGCCTAGAGGACCCGGACCTGCTCAGGGGGCACGGTCGGTTCATCGACGACCTTGACCTGCCGGAACTCCTCGAGGCTGCTTTCGTCCGCAGCCCCTTCGCCCACGCACGATTTTCGGAAATCAATGTATCCGGCGCCTTGGAGGTGCCCGGTGTCGTCGCCGCCTTCACGGCCCGGGACCTGCCGGCCGAGTGGCGGGGCAAGCGAATTCTGCTGCAGGTGCCGAGCCCGGCGATCAGCTATCCCATCACCCAGCAGGCACTGGCCACGGAGGAGGTCTGTTTCGCCGGCGAAGCGGTCGCCGTCGTCGTCGCCGATACCCGCCACGCGGCGGAGGACGGCACCGAGCGCGTCATCGTCGACTGGCACCCCCTCGACGCCGTCGCCAATTGCGAAACGGCATTGAGGCCCAGCGCCCCGGCCGTCCACGCCGGCCTGTCCGACAACGTGGCGGGACGGTTCTCGCTGGGGTTCGGGGACGTGGACGCTGACTTCCGTACCGCGCCGCATGTTTTCCGCGAGCGTTACGAGCCGCATCGTGGCGCCGGCCATCCCATGGAATGCCGCGGCGTCGTCGCCCAATACGACACCGTCGGCGACGCGTTCCGCATCTGGACCTCGACGCAAACACCTCACAACACTCAGCGTGCCGTCGTCGACATGTTCGACATGCCGGAGGACAAGGTACGGATCATCACCCCCGATGTTGGTGGCGGTTTCGGTCCCAAGAACCAGGTCTACCCGGAGGAGATAGTCATCCCCGCTGTCGCCAAACTGCTGGAGCGTTCGGTCAAATGGATCGAGGACCGGCGCGAGCATTTTTTGGCCACGACCCAGGATCGCGACCAGGTCTGGGACCTCAGCGCGGCCGTCGATGAGGACGGCAAACTCCTGGCCGTGAAAGGTATGTTGATCCACGATGCCGGCGCCTATGTGCCGTGGGGCATCATCACGCCCTACATCTCCGCCTCGACGGTGCCGGGCCCCTATGTCATCCCGGCTTACGAGATCGACATCACCGTCGCCTTCACCAACATGGTACCGACGACGCCGCTCAGGGGCGCGGGGCGGCCGCAGGCGGTGTTTGTCATGGAACGCATGATGGACCGGATCGCCCGAGAACTCGGCCTGGATCCGGCCGAGGTTCGGCGTCGCAACTTTATCCCCGCGGACGCCATGCCCTTTGAGATGGGGCTCATATACCGCGATGGCGCCCCCGTCATCTACGATAGCGGCGATTACCCAGAGGCCCAGAGCCAAGCGCTGGCAAAGGCCGAATATGACGGTTTCCTGGCCCGTCAGCGCGCCGCCCTCGATGAGGGGCGCTACATCGGCATCGGCATCGGCAACTACGTGGAGGGAACCGGCCTCGGCCCGTTCGAGGGGGCGACCGTGCGTATCCTGTCAAACGGCCGGGTGGCAATTTACACGGGGGCCACGCCGGCGGGACAGGGCCACCACACGACTCTGGCGCAGATTTGCGCCGATGAACTGGGGATCGCCGTCGAGGATGTCGATACTGTTTTGGGCGATACCGGCGTCATGTCAAGGGGCGCCGGCACCTACGCCAGCCGCATCACGGTCACCGCCGGCTCGTCCGTGCGCATCGCGTCCAAGGAGGTGCACGCCAAACTTCTGGTACTGGCCGCCGCCAAGTTCGATGTCGATCCTGAAAACCTGGAGGTCGTCGACGGCGCCGTTCGGATCACCGGCGAACAGGGGGACAGCGTCTCATTCGCTGAACTGGCCAAGATGACCAGCGGCATGCCCGGTTACGTACTGCCCAAGGGCGTGTCCCCGGACCTGGAAGCCTCCAGCTACTTCACGCCGCCACAGGCGACCTACTCCAACGGGAGCCACGTGGCCGAGGTCGAGGTCGATCCCGAAACGGGGTTGGTAACCATCCTGAAATACACCGTGGTCCACGACTGCGGCACGGTCATCAATCCCATGCTCGTGGACGGCCAGATCCAGGGCGGCGTCGCCCATGGGATCGGCAACGCGCTTCTGGAGCGCATGGTTTACGACGAAGACGCCAATCCGCTCACCACCACTTTCGCGGACTATCTGATGCCAACCGCCGAAATTGTTCCCGGGTGTGACATTGTGCACATGGCAAGCCCGACTCCGCTGAACCCCTTGGGCGCCAAGGGTGCCGGCGAAGGTGGTACCATTCCGGCGTCCGCCGCCATCATCGCCGCGGTGGAGAATGCGTTGCGGCCGTTCGGCATCAGAATCACTGAGAGCCCGATCACGCCCCAGCGCATCGTCGAATTGATCGCGGCTGCGGATAACCAGAGTGGGGACAAAAACCATGACTGACGTCAACAGTGACCGCTTCCGCGTCGACCGGGGCGGCGCCGTCGCACGGGTGACGCTCTGCCGGGGCGACGAGGGCAATACCCTCGCCC
>CAZQZB010000081.1:0-3007 GCA_964597695.1 uncultured Thalassospiraceae bacterium | reverse complement strand
GGGATAAGTGGGGGGAATTATGAAGGCCCGCCGTCAATTGGATGGCGGGCCTTTTCCGTAAGTTGTTGCCGCAACTATCTTTCTGAAGTACACCTGGGTTGATACGTTTCGAACTTTTTTGCGGGCGCCGCCGATGGAGTTTCGGACCCAGTACGAGGCATTTCCGGCCCGATTCCAAGAAATTTGGAAATTCTTGGGGGGGGGTAATTTGCTTGCGATCCTCGCGACCAATTGGTATTCTCAAACGTGTGGCGTTCGAGTTCGCTCCCGGCGTGCGCCGGGGATTGAACGGCTACGGGGATTCAAGACAAGCGGCGAAGGAGACAGTGATGAGACAACTGGTCTGCCGGTATGAACGCGAGTTCGGCCTGTATGCACGGCTGTTGGTTCCTTTGATTTTGTTTGCGCTTCTGGCTGGGCGTGCCCATGGCAACGAGCGTTACGATAGATGGCAGGCGGACAAGCCTTTTACTCTCGCCGGCTACGGCACTCACAACTACGGTGGCGGCGGGACCCTGGACGTCGACTACTTCATTAATAGCGGCCTGAACACCGCGCACGACACGCGCAACAACTTCAACTCGAAGCAGCCGATGGTCGAGTTCGGCGACCTGCCGCTGTTTTTTTTCGTGTACATTGACCGCATGCCTGATCTTGAAGGCTTCATCGCCGACTTCGAAAAGGCGCGGAAGCACTACAAGAACATCATCGGTCTACAACTCGGCGACGAGATGAAGTCCAGCCATGGCGGGCCAGGTCTCGAGCACATGCGCCAGATTCGCGACTGGATTGTCAATCACCCGGACCCGCAGATTCGCAACCTGTTGCTGATCACCTGTACCCCGGCAGGCGGCAAGATGGGCTCTTCGGAGCATATTCGTAACTACATCATGAACGACACCGTCGACAGGATACAGCCGGACGGGGTGCTGGCGCAGATATACGGCTTCGGTGGGCGCGGGTTCTACAGCAGCCTTCAATGGTATGCTGACTGGTGCCGCGAACGCGGCATTTCCATGTGGGTGGTCGGCAAGACCTTTTCCGCCTCCAGACAGAACATGCCCAGCGAGTCGGAGCTTCGCCTGCAGAAGTTCGTCAACCTGGCGTACGGCGTTCGGGGCATGTTCGATTTCCTGTGGTGCGCGGGCGCGGAACCGACAATTCGCGATGGCGGCTATTGGAACATCGACGGCAAGGACAACCCGACCACACTCTACAGGAACGTGGCTCCGGTGAACCGCGAGGTGGCCAACATCGCCAAGGCCATCGTTCGGCTTCGGCCTGTGCGGGCATATCACATGGACAGCGCCGACAGTGAAGAGCCCGGCAGCACAGCCATCCATCACTGGCCTGACGATGACGCCGACCTGCCGGCTCGAATACGCCGCAGTTTCCGTCTTGCCAACGTGACGGGCACGCGAAACCGCAACCATCTATTGGTCGCGTTCTTCCGGGACGACGCGGGCGCCGAATACTTCATGGTCGTGAACAAAGACATTGGGCCGGCCACCGGGGCCGAACTGGTGACGCGGGTCACGCTCAGCTTCCACCCCTCGGTGAAGTCGATTCAACGTTTGCGCCGCGACAATGGAAACGTCGAGACGATCGCAGTTGACGAGCATTATGCGTTTGATTTACCGGGCGGGACTGGCGATCTGTTCAAGTTCAACACCGGTTCGCCGTTCGTCGGAATCGAGCCCCTGGTCCTGCCGAAGCTTGTCGAAAGTAGTCCAGCCGGCGGCGTTCTGGGGCGCGTGGAGAAAAATCGCATCGTCCTGAACTTCGACCGTCCGGCGCCGGGCGTCGAGGCCGGGATTCATAGGATCGATGACGACGGCAACGCTATGGATGAGGACCTAGCCGAGCTGTTTTCGCGAACGGCCGCCAACGACCATCGAACCCTCATCTATGAGGAGACCGGCGCGGTTCTCACCAATAACGCTTCCTATCGCGTGACGCTCTACGGAGCGGACGCCCAGCCGTTCACCATTCGCACCGTTCGCGGCGATGCAGACGGCGACGGTAAGGTGACCGAACAGGACTTGGCGTTGGCGACGCAGACCGTCGGCCCGGTTCAGGCCGGTGCGCCCTGCGACTTAGACGGCGACGGCAAAGTCAATCAATTTGACTTGCACATCATCCGCCAGGTCGTCGAACCCAAGAAGTTCCGCTGGGAAGACACTTTCGAAGATTACCCGGTGGGGCCACTGCCGGGCCGCGGCGGATGGTTGGAGGTCGAGACGCTGCCTGGGGGGCTCTCCAAGTCGTGGACGGCGCCGCCGATACAAGTCACCGAGGAGCACGCCGATCTGGACGGGCGGCGAAAACTCACCGGCGGCCCCGGCGCGGTGGGCCTGAACTACCGCGGCGCCGAGACCCTATTCCACGACGGTGGAGGGTTAGGTGACGTCGGTCAACTGCGCTGCGGTTTCACCGTTCGGCTGGGAACGCAAGGCTATGAGGACGTCGGTTTCGTCCTCGTCAACTCGCAGGACGCCGACGGGACCAGGGGCAATTTCACGTCCCGTGTGGATGAGACCACGCTGTACCGCACGATCGGCCGCGGCGTGCAGGTCATCAACCCCGTGAAGCACCAGGTGCCGTCGAGGCAGGGCCGCGACGGCAAGGGCCTCGCCGTCGAGTACCTGCTTGACTTTGACGCCTGCACGATCACCTGGCATTGGCGGGATCTGAATACGGGCGACGCCAGCAAGCCGCACATGCTGCACTATCGCGGCCGGTTCATTGGCCTTGATGGCCTGGCCCTGTTCATCGTCGGCAAGGACGCCCAGATCGACAACGTGTGGGTCCAGAACTACTAGAGCGTTTTTCGATTTGCTGTAGCGGTTTTTTCGTCGTTTGGAACTATACAGGTGTGCGAACGTACGCTACACGTCCGTGTGACACGCACTAGCCCACGGTCCGTTGCGCCCGTCGGACAACGCTGGTCTTGCGCCGGCGGCAGGTGGAGCGCATGCGGAAGACCGGGAAGACCCTGTGGTGCTAC
>CAZQZB010000080.1:0-3211 GCA_964597695.1 uncultured Thalassospiraceae bacterium | reverse complement strand
TTGAGCTTGGCCTTAAAGATGTTGTCGCGCCGCCCCATCAGGTTGTAGATGCGCAGCAATGCCTCCAGATACGAAAGCAGGTGCCGCTTGGGCAGGAACTCGCGGACGGTCTGGGCGATCATAGGCGTTCGCCCCTGGCCCCCGCCGATCATGATCTCGAAACCGGTTTCGCCGGCATCGTTCTTCTTCAGGATGACGCCGATATCGTGGAACTTAGCCGCCGTGCGGTCATGTGGAGAGCCGCTGACGGCGATCTTGAATTTCCTCGGCAGGTACGAGAACTCGGGATGCAGCAGACCCCACTGGCGGATGATTTCGGCGTAGGTGCGGGAATCCTCGAGCTCGTCGGCGGCGACGCCAGCGTATTGGTCGGCGGTGACGTTGCGGAATGAATTGCCGCTGGTCTGGATGGCGTGCATCTGGACCTCGGCCAGTTCGGCCAGGATATCCGGCGTATCCTCCAGCTTGAGCCAGTTGAACTGAATGCACTGGCGGGTGGTGAAGTGGCCGTAGCCACGGTCGTATTTCCTGGCAATATTGGCTAGCTTGCGGAGTTGCACCGAAGACAGCATGCCGTAAGGAATTCCGATTCGGAGCATGTAGGCGTGAAGCTGCAGATAGAGTCCATTCATCAGCCGCAAGGGCTTGAACTCATCTTCGGTGATCTCTCCGGCAATCCGGCGCGCCACCTGGTCGCGGAACTGTTCGACCCGTTCGTTGACCATTTGCTGGTCAAATTCGTCGTAGCGGTACGCGACCATTCCTCAAGTCCCCTTCGGCGAAACGGACAGTTTGGCGAATTCCGGATGGACCGGCGGTCCGAAGGCGCGAATCCTCTCACGGTACCGGACAGGACAGATTTCGCCGCCTTCGTCGGTAACCTCAATGGCATAGGGATCGACGACGACCGCCGCCTCTGCCGCGGCCTGCGCCGCCGCAGTCTTTTTGGCCAACTTTTCGTCATCGGCGATGACGAAAACCCGGCCGAAGTTTTCCGTCCAACGGTCGTCTTCGTCCAAATAGACGACGACACCGTCGGTGAGCCGGTTGGCTGTAAAAATCTGCAAAGCCATTATGTTCACCGAGCCCGGCCCAACTCCAGAGGGGCGTGCCGTTTCCGGCGCCTTTTCCTCAAGACACTTTTTTTAAGACATTTCGGTGCCCAAGGCCGCGTAAATAACAAAAATATTATGGACTAAATTTATTTATACGTCAAAAATAATGTGGATTATATTTTTTAACATAATTTAACTGTTGTTATAGCACACCTCGAGACTTCTCCCGGGATTCCGGAGTCTATCCCCAAGGCGTTGATATTTCTCATGTTTCTTGGTCAAATCCCGGGATGGAAATTCGCTGCATAACCAATGAACGGGCCCTTCTCGGCGAAAGCCCCGTGTGGTCAACCGAAGAGGGCTCCGTCTATTGGGTTGATATCCTGGGTAAGAAACTTCACCGCACCAACCCGGACAGCCGGGAAACTCGGACATGGGAGCTACCCGGCTTCGCTGGCATGATCGCTTTGCGCCGCAAGGGCGGCTTGGTGGTGGCCCTGGAAGACGGGCTTTACGGGTTTGATCCAAAATCGGGCCGACTCGACCTGCTGGCCGCCTTCGAAGCTGACCAGCCTGGGAACAGGCCCAACGACGGCAAATGCGACGCCCAAGGGCGGCTTTGGGTCAGCACCATGAATAAGACGGACGGAAGCCGGCCAACGGGAAACTTCTACCGAATCGATCCCAACCTTAAGGTCAATAAAATCGGGTCCGGGTATCGCATTCCCAACGGCTTGGCTTGGAATCCGGACAACAGCGTGATGTACCACACCGATACCCGGTCCAACCTGGTGAACGCATGGGATTTTGACCCCCCAACCGGCGAACGAACGGAGGCGCGGAAATTTTTCTCCTTCAACCGGGAAACGGCCGGTGGCGTCGACGGCGCCGCCATGGATACCCGGGGCGGCTATTGGGCGGCGCTCTATGGCGGCGGGAAGCTGGTCAGGATGTCGCCGGAAGGCATCGAGGATAGGGAAATCCCCCTGCCGGTGTCGCAACCGACGATGCCGGCGTTCGGCGGCCCGGACATGAAAACCATCTTCGTAACGTCGGCTTCCCAGAATTTGAGCGGCGGGGAACGGGTGTCCCAACCCTTGGCCGGCGGCCTTCTCGCCGTGCCTTGCGATGTCCGAGGACACGAGGTTTACCCTTTCGGCGGCTGACTGGGGCCGGAAGGCCGGCCCGGGGGCCTTTGCAATAGTTGGTTGCGGGGACAGATTTTGCTCCGCGCCAATGGCGCTTCGCTGTCCTTGGCGCCGTTTCGCTCAATGGATTTACGGCGATGTATTCCAAACCCTACCCTTTGCGATCGTAGATGTTCTCAACCAGCTCAACGACCTTGCCACGGTGGTCGAACTCGATCCCGAAGCGTTGGTAATAAAAGTCGCTCGGCCGCATGTCGTCACTGATCCCGTCCATGTGGGACCGCATCAAGCCGTCCAGACGTTTCTACGTCTCGGCATGTTTCGGTCTGTCGATGAAATTCGACATTTGATAAGGATCTTCGCGGTTATCAAAAAGCAGCAAAGGCCGGTCAATGGGGGCAGGCCAAGGGTGCCATACGACAAAAAAACCGAAGACCGGCCCGATTGGGAATAAGCAGTATAGTGGGGTTCGTAGCTCAGAGGTTGGGGCGACATCCTTCACCCAATGATCGATCGCGGCGGCGGCTTTGGTTAGTCCGCGTGGCCACAAACGTTCGACAAGAATGCGCACACCGTCATCGGCAGAGGCTGGTTTGTAAGCGCGTTTGAGCCTAATTCGTTCCGTTGGACCAAAGGCCGGTCATGCACTAACATTCAAAGTGGACCACTCAAGCGGGGTTGATCGATAACCTTCACCCCTCTGGAAAAGTCTACACACCATGGGCTGACACCATTGTTCCCGTGGCTGGATAGGCGTTGCTCAAAGAGGAAACTCCATGAAGTCTAGTACCGTGCAGGCCTATGACACTCTGGTGCTCCACAATCCTAAGTCAGTTCTGGTCGTGCTACTCTCAATTCTAGTTTTCTTCGCTTATCACACAAAAGACTTCAAGTTGGACGCATCGGCCGACTCTTTGTTGCTGGAAGACGACGTGGACCTCAAGGTGTTCCGAAAAATCCACCAGCGATATCCGAGCAGGGATTTACTCGTTGTGACGTACACCCCCG
>CAZQZB010000079.1:0-3248 GCA_964597695.1 uncultured Thalassospiraceae bacterium | reverse complement strand
AAAGCGCGCCAAGCGCCAGGAGCCCCCATCCCGGCTTCGTGGCCTCGTCCTCCCGGCCGAGGCCTTCCCGGATCAGCCTGACGGCCACTAAGCCGAAGGTTAGCAGCAGGAAAACATTGACCAACGCGCCGGCGTTCTCCACCAGGCGGCCGGTGAGGCGGCTCGCCAGATAGGTGACATAGTGCCAGCCGTAGGGATAGGCGGCCAAGGTGCTCCCTAGGTGCTTGTTTGAGTCGTCGGGAAGGGTGTCGAGGGACAGCAACAGGCGGGGACTGATGAGCCAGTGGGAGAATTCATCCCATTGCGAGGCCACCATGGCCGACACCAGCACCAGCAGCGGCGCTGCCAAGAGGCCGATGCGGAGCGAGCCCTCGGGCAGCAGCGTCTCGCCCCGGCGGACGGTCACGACGCCGGCGACGACCGCGAATCCCGCTAAACCCACGGCCACATAGGTGAATGGGACCGGCGTGAAGACGCCGAGCGTGGTGAACGCGAAACTGACCGCGGCCCAACCGTAGAGTACCGTGGCTTCCCGGACCCGGTGGCGGCCGCCGATAACGGCTCCCAGCGCTGACAGGCCCAGCCATACGGTCGCCACCGCCGCCAACGACACCACCTGCCCGCGGTGCTGGATAAAATTGCCGAGATAATTGTCCATGGTGCCGTTGCGTGTCCGAGACTCAGAATTAAGTCGTTGGAAGAGGAGGGTAACTTAGTTTGATCGCAGCGGTAATTCTATGGCCATAACCATCGCCCGGCCAAAGAGGGGCTTGGCCAACGGCCGGAAACGATTGAAGAGACACCTCATGTGCGGGATCTTCGGTTTTATCGCACGGCGGGGCACGGTCTGCGACCGTACCCGGTTCCAGGGCGCGCTGACCCGACTGTTCAAGCTGTCCGAGCCGCACATGTCGCCTATGTCGGGTGACCCGCCAGCCAATTCTTTCTTCCGTCGTCGACGGAGTTTTGACTAAGGCGGCCGCCTAGTACACAATATTGCTTCTCCTGGGCGCGCCGGATCGAATCTAAATCCCGATATCAAATCGAAATAAGGTCAGGTATCCGGGCGGAAAAGGCATGCGGCAGTGTGGCAGTACGGGGCTTGCAAATTGGGTGTCAACTGCGGAAATCTCATTTTGCTTGCGGAGTACGCACGACGGGAGCGTCTAGGCTCCGTCCTAACTTACGGTCGTCTGTACAACACGCTCAGTGCCAAGAACCGCCGCAAGATCATGCGGAGCCACGGAATCCTGGAATCCGTGCTTGCGGCTCGGGAGACCGAAGGCCTGTTTGCGGCGCTCGGCGCTGATCAGGTAACGTCGCTCGACATCGGCACTGATTGCGACCTGTCCGCAGATCTTACAGACGACTTCGCATCCAATAAGGCCATGCGCCCTTATTTCGGCCGCTTTGACGTCATCATTGACTACGGCACCTCTGAGCACGTCTTCAACTTTACGCAGGCCCTGGTCAACGCATATAACCTGCTCGCCGACAACGGGGTGTATATCTTCGATCTGCCGCTATCGGGATGGGCAAGCCACTGCCTCTATCAGTTCACGCCCAGCTATTTTCTATCAGTAGGCGCTTCGCCCTACTTTGATTTGACACATTACTTTTTTCACCGAAAGCGCGGGGAGAGTATTTACCGAATCACCCACTACAACAATTTCAGCTATTTCCTGATCAATGGATGGTGGCGTGTCTCCTCGTGGGGTGTCTTGCGCAAGGCGCGGCCGGACGAAGATGAAAGACCACTCACCCTGGACCGCTTTCGCGTGATACAGATTGATCCACGAAATAGTAACCAACCAAGGAAACTTTCGTTGATCGGCAAACTCGGCAGTTGCGAGCGTTATTCAGCAGCCACAATCCGCCGGGCGTTTGACTGACAGGGCATTTCCCGTCCTCAACAAGGGCTACCTGGACTAAGGGGGGCCGTCACATGGGGCCGCCATATGACGAACGAGATTTGCGAATAAAGGGTTTCCAGGTCTGGACGCAGGCGGTTTTCGTCCGTCTGGTCCCGCCAACCCATGAACGACTCGAGATTTTCGTCCGGCAAATAAGAGCCGGATGGCGGGCAGGCGCGGGGCCTTCCTGACCGTAAGAAAAAAGGGCCGCGCCCGAAGGCGCGGCCCTGATCCGTTGGGTCCTGGGATCGGTGGGGGACTAGAAGCCGCCCATGCCGCCCATGCCGCCCATGTCCGGTGGCGGCGCGCCAGCCGCTTCCTTCTTCTCCGGCTTTTCGGCAACCATAGCTTCCGTGGTAACCAACAGGCCGGCTACCGAGGATGCGTCCTGCAAAGCCGTGCGCACCACCTTGGTGGGGTCGATGATGCCCGCCTTCAGCATATCGACGTATTTGCCCGTCTGGGCGTCAAAGCCGCGCTTTATGTCCTTCTGATCCAGGAGCCTGCCGGCGACCACGGCGCCATCTTCGCCGGCATTTTCGGCGATCTGACGCACCGGCGTTTGCAAAGCACGACGGACGATTTTAATACCAACGTCCTGGTCAGCGTTGGCGCCCTTGAGGTTTTTGAGCGCCCTGGTGGCATAAAGCAGCGCCGAACCGCCGCCGGCAACGACACCTTCCTCGACCGCGGCGCGGGTGGAATTAAGGGCGTCATCGACGCGGTCGCGGCGCTCTTTGACCTCGATCTCGGTGGCGCCTCCGACGCTGATCACGGCAACGCCGCCCGCCAGCTTGGCGAGCCGCTCCTGGAGTTTCTCCTTGTCGTAGTCCGAAGACGTCTCCTCGATCTGGGCCCGAATCTGAGCGCAACGGCCTTCGATGTCCTTCTTCTTGCCGGCACCCTCGATGACGGTGGTCTCCTCCTTGGTTATGATCACCTTCTTGGCAGTGCCCAACATGTCCATGGTGACGTTCTCGAGCTTGATGCCCAGATCCTCGCTGATCACCTGACCGGCTGTCAGGATAGCAAGGTCTTCAAGCATGGCCTTGCGGCGGTCGCCGAAACCCGGCGCCTTGACCGCGGCCACCTTCATGCCGCCGCGCAGTTTGTTGACGACCAGTGTCGCTAGGGCCTCGCCCTCGATGTCCTCGGCGATGACCAGCAAAGGCCGGCCGGACTGAACTACCTGTTCCAGGAGCGGTAACATTGGCTGCAACCCCGAAAGCTTCTTTTCATGGATCAGGATGTAGGGGTTCTCCATATCGCAGTTCATCTTATCGGCGTTGGTGATGAAATAGGGCGAGGTGTAGCCGCGGTCGAAAAGCATGCCTT
>CAZQZB010000078.1:0-3257 GCA_964597695.1 uncultured Thalassospiraceae bacterium | reverse complement strand
CCCTGGCCGACCGACGTGGTCGCCCATTCGCCGACCCCGTCCATGGTCAGCACCACCGCTTCCTCGAACGGCGACGGAAAAAAAGCCGACGCCGCGTGGCTCTGGTGGTGCTCGGCGAAAAGCAGCTTGTTCTTCCAGTCGAAATCCGGATCAAAACGCCTTAACGCCCTTCGCAACAGGTCTTTTTGGAAAAGCTTTTCGCGCAGCCACAAAGGCATCGCCATTTTGAACGAAGTGAAACCCCGGGGCGCGAACGATAAATACGTTTCGAGAAGGCGCTCGAACTTCAGGAAGGGCTTGTCGTAAAAGGCGACAAAATCGACGTTTTCGAGTCTCCCGCCGGCGTGCTCAAGGCAATAGGAAATGGCATGGACGGGGAAACCGGCATCGTGCTTTTTGCGGGTGAACCGCTCTTCCTGGGCGGCGGCGGCGATGCGGCCATCTTCGACCAACGCCGCCGCGCTGTCATGGTAAAAGGCGGAGATCCCAAGAATGCGCAAAAAATAGTCCTGATCAGAAAATCGTGTAAATGAATGGCGCCACCGCCGAGCCCTGACTGAGAACGACCAATCCCCCGAACACGGCCATCATGACGACCACCGGCAGCAGCCAGAATTTCTTGCGAACCTTTAAAAACATCCAGAGTTCCGCGATAAAGTCCAAAATCGCCTCCTAAAACTGATGCCGCATGGATTCCGGCGCGGGTCCCGCCGGCCGGCGCTCGATCCAGTAGCTTTTTGCCTCAGGCTCGAAATCCCGCCGAAGGGGATCCTTGCCGATGAGCCGCATGATAAGCGCCATCGGGGTGATAGTGAGATAAAACAACAAACCCATCACCAGCGGATTCACCACCTTGTTGAGGCCCAGGCCGAATACGAACCACAGCCGGTTCAAGGGCCCGAGCGCCTTGGGGAGGAAAAGCCCGACCCCCAGGAACACGGCCGCCACCGCCAGCGCCCAAAGCCGGACGGCATCGCCGTCAAGAAGAGGCCAAAGCCCGACAACGGCGAAGACGACGGCGAAAACGATGCCGAAGCCGCGTTCGCCACCGGCCTTGGGCTCGTCGCCGCGCCCGAAATCCTCGTGAAGGGCCTTTGTTTCGGTCATCTTTCTCATATACCCCGACGGTTCGGTGTTTACCTCCGGCTTGGGCCTTATGTAAAGGCCGATGGCAGGGATGCCGGTCGCCGGGCGGCCATCGCCGGGTTTCTATGACCGCTTCAGGCGTGCGGCGTAGAAACCGTCCATGCCCCCCGCGTCGCCCAGGTGGAAGGGCAGGCTGCGGAAGTCGCCGTCCGCCGATACCACCTCCGCCAATCCGCCGACCTCGTCCGGCGTCACGGGAACCCTTGTCACCGGCGCCCCGGCGCCGATCAAGGACTCGATCCTGTCCACCCCTTCGCCGGGCTGGAGCGAACACGAACAATAAACCAACACCCCCCCCGGCCGGACCATTTCGACGGCCGCCGCCAGCAATCGGTCCTGCACGGTTGTCAACCTGGAGACGTCATCAGGCGTCTTGAGTCGGGCAACGTCCGGATGGCGGCGGATGGTGCCAGTCGCCGAGCAGGGCGCGTCCAACAACACCGCATCCGCCGGCCTGGCGGGACGCCAAGTGGCGGCATCGGCGGTGATGAGTTTGGCCTCCAGGCCGAGGCGGTTCAAATTTTCCCCGAGCCTCGCCAGCCGTTTCTCCGAACGGTCGACGGCGGTGACGCGGGCGCCTTTCAGGGCCAACTGTGCCGTCTTGCCGCCCGGCGCGGCGCAAAGGTCGATGACGTGGTTGCCGAAAACGTCGCCCAAAAGCATCACCGGTAGGGCGGCGGCGGCATCCTGGACCCACCAGGCACCGTCCTCGAAACCCGGGAGCTCGTCTATGGCCCCGCCTGTCCAGCGGCGCAGGCTTCCGGTGGGAAGGATATGGGCGTCCAGCTTTCCGGCCCAGTCGGCGGCGTCCTTTTTGACCGTAATATCGAGGGGTGCTTCGGAAAGATGAGCCTCGGCGATACGCCGACAAGTGGCCTCGCCGTAGGCGGCTACCCAAGAATTCCATAACCAGTCCGGGGTATTCAGCCGGGCCGCGTCCTGGTTTTTGATCATTTTCGCGCCTTCGCGGCCGATGCGGCGAAGGACGGCGTTGACAAGCTTTTTGTAGGCGCCAATGCCTCGGTCCTGGGCCAGATCCACAGCCGTGGCGACGGCAGCATGAGCAGGGGTCTCTAGAAAAATTAGCTGGCAGATGCCAAGCCGGAGAAGATCGTGGACGCCTGAGGCTTTCCGGGGCAACGGCTTTTCCAGGGCAAAGTCGATAAAAGCGTCGATCTGCCCAAGTCGTCTCAAGGTGGTCGCCGCCAGGACCCGGACGAAAGCTCGGTCGCGGCTGTCGAGTTCAGCGAACGCCGGGTGATCCGAGACGGTTTCGTCAAGCCGCCGTTTCTGCCGGAGAACCGACCTCAAAAGATCAAGCACCACCATCCTGGGCGGGGAATTGGTCGTCGGCATGGCCCTGTTCTTGCCTAATCAGATGCAATCGGGCAATAGTCTTCACAGGTTCGGGGAAGACCCCAAGCCGGAGGCGAAGCAGACATGAGCAATCCAAACCGCCCGGAACACCCATCCTCGGTCGGCAACGAAGAGGCCGGTGAACAAAAAGCTCCCGGCGAAAAGAAAAAAAAGAAAACCGGGAAACCCCTTCCCGGCCAAACCGAAATCGGCGGCCCCAAGGGGCTCGAGCCGACCCGCTATGGCGACTGGGAAAGAAAAGGCCGCGCCATCGACTTCTAGGCTCCCAGAGGGCGGCCCCCGGGCGTCATCATCATCTTTGGGTTCGGATAGGTGGCCCCGCTTCATTGCGTCGCCCGTTTTCTTTCCATTTTCTCCCCTTGGAGGCTGACCTCCGGCCTTTCCCCCAATAAATGGAAACTGATAAAAACGAAGGGGCCTGAAAGTCCCGCCGATAAAAAATCATCGGAGGCGGTCTGCCTCCGGTTCACTTAGCCCTCGTCGCCGAAGCGCTCAATGTCCTCGGGCCCCTTCTTGGTTGTTAGCTTTTCCTTTCCTTGGACGAGCACGCGAATCTCCTCGACGATGTCGGGATTGGCCAATGTCATGACATCGCCGATATCGAGGGTGTTCGAAATAGCGGCCAGCACCCGGCGCATGATCTTGCCGGACCGGGTCTTGGGCATGTCCGGCACGATAAAGACGTTCTTCGGCCGGGCGATCTTGCCGATCTCGGTTTCGATCGCCTTGACGAC
>CAZQZB010000077.1:0-3372 GCA_964597695.1 uncultured Thalassospiraceae bacterium | reverse complement strand
GGGACGGGCACACTCAGTTGGTGTACAAGCACGCCATTTCGACGGTCATGCCGTCGGTGCCGATCCAATTGTTCGAGCCCGATGATAAAGAGGCGGAGGCCGCCGTCGAGGCATAGTCGGCCAGAAAATTGACGGGACCCCGAAAACCCGACCAGCGATCATCCGCCCCGGACCGGGACGGGGAAACTTGTTTGGTCGTCCATCCTCTTTTGAAATCGGCGTCCAAGACCGGCCGGGAAGACGCACTCCTAGGCGAAGCCGTCGGCTTGGCCAAGGCCATTAATCTCAACGTCGTCCATTCCGAAATCGTCACCCTGGGCCGGCGACGGCCGGCAACCTTGTTCGGGTCCGGCGTCGTCAAGCGCTTTAGCAGCCTCATCGGCGCCAACGGCGAAGGCGAAGAGAAAGACCGGGGAGGGCCCAAGGGAAAGGCGATGAACGGGGGCAAGATCACCGTCGTCATCGTCGACGCGCCGCTGAGCCCGGTGCAACAGCGCAACCTGGAACGGGACTGGCAATGCAAGGTCATCGACCGCACCGGGCTGATTCTGGAGATCTTCGGCGAGCGCGCGCGGACCCGCGAGGGCCGATTACAGGTCGAGCTGGCGGCATTGACCTATCAGCGCGGCCGTCTGGTCCGCAGCTGGACCCATCTTGAACGCCAGCGCGGCGGCGCCGGTTTCATGGGCGGCCCAGGCGAAACCCAGATCGAAACCGACCGCCGCCTGATCGGCAAACGCATCACCCGTCTGAAGCGGGAACTCAAGGACGTCAAGCGCACCCGTCAGCTTCATCGCCAGGCCCGCCGCCGGGTGCCCTATCCGGTGGTGGCGCTGGTCGGGTACACCAACGCCGGCAAATCGACCCTGTTCAACCGCCTGACCAAGTCCAAAGTCAAAGCCGATGACCAGCTTTTCGCCACCCTGGATCCGACCATGCGGGGGTTCGAGACGCCGTCGGGCTGGACCGCTATCCTGTCCGATACAGTCGGCTTCATCTCCCAACTGCCGCATGAACTGGTCAACGCCTTTAACGCCACCCTCGAGGAAGTGGTGGAAGCCGACGTCATGGTTCACGTCCGCGACGCCGCCCATGCGGACGCGGAAGCGCAAAAGGCGGATGTGCTGGCGGTCCTTCGGGATATGGGATTGGGCGACGACATCGGGGAAACCCTGATCGAGGTGTTGAACAAGATCGACCTGATGACGGCGGCGGAAAGGCAGGCCCTGGCCAACCGGACGGTGCGCAGCAACATCCCGGCGGTGATGGTATCGGCGATCAAGGGCGACGGGTGCAAGCAACTGATCGCCACCATCGACGAGCGGATCAGCGCCCGTTTCAAGCTCATCGAGGTATCGCTGACCCACGACGACGGGGCGTCGCTGGCGTGGCTATACGATCACGGCGAGGTCGTCGAGCGCCAGGACAAGGCCGACGCCATCCACCTGAAGGTGCGCCTCGATTCCGCCAACGCGGCGCGTTTCCAGCGCCGCCGTCATTAATGCCCGGCCAAGTCCCGCTCGGGGCCGGAGGGGGCAAGGTTGACTTATTAATTATCTACTAGTAGAATAAGCAGCCTTAACGGGAGATTTCCCATGGCCACCGCCGCCACCCAGAAGAAGTGGCGCGATAAACATCGCCTGGTGAAAAGCCAGCTCAACGTGATGGCGAAGAAGCAGACCCATGAAGACCTGGATGACTTCGCCGGCGCCTTCCGTTTGCGCGGCAAGGGCGAGGCCGTGACCTTCACCGCCTTCGTCACCCGGGCGCTGGTTCAACGCGCCGATTTCGACGCCAAGGCGGCGAAAATGCTGGACGATTTCACCGACGCCTACCACCGGGACCGGGACATTCACGCCAGCTAGAATATTAGGGGGATCTTTAGTTTTCCTTGATAGCGTCGCTGGTCCATCCTAAATTTCCCCCTAAACCCTCAACGATGTCTAAAATGTCGACGAACAAGAAATAAAGGAGCACCAACAGATCATGCGGGTTGGTTTTGTATATCCTGCCTGGACGAAATCCTACGGAATTTTCGGTTATTTCGCCCGCCGCAACTCCAGCTGGCCGCCGATGAACCTGGCCCTCCTGGGAGCCATCGTCAAACAGCACGGCCACGAGGCCTTCATCGTCGACGGCACCCCCGACAACTTGTTGGTAGAGGATACGGTGGCCAAGGTGCTTGCCGAAGAACCGGAAATCGTTGGCCTCACGACTTACAGCCCGTTTTTCCACGTCCAGGTGGAGTTGGCCACGGCGCTGAAAAAGGCGCGGCCCGATTTACCGGTCATGATCGGCGGCTCGCATACCACCATCGTCAAGGAAAAGGCGCTTCTGGACTGTTTCGATTACGTCTTCGTTGGCGAAGCCGAGGACGGCCTGCCCCGGTTCCTGGACCGCCTTCAGGAAGGCCGGACGCCCGAGGGGCTGAAGGGCATCATCTGGCGGGGCGAGGACGGCAAGCCGGTTTTCGAAGGGGCGGCGGACCCGGTTCAGGATTTTGACAGCCTGCCGATGGCCGATCGCACCCTGCTTGACAATTCCAGGTACCTTCTGGGAACGCTGGAAGGGCGCAATCCGTTCACCTTGATCCAGACCACCCGCGGTTGCCCGTGGAAGTGCATCTTTTGCGCTTCCAAGGACCTCAACACCACCCTTATCCGCCGCCGGTCGCCGGAATCGGTCGTCGCCGAGATGAAGCACGTGGTCGACACCTATGGGATAAGGCATTTCTTCATCGTCGATGACGTGTTGACGCTCTATGACGAGCATATCCTCAAGATTTGCGACATCATCGAGGAGGAGGGGCTCGACGTCACCTGGGAAAGCAGTACCCGGGCCAACCTGGTCAATGACGAACAGGTCAAGCGGATGGCCGAATGCGGCCTGATCCGGCTGTCCTTCGGCCTTGAGACCGTGGACACGGAAATGCGCAAGACCATGAAGAAAAAGGTGCCGCTGCAGTATTACGTCGAGGCCAACCGCATCCTCAACGAACACAACGTCGAAGCCATGAACTCGGTGATGATCGGGCTGCCAGGCGAAAGCGAGGAAACGGTACGCACGTTGCTTCGTTTCCTGGGTGAAAACCGCGATATCAAACAGGCCAACCTGGCGATCGCCGTTCCCTATCCGGGAACCGAGTTCTACCAGATCGCCAAGCAAGGCGACCAGGGGGTGACCCTTCATACCGACGATTTCTCGCAATACCGCCGCTACGGCGCCGCCGTGACCACGGTCGGCAATCTAACGCCGAAGGATCTGGTGGAGCTCCAGAACGAGGGCTTCGTCCGCATCTACGCCGCGCCTTGGCGGTGGGCTCCGATGTACGGCAAACACGGCGTCTTCGGGTTTGTTTTATTGTTCGTCCGC
>CAZQZB010000076.1:0-3496 GCA_964597695.1 uncultured Thalassospiraceae bacterium | reverse complement strand
GCGCCGGTAGGGCTTGTGGGCCAACACGTGAGCGCGCAGGCTTTGGGGCAGCCCGACGATCTCCAGCACGTGGCACCGCTTCGCCAGCCCGTATTCGTAAGCCGCCGCCAGAAGTGCTCCGAGCGTTGCCGGATCATTGTCGGCGACGAAAAGGTCGGCGACCTTGAGCCGTTTCAGGCCGATCCCGGGGGCGTCTTCGAGGACCACCACCAGATAGCCCTCGAGGCGCCCTTGGGAACGGTAGCAGATGATCCGGGTCTGGCCGGAGCCCTGGCTGAGGCCGAAATACCATTGAAGGGTTTCGGCGTTGCGGCAGGCGAGAAGCCGCCCTGGGTATTCCGCGAGCTTACGAGCCCACAGATCGTCGAAGCCTTCGTCGATTCCATCGACGGTGGTGATGGCGATATCGTCCAAGGGGGCGAACGGGCGCCGTCCGCCGAGCCGCATCCGGGCGTTGAGGACTACCGCGCCCAGGTGGCCGCCGAACCAGGCCGCGGCCCCGCCCCGGCCTTTCTTTTTCAGGCCCGCCCTGAGAAACCCGCTAGCGTCGATTACCCAATAAAGGATTTCCCCGTAATCCGGCTGCGGCATGGCCGAGGCGCCGAACTCCAGGCACCGGCGGCCGGCCGGTTCGTTGGCCGACGAAATCAGCACCAAGTCCATGTCCTGCTGGTCGAAGAAAGCTTCGCAGAGGCGCGGCGTTTCGGTGCGGAAACCTTTGTCCACCGCCCAGGCGCGGGCACTGGAAACACGTACCGGCCGGCTGTCGAAATAGGACACCTGTGGTATGTTGCCAAAGAAGCCGACGATGCGGCCCCCGTCCTCGAGCACCCAGCCGAGTGCCGGGTTGGGCCCGTGGGCCTTGAGCGCCGGGTTGTCCCGCCACAGGTGGGCCCAGTGATCGCGGATGGCCTCGTCGCCTTCGGGCATGACAAGGCCCAGCCGCACCAGAAACGCCGTGATCTCCAACACATCATCCAACTTTGCATCACGCAACGCCGTTTGGGAAGACGAAGTCATCCGAACTACTCCCCAGGGCCTATGAGAAAAAGTACCGCAGTTGGTAATTCCCCCACCCGGCCAGCAGATGGTCGCGGCTGACCATCATTGGCGAGTCCCCCGCCGTCATGGCCCCGCGGTGCCCAGAAAGAAATGACTTGTATCCGACGCGCCGGGCGATCTCCGGGTCGCGGTGGGGAAGGAAATCGATGCCCCGGCGCCCGAAGGGGCAGCAGAAATGCACGCAGGGCCGGCCCAATTCCTTCTCGATCAATTGTTTCGAGTTCCTGAGCTCGGCCTCCGCCCCAGCCTCGTCCAATTGAGCCAAGTGAACGTGGTTCATGGTGTGGGACCCGATAGTCATGCCGGCGTCGGCCATTTTCCGGCAATCGTCCCAATCAAGGAATTCCATCAATAGAACGCCGCTTTCGTAAAACTCCAACAGCTTGTCACGGTCCTTCTCGACCGACGTGCCGATATAGCCGGTGACGAGGAAGAACGCCGCCGGCACGTCCTTATCCAACAACAGGGGCACGGCATTGGTGATCCAATTTTTGAAGCCGTCGTCGAAGGTGACGCAGAAATAGCGTCCACCGATAGTATCACCCGATTCCAACATCGCCACGGCGTCGTCGAGGCCTATGAAGTCGCCAAAGCCGGCCATGAAGCTCAGTTGGCGGCGGAAGTCTTCGCGCTCGTCGTCGAACACATGATGATAGAAAGGAAACCGGATCCCTCCCGAACCGCGGTTGGGCGAGCGGCCGACGGACAGCACACGGATCGCCCCATCCCTAGCAATACCCCGCAATTTCTGGGTCACCGTCCGGCCGGCGGCGAAGTCCTGGTAACGGCGGACGGGCAAGGACGGTGCGGTCATCAACCGGCTTCAGCGCTTTCTGGTGGAAGCGCCATCAGCCCTGCCGTCCCGGCACGCTCGTCCGACAGGCCGGCGATGCTGGGCGGCGTACGCCAGGAAAAACTGTCAAAATTCTCGCACTTGCCGCAGACCGCCGACCATTCACCAATGGCATTGCCGCAATCATCACAGACCCACGTCGGGTCGTCATGGGCGTGCGATGCTCGCATCAGCCATTCCCGCGCCCGGTCTGAATCGTCGTTCTCTCGCTCTTCAAGCTCGGCCATCATCCGGCACACCCGGGCAGAAGGCCCCGCGGCTACGCCCGGCACTTGCATGTCCACGGGAGGTGTTGCCAGCGCCGTTTTAAGGTGCCGGCGGGCTTCGCCCCATAGCCGCGCCTCCAATGACGCCCGGGCGAGTGCAAGGTGGCTTTCCGGATGGTCCGGATTTCCTTTGGTTAATTTTTCCGTCGCCCGCACCCGTTCAAGACTGTCAGCGGCCTCGGAAGCCTCCCAGAAGGGCTCGACAAGGGCTGGATTGGGTTCCAGGGCCCAGGCCTCCTGGATCATTTTTTCCGCCTTGCCGGTTTTGCCGCCGGCGACCCAGCGTCGGGCCAGGTCGGCAACCCCGGGGATGAAGTCGGGCGCCAGGTTGTTGGCCTCGTTCAGATGCCTGAGCGCGTCTTCCGAGGCGCCGGAACGTCTCGCTTCCAGGCTCAACTGATAACTGAGGATCGCTTTTCGACGCCTGGTTTCGGCCTTATCGATCAGTTTGCGGCGTTTAAGGTCGTTGCAGGTGACCCGGGCGTCTAACCATTGGCCTGTCTGTGTCTGCAGATCGAACATGTTGGCCGCCACCCATTCGCTCTTGGGCTGCAAGCGATAGGCGCGCCGGGCCAGCGCCAGGGCCTCTTTTTTGTCGCCCCGCTTGATGGCTTGGTTCAACAGGCCGCGCAGGCCGAGGAATTCGGTTTCCGGCCGTTCCATCATCGCCTGAAAGAAGGTGCCGGCGGCTTTTTCGTCCCCCTTCATCTGGGCCGCCTGGGCCGACACCAACATGGTCAGCGGTGGTTCGTTCAATAGGCTGTCTGCGCGCTTGGCCTGGCGCCGGGCCTCCTCTACGTCACCGGCGGCGACGGCCACCATGCCGCGGGTCAGCGCCTGGTATCCCCGTTGGCGGCGTTTGACCCGCCACGCCCACTTCAATCGGCCCGGGGTCCGGCGGAGAAAAATCCAAAAGCGGTAAACCAATGCCGCGACGAAGGCGATAAAGGCGACGACGCCAAGCAGGAACGCAAATGACGTATCGACACGGACCCCCCCCCACTCAAGCGAAACCCTGCCCGGTTGATCGGCCAGCGACACCGCCCCCCAGACGGCCAATCCGAGAACGGCAAAGAAAAAAAGCGCCCGCAACATCCCGGTCATTCCTTCACAGCAGTCAACAAGGCCAGGGCATGAACGTAAAGGGCCTGAACCGCCCGTTTCGCCGCCAAGCGCCCCTTCGCATCCGCCAGCCAGGGTTCCGCCACCAGGGTGATTTTGGGATTGCGCATGAGGCCCTTTACGGCTTCGACAGCGGCCGTAAGGTCACCGGCCTTGAGGCGCTTTTCGGCGTGGGCGACGACGACGTCAACGG
>CAZQZB010000075.1:0-3538 GCA_964597695.1 uncultured Thalassospiraceae bacterium | reverse complement strand
CCGGGAGGAATGAGAGAATATGGCGCATTCTGGGACCTCCCAACTCTCCAGGCCCACCCCCTTGCCGACCCGTTCACGAACCCGGGGCCGGCGAACCTTAACCCTGCCGCCGTGAAAGGTAATCTCGCTTGCTGTCGAGTCCCGGCAGTAGCCTCCACGCCCCCCCGAAAATGGCGCTGATCGCCGTCGCCGGGTTCGCGCTGACCCTGGTCCTACAGAAATTCATATCGGGAACGTGACCGGTTACGAGAACACGTGGTCGAGCACCAGTTGCTTGAAGCCGGTGGCGTGAACTGGGCCGTCCGGCAGTAACTCGGGCCGTGAGCTTATCACCAGGGGACCATCGCCCGGTTCGTCCGTCGGGCGGCCGTGCGAGCCTTTGACCAGGGCCGTGTCTTTCAGGGAAATCACGTCGAGTAGGTTGCGCATGCCGAGTTTCCGTTTTGCCAGTTTGAAGGCCATGCTCAGCTTGGGCATAAACAGCTCCGGATCGACGAATAACTCGACCGGATCGTACCCCGGTTTCCGGTGAATATCGACGGTGCGGGCGAAATCCGGCGCCCGTGCATCGTCCAGCCAATAGTAATAACTGAACCAGCGATCGGCGTGGGAGACCGCGACCAATTCGCCCGATCGGGTATGGTTCAATCCGGCGGCCCTGAGGCCGTCCGCATCAAGCACGTACTCGACACCGTTGAGGCCTTCAAGAAGCGCTTTGACCTCACCGACCCTAACCGGCGCGCGCACATAGACATGGGCCAGTTGGTGATCGGCCATGGCGAACGCCTCCGACGCGCCCGGATCAAGAACCTCGCGGCCCAGTTCCAACCGCACCTGGATCAGGCCAGCGCGGCGGAGCGCCCGGTTGATGTGAACTGCGTCGGTGACTGGGGTGATGCCGTATTCCGAGACGATGATGATCCCGCGGCCTTCGTGCTCCGCCGCCTCAATTAACTCGCCGCAAAGACTGTCGATTTCGTGCAAATCCTTAATCATCCGAGGATGGTCAAGATCTGGGCCAAGCCGCTGCAGATTGTAATCCAGATGCGGCAAGTAGCAGAGCGCCAGGGTCGGTTTGCGGGTATTGATGACGTACTGGGTTGCCCGCGCGATCCATTCACTGGACGTGATGTCGGCCAAGGGACCCCAGAACTTGAACAGGGGGAACATGCCGAATTTGGCGTTCAGCTCGTCTCGCATCTCGCCTGGATAGGCATAATGATCGGGGATTTTGCGCCCATCTGCCGGATACATGGGACGCGGCGTCGCGCTCCACTCGGCGCTCGAATACATGTTGTACCACCAGAACATTTTCGCGGTGGTGAAATCGGAGTCGCGGGCGCGGCCGGCCTCCCAAATCTTTTCGCCGCCGACCAGCTTGTTGGACTGGCGCCACAACCAGATCTCGGCGAGGTCGCGAAAATACCAGCCGTTGGCGACGCAGCCATGTACAGACGGCATTTCGCCGGTTACCAGGGTCGATTGTACGGGGCACGTGACCGCCGGCAGCACAGTCGTAAGCGGCCGCATGGCACCCCGTTCCGCCAAGCGTTTAAGGTTAGGGGTGTGCGCGCCGACCAACGATGGTGTCAGCCCAACGACCAGAATGACCAGGGTGTTTTTCATGCGCGACAATAGGGTGGGCCGGGCACGTCCCGCAACTTGATTTTCCGATCTGGGCAGTTTGACTAAAATCGGAGCCAAATTGTTAAGTCATTTGGAGATTGCCGGATGTGGCGGCTCGAAGGCTTCATTACTGGAGTCCTCTTTCTCCTCGTTGGACCTTGGTGTTTGCTAAAGCAGCTCCGGGGGGGTTACTAATGAGGTCGCGTATTTGTTATTTGCTGATCTTTTGTGCCCCGCCTCCGGCCAATGGCACGACGACGAACAGTTCACGCCGTAGCAAGTCTTGGTCCAAGGCCTCGATTGCTGAACGCCTTCGGGCTCGTTCGTCGGCCGCGTCATCATCCCCGAATAGGTGAGCAATTTCCTCGGCGTGAGTTTCCAGCTTCTCGAGCATACGGCCTATGGTCACCCTGTACTCGACCGTCAGGTCCCGGTGATTCGTTATTTTCCACCCGGTTTGGCGGAGCATCTCCGGATACGGAATTTCCGCCGCGATGAAAGGCGGCCCACCGGCCACAGCCTGTTCATAATTGGCCACCGTAAGTCCGGGTTTGATCAATATAACTGAAAATACCATTTTGCCGTCAACACGGACGGTGCGTCTGCACGACTCCAGTAATTCCCTTTTTTCAGGCAGGCAACAAAGTACATCGGAGTGTAAAATGGCATCGAACCTACCACTCCGGAACGGCAAGGCCGCCCCGTCCGCGACGGTGGCCCAACAGGCCCCTGCGAATTGATCGGTGGCGGCTCGCTCAATCGCGACACGCAGTCCCGTGAGGGGCAAGTCAGTCATGACGATGTCACACCCGGTTTCCTTCGCTAGGTAAAGACCCGGCCACCCCGAGCCGGACCCCACCTCCAAGAGCCGTTTCCCCGGCTTCAATGCCAGCATTCTGCCGGTCCCCCGCGCTTCATCGAGAGTCGTCCAACTCCTGGCACCGTAATCGCACCCACAAACGGAACGCTCGATCCCACGCATGACGTCCGACTGGGCGTGTTCATATTGTTTCGAGAACCGATCAAGAACGGCCTGTTCGTCCGATGTGCGGGCCATGCCCTCTTCCTGTCGCGCTAGCCGATGCGCAATAAGCATACCGAAGTCTTCCGGTTCCGATAGCCGTATAAATAACTCATCCGGTCCTGGATGTCTGTTAAGGGTCGATGCTGTTGATAAAGCCGGCAGGAGACGGTCCTCACGCAACGAAAGAAACGGGATCAATGTCTCAGTAAATTTTTGTTCCCGTGACGGGGTAATTCGCGAATCAATCTTTCGCTGCAACGACTCGAAAATACTTTGTCAACAGTATCGGTCAAAAGCGGACGTGCAGCGATTGCCTTCGGGATGTCCGCTTTCAGGGGTGAACTAAGCCCCCCAACTACCCGTAATCCCCCTAAATCTGATACGCTAGAGCACTATGCGTAAGCTGCTGACCAGCAATCTGCCCTTCGACGAATGGACTGAGGTCTTTGGCTCCGAACGCCTCACCGGGGCACTGCTCGATCGCCCGACCCATCATGTCCATATCCTGGAGATAACGGCGAGAACTACCGGCTCTACCAAAGCCGAAAACGGCGGGAATCCCCAAAAAGCACCTGATTGGCTTCAATCAACGAGACCATGGTCGACCCGGCGGGCACACTGGCAACCCCCACGTTGCTTCGCTTCGCGCAACGCAAATGCGCTACATGAAATAGCGCAGAGCCCCCCTCTGGACTACCGGGACAACCCGCAACATTTTGTGCGTATCATACAGTTGGCCCAGTTTTGCCCCTCCCTAGTGGTACATTTTTACTCCGGCCAGTGGTGTACTTTTACTCCGGCAATGACAGATTTTCATTCAGGCATCAAATGTGCCCCTTCTTCGTTTCTCTGGCGATGTGGTCAGCTTGGCGCATTGCTAATGCGACG
>CAZQZB010000074.1:0-3594 GCA_964597695.1 uncultured Thalassospiraceae bacterium | reverse complement strand
GATCGCGCCGATCGCTAGGGACAGGGCGAAAACCCCCAAAACGGCGGACAACGACTTGCGGTTGATTAACGAAAATTGCGTCATGCTTTATTCTCCCTGGATAGGAACCATCATTTCCAGATGATGGTTGATTGAAGATTTAATGTTACAGTTATCCTGGCAGAATGCAACGGAATCAAAGCCTAAAGGCTGCAGGCCATGTGGCCGTTTTGAAGCGTCGGAGCGCCTGTTCCTGGGAATTCTTGACGGGCGTCACCGGAGTGGAACATCCCAGGCCCGTGACGAATCTCCAGGCCGGGACCAAGCGGGGTAGCAAAGGAGCACGCAGAAAGGAACGGAACCCTGCTAAATCTATCCGCCAGTGAAGTGGAGTTCGGCCACCAGTTCGGCATCGCCGTCTCGGGCTTTGCCCTTCGCAAGGCGGTATTTCGTCCAGCGGTTTACTTGAGCGGCACTTATTCTGGTTCTGGCTTTACCGAGTTGGGTTCGAGGCCCGGAACGGCCCGTTCCGCCGTGCCAACCTATTTGATCCATGTGTTATCAGCGATGCCGTCGAAAACTGGTTCGCGTCAATCCACTAGGACGGGGGGTCGTTCCGTTGTGGTCTTTGCGCCCGGGTTGTGCCAGAAGTGGCCATTCATCTTGGAAGCCAGCAGCGGACTTAATGTAGTATCAAATGATAGTTGGGGGGGGGCGCCAAGGGTATCAGCGTAGTTTAGTATTGCAGCCGGCGGCTCTCCGGCTGTTGTGAACGACGACGGAGGAGTTGCGGAATGATCACATATCTGAAACGCGGAAAAAGTGCCTCCGACGTGGCCGAGGCGGACGCTAAGGTGCGCCAGACTGTCGAGAAGCTCCTCGCCGATATTGGACGGCGTGGCGACGCTGCCGTGCGCGAACTGGCGGAGAAATTCGACGGCCACGCTCCCGAGAACTTCCTGCTGAGCGACGAAGAGATTGCCGCCGCAATCGCAAAGGTCTCGCCCGACGACATTGCCGACATCAAATTTGCCCAGGCCCAGATCCGCAATTTTGCTGATAAGCAGAAGGAATGCCTCAGCGACCTCGAGGTCGAAACCCTGCCGGGTGTCATCCTCGGCCACAAGAACGTGCCGGTCAACTCGGTCGGTTGTTACGTGCCGGGTGGAAAGTATCCGATGGTAGCGTCCGCACACATGAGCGTGGTCACCGCGAAGGTCGCCGGCGTCAAGCGCATCATCGCTTCCGCCCCACCCCGCGACGGTAATCCCCATCCCGCTACCGTTGCCGCCATGCACATGGCGGGGGCCGACGAAATATTGGTGCTGGGGGGCGTTCAAGCAGTGGGCGCCATGGCACTGGGGACAGAGACCATCGATCCGGTGGACATGCTGATTGGTCCCGGCAATATGTTCGTCGCCGAGGCTAAGCGCCAGTTGTTCGGCCGCGTCGGGATTGACCTTTTCGCCGGCCCGACCGAGACCCTGGTGATCGCCGACGATTCTATCGACGCGGAACTATGCGCCGTCGATCTGCTGGGCCAGGCCGAACACGGGCCCACCTCGCCGGCTGCACTACTGACCAATTCCAAAACGCTTGCTGAGGAGACGATAGCCGAGGTGGAGCGCCAGCTTGAGATTCTGCCGACGGCCGAGATCGCCCGCCAGGCATGGCAGGAATACGGCTCGGTCATCCTTTGCGACGACATTGATGAAATGGTCGAAGAGGCCGACCGCCTTGCTTACGAGCACGTCCAAGTGATGACGGCTGATCCCGACTATTTCGCCGACAACATGACCAACTACGGCGCGCTGTTCCTCGGCCCACGCACCAACGTCGCGTTCGGCGACAAGGTCATCGGCACCAACCACACGCTGCCGACCAAGCAGGCGGCGCGCTATACTGGCGGTCTGTGGGTCGGCAAGTTCATGAAGACCTGCACCTACCAGAAAGTGCTCAATGACGAGGCTTCGGCGATGATCGGCAGCTACTGTTCAAGGCTGTGCGCGCTCGAGGGCTTTGCCGGTCACGCCGAGCAGGCCAATATCCGCGTACGCCGCTACGGCGGCGGCAATGTGGAACTCTATGGAACGGTGGCAAAGTGATGACTACGGTGACCCTGCCGACGACGCCCGGTTCCCGTCTTGATGGGCAGCGCGCACTCGTTACCGGCGCCGGCCGCGGGCTTGGCCTCGCCATGGCCGCGGCACTTGCCGAGGCCGGCGCGCACGTAACGCTGGCGGCGCGGAGCAGCGATGAGGTCGAAGCCGTCGCCGAAGCCATTCGCCAACGCGGCGATCACGCCGAGGCGCTGACGCTCGATGTTACCGACACTGCCCGCGTTGCAAACGAGGTGGCGGAAAAGGGACCGTTCCAGGTGCTGATTAACAACGCAGGCACCAACCGACCGGCTGATCTCGTGGACATCACTGAGGCCGACTACGACGCGGCCACCGACCTCAACGTGCGCGCGGCAGTGTTCGTCGCCCAGGCCGTTGCAAAGGGGCTGATCGTCGCGGAACTGCCGGGGTCGATCATCAATGTATCCTCCCAGATGGGCCACGTGGGCGGGCCTAAGCGCACCGTATACTGCGCCACGAAACACGCCCTTGAAGGTGCAACCAAGGCCATGGCTTGGGAACTCGGCCGGTACGGCATCCGCGTCAACACCATCTGTCCCACCTTCGTCGAGACGCCGATGGTTGATGAAATGCTAACGGACACCGAATTCCGCGACTTCGTCACCTCGAAGATCGCCCTCGGCCGGATCGGCCGCGTTGAGGACGTCATGGGTGCCGTGGTCTATCTTGCGTCAGATGCCTCCGAACTTGTCACCGGTTCGGCGTTGATGATCGATGGCGGCTGGACCGCGGCCTGACGGCGATGTTCGAAACGCCGATTACGCCCCGCGTTTCCGAAACTGACGGCGCCGGCCACGTCAACAATGTGTTCGTGCCCGTTTGGTTCGAGGCCGGCCGCCGCGAGATCTTTCGCATCCTGACGCCCGACCTTTCGTTCCGGCGCTGGCGTGTCGCGCTCGTGAACATGAACGTCGATTACCTAGACCAAATCTACTTCCATGAAGAGGTGCTTGTACGCACATGGGTCGACCGCATCGGTAACAAGAGCTTCACCCTCTACGAGGAACTCTGGCAGGGCGAGCGACACTGCGCCAAGGGTTTGGCAACCTATGTGCATTTCAGCTTCGAAGAGGGACGCGCCGAGCCCGTGCCGCCTGACTGCCGCCGGGCGCTGGAGGCACACCGCCGGTCCGTTTGATAAGAGTGCGGCGACGGTGAAAACACCGATCAACTGTGACGCGACGGCGTGCTAGCATGCGTATGTCTGCGGGAATCCCTGTTCAATTCATCATCTTTAGGATCATATTAGCGATATTGTCATACCCCTCTTTCATCAGCCAACCGGCGAAAATGCCCGAGACGAACTGGATGTCAAAAACGAAGTTAAATAACCAACCGGCTAGAAACAAAGTTAGCGAGTACAAAAGCCGTATAATCAGTGTCATGCCTTCCATCCCAACTGAACCGTTAAGTCATTTGCTCGAAGGTCAGTATACCGTTGGAGCATCCTTAAATCTTTAAGAGTCCGTCCGGG
>CAZQZB010000073.1:0-3698 GCA_964597695.1 uncultured Thalassospiraceae bacterium | reverse complement strand
ACACCCTCGGCCCCCTGGTCACCGACATCGCGCCCGGCTACGACCACATCACGTCCGGCATCGGGGCGGCCATGATCGGCTGGTATGGCACGGCGATGCTATGTTACGTGACGCCAAAGGAGCACTTGGGCCTGCCTGACCGCGACGACGTAAAAACAGGCGTGGTAACGTATCGCATCGCGGCCCACGCCGCCGACGTCGCCAAGGGCCACCCGGGCGCTCAGGCCCAGGACGACGCTCTTTCACGCGCCCGGTTTCAGTTCCGCTGGGAGGACCAGTTCAACCTGGGACTGGATGCAGAGACGGCCAAGGACTTCCACGACCGCACCCTGCCCAAGGATGCCCACAAGACGGCGCACTTCTGCTCCATGTGTGGGCCCAAGTTCTGCGCCATGGAGATCACCAACCAGGTTCGCGAGTACGCCGAAAAGGGCATGGCCGAGATGAGCGAGAAGTTCGAGGCCGAAGGCGGGGAACTCTATTCCGAAGACTTTGTTGGCAAGGAGGCCCCTGCGGGGGGCGAACAGGCCAGCGGCGAAGAGGCAAAGCCGGCGGCGGAGTAGCTCTTAATTCGCCTTATTGGCCAGAGAGATCATACCAAGAAAGTGTAGCAGATGAAGGCTTCCGACCCATTACGGACATTCGGTGGATTATGCCATTCGGCGGGGGGGTGCCGAAAACCGGTGCTTTCCGTAGCCTCCGGATGTCGCGGCTATGGCGTGCCATCCTCGCCCCGGTAGACGCAGCCGGCGGTGCAGGTCTCCCATACCCTGATCTCACTAAGCGCCGGCAGGTCTGGCTTCAGGCGTTCCCATATCCAGCGCGCGATGATCTCACTGGTCGGGTTCTCCAGCCCGTCGATGTCGTTTAGGTAGCGGTGGTCCAACTGCCCGCGGATCGGCTCGCAAGCCGCCTCCACGTCGGCGAAGTCCATGATCCAGCCCGTGTAGCCGTCCACCAACCCAGCCACCGTCACCGTAACACGGAATGAATGGCCGTGCAGCCGCCGACATTTGTGGTCGTCCGGAAGGTTGGGCAGCAGGTGCGCCGCCTCGAACGTGAATTCGTTGAAGATCTCCATGGCCTAGGGAATGCCTATGATCTTGTGGGCTTGCAGGCTCAACTGCCAGCGCGGGTGAGCGAGGCAGTAGGCGAGCGCTTTTTGAGTGTTCTCGGCCCGCTTGTCGCCATCCATGGGCTGCAGCATGAAATGGCGGAAATCTAGACCCTCGAACTGTTGAGGCTCGGCGCCCGCTTGCGGGTAGACGAGCTTCAGTTCGTCGCCGGTGACCTGCGCCAAGTCGGTGCCCGCCTTGGGGCTGACCGTGACCCAGTCGATGGCATCCGGAACCGACAAGGTGCCGTTGGTCTCCACCGCCACCTCGAAGCCCTCGGCGTGCAACGCCTCGATCAGCGGCTCGTCGAGCTGCAACAGCGGCTCGCCCCCGGTGCAGACGACGAAGGGCCTGGCGCCGTTGTGTGGCCATTTCGCCGCAATCGCTTGGGCCAGTTTTTCCGCCCGCTCGAACACGCCGCCGCCGGGACCGTCGGTGCCGACGAATTCGGTGTCGCAGAACCGGCATTGGGCGTCGGCGCGGTCCTCCTCGCGTCCCGACCACAAATTGCAGCCGGCGAAGCGGCAGAACACCGCCAACCTGCCGGTGTACCGGCCTTCGCCTTGGAGTGTCAGATAAATTTCCTTCACCGAATAGACCATTCCAGCTCCCGAAATTCCAGACACGGTCCCAACGCCTCAGAGTAGACCATTTTCAGGGCCGGAAATGAAGTCCTGTACCGACCTGATAGGGACATTCTTCGGATTGCCGGGTTTAATGGGTGGTGTAAGGAAAACCACGGGTTGGTGCACCGGCTGGCGAGGAAGCAAAGCCGGCGGAGGAGTGAAGGATAATCTACTATGACCACCGTTCTTTTCGCCGCGAGGGGGCTCCGGGAAAGATTTGGTGCCCTTCCCTTTCCGGCGGCCATAGTTTAAAGAGTGCCATGATCGCCTTTGCCCAACAGTCTGCTGCCAAAAAGCCAGCCGTAGCCGGGGCTGCCGCGCCCGAGACCGACCCCCCCGTCGACCCCCATTCCGAGCGCGTCCTGATCGTCGATTTTGGAAGTCAAGTTACTCAGTTGATCGCCCGACGGGTACGCGAGTCCGGCGTCTACTCGGAAATCCACCCCTATCACCTCGTCGACGACGCGTTCCTGGAAGACTTCCAACCCCAGGCGGTGATCCTGTCGGGCGGCCCGGCCTCGGTCCATGGGGCCGAGACCCCCCGCGCGCCGGACGGCCTCTGGAGCTTAGGGACACCGGTGCTGGGCATCTGCTACGGCGAGATGACCATGGCGCAGCAGTTGGGCGGCCGGGTTACGCCGTCCGAGCACCAGGAGTTCGGGAAGACGATGATAGAAGTCGCGGCCGAGTGCGCACTCTTCGAGGGCGTCTGGAACGCCGGCGAGTCACACCCGGTGTGGATGAGCCACGGTGACAGCATCGACGCCATCCCGTCGGGCTTCGCCTCTGTAGCCAAGACCGCGACCGCGCCGTTTGCCGCCATCGCCAACGAGGAACGGCGCTTCTACGGCGTCCAGTTCCACCCCGAGGTCGTGCACACGCCCGACGGGGCAAAGTTGTTGGAGAACTTCACCCATAACATTGCCGGGTGCGGCGGCGCCTGGAACATGGCCACCTTCAAGGACTCAGAGATCGCCAAGGTTAGGGAGCAGGTGGGACAGGGGCGCGTCGTCTGCGGGTTATCGGGCGGCGTCGATTCGGCCGTCGTCGCGGCGCTATTACACGACGCCATCGGCGAGCGGTTGACCTGCGTCTTCGTCGATACCGGGTTGATGCGCAAGGACGAGGCCCAACAGGTCACCGCGCTTTTCCACGGCCATTACAATATCCCGCTTATCCATCGCGACGCCGGGGCGCTGTTCCTGGAGAAGCTCAAGGGCGTCAGCGACCCGGAAGAGAAGCGCAAGATCATCGGCGCCACCTTCATCGACGTCTTCGAGGAAGAGGCAGCCAGGATCGAGGGCGCCGAATTCCTGGCCCAGGGCACGCTCTATCCGGACGTCATAGAAAGTGTTTCATTCGCCGGCGGCCCGAGCGTGACCATCAAGTCGCACCACAACGTCGGCGGGCTGCCGGAGAGGATGAAGCTAAAACTGGTGGAACCCTTGCGCGAGCTGTTCAAGGACGAGGTCCGGGCGCTCGGCCGCGAGTTAGGACTGCCGGGGGAAATGGTCGGCCGCCATCCGTTCCCGGGGCCGGGGCTGGCTATCCGCATCCCTGGCGAGGTGACGGCAGATAAGGTCGAAATTCTGCAACGCGCCGACGCCATATACTTAGAAGAGATCCGAAGCGAGGGCCTCTACGACGCCATCTGGCAGGCCTTTGCCGTGCTGTTGCCGGTCAGGACCGTCGGCGTAATGGGCGACGCGCGTACATATGATTTCGTATGCGGGCTCCGCGCCGTAACCTCGACCGACGGCATGACGGCGGACTTCTTCCCCTTCGAGCCTGAGTTTTTGGGGTCCGTCGCCGGACGCATCATCAACGAGGTCCGGGGCATCAACCGGGTCGTCTACGACGTCACCTCGAAGCCGCCGGGAACAATTGAGTGGGAGTAGTTTCATAGTTACAAACTTTTGTTAAGTCATTGATATTATTGATGTATTTTATAAAAGTC
>CAZQZB010000072.1:0-3717 GCA_964597695.1 uncultured Thalassospiraceae bacterium | reverse complement strand
TCGAGGAAGCGGGGATCAACGCCGGGCCCCTCGCTGCCGCCGACAGCGGCGCCGTCGTCGACGCCATGCTGGCGGACTTAGATGCCGCGCATCCCGGGCGTGACATGCTGACCCGCATGATCCATGTGGAAATGAAGATGCGGCTGGCGGAACTGCTGCTCATGCGGGTGGATAAGATCACCATGGCAAACTCCGTCGAGGGACGGGTGCCGTTTCTCGACCAGCGGCTTGTCGAATTCACCATGGATATCCCGGAGGCCTGGAAGCTGCGGGGCGGCACCAAGAAGCACCTTCTCAAAAAGGCACTCGAAGGAGTTCTCCCCGCCGAAATCATCCACCGCCCGAAAATGGGGTTCGGGGCGCCGATGGGCGAATGGCTGCGAGGCGGTTTCGGCCATGAGGCCGAAGCGGGCGTGCTGAACTCGGAACTCCTGGCCGACTTTGGCTTCGACCGGGATCATATCCGGGCCCTCTTTCGCGATCACCGCGATGGCCGCCGCGACAACGCCTTGCACCTTTGGACACTCTTCAACCTGACGGCCTGGCACGACCATTGGATTGCCGGCAAAGCGGTATGAACCGGCTTCCGACCTTTTTCGCAGGGGGTTAGAGCGGATCATGATGGACCGAAGCCACTTCGTGTCGCCGATATGTGAATACGCTCAAAATTAATATGATAGAGCAGTTAAACGCGATTGAACGGATCGCATAAGCGATTCCGATCAATCCCGATCTACTCTAGGTGGTCGGTCGGCGATCATCCGAATCGGCCTTTCCCGCTGGTCGCTCTTAGATGTCGTCCCAGCCAAAAAGGTGATCTGCGCCGGGCGGTTGAAACATTTGGTTCAAGAACCTGTTTTCCTAGTTATCCTGGGGTTCACCTGGCGGAAGGCCTGTTTGAAACCGTGGCGATCCGGCGACGGGGTCCGAGCGCCCTTTGCCGGGCCGCCTGCTTTATAAGCACTTGAAATATTAGCAAACATGTCGTGCATGCAGTCTACCCTGGTGCATTAAACATCTTGGATCTGAGCTTCTTTAACAGGTATTCCAGGGCCAAGAATCCACGGTGTTGTAAATAAGCAACAAAAACGTAAAAAAACCAAGAAATCAGGGGATTATTATTTTTAAGCTTCTCATTTAAGGCCAACTAAAGTAGCTTTTCGGTAACGAATTTAGATTAATTATCGATGGAACTGAGAAAGCAGTCGGGTAAAGATGAGTTTTCCCTGAATGGAGCGAGGCGTGGCGTGAAAAAAAGTAACCGCCATCAGTCGCCTGACAATTGAACGAAAATGGAGCGAATAAAATGATCAAAAAATCCGGTTTTGCCGCTACCGCGGTCGCAGCGGGTATGGTCGTGGCCTTCCCCAATGTGGCTGTGGCTGGGAGCCATCAATCAGGCGGGTACCTCGCGCTAATGTACGGCGGCTCGTCTTTAGATGATAGTACAGTCGACGGGCAGAGAACTGACTTAAAAGTCAAAAAAGCCGCGGTCGAACTAGACGACTCCGATATTTGGGGCGTCGCAATCGGTCACACTTTCGAAAACCCCTTTCGCCTCGAAGGCGAGGTAACGTTTCAGACATTCGATGTAAAGAAGATCGGGAACGACGATTCGCCGGGTACCATGTCTACCGCTACCGGTGACATTGACGTTGTGGGGGTTACCGCCAACGTCTTTTATGATTACAGGACGAGCATTGGGCTGACACCCTTCATCGGGCTAGGTGCGGGCGGCGTTTATGCCGAGGCAAACGACGTCACGAGGTCGGGCCGCAGCGCGTTGAACGAAGCGGCGGTTGCGCCGCTGTACGTGGGCCAAGTGGGCGTCAGCTATAATTTGTTCGATTCGATCGACTTGACCGCGGGATACCGCTTCCAGATGATCCACACGCTGGACGGCGCGAAGGATGGACACAACAACGCCTCAACCGACATTACTACTGCCACCGCTACCACTACCAAAGCTGAAACCGACGATATCTATATTCACAGCTTGACAGTTGGTCTCCGCTACACTTTCTGACCTGCGCCCATAATTGAAATCAGTCAAAGGCCCGTCCGCCGGACGGGCCTTACTTTTGCCATTGGACCGCGGTGCGTGGGATATCGCCGTAACGCCGTTGCGGAATGACCGCCGGACCGGAGACTCAGCCAAGCCAGCGCTCTCGCCACGCCTGGAACATCAACACCACCCAAATGCGGGCGTCGGTGGCGGAATCCCCCGCGAGCAGGCCTTTCCAGGCGGAGGCGACGGCCGCCGGGTTCAGAATTTCGTCCTCGGAAAGCCGACCCTCCGAAAGAAGGTTCTCCGCCCATCCCCGAAGCGGCCCCCGGAGCCAGTCGCCAATGGGCAGGCTGAACCCCTGCTTGGGCCTCTCCATAAGTTCAGGCGGCACGTAGCGCGCCAGCACCTTGCGTAGAAGCCACTTTCCCTTGTCCCCGCGGACCCGGTAGTTCACGGGAAGCCGCCAGGCGAATTCGAAGAGCCGTTGATCGAGAAGCGGGTCGCGGGCCTCGAGGCCGAAGGCCATGCTGGCGCGGTCCAGCTTGGCCAGGATGTCGTCGGGAAGGTAGGTGACACTGTCCAGGTACATCATGTGCTCCAGCACGTTTCCCGGGCCGCCGTCGTCCCAGAACGGCGAAACCGCCTCGGCAGCGCCGGGCACTAACGTTTCGGGCGCGTCCCAGGTGCTGACCAGGCGACGGAAAAAAGCGCTGAAGTCGCCGGTGGCGAGATTGCCCGCAAGCCAGCGCATGGCGTGTCCCTTCTGGCCCGGCGTGATCCGTTCGGGGGTGATGGAGAAAAGAGCGCTCCACGCCGGCATGGGGACGGCTCTGAGTCCGCCCGCCACGAAGGGCCGGAGCGGCGGTGGAATCCGCTGCATCAGGGTCCACAGGCCCAGGCCGCGGGGATAGCGGTCGTAGCCGCCGAAAAGCTCGTCGCCGCCGTCGCCCGAAAGCGAAACGGTGACTTGGCGGCGCGCCAGCCGGGAGACCAGCGCGGTCGGAACCTGCGAGGCATCGGCGAAGGGTTCGTCATACCATTCGGGGAGCCGGGGAATGACCTCCTGCGCCTCGGCCGGCGTAACATAAAGCTCGGTATGGTCGGTGCCCAGGTGTTCGGCGACACGCTTGGCGTCCTTGGCCTCGTTGAAGGAATCGTCCTCGAAGCCGATGGTGAAGGTCTTGACCGGCTGGGAGTTCAGCGCCTGCATGTGGGCGACGACGGTGGACGAATCGATGCCGCCCGAGAGGAAAGCGCCCAAGGGCACATCCGAAACCATTCGCAACTCCACGGACTCCCGTAACAACGCATCGAGCCTGTCGGCCGCTTCGTCCTCCGTGGCGTCCAGGGGGTCGGCACCGCCTGCTTCGCTGACGGCGGCTAGGGACCAATAGGTGGTCGTCGAATCCATGCCGTCGGGGCCGATGGAAATGATGGTCCCCGGTATTAGTTTTCCGATTCCACGGTAAATAGAAAACGGCGCCGGGATATAGGCATGGCGGAAGTAGGCCGCCAGCGCGCCGCGGTCAATCTCGGGCGTCCAGTTCGGATGGGCACGAAGGGCCTTGAGTTCGGAGCCAAAAAGCAAAAGGTTTCCCTGCCGGCCCCAGTAAAGGGGCTTCACCCCAATCCGGTCGCGCACCAAATGAAGCGCCCGCTCTTTGCGGTCCCAGAGCGCGATGGCGAACATGCCGACGAAACGCCGGACC
>CAZQZB010000071.1:0-4200 GCA_964597695.1 uncultured Thalassospiraceae bacterium | reverse complement strand
GGGTGGACCGGAACGTCTGCACCTTCGCGTTATCTCAAGGTATTGCCTAAACCCCCGGCCTTCAATCCCCATATGACCTTATGGGACCTCGATCACCATGCCGTCGTAGGCAGCTTCGACGCCGTCGGGCAGGCGTTCCGACAATTCGGCGTAGTCGACGGATGGGCCAAGATGGGTAAGCACGGCGCACTGCGGCTTGACCCGCCCGATCCATTCCAGCGCCTTGTCCACATGGGCGTGGGTGGTATGGGGGGTCAATGAAAAAGTGCCGATGATCCACACCGTCACGCCTTCCAGGGCCGCGAAGGATTCGTCAGGCAGGTCCAGCAAGTCGGTGGAAAAGCCGATGGGGCCGAACCGGTAGCCCAGAGTGCGGGAATAGCCGTGGTCCTGATCGAAGGTCAGGATTTCCATGTCGCCGACGGCGATGCGGTCGCCGGCCGCGATCTCGTGCATGTTGAGGACCGGCTTGTAATAGATATCGGTTTCCGGAGGCAGCGGCGTCGTCGTGTATTCGAAGCGCTGCTTGATGTCGCCGAGGGTGGCGGCGTCGCCGTAGACGTCCAGCGGCGCGTTCATCGCCCTGTTGACGCCCCGAAGGTCGTCAATGCCATGCAGGTGGTCGGCGTGTCCGTGGGTGTATAACACCGCGTCCAAGTGGCGCGTGCCGGTATTCAAAAGCTGCTGGCGCAGGTCCGGCGAAGTGTCCACCAACACCGTCGTGGCCCCGTTTTCGACCAGGATCGACGGCCTGAGACGCCGGTTTCGGGGGTTTTCGGGATCGCATGCCCCCCACCCTTCGGCGACGGTGGGGACGCCGCTCGACGGCCCGCAGCCCAGGATCGTCGCCTTCATGCCCCTGTTCCGGGTTGCGCCTTCGAAAACAAACGAAAGAAGTTTTCCGTCGTCGCCTGTGTAAAGGTCTCCAACGCCATGCCCTTGACCTCGGCGACTTGGGCGGCGGTGAAGGCGGTGAAGGCGGGCTCGTTCCTCTTGCCCCGCTTCGGTACCGGCGCCAGATAGGGCGAGTCGGTTTCGACCAAAATGCGGTCGACAGGGATGGCGCCGGCGATCTGGCGCAGGTCATCGGCCTTTTTGAAGGTGACGATGCCTGAAAAGGAAATGAAAAAACCGATTCCGAGCACGCTGTCGGCCAATTCCCGGCCGCCGCCGAAACAATGGATGAGGCCCGGGAAGGCGCCTTTTTCATGCTCTTCGTTGAGGATCCGGGCCATATCGGCGTCGGAATCGCGGTTATGGACCACCAGCGGCAGGCCGGTTTCGCGGGCCGCCCGGATATGGGCGCGAAAGGACCGTTCCTGGACGTCCCGGGGGCTGTTGTCATAGTGGAAATCGAGGCCGGTTTCGCCGAAGCCCACCACCTTCGGATGCTCGGCCAGGCGGATCAGGTGTTCCGCCGTTACTTCCGGTTCATCCTCGGCGTTGTGGGGATGGACGCCGACGGTGCAGAAAACGTTGTCGTATTTTTCGGCGATCGCCCGAACGGCGTCGAACTTGGTGACCCGGGTGCAGATGGTCAGCATGTGGCCGATGCCGGCCTCATGGGCGCGGCAGACGACGTCGTCCAACTCGCCGTCGAAATCGGGGAAGTCCAGATGGCAGTGGCTGTCGACGAGCATTAATCCCCCTCCTCCGCCTTTTCGCCGTTTTCATAGCGCGGGAAAACGCCTTCCGGCTTCGGCAGTTCCATGCCCGCCTTCAGCGCATGATCGGGGCCGAGGCAGGCAAAGGTGCGGGCGTCTTCGGGCACCGCCAACTGGTCCAGCAGCCGGGCCGAGGCATCGGGCATGAAGGGCTGGGTCAGGATCGCCAGGTGACGGATGGTTTCGGCAAGCAGGTAAAGCACGGTGCCCATGCGCGCCGGGTCTTCCTTAGCAAGTTTCCACGGCGCTTGGCCGTCGATATAGGCATTGGCGGCGCGGACCATCGCCCAGACGGCTTCCAGCCCCTCGTGGAAGGCCTGCACCTCCATGGCGTCCCGGACCTGGCCGATCAGCCCGTGCGCAGTCCCCAGGAACCCTTCGTCGTCGCCGGTCATTTTCCCCGGTTCCGGCACCTTGCCCTGGCAATTCTTGTTGATCATCGACAGAACCCGTTGCGCCAGGTTGCCGTAATCGTTGGCCAGCTCGCCGTTCATGCGGTTGACCATGGCCTGATGGGCGAAGTCGCCGTCGTTGCCGAACGGGACCTCGCGGAGCAGGAAATAGCGCACCTGATCGAGGCCGTATTTATCCACCAGTTCGACCGGGTCGACGACGTTGCCGAGCGATTTCGATATTTTCTGGCCCTCGTTGGTCCACCAGCCGTGGGCGAAGACGTGCCGGGGCGGCGCCAACCCCGCGCCCATCAGGAACGCCGGCCAATAGACGGCGTGGAAGCGCAGGATGTCCTTGCCGACCATGTGCAGGTCGGCCGGCCAGAAGGTCGCGTATTCACCGCTATCGGTTTCCGGAAAACCGACGCCGGTGATGTAGTTGGTCAAGGCGTCCAGCCACACGTACATGATGTGATCTTCGTCGCCCGGCACCGGCACCCCCCATTTGAAGGTGGTGCGGGAAACCGAGAGGTCCTTAAGCCCGCCGGAAACGAAGCTGACGACTTCGTTGCGGCGCGTCTTGGGGAGGATGAAATCCGGGTTGGCGTCGTAGAATTCCAACAATCGGTCCTGCCACGCCGAAAGCCGGAAGAAATAGCTTGGCTCCTCCACCCATTCGACCTCGGCCCCCGAGGGCGCGACCTTGTTGCCGTCGGCGTCCGTGATCAACTCGTCCCCGGTGTAGAAAGCCTCGTCACGGACGGCGTACCAGCCGGCATAGGAGTCGAGGTAGATCTCGCCGTTATCGACCAAGCGGCGCCAAATGGCCTGGCTTGAGCGAATATGGCGTTCCTCGGTGGTGCGGATGAAATCGTCGTGGCTGTAGTTCATAAAATCCGCCAGATCGCGGAAGTTCCGTGAAACCTTGTCGGTGAATTCCTGGGTGTCGATGCCGGCGGCGGCGGCCGATTTGGCGACTTTCTGGCCGTGTTCGTCGGTGCCGGTCAGGAACTTTACCTCGAACCCGTCCAGGCGCTTGAACCGCGCCAACACGTCGCAGGCCAGTGTCGTATAGGCATGGCCTATGTGCGGATCGTCGTTGACGTAATAGATCGGCGTCGTGACGTAATAGCGCTTAGACATGACGGCCATCTCTGGGGGCACGAGGGATCGAAAACAGGCGGCTGGGAAATTTTACCGACTGACGGCGTTTTCGAGGGTCAAGAACACGTTCAAAACCACCTGCTTGCGGTCCAGATTGGCGTGTTCGGTCTTATCCAGCAGGCGGTTGATCTTTTCCCACACCTCAAACCAGCGATCAAGGCCCGCCGCTTGGCCGAGGCGATCCATCAGCGCCTTTTCATCGTCGGTCAGCCCGTCCGCCGCCATCTCCCCCGAAGCCGACAGGATCAACCGCGCCAACCACCAGCGGAGCAGGTTTGAGGCGGTGCGGAAGGCCTCGTCGGCACCGGCCTTGCCGAGCCGGGCGCCGAAGGCGTGAAGGGCCGGGATATCAAGCCGGGGAAGCGTTTCCAACAGGCCGGTCATGGCGCGATAAATCTCAAGCCCGCCTTCGGCGGCAAGGGCCAGGGCGCGTCCGGGGCTGCCGTCGGTGAGAGATGCCAGCGACGAAGCGTCCCCGGCATCGAGATCCGGCAAAGCCTCGGCGATCAGCTTCTCGACGGTTTCCCCGGGGAGCGGTTGCAAGGCCAGCTTGCGGCAGCGTGATCGGATCGTCGCCAGCAGGCGCCCGGGGTTGTGGCTGACCAGCAGCAACAGCGCCCGGGCCGGCGGTTCTTCCAACACCTTCAGCACCGCATTGGCGGCGCTGGTGTTCATCTCGTCGGCGCTGTCGATGACCACCACCCGCCAACCGCCCTCGCCCGGCGTCATCGAAAAAAACCGGCCGACGGCGCGGACATCGTCGACGACGATCTCGCTGCGGAGCTTGCCTTTGTCGTTAAGGGTGCGCTCGACGCCGATGAAATCCGCATGACCGCCGGCGGCGATGCGGCGGAAAACCGGATTTTCCGGCGCCACATACAGGGACCCGGGCAGGGACCCGGCGCCGTCGGCCGGCGTCTCGTCGCCGAAAAGTCCGGGCCCCGTTTCCGGCTCCGCGGCGGAACCAGGGCCGCCGTGGA
>CAZQZB010000070.1:0-4271 GCA_964597695.1 uncultured Thalassospiraceae bacterium | reverse complement strand
AACGGAGGCCAATTTGATGACGTGCGATGCCCGCTTTGGGTCAAAAGCAGAGATTTTGCGACCACCCTCCGAATGTCCGCTTTCGGGGGCAAAGCAGACGTAATTCAGGGTGTGGCTCTTCCGTTTTGAACAACAGCCCCTGATAGTCTTTATCTTTGGGTGTAATGATGCCGGAATGGGAAGTGGCTGATTGTAAGGGGTAATTGGCGGAGGGAGAGGGATTCGAACCCTCGATACGGTTGCCCGTATACACGCTTTCCAAGCGTGCGCCTTCAGCCACTCGGCCACCCCTCCGGATGGGCCGAACCTAGCCGAGCCCCTCCCCGGTCGCAACGATTTTGCAACCCGGCCAAGACGCCGCTCCCCCCCATGCCCCAAGGCGCTGGCGGAACCCCCGATATTGTGCAATTCCCAAGAAGCCCTTACGTTGACCGAGGGAGATGAATAGGACAAGAGGCTAACAGGGCGGTTAACAAGAAGGGGGTTCCGTTGCCATGACCGCGCTCACGCTGGACCAAGCGTCACTGATCATCGACACCGTTTTCGAGAAGGCCCGGGAGGCCGGCTGCAAGCCGCTGACGGTCGCCGTTCTGGATGCCGGCGGGCATCCGGTCGCCTTCATGCGCCAGGACAAAAGTGGCATCCTGCGTCCCGAGATCGCCTTCGGAAAGGCATATGGCGCCCTGGGGTTCGGTTTGGGGACGCGAGAATTGAGTGAGAAGAACCCGCAGTTTCTTAACGCCGTCGCCGTCGCCTCCCTGGGAAAAATGATCCCGGCGCCAGGGGGCGTGCTGGCCCTGGACCCCGAAACCGCCGATATCCTTGGCGCCGTTGGCATTTCCGGCGATACCTCGGACAGGGACGAAGCGGCGGCCATCGCCGGAATCGAGGCCGTCGGCTTGGTGGCCGAGGCCGGCGGCGGGTAACCCATTGACGATTCCTTGCGGCACGAACGCCCCCCACCGTCTAAGATAGGCCCATGCGGTTATTGTTCTATCTGGGCTGGGTACTGATGGTGCTCGCATTCGCGGCGGCCTCGGCGACGGCGAAGAGCGGTAACCCCTGACCGGGGAAAAACAAACCGGAGACACACTCGACGGCGGGGGCCCGGGACGGTAACCCTCACTCCTCCGTCTTCAGCGCCTCCAGAAAAGCGCTTTGCGGGATTTCCACGTTGCCGAACTGGCGCATGCGTTTCTTGCCCTTTTTCTGCTTGTCCAGCAATTTCCGCTTGCGGCTGACGTCGCCGCCGTAGCACTTGGCGGTGACGTCCTTGCGCATAGCGCTGACGGTGGTGCGGGCAATGACGCGCCCGCCGATGGCGGCCTGGACGGCAATCTTGAACAGTTGCCGGGGAATCAGACCTTTAAGCTTTTCGCAGATGGCACGGCCGCGGATCTCGGCATGGCTGGCATGGACGATGAACGAGAGCGCGTCCACGGGTTCTGAATTGACCAGGATTGACACCTTTACCAAGTCGCTTTCGACGTAGTCCGTGAGCTCGTAATCGAAGCTGGCATACCCCCGGCTGACCGATTTCAGGCGGTCGTAAAAGTTGATCACCACCTCGTTCAAGGGCAGCCGGTAGCGCACCATGGCGCGCCCACCGACGTAGGTAAGCTCGGTCTGTTCGCCCCGGCGCTCGGTGCAAAGCGACAGCATGGAGCCCAGGTACTCGTCCGGCACCAAGATGGTGGCTTTGACCCAGGGCTCCTCGATGTGATCGATTTGGACCGGGTCCGGCATGTCGACGGGATTATGGAGCTCCTTGACCGTGCCGTCCGTGGCGTGGACCCGGTAGACGACGCTGGGAGCGGTGGTGATCAGGTCCAGATCGAACTCGCGTTCGAGCCGTTGCTGGATGATCTCGAGATGCAAAAGCCCCAGGAACCCGCAACGGTATCCGAGCCCCAGCGCTGCCGACGTTTCGGCCTCGAAATGAAATGACGCATCGTTCAGGTGCAGCTTGGCGAGCGAATCGCGCAAATCCTCGTATTCACCGGTATCAACCGGAAACAGACCACAAAACACCACCGGCAATGAGGGCTTGAAGCCGGGAAGGGGGTCCGTGGCCGGGCGCTTGTCCTCGGTGATGGTGTCGCCGACCTGGGTGTCGGCGACGGTCTTAATGGAGGCGGTGATGAAGCCGATCTCGCCGGGGCCGAGTTTGGTGTCCTGGACCGGTTTCGGGGTGAAGTAACCGACCTGCTCAACCTGATAGGCGGCGCCGGACGCCATCATCCGGATCTTCATGCCCTTTTTCAGCACCCCGTCCCGGATTCGGACCAGGATCATCACCCCCAGATACGGATCGTACCAGCTGTCCACCAGCAACGCCTTCAGGGGCTTGCCGGAGTCGCCTTCGGGGGGCGGAAGGCGTTCGATCAGGGCGTCGAGGACCGCCTCCACTCCGTCGCCGGTCTTAGCCGAAATTTCCAGAGCGCCCGTGGTGTCGAGCCCTACTACTTCGGCGATCTGGTTGCGGATACGGGCCGGCTCGGCGGCGGTGAGGTCGATCTTGTTGAGGACGGTGACGATCTCGTGGCCGGCCTCGACGGCGAGGTAAGCGTTAGCAAGGGTTTGGGCCTCAACTCCCTGAGTGGTATCGACCAGCAGCAGCGATCCCTCGCACGCCGCCAGCGAGCGGCTGACCTCGTAGGTGAAATCCACATGGCCCGGGGTGTCCATCAAATTAAGCTGGTAGATCTCGCCGTCGGCGGATTTGAATTCGAGGCGCACGGTCTGGGCCTTGATGGTGATGCCACGCTCGCGTTCCAGGTCCATGGAATCGAGGACCTGTTCGGTCATCTCGCGCTCTTCGAGCCCCCCCGTCATCTGTATGAGGCGGTCGGCCAGGGTCGATTTGCCGTGGTCGATATGGGCGACGATGGCGAAGTTGCGGATATGGGAAAGCCCCGTGCTCATGGTCCCGGTTTCCCATCGGCCAGCCGCGCCTTCAGCCCCGCCATGTACTCGTCCTTGGTAAATTCATGGCCGCAGACCATGCAGGTGACCGGCCCGAAGGGTTCGGCCTCGGACGTGAAGCCGCCGGGGATCATGTTCTGGGCCTCGCCGCATTCAGGGCACGGCACGGGAAGAGTTCTGGCGGTCATGGCGGGGCTTCTATCACCCCAAGGGCGAAGGCTCAATGGCGGGGAGTGGGGGGGGGTGGAGGCTTAAAGGTCGGGGCCGCCGATGATCCCGGCCTCAGCCATGATGGCTTTTCATCAAGCCCCGGAGCCGCGCCAACAGCCTCTTGGTGTCGCCTTCAATGACCAGCGTCTTACGCCTCGAACCCTTGCCCGACGCCACCGAGATCGACGTCTTCGGCAGCCGCCATGCCTTGGCCAGCATCCTGACCAGGGCGGTATTGGCCTTGCCACCCTCGGGCGGGGCCGTGACTCCGGCTTTCAACGCCGTGCCGCCGCCAGCGTCCGGGACCAGGCCGTCGATGCAGTTTTTTGAAGCCTTGGGCGTCAGCAGCACCCGCACGCCGACGCCGCCTGTAACGGCAGCGAAGGGAAACGTCCTATCCAATCTGGTAAAAAACCCAGATCACCAATCGCTGGGCGAAGATTAGAAGGATGATCAGGATCACCGGCGATATGTCGATGCCACCCAGGTTCGGGATAGTGCGGCGGATCGGCCTCAGTGCCGGCTCGGTGATACGGTGGATGAAGTCGCCGACTATGAAGACAAAGCGGTTCGACGTGTTGACGATGTTGAACGCCACCAGCCAGCTGAGGACGACGCCAATGATGACCGCCCACATATAGAGATCAAGCAATTGTAAAACCAGCCACAGGAAGGGATTGGACATTATAGGCAACATTCAGGTCCATGACGCGAAATGAATTACGCGAATCCGGCCCAGAGCCTAGCTATCGGATCTTGCCGGCGCAAGGAAAAGGGAGCCTCCCCTGCGTCCTCCAGGAACCACCCCGGCACTCCCTCGCCTCCTGGGGCTGAACCTTGACACCGGCGGCGGGCGGACACAATATCCGCCGCGCCGGCCAACCCGCCACCGGCACCTTATCCGGGGCCGTAGCTCAGTAGGGAGAACGCCACGTTCGCAAGGAAGAGGTTTCCTGATTCAGTCAACGATTTTAGTATGTTAGAATAAAAAACACCATGTGAGCGATATGTGAACTTTCTAGTGTGAAGGAATGTGAACATTCTTGATGTGAAAACGATCTAGTTTCACAAGGTCACTAACGATTGGGGGGCTGTAGCTCAGTTGGGAGAGCGTAGCGTTCGCAATGCTAAGGTCA
>CAZQZB010000069.1:0-4333 GCA_964597695.1 uncultured Thalassospiraceae bacterium | reverse complement strand
CCGTCTCAGGGGCGATCTCGGTTATCGCCGCCGGGTCACTGATGATGTCTTCGCCAGCTATTACCGTCTGGTAATTCACACCGACTTTCTGCGTCATCCTGACCTGGACGAAGCTATTATCGCGGCGGCCTGCGCGCCCGAAGCCGTCGCCATGGTGCAGCGTTCGTGGCCGAAGTACGACGCCCGGCTCCTGCGAAACCGCAGCCTTTATGCCCGCCTTTTCGACAGCGGCGGGGCGCATGTGGACAAGGTCATCCGGTGGTCCCGATACGCCGACTGGCTCGGCGGGGCAGACCGGCCGTCGCCGGTAGCGAGGCTTCCGGAAGAGCGGCTGGCGCCGACGGAGCAGGTTGACGGGCCGGTGGTGATCATTCACCCCTTTTCGGCGGTGAAACAGAAACAAAGCCCCCCTGCCCTTTACCGTCGTCTTATCGAGACCTTGCCTGACGGCACGCGGGTCGTCATCACCGGCACCAAGGACGACCTCGACGCCAACGCCGATTACACGCCGCTACTGGATCTTCCCGGCGTCGAATTCGATGATTCCGGTTTCCAGGATCTGGTGGGACTGTTGCGGGCGGCGAAACTGGTAATTTCCGTGGATACGGCGCTGATGCATTTGGCCGTGGCCGTCGGCGCGCCGACGATCGGGCTCGCGAGCGCCGCCTTCGTCGGGGAAATCGTCCCCTACGATCCGGCCATCGCGCCCGATAACGCACGGTTTATTTATTATTCGATGCCATGCGAGGGGTGCCTGGGCGATTGCATCCTGCCGGAGGAGAGCGGCATGTTCCCATGCGTGGCGCGACTCGACGAGGACCGCATCATCGACGAAGTGCAATCCATGATTGGTGAAATGGAAGGCGGCGGATGACGGTGCCGTTCCTGAAGTCTGCGGCTGTAGATTTCGTTTGCCGTTACTGGTTGTGGTTATTGGGTGCGATCGCGGTTCTGTGTTCCATCGACGTTGCCGCCGTCGCCATTAGCTATCTTGTCTATCCGGGCTACCTGGATCACGGCGAGCCGTTAGTTGCGATGGCGTCGTGGCGGCTTTTGGATGGGTTCCCCGCTTACCCCGCGATTGACGGCCCGGACCTGACGTCCAATATTTATGGGCCGATCACCTATTTGACCCACGCGTTCAGCTTCCTCCTCGCCGGCCCGGGCGTGGCCAGCAGCAAGGCCGCGGCAATCGTTGCCGTGACTTCAATTCCTGTCATCGTTTTCTTCACCCAGCGGCGGCACGGGCTTCCGTGGGCTTCGACGACGGTGATCCTAGTCGCTGGTTTTATCCTGCTCGGCCTGCCGACGTCCGTGTGGAACCGGCCGGATCCCTTCCTCGCCTTCCTGGTCGCGGTCTCGGTTTGGGCGATGAATGCGTCGGAGAAAGGGCGGCCAGAATGGGGCAAAAGCTTGTTGATCGGCCTATGCGGCGGCTTGGCGGCGGGGTTCAAGCTGCATGCGGGAGTCTATTTACTGCCGGTGTTCTTGCTTCATTGTTGGGAGCGCAGTTTCATGACGTTTTGGTTGATCGCCGCCGTCGGCGCCGTCGCCCTCGCCCTGCCCTTCGCGTTCGATCCGTTCTCCCTTGCCAATTTTGCGGCGTGGTTTCCGCTGGTGGCGGCAAAAAATACGGAGATATTGCTGGCGACCAAGGTGTTTCGGTACCTGTTGTTCTATCTCGCGCCGGTTTTTTTCTTCCTCGCCGCCATTCGATGGTCGGACCGGCCTCTCGAAAAGGCTGAGACCGCCTATTTCGGGGCGTTCATTCTCTCCGTCCTCATCGTCATTGTTCCAGCGATGAAACCAGGCGCCGGCTGGTATTATTTTTTTCCTTTTCTCGCCATCACCATCGACATGATCGTCCGTTACTCCGCGTCCATCATCCGCAACAGAACGGTGGTTCTGGGAGGAGTTGGCGTTTTGGCGGCGGCACTTTTGATCTTATCCGTTCCCGTTCAAAAAAGGTTTCAACGCGCACTGCATTGGGATGAGGCGCGCCAAATCACCGCGGAAATCGACCAGGTCATGGCTGCGTATCCGGGCGCGACCATCCAGATGGGCACGGGCGATTCACTTGTCGGGTACAACAAGACACTGTTCAAGCCGCTGCTGGTTTTTGCCGGGCATCCGTATACGCTGGATGTCGCCGTTGCCATGGAAACCACCGCCAGCGGCGTTGCGCTTTCAGATGCGGTCAGAACCAGGATCGAAGGATGCCATACGCAAATTTGGCTTGTTCCCACAGGCGAGTCTCCGTTTAAAATGACGGGATATTACGGCAATCCGGTTTTCGACGATTCCTTCAAAGCCACCTTCCGTCGCCGTTACGAAAAGCGAAAAAGCTTCGCGTATTTCGATGTGTGGGCATGCCGGAGCTAAGCCAATGGGCGTAATATGGTCCTCGGTCCCGAAACCCTGAAACCAACGAGTATAGATTGACCATGACGGAAGACGTCAACACGATCTACAAACTGAAACTGTTTGCACTTAAGCGCGTGGGGACGATCCGATCAATCGCTATGTGACGTCGCCGGCCTTCATCCGCTTTAGGGACAGCCACCTGAGAAAACAGGCGATCATTTCGGTCAAATAGCGGTCGGTGTTGAAATTCTGCTGGTCCTGTTCAGGAATGCCGAAATTAATTTTTTCTCCCCTTGGCGGGATATATGTGCCGAACATCCGGTCCCAAATGCTGAGGATGGCGAGGTTGCTATTGAAGTGCTCGTCCGCCGTCGAATGATGAATCCGGTGGGCCCCGGGCGTGATTAGGACATATTCCACCCAGCGCCATTTCCAGTCGTAATGGGAATGCACCATCGACTGGTAAAAGGCGTTGATAGCCAGCCACGTCATCATCACCTCGGGCTCGATGTCGAGGACCGCCGTCGCGCTGACGCCGTAAAGCGTGGCGACAATGTATTCGACTGGGTGGTTTCGATAAGGCAACAGGACGTTGTAATGTTCCGCCGAATGGTGGACTTGGTGGATGTCCCAGAAAAATCTGGAATGCAAGAGGCGGTGGGCCCAGTAATTGAGAAACGTAAAGATCAACACCCAGGCCACGAACTGGATGACGACGCTATCCACATCGGCCAGAAGCGCGAATCCGAGTTCGGATTTGATGAAATCGGTTACCGCGTAGAGCGCGCCGAACGAAAAGGCCAAGCTGAAGATCATCATAAGACCGGATATCCGAAACAACAGATAGAATACATCGGTGCGGACCGATGGCGTGTCGTTGGAGAAAATCCTTTTCGCCGTTGATTGTTCATATCCGAGGAGAACCGCTTCCAGGATGAGGCACAGGATAGTGATGCCGAGCATCCCGGCCGGAACATAGATAATCTTGAGGTTGAGCTCATTTGCTTCGACACTCAGGATTGCCGAAAGCCAGAAAAATTTCCCAGCAAGATAATCGAAAAGAAAAGGAACGACGGAACCGAGCGCCACGGCCCCGATCACGAGTCCGAGCAAGGAGCCGGCAAGGAATTTCTTTTGTCGAAGATCGTTGAGAAATTGGCTCATCTTGGGATCAATATTTAATCGGGCACGATGGCGACGGCAAGCTTCACGTCCACGAAGCCCCGGCGCCGGTTGTTTCGTCCCGGCGCCGGGGCGCGGCTGGCGGGCAAGAGTTTGCCATTGATTCTGGCGATCTGACATCCTATCAAGCCGAGCCCCTACACCGATGAGCGATGAAAGCGAACGATGAAACTGTGTATTGAATGTCGTACGGCCTTCGATACTGAGGACTGGCATTGCCCCACGTGCGGGTTCGTTCCCGAAATGGCGGGCGATTGGCCGACGTTCAGGGCCGATTTGGTTGGTACCGGCCCGAAGGAGTTCGGCAATCCCATCTATGAGCGGATGATGGCTTGCGAGGAGCGAAGTTTTTATACTCGCGCCCGGTTGCGGCTAATTCGGTGGGCCACCGAGAAATTTTTTCCGGGACTGACAAATTTCTACGACTTCGGGGCTGGGACTGGGTTAGTAATCGAATCCGTGAGGGCCATGAAGCCGGGCCTTGATCTTTACGCCAGTGATCTTTCGTTTGATGCGCTATCGTGGGTCGATTCCCGGCTTGACGGCAACGTCACTCTGTTTCACGCTGACGCCGACCACATTCCCTATTTCGAGCATTTCGATGTTGTGGGCGCTTTTGATGTTATCGAGCACATCGATGACGACGTGGCCGCCCTGGGCGCGCTTTACAGGGCGATCAAACCGGGGGGCGGTTTACTGATCACCGTGCCGCAGCACATGATGCTATGGAGTCCCCTTGACGACGAAGCCGGCCATAAGCGCCGATATTGCGGCAACGAGCTGGCGC
>CAZQZB010000068.1:0-4565 GCA_964597695.1 uncultured Thalassospiraceae bacterium | reverse complement strand
CCGCCGGCGACGAGGACATCCGCGCCCAACTCGGCGATGGGCGTGGCCAGAACGCGACGGCCTGCGCGCACGGGGCTGGGAAGTGCCGGTGCTGGAGGGCTATACGGCGGCCATTGAAATGGCCAAGCTGATGGTTAATCTAGGGCTGAATGCCAGCGGCATTACCTACATGGGCGCCCGGCCGCAGCGGCTGCCGCCGAAAGTTTTAATTTAGGGACTTGGTCAGGGCAGGGGATAGGGAGCAAAGGTCAAATAAAAAAAGGGGGGGAGCAATGAAAAAAATATACTCGGTATTCGGCTTTTATTTAATAGTGGCGTTACTGGCACCGTATCAAACGGCAGGGGCCTTACTGACCGAAGCCGAAAAAGCTGAAAGCGCGAAAATCGCATTGACGGTTCACATCGCCGATCTGCACGATCATGACGGCCTCGCCACACAATCCATGGGGCAGAAAAACGGCGTTGTTTGGTCTGGCCTCGGAGCGAAGCGTGGAGGTCGGTCCAACTGGGTGTACCTAAAGGAGAAATTCGGCGATAAACGCATCGCTTGGGCCGGGCAAAGCGAATTTAACGAGGTCTATTTTTCCAGGGGCATTGACGAGATGCTGAATCCCGACAATTCGTCATTGGTGGCACTCTACGAGCAAAGCGAAAAGGATTTAAAGGACGGATTGATCGTGGGGATCGGAGAAATATTCATTAATAATCTGACATCCAACAAATCCCGTAAAATGCGCCGCAAGGGTCAGGTCGATGCGCCTATTTTTCGAAAGTTCTTCGACCTCGTCGCCAAATATGACGGTTTTCTGGCGTTTCATATGCAGGCCGATCCGGATTCGATGGAACAACTGGGGAAACTTTTGTCTTCGAACCTTAAGGGCCGGGTGGTCTGGAACCATTGCGGCACCGATGCTGTCCCGTATAATTTGTATGTGATGTTTGACGAACATCCCAACCTATTTTGCGAATTGTCGTACCGCTATCCGCCCGTCAGTAATAATTCACGCACAATGATCTTTGGTTTGTGGGGCATTGATCCTGGTTGGCGTGAACTCATGGAGGACCATTCCGACCGGTTCATGGTCGGTACGGATGCCCACAATTATAATGAATTCGTCGGCTCCATCAAAACCATCCGTAAAGGCCTTCTGCCCAATCTAAAGCCGGATACGGCGCGTAAAATTGCATTCCAGAATGCGCAAAGATTGTTCAAGTTGAAAAACAACCCATGACCATCGTTCCGAGGGCGTAATTCGTTCGGTTGAATGGCCGCTTTCGGGTCATTAACGGACTCTTTTCGACGACCCCTAAAATGTCCGCTTTCGGGAGTAAAGCGGACATAAATCAATTGATGCCAAAAGGTCCGCTTCTAGCCACAATCGGAAGGTGCCTAGTGCGAAGCCTTGTTCTTCATCAAAAGGCTAGGTAACAAAAAACAGGGAGACCACTCGAATGCCCACCGTCATGGAAGCGCCTTATTTTCCTGCCTTTTGGGCGAACTGTGTTAACCAGGACCAGATCGACGACCTGATCGGGCTCTATCACGAAGGTGCTGTCCTAATGCCAACGTTTTCGCCTCATGCCGCCAAAAACAAAGAGGAGTTGAGAAGTTATTTCATGCTGCTTTCCTCGAGAGAGAGCTTACACGTGAAGCTGCATGAAAAGACTCTCGACTGCCTACAGATCGGAGGGCAGAGCTACGTGATCAACGGAAACTATGACTTCAAGTTCAGCGTGGACGGCACCTTGCTGACCTTTCCTTCCCGGTTCACGTTCGTGATCGATCTGGGAAAGGAAAGCCCCATCTTGCACCATCATTCGTCGCAGATTCCGAGAACTCTGACATAGAGAGGACAGGAAAAAGGAAGTGTACAAATGTTGTGTCTTGGGGGCAGACCACTAGTCCGGTTGGGTGTCTAACGTCAGCGCCTATGGGACAAATTAGCGTGAGTTGAATGAAGAGGCTTGGGAACCGGGAAGTTTGTAATGGCGAATGAAACAGAAAATCAGGCGGAACAGTACAGGACCTACGGTCAACACAAGGTCGGGTTCGGGGCCAAACCCGCGGTCCTGGTGGTCGACCTGCAAAAGGCTTTCACCGACCCGGCATTCGACGCCGGTGGCGCGCCGCTGATTGAGCGGGCGGTGGAAAACACGGCGCGGCTTTTGGACGTGGCGCGCAGGGCGAATGTGCCGGTGGCCAAATGTATCATGGGATACGGCAGTGAGCGCGAACAGCCGCACTGGAAAGTGGGCGTCAGCCGCGAGCTGATCCTTGGTCGTCCGGCATGCGAGATTGATCCCCGGGTCCACGACCCCGACTATGACATGACCATCATCAAAAACGGGCCGTCGATCTTTTTCCAAACGCCGGTCATCACCTTTCTGACGCGCGAGCGGGTCGATACGGTGATCGTCACCGGCTGCGTCACATCGGGCTGCGTGCGCGCGTCGATCATCGACAGTTTCCAATACGGCTTCCGCACCATCGTGCCCGAAGACTGCGTCGGCGATCACGACGAGCGCCCGCACCAGGATAATCTTAGAGACGTGGAACGGCGCTATGCCGACGTCACCGATGCCGACGGGGCGATCGAGCAGATCGAAGCCTGGCGGAAAAAAAACACCGACTAGATAACACTTTGAAATAATGTGTTAAATTTACCCACTCACCGGTTGTGCCGTCATTTCGATCGTCGCGTGGCAGACCCTCGACGGCCGAGAGGTTGGTGCAGAGTCCGTCGCGCACGGCACTCGCCGCGTCGCTGCGCGAACTGCGATGCTTGAGGGCATGGATGCGGCCCGTCTCGGTGTCGAGGGAGAGGATATCGACGAACGTTCCACCGACGTCAAAACCTACCCAGTACATTCCGTTCCCCACTGTTGATTCCGATGGGTCTAACGTGATTTCGACAGGACCCACGCCCCGTCGCTTTCGATTCTACGATACGGCCTGTGAGGATCCTGACACAGGCCCGGCTCATGTCAGCCGCTTTTCCTGGCGGCTGATAGCTTTATAATCCGTTTTTTCTTTGCTTTGCCTTTGTCAACATCGCGGATGGCGTCGTGGAGTATTGAGAGCGCGCGGTCCACTTCCTCGTTGGTTGTGGTCATCGGCGGCACCAGGCGGATGACGTTCTGCAGGCCTCGGGTGCCGCGGGTCTGGAAAATTAACCCTTTCTTGAGAGCGTAGTTGGCGATCCTTTTAAGGGCCGCGTTGGCCGGGGTCTTCTTTTCGCGATCAGTGACCAACTCAATTCCAAGCAGCACACCGCGGCCGCGGATGTCACCGATCAATTCGTACTCCTTAGCCATCTTGCGAAACGCTTTTTTGATACGCTTCTCTATGCGCGCTGCGCGGCCCGTTAAGTTCTCGTCAACGATGATGTTGATGCTTTCCTCGCCGCCGGCACAGAGCAAGGGGTCGGTGGCGTGGGAGCGGGTCGCGAAGTAGCCGTTGTCGACGGCCTGCTGGGCAATCTTGGTCGAGGTGCAAACGGCACTGATTGGCAGCCCGCCGCCGAAATGCTTCGATAGCGCAATAATGTCCGGTGTCACGCCTTCTTCGTGCTGGAAACCGAACATCTTGCCGGTCTTGCCGAGGCCGGTCTGGGCCTCATCCAGGATTAGCAGCATGCCGCGCTCGTGGCAGGCCTCCTGGACCCGCTTGAAGAACCCTTCTGGCGGTACGATTACACCGCCGGCGCTCAAGATCGGCTCGCCGATGAAAGCCGCCGGCTTCGAAGTAAAGTTCGCATCGGCCAGTTCTAGGCTGGTTTTCAGGCACTGAATGTCGCAACTCGGGAACTTGAGGTCCAAGGGGCACCGGTAGCAGTAGGGGGCGAGGACAGCCGAGGTGGCCGGCGCCACGATGCTATGCCGGTGGCGGTCCCAGTTGAATGACAGTGATCGGGTCAGGTACGAGGTCGAACCGTGGAGGCCGGCGTGCATGCCGACGACGTCGATGCCGCCCGTTGCTTTACGGGCTAGGTCGACGGCAGCCTCAATGGAGTCGCTGCCGGAGACCAGGAATAGGGAGCGTTGTAGAAGCCTTGGTAGCAGCTTTCCAAGGCGCTCGTGGAGCCGTAAACGTGGAACGTTCAGCATAATGTTGGAGGCATGCATCATAGACTTCATGGCCTTCTCGATGACAGCCACCATGCGCGGGTGCTGGTGGCTGATTGCCGCTGCCATCTGTCCCGACCCGAAATCCAGGTAATCCTTGCCATTGATATCGGTGACCGTGCAGTTCTTGGATTTGACCAAGATCGGTCGTCCCTCGATGCCGCCCATGTAGCTAGAGCGCTCGGTAGGGAACATCCATTTTGAGACGATTTTCTTGGCCTTGGATTTGTTCATTGTGGAGATCCTTTTTCGAGGAGCGCCACCTCGTAGGACGTCTTAAATGCGTACGAAAAGGTGATTGAAGTGCTTGGGATTTCTATGCTTTGAATCACCGCTGACAAACCATGGTTAATGACGAATCGGATATATCGGAATAGTTAGAATCTTGTTACTTCGTCAAGAACGTCTTCACTTCCTTAAGTGACACCACATGACAATAA
>CAZQZB010000067.1:0-4694 GCA_964597695.1 uncultured Thalassospiraceae bacterium | reverse complement strand
TCAAGCAACGCGGCCATGACGCATTGAAAGACTCAGGCATCGTGATGCTCGATTGCCCGCTCAGCGGAACCGGCTCCCAGGCTAGGACTAAGGACTTGGTCGTTCTCGCCAGCGGCGATCATCCGAGTTATGAACGCGCTGTCCCGATTTTCGAAGGAATGTCCCGGTCCAATCATCACGTCGGTGAATTCGGGAACGGCAGCAAAATGAAGTTCGTCGCCAACCTTCTGGTCGCCATTCACAACGTGTCAGCCGCCGAGGCCCTGGTTCTTGGCATGAAGGCGGGTCTCGAGCCAGAGGATATCTTCAAGGTTATCAGCGACGGTGCCGGCAATTCGCGGATCTTGGAGATTCGCGGCCCGATGATGGTCGCGGGCAACTACGACGATGTCACCATGAAGAATTCCGTTTGGCAGAAGGACATGCAAATCATCGCTGATTTTGCCCGGTCCAGGGGTTGCCCGACGCCGTTGTTTTCATCCACGGTGCCTCTCTATAAGGAGGTCATGGAACAGGGCCGCGGAGCCCAGGACACCGCCTCCATCTGCGCCGTTTTGGAAGACATGGCCGGCCTGCCGGAAAGGAAGTGATCGGACCCGCCAGCCGATCGCAGCGGCGAAAATAGGGCTGTCCCTGTTTCGGACGGGCCGTTACGATTGCCGGGAATTGTGAAAAAAAGGAAAGAACGGTTGATAAGAAAAGAAATGGGCAAATTTGAAACCATTGACATCCACGCACACTTTTACCCGGAAAGTTACTTGAAGCTGATCGTCGAAGAAGGCGCCGAATTCGGTGTCAGCTGCTCCTACGACGACCCGGTCGGGCCGGTCCTCGATGCCGGCGGCGTGAAATCTCCACCATTGGAGCGCCGCTACTACGATCTCGAAGATCGCGTCGCCTCCATGGATGAGCAGGGCGTCAACGTCCATGCCCTTTCGCTGACCCAACCTATGGTCTGTTGGGCGTCCGCCGATCTTTCCCGACGACTTTCCGAAGCCTATAACGACGCCTGTGTCGAAGCGCACGAAGCCCATCCGGAGCGTTTTCTCGGGCTCGCCATACTGCCCATGCAGGAACCGGAAATGGCGGTGGCGGAATTTGAACGGGTCAAGTCGTTGCCGGGAATCCGGGGCGTTTACATGGCCACCCGTGTCCTCGACAAGGAACTGTCCGACCCCTCGTTCTTCCCGGTCTACGAAGCCATCGAGGACCTGGGCCTGACCATATTTTTGCATCCGATCAAGGTGGTCGACCCAAGCCGCCTTAAACAATTCTACCTGACCAATTTTATCGGTAACCCGACCGAATCCGCCATTGCCGCGTCGCATCTGATTTTCGGTGAAGTCCTCGACCGCTTTCCAAAACTCACGTTCTGCCTACCCCACGCCGGCGGCACGTTCCCCTGGCTGATCGGCCGCATCACTCACGGCTGGGGCGTGCGCGAGGAATGCCAACACCTGAAGACACCGCCGGTCGATTATTTGCGGCGCTTTTATTATGACACCATCACCCATGCCCAACCCGCTCTTGAGTATCTAATCAATCTTGTTGGACCGGACCGGGTGGTATTGGGCAGTGATTTTTGCTTCGACATGTCTTACGACCGACCGGTGGAGATCGTCACCGAACATGCGGGATTGAGCGAGGACGATCAGGCGTTAATTCTCAGCGGTAATGCCAAGCACTTGCTCGGCATGTGACTCCGTCCGTAGAGCGCATGTCCAAGGTTAATATCAACGTTAACGGTCGCGAACATCACCTCGACGTCGATGAGAAGACGCCGTTGATTTATGTGCTCCGCAACGATCTTGGGCTCAAGGGGTCTAAGTTCGGTTGCGGGCAGGAGCAATGCGGCGCCTGCATGGTCATTGTCGACGGCAAGGCGGAATATTCCTGCTCCACTCCGGTGGCAACGTTTGAGAACCGTGCCATAACCACCATAGAAGGGATCGGCACGGCGGATAATTTGCACGTGCTACAACAGGCCTTCGTCACCGAGTGCGCGGCGCAATGCGGTTATTGTATTCCGGGCATCATCGTCGTGGCGAAAGCCCTGCTGGATTCTGATCCCGACCCCGGCGAAGAGGCGATCCGCGCTGCCCTGTCCGACAATCTCTGCCGTTGCGGCACCCATGCGCAGATCATCAAAGCGATTTTGCGCGCTGCCAGGGAGATGCGCGGATGACGCTGTCGTCGAGTTTCACCAAAAATCCGGACCTGGACTCGTGGCTGCAAATTCACGCTGACGGGTGGGTCACGGTGTTCACCGGCAAGGTCGAGTTGGGCCAGAAGCTGAAAACGGCTTTTGCCGTGATTGCCGCCGAAGAGCTTGATGTGGAATTTTCCCGGATCACCATTCGCACCGCCGACACCGCCGTTTCGCCAATTGAGGGCTATACCGCCGGAAGCAGTTCCATGGAAGACAGCGGCACCGCCATCCGCCAGGCCGCGGCCGAGGCCCGCCGGGTTCTTCTTGAACTGGCGTCCGAGAAATTGGACGAGCCGGTAGAGAACCTTGCCGTGACCGATGGTGAAATTGGCGGAGGAAAAACCAATCAACACGTGTCCTATTGGGAGCTAATGGGCGGCAAGCGTTTCAACAGGGAAGTCACCGATGCAGCAACGCCGAAAAATCCCGACCAGTACCGCCTGATCGGCAATCCGGTGCCCTCCGAGGGGGGTGAGGCTCTGGTTAGCGGCTCGATGGGCTTTATTCACGACATGGAATTGCCCGACATGGCCCACGCCAGGGTGGTGCGCCCGCCCAGCTACCACGCAGGGCTTCTGGACCTGGATGAAACGGCGGTCCGCGCCATGGCTGGCGTGATTGAGGTTGTCCGCGACGGGCGCTTCCTGGCGGTGGTGTGCGAGCGCGAGGAACAGGCGGTGTGGGCTGCCGCCAAGCTGGCCGGGCTGGCGGTGTGGGACCAAAGCAAAGGGATCAACGCGGGAGACGTCTTTGAGCAGCTCAAAAACAACCCCCGCGAAAGTTTTCCTCTTATCGACGGAATTCCCCAGGACGCGCCGGTGCCGCCGCCCACGCCCCCCGCAAGGGCGGCTACGACTCTCTCGGCCACCTATCAGCGGCCGTATATCATGCATGGCTCCATCGGACCGTCGGCGGCCGTGGCGTGTTTTGATAATCAAGCTTTGGAGGTTTGGACTCATTCGCAAGGCGTCTTTCCGTTGCGCCTGGCGCTGGCCGGGGTTCTCGCCTTGCCCGAAGACGCCATCCGCGTGAGTCATGTTCCGGGTGCAGGGTGTTATGGCCACAATGGCGCTGACGATGTCGCTCTCGACGCAGCCTTGGCGGCGCGGGCGGTTCCGGGCCGCCCGGTCCTGCTCAAATGGGAACGCGCCGACGAACACGCCTGGGAGCCCTACGGCCCAGCCATGCAAATAGAATTGCAGGCGAGCCTCGATGACGACGGCCGGGTAATCTATTGGAGCGGTGATACCTACAGCGACACCCATATGGGACGGCCAACGGACCATGGAGAACATTCTCGCCTGCTTGCTTCCTGGCACCTGGAAAAACAGCGCACTGCTCCCACTCCCCAACCCAGCATGGGGTTCCATGCCGGTATCCACCGCAACAGTGATCCCATATACAATTTTCCAGATCGCCGTGTGATCAAACACCTGGTCCGGGATCTGCCGCTCAGGACCTCTGCGTTGCGTTCCTTGGGTGCTTACGCCAATGTTTTCGCCATCGAATCCTTCATGGATGAGCTCGCCCATGAAAGCGGCGCCGATCCCCTGGAATTCCGTTTAGCGCACTTGGGCGACGAGCGCGCCCGGGCCGTGCTTGAAAGCGCCACTTCCCACGCCGACTGGGGAACTGCGGATCGCGAAGACGGTTATGGCCGGGGCCTTGCCGTTGCGCGTTACAAGAACCTGAAGTGTTTCACCGCCGTGGTGATCGACCTCAGCGTCGATGACTATGGCGCCATTAAACTTGAACGGGCGATGATCGCTGCCGACGCCGGCCAAGTTGTCGATCCCGAGGGGCTCAGGAATCAGCTCGAAGGCGGCCTGATCCAATCGGCCAGTTGGACCCTCAAGGAACAGGTGGACTATGACGCCGGCGGTATCCTCAGCCGGGATTGGGAAAGCTACCCGATTATGACTTTTTCCGAGGTGCCGGAGATCGAGACGGTGCTGATCAACCGGCCGGACCAGCCCTTCCTCGGCGCCGGCGAGGCCACCCAAGGCCCCACGGCGGCGGCCATCGGCAACGCCGTTTACGACGCCGTCGGTTTGCGGCTGAGGCGCCTGCCCTTCACCCAGGATCGCGTGCGTGCCGTCGCCGCGGAAGGTTAAGCGCCCAGCCTTTTTTCTTCGTCCAGATACCAATCGAGGATCTGTTCGCCGGTCATCATGACGACTCCGGGCCGGTCCAGGATGTATTCGTATATCTGTTTCAGGTAACCGATGCGGTGCGGCACGCCCGAGAGATAGGGGTGGACGCTGATCGCCATCACCCGGGTGATGGACTCGCTTTCCGCATAGAGCTGCTCGAATTGATCGATAGTGCGCTTGAGCATGGCGTCGGACGGGCGGTTCTGAAGGGAGAAGATGGGGATGTCGTTGGTTTCCACGGTGTAGGGGACCGAAATCATCGAGCCGCTTTTGGTGACGATCCGGCAGGGTTGATCGTCGAGCACCCAGTCGGCCACGTACTCGATGCCTTC
>CAZQZB010000066.1:0-5774 GCA_964597695.1 uncultured Thalassospiraceae bacterium | reverse complement strand
TGATGATTTTTATGCGCGGGTTTTCGGTCCGCGCCGCGGTCAGGATGTCGAGAGATCCGTCATCGGAATCGTCGTTGACGAAAATCAGTTCGTAATCAATCGACTGCCCGCCGAGAACGGCGTCCAGGCGCCGGATCAGCTCTTCCAGCACGTCTTCTTCGTTGCGAAAGGATAAAACGACGGAAACCGTCATCAACGTCCCCCTCGAAAGTCGCTCCGAACCCCCTCAGCCAGGACCGGATCGAAAGCGTCCCCGGCACACGTAGGGAAGTAACCCCCAATTGAAAACACTGTCAATCGCCGTCAACGGCTGTCACCTGCAAGCGTCTCTCGAGCGTCACCGGTTCTCCAGCCCGGCCGGCTCAAAGACGACGATCTTGGAGCCCACGTCGTCGATGCCGAAATCGACCCGGATCAGATCCTTCAGTTTCTCCTTCACCGCAGGCTGTTTGTCGGGCTCGACGAACAGTAGCAAGAACCCGCCGCCGCCGGCACCCAGAAGTTTGCCGCCGACGGCGCCGGCATCGCGGGCGGCGGTGTAAATGTCATCGATCTCCAGCGTCGTCACACTGTCCGCCAGTTCCCTCTTGAGCCGCCAGGATTCGTTCAACAGTTCACCGATCTCGCGAATCGGCCGGCTATCGGATTGAAGCACGCTCAAGGCTTCATCGACGAGACCGACCATGGTCGTCAGGTGCCTTTCGCGCTTGTCGATGTTATCGATCTGCTTCTTGGCGATATCCGAAGCGAACCTGGAAAACCCCGTGAAATACAAAAGCAGGTTGTCGAGAAGGCCCTGCTGGCGCGCCGGCGATAGGTTGGCCGGCTGCACGTCGAAACCGTCGTCCTTGAAAAACTCAATACGGTTGACGCCGCCGAACGAGGCCCAGACCTGGTCCTGGGAGCCGACGTGCTCGGCGATCACTTGCTGTTCGATGCGGGTCGCTTCTTCGGCCAGGGGCTTCTTTTCGATCATGTGGCCTTGCAGTGCCGAAAGCGCGTTCAACAGGCCGACCGTGAACGATGACGACGAGCCCAGACCAGAACGGGCCGGCAGATCGCCGTCGTGGTGGATTTCGAGACCAATTGCGATCCCCTGGTCGGCGAGAATGCCACGCACGGCGGGATGTTGGATATCGTCGATCTCCGACACCATTTCGACCTGGGAATAGACGATCCGGTGCCGGTACTTGAAAAACGGCGGCAACGGCCGGACGGAAATGTAGCAATACTTGTTGATGGCGAAGCCAAATACGGCGCCGCCGTGCTTCCGGTACCACTTGGGATAGTCGGATCCGCCGCCGAAAAGCGACACGCGAAAGGGGGTGCGGCTGATAATCATCGTTTATGCCACAGGCACCCCGGTTGTTTGAGCCACGGGCACACAGGGCCGTCGGCGACGCCATCAGCGCTGCTCATTCCGCCGCGTCCCGTTCTTCCAACAGCTTCCGCTTGAGGCGGTGACGGGCCATGTCCTCGATATGCTCGCGGGTTTCCCAACCGAAGGACTGCGTCAGCATGTCGAGATAACGCGGATTGGAAAAATAGGCCTTAAAGGCGTCATCGCGGAACTTTAGAACTTCTCCCGCCGCCAAGTGCTCGGTCGGCAGGGGATGGCAGTCGTAGCTGTGCTGCGAAAATCCGGACCATGATTCAGGCAACGCCAGGCCGTCCGCAACCGCCTTGGCATAAAGGGGTGAGCCCGGATAAGCCATGGCCGAATAGAAATTAACGAACTCACAATTGAGCTCGGCCGCCAGGTCAAGCGTCTGGCGCATGGTATCGCCGTCGTCGTCGGGCAGACCGAAGATGAAATTGCCGATAACGCGGATGCCAGCTTTCTGGATATCGCGGACGATAGCGATTATGTCCTCTTGGTCGAATGCCTTTTCGGCGCCGTCGCGCACGTGCTCGGACCCGGACTCGATGCCCAGCGCCAACCACCGGATGCCGGCGTCCCGCAACTTGTCCAGCATCTTCGACTTGACCGTGTCTACCCGAGCATAGGCCCAGATGTTGAGGCCGTAGTCGCGTTCGATGAGCAGGTTGCAGATGTCCAGGACGTGGCGTTCGTTGAGCACGAACATCTCGTCGATGATCTTATAGGTCTTGATGCCGTAGGTGCCGTGAAGCAGGTCGATTTCGCCGACCACGGACTCGGCGTTTCGCATGCGGTAGCGGTTGATGTCGAAGGGCGCGTTGATGCAGCAGAAAACGCATTTGTAGGGACATCCCAGCGACGTATAGATCGATGCATAGGGCTGGCGCGCTTCAAGATCGCCGAAACACTGCCAGTTATGGGCCCTGTACTCCTCCATGGGCAACAGGTCCCAGACGTTGCCGTGGAGGTCGCGGTCCAGGTTCTCGATCAAGGGCGCCGGCGGGTTGATAACGGCGTCGTCACCGCGCCGCCAGACCAGGCCCTCGATCCCTTCCAGTTCACCATCGTCGCCGGCGCCGGTGGCCAGCGCGTCCAGCAACTGCACCACCGTCACCGGCCCTTCGCCCTTGCAGACGAAATCCACGGCCTCGTCCTCGAGTGTCCGTTCGGGCAAGGCCGAGACATGGCCGCCGATCATGATGATCGGGGTGCCGTCTTCGGCCTCCTTGATCGCCCGGCACGCCTCGCCGGCGCCCATCATTTGCTGCGTCGAGGCCGAGGGCTGGTGCCCGAAGACGATCATCGCGACCAGGCGCGGACCCGCTTCCAGGACTTTTTCGGCGATGGCGGCGGGGCCGAGGTTCAGGGCCTCGGAATCCAGAATACGGACCGTAAAACCGCGGTCCCGAACGTAGCCTCCGATCAGGCGGCACCACAGCGGCGGCTCCACCGCCGACAAATCGGGGCCCAGTTCCTGGTAAATTTTCTCGCGGCAGCCCGGATTGACCAGCAGCAGGTCCAGGGGTTCCGTCACATCCGTTTTGGTCATCGGACCGGCCCTGCGGGAATGATCCGTCTCACGGCCGGGGCGGTTTCACGGCCACCCTGACGGGCATTGAAACTTTGGCAAGAAAACCTTGCGCCGGGGTGCCTGTCAGTCATAAGAACCTTGAGGAATCAGGAATGGTTCGTTAAGCAAATCTCTTGAGCCGTATACAACATCTCCAACATGGCGGCTATCCGAAAAAAACCACTCCCTGGCTTAGGTATCAAAGACAGCAAGGAGCCATGTAACAAAGTATCAGAGACAATTAGGAAACATGTAAAATAAAAATTAGGGTTTTTCTTACAAATTTACTGGGTTAATATGCCATTACTCCCAGGAGCTATTGGGAGGAATGCGCGCACAAATATAAGAGGAATCTTCACGTGGGACAACGGGTCGCCTTTGTAACCGATCGTATCGGGGTCGTTGATACTTTTTCCGTACCAATAATGGCCGCCACCGCCAAGCGGGCCGGACACGACGTTATCCTCGTCGAATACGACCGCTCCCCTCGGAATGCGGTATCCAGGATTCAGTCTTACGAAGCTGACATCCTGGCCTATTCCGTCATGTCGCCCGATGCTCATACGTTCCTGGAGATTAACAAGCACCTCAGGAAGGAAACCGGCGCCTTTTCGGTCGTTGGCGGCGTCCACCCGACGTTCTTTCAAAAATACCTAGATAAAGACGGAATTGATGCCATTTGCATCGGCGAAGGCGACGTCGCGTTCCCCGATTTCCTCAATGCCTTCGGCACCGACGACATGTACGATACCACCAACATGCATTTCAATCTTGGCAACGGTGAGTTTAAGAGGAACGGCTTGAGCAAATTGGTCCCCGAACTCGATTCGCTTCCGTATCCCGACAAGGAAATTGTTTACGAACAAAGTTACTTCTTACGCCATCTGCCGATCCGTTCCTTTGCCGCTTCTCGCGGTTGCCCCTACAAATGTACGTACTGTTTCAACCACGCGTTTAACGCCCTGTACGAGGGCAAGGGAAAGGTGATGCGGTTCAAGTCGATTCCCTATTTCATCGACGAGATCAAGCGCATCACTGATAAATATCCGACGAAGTTCATAAGGTTTCAGGATGATATTTTCGGCGCCAAACGTTCCTGGTTGGCGGAATTCGCCGAAGTCTATCCAAGGGAAATCGGGTTGCCTTTTCTCAATTACTGCCGTCCGAACATGGTTAACGACGAGTACTGCAAAAACTTGAAGAAAGCCGGTTGCCACTCCGTGGCGATCGCAATAGAGGCCGGCAACGATGATATCCGCAACAAGGTTATGCTTCGGAACATGAAAAAGGAAGACATCCTCACCGCTTTTGAGACGCTTCGGCGTTACGACATTAAAACATACTGTCTGAATATCCTGGGCCTGCCCGGAGAAACCGTCGATACCTTCATGGAAACCGTCCACATTAACCAAGAATGCAAGGTCGATTACGGCGATGCATCCATTTTTCAGCCATACCCGGGAACGGATATAACCAAATACAGTATTGAGCATGGTTTCCTGGAAGAGGAACAACAATCCTGGGGAGGCCAGTTTTCACCGAGCGTCCTTAATTTTCCTATTTCGGAAAAACCGACAGGCCCCCGTAGCCGGACTCAGCCATCTCATGAGGACTATAATAAGGAATTAAAATCGCGGCTCCATGCTATTCACAAGGTCTTTCCCCTGCTCGTGGAGAAGCCGTGGGTGGAACGGTGGCTTGGGGAGATCGAGGCCATCAACAATACGGCTCTGGGCTCGAAACTGTTGGACATGTTTTTCCGGTTCACATACGGCTACATGCTACACCGCCGGATTTACCCCGTCAGGACTCCCTTCAAGGTGACGGTCCAGGCAGCGTGGACCTTGGTATTTTCCAAGAACCGAAATTAACCCGTCAGCGCCTAGCTGGATAACGCCTCTTAAACCTTCGAACTTTTGATCTTGGAGTTGGTTGCCGACCAGAGGCGGTGTCGGTTGTTCCCGGAACACCGGACCAGGCGTTTACCCCGGCTCTTATAAATCAATTGCAACCGGAATTGTCTTCCTCTCCCGAGGGGAGCTTTGTGCGGCAGAAAATCGCACCATCGGTTTGTGCATTCATTAAAGATGCATCTTGTAGATTTGCGCCGCTTAGGTCCGCCTCCCTTAGATTTGCCTCGAGCATATCGGCCCCACTTAGGTTCGCCCCGCTCAGGTTCGCCCTGCGAAGATTTGCCTCCCACAGAATGGCCCCACTTAAATTTGCCTCACTCAAATCCGCTTTTTCCAGATTTACCCAACTTAAATCCGCCTTCTCCAGGTTCGCGCCATTCAGGTTCGCCCCGCTAAGATTTTCCTCAGTCAAGTTCACGCCGCTCAGGTCGCCGTTCGGGCATGCATTCGTTTCCTTGAGTTCTTTTACGCAGGTATCATCCATTTTAATTATCCTAAGATACTCAAATTAAAGTGTAGAATAGCAGCAATGACGGTACGGGCCATGCGTGTTGTGGCGCACATTTAACACATGCTCAGAGGTTGGTCCCCGCCGGGCGGATCAAGACTTGCGGGCGGCGACAATCTTCGTACCGCCGAACGGGAAGCGAAGTCCTAACCGAAGCAGCGCCAGCTCAATGCTTAGCACCCCTTCCAGCAGGCCGTTGATCGGTGTCGGCAGCATATTTTCGCTCTCAAAGGATTTCCTGCTGGCGAAGCGCGTCAGCAACCGCCGGGACAGGAGTTGCGGCAGAAACAACATCGCCATAAAACACGAATTCCATATTACCTGAAAACCGGCCTCGCCGACCTTCCGCGCCAGCTCGTTGCCGCAATATCGGCGCTTATGGCCGGCTTCGTCGTCAAGGGG
>CAZQZB010000065.1:0-6073 GCA_964597695.1 uncultured Thalassospiraceae bacterium | reverse complement strand
ATCAGAGCACCCGTAGCTCAGCTGGATAGAGCGCTGCCCTCCGAAGGCAGAGGTCGTGGGTTCGAATCCCGCCGGGTGCGCCAATTAAAACAAAGGCTTAGCTTTAACCGGCTAAGCCCTTTTTAATACCTAGAAACCAATTAGCAACCACGGGAAAGCCATTTCAAGGCCCTTTAATGGGTATAACCCAGATGATGTCGCCGCTGTTTTACTACACAGGAGTGAGAAGGTAGCGGAACCGGGAGTATGGTTTATGTTTTGCGAACGGTGAATGTGGCCGTAGGTTATCGTAGTCGCACAAATGATCTTCCGAGGCAGCAGCTCAATGGCATACTTCCCCCACCCCAGTCGCATACATAACGCAAGTGAGGAACTACCTACCGCTTTTTAAGAGTGGCCTTTTTTGCAGCCGGTTTCCGCTTCTTTGGCTTGGCCGCAGCCTTCTTCCTGGGCTTGCTCGCAGCCTCAACCAGGACCACACTTTGGAATCCTCTGCGGACGTTATAGCCGTCCCTCGGCAGTTTCAGCTTTTTCTTCTTATCTTCCTTGCCAATGCAACCGGCAAGACGGGCGGCTACCGGATCAATCTTAGAAGCCTTTTTATTTCCGCTGGTGTCCTTTGGTAAGTTTTCTCTCTTGAATACGCGGCATAAAACAAATCTCCAGAATTCTTGGGTTTCGGAACGTAATGGTATCAGAAAGTTAGGTGATCACACGCGCTTCGCCCGTAATATGCCATCACATTCCTGGACTAATCACCCACCCTGTTCACCTGCCCCCACGAATGATACCATTTTTTTTAATTAAGTTAGACACGATGTCAAGGGACGTCCTGTACGGTCGTAGTTCCCTTTGAACGAAGACCTGATCAGGCCTTTCCAGGATGACGGTTTCCGGTGCTGGGGGCAGGTCAAGGGTCGAACTCGAAAATTATGGCACAATTAGGACTTGGACGGCGGTCGCCTTCTATAATGGAGCCGGAGGGTCAAGAAGTGCCATCATAACGTAAAAAAATGTCATCCGCAGGTCCTCTTGCCGTCGGGTACTGTTGCAAAACCCTGACGGCTACAATCTCGGCGCAACCACAAAATCGAAACCGTCTCGGTCACAAAATTTTCTTGTATAAATAGCCACCGCGCGAATCAATCTTGCGTCCGAAACCCCCAAAAGACTTCATCAAAAGTATTGACCCAAAGCGGCTACTATTCGGCTCATAAAGTTTGGTTTTTCTAGCCAGTTGCAGATGAAAATCAACCATCTGAGCACAGCGTTGGGCTTCCAGTATCACTTCCCCAAAAGGACAATTTGGATTACTTTGTCGGCAGAACTGCGATCCAATATTTGGATAGGGAAACCATGGCCGCCATGCCCTCTGATTTGCTACAGAACTGGTTGCGCCGACAGTTGCCGGCGAATCGGTACGAATGGTTGGACGGACGGCTTAACGCCCTCGCGGCCGAACCATCCGACCGTAATTTGTATATCACCTTTGGCATGATTCCACGCCGTCTCGGCAAGGATGATTTGGCGTTGACGCCGGACGATCTCGATGCGGCCCAGGCGGCGCGGCCGGGTTGGGACCCGGTTGGCTGGAGCATCGACTTGGCGGCGCGGGTTATGTTGTTGTGTCAAATTGGCGGGTTTGGTGAGGGCTTCGCGGCACGCTTCACAGATTTATGCCGCGGTGCCGATGTCGGCGAGGTGATGGCGTTGTATGCGGGTTTGCCGCTCTATCCTGCACCCGAGACCCTGGAGACTCAAGTGGCGGAGGGCCTGCGCACCAACATGCGTGTCGAGTTTGAGGCGATAGCGCACCACAATCCTTTTCCATGCGAGCAGTTCGATGAAAACCGCTGGAACCATATGGTCTTGAAGGCCCTGTTCATCGGCAGCGCGCTGGCGCCAATCCAGGGTCTGGACGACCGCGCCAATCCGGAATTGGCGCGCATCTTGTGCGATTATGCCCACGAACGCTGGGCCGCCGGACGTGCCGTGACGCCGGAACTGTGGCGCTGCGTCGGCCCATACCCGGATGCGGACGCGCTTGCCGATCTGCGCCGTGTCCTCGAGACCGGCACGGCGATTGAACAGAAGGCCGCGGCCCTAGCGCTTAGCTCCAATCCGGCGGCACTGGCGCGCGAGCTGATGGCAACCGTTGCGGAGTTGGCCACTGAAATTGTGGACGGAGTATTGACGTGGCAGTCCCTGGCCGATGAAATGCTGGCCGGCGCGCTCGCGGAAACAGTCAAATTAAACCATGAAGTGGAAATCCGACAATGATGCTTATCGATTCCCATGCCCACATGCTGTCGCGGACGACCGATGATTACGAGGCCATGGCGGCGGCTGGTGTTGTTGCGGTGATCGAGCCCGCATTTTGGTTGGGCCAGCCGCGCACCCATGTCGGCACCTATATCGATTACCTGTCCTCGATCGTCGGTTTCGAGCGGTTTCGTGCTGGCCAGTTCGGTATTCGCCATTACTGCACCATCGGGCTGAACTCCAAGGAAGCCAATAACGAAGAACTAGCAGAGGGAGTCATGGAAATTTTACCCCGGTTCGCGCTCAAGGAAGGGGTCGTCGCGATTGGTGAAATCGGTTACGACGAGCAGACCGCGCTTGAGGATAAATATTTCCACCTGCAGATAGAGCTGGCGATGGAACTTGATTTGCCAGTGATGATCCATACGCCGCACCGTGACAAGAAGCGCGGTACTTCACGTTCCATGGACGTCTGCGACGAGCACGGAATAGATCCGTCAAAAGTTGTCGTCGACCACAACAACGAGGAAACCGTCGCCGAAACTCTGGACCGGGGCTATTGGGCCGCGTTTTCCATCTATCCCAGCACCAAAATGGGCAACGCCCGCATGGTCGATATTCTGCAACAGTACGGGCCCGAGCGAATAATCGTCGATTCCGCCTGTGATTGGGGTATTTCCGAGCCTCTGGGTGTCGCCAAGACTGCCAAGTTGGCCTTGCAGCGCGGCGTTCCCGAGGAACATGTGCGCCTGGTTTGTTACCAGAACTCCCTCGACGCCTATGGTCAAAGCGGCCAGATGAAAGAAGACGATTGGCTCAACCCACCGGCAATCGACCAGCGTACGGTCTTTGAGGGAAACTCGATCCTGCGCGGTGGCCGCGAGCCGCGGATAGAGGATCAGCCAGCGCAACGCACGCTGGAGGATCTGGTCATCACGTAGCCCAGCGTCCGGCATGATCAAATTCGCCGCGATCGCCGTCGGTCTGGTATTGTTGATCGTTGTGCCGTTCGTTGTCTGGGGCGATCTGCTTGAGCACATGTTCGCCGGCGATGGTGCCGTTCGCTGGTTGTCCGAACACGGCACCTTCGCCTGGCTCGCCGCGATTGGTCTGTTGATCGCCGACCTCGCCATACCGATTCCGACGACGGCGGTGATGGCCGCGCTCGGCATGGTCTACGGCCCCGTTGTGGGCGGTATCGTCGGTGCCATCGGGTCGGTGATTTCCGGCCTGGTTGGCTACGGACTATGCCGGCATCTTGGACGTCCGTTCGCGTTGTGGCTGAACGGCCAACGAGCGCTCGACTATGGCGAACGGTTGTTTCAGCGGGCCGGCGGTTGGATGGTCGCGTTGTCTCGCTGGTTGCCGGTGATGTCGGAGGTCATTGCCTGCATGGCCGGGCTTTCGCGCATGCGGTTCAGGATTTTCGCCGTCGCCCTGGTGTGCGGCTCCGTGCCACTGGGGTTCGTCTTTTCCACCATTGGCCACCTCGGCGTCGAACGCCCCATCCTGACCATGGCGCTGTCCATGGCGCTACCCTTCGCGCTCTGGTTTTCTGTGCGCCGGCTGTTTACGGATTCACCGGGGCGCTCATAAGGCCTGGGAAGGCAAGTACATCTTCGGGGATTGGGGCAAGAGCTTCGCGGCCATGGGTGGTCATTCCTTCATCGCCTCCGAGTCCGGTGGCAAGTGGTCCATGGAAGTCGCCGAAGTCGCTGGCATGGAAGGGAAAAAACCTACATGTTGGCATTCGCACAGCACGCAGCTGGCGAGGTCTATGCCTTGACTTCGATCACGCGGGGTCCGAAGGGCAATCTCGATACGATCCACAAGATCGTGCTGGCTGACTGATCATGACCCATTACGCGCCACCGGCCCCGTGGAATTCTCTGGGGCTGGTGGCGTTTTTTGTCTTTTCGGACATGATTTGGACGCAATTATCGTGTTAATCGAATTGCCAGATATCAAACAGGATAGAGAACCGACGATGAAGCAGCTTAAGGGACTCGGATGGGCTGCCATGGCGTTGGCCGCGTGTTTGTATTCAGGGGCGGCGCACGCCAGCGAGGAAAAGCAGGAATTCACCAAAGCCTTTCTGAACGATGAAGCCAAGTTCGCCCGGGGCAAGGAAATCTAGTTTGAACAATGCACCCATTGTCAGGGCGCCAAGGCCTATCCGGGCAGGGCGCCAAAACTAAATCCCCGGCACTTATAGGCACATAGCCAAGGACTTCCGCAAGATTCTGGCGTGGAACGAGGTTTATGAGAAAGACGAACGCATGGCCGTTGTCGCCTACGTTATGGGCAAAAAGTTTGCACCGTGAACCGTTAGCCGGCTTTATGGGCGGCGGCACGGTCCCGTACCGCGGTCGCCAAGGAGATCAGAATGACGACGGCGGCAATCATGATGCCCATGCCTTCGCGCGCGGTTTCAGTGTTCCACCACACGTCTTGGCGCCAAAATCCGGGTGTGGTCGGCCAGTAATAGAGGACCCCGATCAGTTCAGCGGCGGCCGATAGACCAAGCAAGCCAAACGGAAGGGTGTTTTGAATGAGATGCGGGCGAAACGCCAAGATGCCGGCCCAAATCGCGGGGACCAGATAGATCGCCGCCCACAGGAGGCCATCAGGGTCATTGAATTGCACGCCCGCGAACAGGATCATCAGTAAACCACAGGCGATATTCAGGTATTTCATGATCTTGTCTCCGGGAGGACTCACTGACGCTTAGTAAACAATGAACTGGCCCAGATACCACCCTTGAGGTGTTATCATGGATAATATGAGAAAGGGTAGACCTAGCAAAGCGAAACAAGATCGGCTGATCGAGTATTTTGTGGCGGGGCCGACGGCCCGATGTGCTGCAGCACTTGTCAGCATCAACCATTCGAAACTCTTTGCAGACAAGCAAAATCATATCAATGTTATTGAGAATTTCTGGAACCAGGCAAAGCGTCATTTGCGGAATTCAATAGTGTTCCCAAAGAGCATTTCCCGCTATCTTTAAAGGAGTGTGAGTGGCGTTTTAACAACCCCAAACCACAAGATAAATTAAGGTATATGAAACAGTTGGTTAAACAGAATTTGGCTTAGTTATCTGGGTAAGTCCCATAAACAAAAAGCCGCACCAATACGACAAAAAAAATTGGGCGGCATGACAGGGTAAGACGTAGGGGGGAAGAAGAAATGACGGCCAAAACGGTGCCAAGACGCGCTCGGACGACGGTGCATTGGCAACAATTTTCCGTGCCGTATGAATTTCCTGTGTATTTTACGGCCAATCTTTTCGATCCGGCCAATAAGTCCTTGGTCGAAGCGATGTGCCGGCTTGAACCGGACAAGCGCAATCGCTGCCTGTTTTTTGTCGACGACGGTCTAATCCAGGCGCGGCCCGAATTGGTCGAGGATATCAAGGCCTATGCGGTGCATCACGCACGCGATCTCGATTTGGTTACGGACCCGATCGCGGTGCCCGGTGGTGAAAAAATCAAATCCAACTTGCATTTTGTCGAGACCATTCAACAGGCCCTTTTCGACCACCATATCGACCGCCATTCCTATGTTCTCGCCATCGGTGGCGGTGCCGTGTTGGACGCGGTCGGGTTGGTTGCAGCGACGGCACACCGCGGCATTCGCCATATCCGAATTCCGACGACGGTGCTGGCGCAAAGTGATTCCGGCGTCGGCGTCAAGAACGGCGTCAACCTGTATGGCGTGAAAAATTACATCGGCACCTTCGCGCCGCCGTTCGCGGTGTTGAACGACATTGAATTCGTCATGGGCCTCGGCGAACGGGACAAAATCGCCGGCA
>CAZQZB010000064.1:0-6275 GCA_964597695.1 uncultured Thalassospiraceae bacterium | reverse complement strand
GTAAGGTCACCGGCCTTGAGGCGCTTTTCGGCGTGGGCGACGACGACGTCAACGGAATTTTCCTCTCCCTTCTGATCGACCCAGCGCCAAGCAACCAGGGACCTAATCTGGTTGGCGACGCGCTCCATCCAGCCATCCTCCTCAAGGGTCTTGGATGCGGTGACGATTTTTCCCGCGATATCGTCGAAGCGTTCTCTGAGGTCGGCCAAGGTCGGAATGCCCGTCGAGGCGTATTTCTCCAGAAGGATGACCGCGGTTTTGACGACCGGATCGCCGCCGGATACCGCCTTCAGGGATTGAAACACCTCTTCGAAAGGCTGGCCGTTGGCTAAGGCTTCTCGGAACTGCGCCACCGCCAACACGATCGCCTGCGACCCGCCCGCCTGGCTTTCACCAGTATAAGCGGGTTGAAGCCGGCTTTCGATCTCGGCGGTGGCACTTTCTTTTTCCAACCGGTCCATCCGTTGAAGCAACGCCTTGATGGCGTCGTCGCTTTCCTGAAATTGGTCGAGACGCTTGGTAAGTTCTTCCTTGGAAGGGTCGGGGTCGAGCTTTTCCGAAGGCGGCACCGTGGCGCGGATTATCTTTTTGACCGATGCTATGGCTTCCTCGATGGATTCCATACGGGCGATCAGGTGGCTCAGTTCTTCCTGTAGCCGAGTTTCGACTCGTAGCCGGGCGTCGTCGGCATCCTGTTTCCGTGATGGGGCGGGCTTGGGCTGCGGCATCCCGTCATCTTGCAAACCGGGGATATAAGGGGCTACAGCCGGCGACCACATCGGCCAAGTCACGAAGCCGGCCCCGCCCGCCACGGCAAGGAGGGCGATCAGGGTAACCGGCCCTATCCAGCCACCTGTGCCCTTGGCCCCCGGAACGGCGGCGATCCCAGGGGTAGTAGGCTTGACCGTGGGCTTGACCGTGGGCTTGACCGTAGGCTTGACCGTGGGCTTAACCGCAGCCTTGTCTTTACCGCTTTTGCCGGGAGTCTTGCTTTTTTTCGATTTGGTTTTTGGACCCTTGCTCATGAGGCATCCTCTTTGGCGTCCTCTGGTGTCGGTCGCGGCCGTGACCCCTTTCCCGTCCGAGACTAGCAAGCAAAGGTTACCAGGAATAGCGGCCACCCGGAAAACCAAAATAGCGCCTGGCGGTGAAAGCCCCGAAATCTACCCCTCGCCGGCAATCGCCTCCAGAAGGGCGTCTTGATTGGGCTTGAGAGCAATGACGATATCGCGCCAATCGAATCCTTTGAGTTTATCGGCGACAGCTTGGCTCAGACAGTAGGCAACGAGGCCCCGGCCGGCATCTAAAAGCTCCGCATCACTCATCAAGCTTACAAAAACCGCCGCCGTCCTCGGCGAAAACAACACCACCCCGTCGAGCCCGCCGGCGGTCAGCGCCTCTTGAGTTTCGGGTCTCAGTTCGCGGGCGGTCAACCCCTCGTAAAGAATCTCGCGGCGGATCTCAAACCCCGCCGCCCCCAATGTCCCGGCAAGGTCGCCGGCAACGTGGGTGCCGGCGACATGGACTAACGCACCACCAGCGGGGTCCAACGCCGCCTTGATCGTCGCCACCAGAGCCTCTACGTCGCCCGTGGCGCTGGTCACGTTCTCGAACCCCAATCCCCGCGCCGCCCGGGCCGAGGCGTCGCCGATGGCGAAAACGGCGATGTCACGATCCCCTTGACGGCGGGAGAAGGCGCGGATGCCGTTGGCGCTGGTGACCAACAGCGCCTGGACGCCCGCAAGGTCGAGCCCCGGGCCATCCACGTCCCGGATGGAAATCAGGGGTTCGATGACGGCCTCGACACCGCGTTTGCGAAGCAACACCGCCAAGACTTCGGCATCTTCCCTGGGACGGGTGACCAACAGACGCATGAGTTTATCGCTCATTCAAAAAAATCGGGCACTCATTCGAAAAAGTTAGGCCCGGCGCGTTCACGCAATTCCTCGCCCACGTCCCGGCCCAGGTTTTCAGCGTCGGCGGAAGGGCCGCTCTGAGTTGTATCGATAAGCTCACTGCCATCCGGCCGCGCCACCAGTCCCCGGAGAGTCAGGTCCCCGTTCCCGGCGATCTCCGCCAACCCGCCGATGGGCGTCCGGCACGACCCGTCAAGGGCCGCCAGCATGGCCCGCTCGGCGGTGACGCGGGTGGCCGACGGCGGATGGTTGATGGCGTCCAGTATTTCCAGAATTCCGGTATCGTCGCCACGGCACGTGATGCCGATGGCGCCCTGTCCCACCGCCGGCAAAACCTGTTCTGGCCCCAGAATCTGAGTAGCCGCGTCGGCCATATCCAGGCGCTTGAGCCCGGCCAGTGCCAGCAAGGTGGCATCGACGTCGCCTGCTTCAAGTTTCCGGAGCCGTGTCGCCACGTTGCCGCGAAACGTCACCACCCTGAGGTCCGGGCGGCGGTGGAGGATTTGCGCTTGCCGCCTGACCGAAGCCGAACCGATGACGCTGCTGGGCGGCAGTTCATCTAGGCTCCGGGCCTTCGGCGAGATGAAGGCATCCCTTGGGTCCTCGCGCTCCAGCACGGCGCCAATGACGATGCCGTCGGCCAGCCGGGTCTCCAGATCTTTCATGGAATGGACTGCGAAATCGATGCGGCCGTCCAGCAGCGCCTCGTCAATTTCCTTGGCAAAAAGGCCCTTGCCACCGATGTCGGCCAAAGTCCGGTCGGTCACCCGGTCGCCGGCGGTGGTAATCCGAACGACTTCCAACGCGCCCGATTCCGCAAATGACGGATGGGTGGCCTTCAGCCGGTCCTCGGCTTCCTGGGTCTGCGTCAACGCCAAGGGGCTGCTGCGGGTGCCTATTCGAAAAAGCGGACTATCTGCCATAGTGGTTGAGAAAGTTGGTTCGGAACGGGCCTACGGAGTAAGGTCCAGGCAGAGTAAAGTCCCGGGCTGGCCGGGTAAAAGGTTTTCACAAGAGGCCCCGGGGAAGGCCGCGAGGCCGGGAATGTCCCCCCAAATCAAATAGGAGTGACACCAGCCGCGACCGGGGAAAAAGAGGTTTCCTTTATCGATGATCGTTTTGGGGATCGAAACCAGTTGCGACGAAACCGCTGCCGCCGTCGTCACGGGCGAGCGGCAAATCCTCGCCGACGAGGTCCTGTCGCAGATCGACGACCACCAGCCGTTCGGCGGCATCGTGCCGGAAGTGGCGGCGCGCGCTCACTTGGAGCACCTAGACGGGTTGATCGACCGGGCCTTGAACAAGGCTGGGGTCGGGTTCGGCGATCTCGACGCCGTCGCCGTTACCGGCGGGCCCGGGTTGATCGGCGGCGTGTTGGTCGGCGTAATGACGGCAAAGGCCATTGCCGCCGTCCGTGGACTTCCGTTCATTGCCGTCAACCATCTGGAGGGCCACGCGTTGACGGCGCGGCTGACCGACGGCCTGGACTTCCCCTATCTGTTGCTTTTGGTTTCGGGCGGCCATTGTCAGCTGTTGATCGCCAAAGGCGTCGGCCGATACCGGCGTCTCGGGACCACCGTTGACGACGCCCTGGGAGAAGCCTTCGACAAGACGGCCAAAATGCTGGGCCTCGGGTTTCCGGGCGGGCCGGCGGTGGAAAAGTCTGCAAAGTCCGGTGATCCCGGCCGGTTTTCCCTGCCCCGTCCCCTCATGGGCCGCGAGGGCGCCGATTTTTCGTTCTCCGGGCTCAAAACCAGGGTCCGCCAGACCATCAAGAATTTGCCGCCGGGCGAGATTCGGGACCAGGACGTGGCCGACCTTTGCGCATCCTTTCAGGCCGCCGTCGAAGACGTCCTGGTCGACCGCGTGTCGAATGCCATGGAGGCGTTCCAAGCCCAATGTCCGGGGCCCTCGATATTGGTTGTCGCCGGCGGTGTCGGCGCCAATGCCCCTATCCGCAAGCGCCTGGGAGCGCTGGCGGCGGAAAGGGGGTTCCAATTCACCGCCCCGCCGCCCAATCTCTGCACCGACAATGGCGCCATGATTGCCTGGGCCGGCATCGAAAGGCTGAAGGCGGGGCTGACGGACGACCTGGGTTTCAAGGCCCGCCCGCGCTGGCCCTTGGACCCGGGCGCGCCGCCCGCCGTCGGCGCCGGGGTCAAGGCATGATACCAAGGAGCGTCATGAAACGCATCGGCATTATCGGCGCCGGGGCTTGGGGAACGGCTTTAGCCTTGGTTGCCCGCCGCGCCGGTCTGGACGTCATCATCCAGGCCCATGAACAGGAAGTCGCCGAGGCCATCAACGGCGGCCATGAAAATCCCCTGTTCCTGCCGGGTGTCGCGCTCGATGAGGCGATCAGGGCCACCACCGACATGGCCGAAGCGGCGGCGGGCGTAGACGCTCTTTTGCTGGTCGTCCCGGCCCAGTTCCTGCGCGCCGTTCTTGGTTCCCTGGCGGGTGGGGTAGATGTGGGCGTTCCGGCGGTGATCTGCGCCAAGGGGATAGAGCAAGAAACGTCGGCGCTGATGAGCGAAATAGCTGCCGAGGTCCTGCCCGAAACGCCCGTTACCGTTTTGTCGGGCCCCACCTTCGCCGCCGAGGTAGCCGCCGGTCTGCCGGTGGCGGCGACGCTGGCTTCGGCCGACGAGGCTATCGGTGTCAGCATATCGAAAGCCCTTGGCTCGCCCCGGTTCCGCATCTACCGGTCCGACGATTTGATCGGCGTCCAGATCGGCGGAGCCGTCAAGAACGTGCTAGCCATCGGCTGCGGGATCGTCCATGGACGCGGGCTCGGCGACAACGCCCGCGCGGCACTGATTACCCGGGGCCTGTCAGAAATCGTGCGCTTAGGCGCGGCCAAGGGGGCCAAGGCCGAAACCTTGATGGGACTTTCGGGCGTCGGCGATTTGACTCTGACCTGCAATGCCATGCAATCGCGCAACTTCTCACTCGGCGTGGCGCTGGGCGAGGGCCGACCACTCGCTGACATCCTGGGGGCCCGGACCTCGGTGGCGGAAGGCGTCTTCAGCGCCGCTTCGGTGGGCGACCTTGCCCGGCGCCTGGACGTGGACATGCCTATTTCGCTCGCCGTGGACGGAATTCTCAACCATTTCGCCGATATCGACGCTACCATCGAGGGGGTGCTCTCCCGGCCGGCCGGCGCCAAGGAGGGACCGCAAAAGCCTTAAAAAATCTAGCAACCCGAAGAAGCAAACGAGGAACCCAAGATATGTATTTCGTCATTACGTGTGTCGATAAACCGGGCCAGCCCGAATTGCGTCAGGCCAACCGCCCCGAACACCTGGATTATCTAGCCGATTATTCCGAGCGAATTCTCGCCGCCGGGCCGACGCTCTCGGAAGACGGCGAGGCCCCGACCGGCAGTGTTTTGATCATGGACTTCGAGGATGCCGGGGCCGCCGCCCGGTTCGCCGCCGGTGATCCTTACAACTTGGCCGGCGTCTTCGGGGACGTCACCATCAAGCCGTGGAAGAAAGTGTACCCCAAGGGCTGAGCGGGAAAACGGGACGGAAAAAGGCGGAGCGGATGTCAGGCCGGAAAGGGACTACCAAAAAGGCGCCGGACTTGGGCGGTGCGCTTTGCCGTCTTGACGATATCCCCGACGGCGGTTCAAACGGTTTCTTTACCGAAACTAGCGATAGGCGGCTCCTCTATATGGCGATCCGGCGGGGCGACGAGGTTTTCGTCTACGTCAATGCCTGCCCACACACCGGCATGCCGCTGGATTACCAGCCGGGCCAGTTTTTGACATCCAACGGCGCCTTAATCCAGTGTTCCACCCACGGGGCCAAATTCCGGATCAAGGACGGGTTTTGTGTTTCCGGCCCTTGCCAAGGCGATAACCTAAAGGCGGTGCAAACGGAAATCAGGAACGGCCGGATCCATATATTGGCGTGAGGCCGGTGATCGAATAGCCAGCAGCAGCCGTGCGGCATTGCCAGAATTTGCCCCTGCCCCCTTGTCACCATCGGTATTCTTGGCATAATTCCATCAACTCACGTGTTATTTGGGCTTGCCGCCTAAGGGCGCGGGAAAAGTTGCCTGCGGCAGGGCCGTTAAGGCGATTTTGAAGAAACAAACTGTTTCCGAAACGGGGAGGGCTGGCTATGGCCAAAGCCAAGAAAAAATCGACTAAAGGCAAAAAGCTCAGCGAGGCGCAGATTGCGGTTCACTGGAAGGAGGAAGACATTATCCATCCTTCACCGCAATTCATTGCCCAGGCGAACATGACAGATTCCGGGGTTTATGATCGGTTCAGCCTCGACAATTTTCCAGAGTGTTTCAAGGAATACGCCGATCTCCTGGATTGGTACGAGTATTGGCATACCACGCTCG
>CAZQZB010000063.1:0-6315 GCA_964597695.1 uncultured Thalassospiraceae bacterium | reverse complement strand
TGATTTGTCTCCCTCTAAGGTTGCAGGGGACAAACCACCGTCGGGGTAGCCGGAGTGGTTAAGCGCCGCGGGGTGCCGGAAAACCGGGCCGCGGACGCAAGGAAACCTTCCAGCGCCTTCAGGGTTAGTGTTGACGGTCCGGCGGGCCGCTTGCGCGGGGTGCCACCATCACGTCCTGATCCAAAGGATCTAACGAAATATCTTTTTGGTTATGGTTGCCTTAATGAAGTGTTTCGTAATCGGCGAACAGTCTTGGGCTTCACCGACTTGCCCTTCCTGGGCGACTTCGCCGTCGCCTTCTTGCGCGTCTTCATCCCCGACGCACGGATAAAACTACGGGAAATTGAGGTCGACATGCCGGCCCTACGCTTTCCGGCTCTTCGGCTTGCGGGTCGTGATGACCTTCCACCCCTTCTTCTTAGCCGCATCACGGGCCGCCGCCATACCCTTCCGGGTATAGGGGTAAGACTTTTTACCAACTTTAGGCATCGAAAATTCTCCTTTGTCTTGATTGGTGGAGCCGGGCGGGAGCTGCCCCCGCCGTATAGCTGTAACGTTAGACGTTACGGCCTCGATCTACGCGGCCCCTTTATTTAAGAACGACGTCGGCATCGGTCTCGATCCAGACATGGGCGCCGCAAGACAACGGCTTGTCCGGCCGATAGACCACACGGCAGGGGCCTTGGATCTCGACCTCGTGGGCGTAGTCGTTGGACTGATACGTCTTGCACGTCAGAACGGGATCCGCCGTCCCCGTCTTCCGGTTACGTTTGATCACATGCTGGTTGACGTGAATGCGTGTCTTCATTATCGGACTCTGCCTGCTCTCCGTCGCAACAATCCAAAACCGGCTGCCTACACTTCGGGCAGGCGTAGTGCCCACCCATCAGGAACAGGTTGGCCCATGCACCGCACCATGGACATTTACGCGGCTCCATCGATTCAGGCCGGCGGTCATCAGGCCGCCGCGCCGGCACCGATCTTCTTGTCGCCGAAGAGCTGCTTCGAGAGCGGTGCGCGTTGAGCATCAAGCCGCTTGGCCTTGGCGTTCTCGCCACGGGCCATGGCGTCGTGGATCTGCTCGGACAGACTGTCGTATTCAGACTGTACGTCGACCCCGGCCTCGGTGCCGGCGAGGCCCATCTGCAAAGTTCCCTCGGACTTCAACCGTCCGATGTCGGCGGCCAGCCGGGCATAGTGGGGGTTGCTACCGAGAAGGCTGCCGTCACTCAACTGGATATGCGACAGCTCCGGGTAGTCGTCGTGGGTCTGGTTGGCAAACGCCATGTTGGTATCGTAATCCCGATCCCACTCCCTACGCAGTGCCGCCTCGGTCTCTTCGGCTGCGGCGGCGTCGTTCTTAGTCACGGCGTCCCCGGCCGCTGCCTCGGTCGACCAGTACCAGTCGAGGGCAGCGTCGACGACCGCCTTGGGCGCATTCGAGGCATGCATGGCATCGGCGAAGGCACCCAGGCGGTCCTGTACCTGTTCGGATGCGTAGACCTCCTCGGTGAGGTGGCCGGGTTTTTTAATGTCGTAACCAGACGCCTCTTCCGGCACCCCGACGGCCTTGCGGAAAGAAGCCACGCTGGCCTCATCGGCATCGTCGCCTGGGATTCGGATGCGTCCGGATAGTTCCTGGTTGGCCTCACGCAGGGCCTTGGCCAGGGCCGCCGGCGATGTGTAACGGTCGGCCAACTTGCGGGTCGCGTCGTCGTCGATGGCCTCACGCCACGTTTCGCCAGCGGCGTCGGCGTCTTCTGTTATCGGCGTCGTTTCAGAACCTTCTTCGGGGGTGGCCTCGGAGCCCGCATCGTCGGCGGGGATGTCCTCGGCGCCTTCAGTCGTTTCTTCATTCATCGCTGATCAAACTCCTTCTTGGTTGTTTAAAACCGTGGGCTCCGGCGTCTCGCGACGCTGGTAGGTGGGTCGCGGCCAGGTACTATTCCGGACCGCTCAAGTCGGCATAGAGAGCCGCCTTGATCAGGCCGGCGATCTCACGCTTGCCGGCCCATCGTTGTAGGGCGTCGTTGTCCTCGGGCGGCGCGTCATACTCGCCGCACCAGGTCAGAAGCATAAACAGGGCCCGCTTACCGAGGGCATCCTCGCGCAGGAACAGGGCACGGAAATCGCGGGCGACGGTAATGCCGTCATGCTCCGTGCCCATGGTTGAGCCGATCAGGGCCCGGTGGAAGGCCTCCAGGTCCGGCTCGAGCTTCAGCTTGCCCTTAAAGGGTTGGCTCATGTAGAGGCCGATCGTATCGATCTCAATTCCCGTTGTCCGGCCGGCGTCAGACTGAGCCAGCCTGTGTCGTCGTGACGAGTGAGTCCGGCATCCCACAGGGCCCAGTATCCGGGCGGTGGGATCAGGTAACCATCGTCATTACGCAACCGGTCCCAGCCCCAAAGGGCACCGGCGTCAACCCATTCCAAGGCATCGCGTCTTTCTGCTTTTATGCCCATTTATGCAGCCTCTTCTTCCATCACGCCTTCCGGAAGTTGACTCACAATACCGGCCCCACGCTCCATGGTCTGCATCATCTGTTCTTGCTGCTGGGCCTGGGCCTGGGCCTTCTGCTTGTCTTCGATGCCGGCCTCGTCCAGGGTCAATGCTGACGGGAAGTCGTTGCTCTCGGCGATGAACTTGCCGATCTCGACCCAGTCATATGGATCCATAACCGAGGGTTGGACCTGGCCGATGGCGATAACCTTCTCAATGCCCTGAACGACCGTGGCCTCCTCGATCTGACGCTTCGCCTTCTCGACCGGCGAGGCGAAGCGGAACTGAATGGACTCGCCCTGAAGGGCTTCGGGGATCTGAGTGATGTCGCCGAAGGCGCCGCGGCGGAGCATGATGTTGAAGGCACGCTCGACGAGGGGGCCCGTGTAGTCGCTCTCGAGCCTGCCGAAGACCGCCCCGATTTCACGAACGAACTCTTCCCGCCGCTGGATCACTTCCGTCGCCGTCATCTGAGGCGCATCGACGGGCAGGTTGAGGACGTTGCGATAGAACAAGGCATGGATCTGTTCGCGCGCCGCAGACTGGGCGGACAGCCCCCACGGGATGTTGGCTTTACTGTCCATCTGCATAAACGGCTTCGACATGCCGAGGTTGCGGATCGCCTTGGCGTCGTAATAGCTGACCCCACCGGGACGCATCTGGGGGGCGTTGACCATGCCGTCGGACGGCAACAGCCATGGCGGGTCGACGGCGCGGTGCAGGCCGCGCAGCATCGTCTTGCCCATCTGGTTCAAGGTCAGGACGTCGGGCAGGGCCATGATGCCGGGGCCACGGCCGTAGATCTCGCCCGAGCGGGTGTCCCAGCGGGGGAGGAAGAACGGGAATTCCTCGTAGCCCTCCTCGAGGACCTCCGACTCGGAGGCAACGTCGACGACGAGGGACAGGTACGGCATGTTGACACGGTTCTGGCGGCGCTGATCGTAGGCGTGGCGCTCCTTGACGCACCAGATGAAGTCGAACTTCTCCTCACGCCGCATGTTGGTATCGTTGAGCGACTCGCGGGTCTTGGCACCGAGGTTGTCCTCACCCCAGCGTTGGGCCGCCTGGCGCGCCGTCATCCGCTCGAAGATGTGGACACCGACGGCGTCGTTCTCGGCGTTGGTGATGAGGTAGACGTTGGCCAGGTGGAAGGACCGGAAGGCCAGGCCGACCTGGTCGGGACGGAGCGCCAGGTAGCCGGCCCCGGTGCCGAACGTGATCAGGTCGTCATCGACCTCACCGGTGGCCTGGATGAACTTGGCCTTGGGGTTATAGAGCGCCTTCCACAAACGCTCCTCGGCGAACTCGATCCACTCCTTGACGTCGCGCTCCTCGAGCAGGTCCTCGTTCTCGGGCACGATGTCGAACCACTTGCCCGGGGCCGAGCTCTTCGGCCGCAGCATCGAGCCGATGGCATTGACCAGACCGCGCTTGGCGGTGATCGGCACGGTATCGAAGATACGCTCGGTCCGCCGTGCCGACAACGGCTGACCTACGAAACCGACACGCTCGGGAGCCAAGACACCGGCGACCTCTTCCCACAACTGCGACAAGGTCGCCCGCTCGGTCTTCTTATGCTGGAAGGCCTCTATGATTTCCCGAGCACGGTGCATGGATTAGCCCACCCCCAGCAGAGTCTTGCGGGTGGTAGTAGCAGCGTCGGCAACGCCAAGTCCACCGCCGGTGTTGAGGATGTTAGCGCCAAGGCCGCGGCGTCTCTGGGCGGCTAGACGGACCTTCTCCCGGCGCGCCTTGACCGACGGATCTTCTGGGGTCGGCAAAGCTGGAGGTGCCGGCGGGATGGGGGGCGAGGGGGGGCTGAAAATACTTTTGCCAGGAAGAGTAAAGAGAGTCATTGCAATCTCCTATAGAGTTGATACGGCGTCACGGCCCCGAACGCCCGGAGCCCCAGCACGGCCTTGACCATGCCGACGCAGTTGGTAAGAACGAAGGAAGTGCCCGGCGTAACTCCACGCCGGACAACGAGGACTTGATAGCCGAGGTCTTCATAGAAACCCTTGAGGTCGAACCCGTCGCCGGCAACGACCTCGACGACCGGCACCCCGGCGCGCCCGTCGATAATAACCCAGTAGCCTTTATCATCCTCGATGGCGCAGAAGCAGTGCCGGAACCCACGCTTTAGCCAAGGATCGAGCCAATGATTGCCATGGTTGTGAAAAACGACGAGGCCCGTCGCCGCCGGCATCGACTTCTGAATAGCCAAGTCAGTACCTCAATATGTCGTAATTAATCGCCGGAGCAGGCGTGTGCAACGGCTTGGAGCGACGCGCCTTGTCGTCCGGGTTGAGCTCGAGGCCGCCTGCGTTCCAGGCGTAGACAACGGCATCACCCCGGTCCGGCGAGCGGCCGAGGCGCTTAATGACGTCCTTCTTGTTCTCGACATATATCTTCGGCGGCTGGCCGGGCCGGACCTCGTAGGTCGGCGCCGTCAGATCGCCCTGGAGCGCCTGGTCCGGCGGCAGGGCCAGGGATAGTCCGTACTCAGGATCGAGGGCCTCACGCAGCATCCACCACATCTCCGAACGACGGCTATAGAACCCGAAGTTGCCGTCCCGGGTATGAGTGGTCGCCTTCTCGGCACCGTTCATAGCCTCGTAAGGCAGGCCGGCATTACTCAACGCTGTCTCCGCATCGGCCCCGATGCCGATGACGTCGACACCGACGATGGCGCCGGCCCTCAGCATGCCGGCGGCGAGCACCGCGACCGAGGGGCCATCAGGTGTGTCACGGCCCGGCACGCAGGTCAGCTCGTCGAAGTAGGTGCCCCACCGGGGCGCAAAGACGGTGTCGTCGCGGCCACCGCGGGCGACGTCGAGACCGATCGAGGTCATCGTCCTATCGCTCTTGTCGGCGGCCCGCCAACGCTCGTTGGCCTCGAGGATCCAGGCGGTCGGGATGACCTGCCAGGTGTCGTCTTCCCTGGCGGCCATGAAGTTGCCATCCCTGATCGCCGAGCGCAGTGGCTCGGGCATGGCGTCGAGGGTTGCCTGGTAGCCAGTGTCGACCAGGAACGGGTTGTCCTCGAGCCTGGCTGAAATAAAGGTGCGGCTCTTTGGCTCATACCGCTGGCTGTTGTATTCCCGGATGTCGTCTGGCCCATCAACCTCCTGGTCGCGGCCGTCGGGGTCGGTGATGAACCACCGAAGCTCGCCGCGCTCCGGCGGGTTGGAATAAGTCGGATCGAGCCACGGCCGGAACATCCCGATAACCCATTCGCCCTCGGCGCCCAGGGGCGGGTTCGAAGCCATCACGACCCTCACCCGTTCCATTGAGATGTTTCCCAGGTCCTCGTCGGCAATCCGATTCCATCCCATCAGGAACCGCACCACGTCTTCCCGGAATAGGCAGGCCTCGTCGAAGCCGATCAGAGAATGCGGGTTGCCCTGCCAGGTCTCGGCCCGGTCCATGTCCTTGGCGGCGCCGAAGTCGATGACCCGGCCGGCGTATTTAAACTGCGCCGGCGGCGAGCTGTTGAGCCCGTCCCTAGTGCCGGCGATGGCGACGACCCGATCGATCAGGGCGCCGAGATCCGTGTACTGGGGCCTTAAGAGCAGGGTCCGTGTATGCCGGGTCAGGGCGAGGCCGGCCAACAGGTCGGTCTTACCACCGCCGCCGGCACCGCCATAGAGAAGCAGATCGGCCTCGGACCGGAAGGCGTCACCTTGCGGCCCCGTAGTGGGAATCCAGATATGATCGCCAGTGGCCTCGGCCACCATCTTCTCCGCCGCGGCCCGGGCCTCGGGCGCCATGCCCTTGACCTTGGCCAGCATGTCGTCAAGGGTCGACGGCATCCG
>CAZQZB010000062.1:0-7425 GCA_964597695.1 uncultured Thalassospiraceae bacterium | reverse complement strand
TCCATGCCGTGGACGTAGTGATCGCCGAACAGCGAGCGCTTCCAGCCGCCGAAGCTGTAATAGGCGACGGGGACCGGGATCGGCAGGTTGACGCCGACCATGCCGATCCTGGCCCGGCTGGCGAAGTCCCTGGCCGCGTCGCCGTCGCGGGTGAAGATGGCGGTGCCGTTGCCGTATTCATGCTCGTTGACCATTTGGATCGCGTGTTCGTAGTCGTCGGCGCGGACGACGGAAAGCACGGGCCCGAAAATCTCGTCGGTGTAGATGGACATGTCCGTGCTCACCCGGTCGAACAGGCAGCCGCCGAGAAAAAAGCCGTCCTCGTATCCCTGCAGCGAAATGTCGCGCCCGTCCACCACCAGCTCAGCGCCCGCCGCGATGCCTTCGTCGACATAGCCGAGAATCCTGTCCAGGCTTTCGCGGGTGACGATGGGCCCCATTTCCGACGCCGCGTCCGTATAGGGGCCGACTTTCAGCGCCTGCACCTTGGGCGCCAGGCGTTTGACCAATTCGTCGCCTGTCTCTTCGCCGACGGTGACGGCGACCGAGATCGCCATGCAGCGTTCACCGGCGGAGCCATAGGCGGCGCCCATGGCGGCGTCCACAGTCTGGTCCATGTCGGCATCGGGCAACACGATCATGTGGTTCTTGGCCCCGCAAAGGGCCTGCACCCGCTTGCCGTTCTTGCAGCCGGTCTCGTAGATGTATTGGCCGACGGCGGTCGAGCCGACGAAGCTGACGGCGGCGACGGTGGGGTTGTTCAACAGTTCATCGACCGCTTCCTTGTCGCCGTTGACGACGTTGAAGCAACCTTTGGGCAAACCCGCCTCGATCATCAGCTCAGCCAGGCGGAGCCCGCAGGACGGGTCTTTTTCCGACGGCTTGAGGACGAAGGTGTTGCCGCAGGCCAGCGCCACCGGGAACATCCACATGGGCACCATGGCCGGGAAGTTGAAAGGCGTGATCCCAGCGCAGACGCCGACCGGCTGACGCATGGCATAGGTATCGACGCCGGACGCCACGCCTTCCGAATACTCGCCCTTAAGTAGATGCGGGATGCCGCAGGCGAATTCCACCACCTCCACCCCGCGGGTGACGGAGCCCTTGGCGTCGGGAACGGTCTTGCCGTGTTCGCTGGACAGGAGTTCCGCCAGCTCGTCGATGTTTTCCAACAACAGCTCCCGGAACTTGAAGATCACCTGAGCGCGCCTCGCCGGCGGCGTCGCCGACCATTCGGGCAAGGCCTTCCCGGCGGCGGCAATGGCCTTTTTCGTCTCGTCCTCGGATGCCAAAGGCACCCGTTTGGTGACCTCGCCGGTGGCCGGGTTGTAGACATCGCCGAAGCGCCCGCTTTTGCCCTTGACCGACTTGCCGTCAATGAAGTGGTGCAGTTCCCGGGTCATGGTTTAATCTCCGCCAGCATCTCCCTAAGTATCACGACGATCTCATCGACGTGTTTCTTTTCGGCGACGAGCGGCGGCGGTGCGGAACAACCCCGAGGACCCATCCAGCACCTTGCCGCCCTTGTGGTCCCAATAATAAACTCCTTCGCCACGGACCAGGAGCCGGGGCTCGGCCTTGAAATCCCGGTTGGCCGTGAACGGCTTCCACTGGTTTTCAAGGGTGCTGGCTGTATATTGCATTTGTATCCTCCCGGGCCGTTAACAGGCCTTTTGTTGGGACGATTATGACAGGCGCAAATGCCCCGGTCCACGCTTGGTGCCCGGCCCTTTCCCGACACGGTGGCGGGGCCTTGTCCGTTTCCCCGAAACTCCCTAGTCTTTCCGGAAAAGAAGACCGCCCAGGGGAGGACCATTCCAATCCATGCCACGCATGACGCCGGGCGAAGCGCAGGGTCCGACCACAGCTTCATCTATGGCGATTTCCGTCAGCGTGACACGTAGGAATTCAAAGACGGGGGAATTCAAAGACGTGTTCCCGGCTCGATTAGCGATATATCCCGGCGGGCGTGTTTAAGAGCAAATTTCAAGAATGAAGGAAACGCGATCATGAAAATGACAACCGAGGAAGCCTTTGTGAAGGTCTTGCAGATGCATGGCATTGATAACGCTTTCGGGATAATCGGTTCGGCCATGATGCCCGTTTCGGATCTTTTCCCAAAAGCCGGAATTACGTTCTGGGATTGCGCCCACGAGTGCAACGCCGGGATGACGTGTGATGGCTACACACGGTCAACCGGAAAAATGGGGATGGTCATTGCCCAGAACGGTCCGGGTATTACCAATTTTGTGACGCCGGTCAAAACCGCCTACTGGAACCATACACCGATGCTCCTGGTGACGCCTCAGGCCGCCAACAAGACAATTGGCCAAGGCGGTTTCCAGGAAGTCGAGCAAATGGCCTTGTTTAGGGACATGGTCTGCTATCAAGAAGAGGTGCGCGACGCGACCAGGATTCCCGAGGTCCTTAATCGCGTAATCGAAAAAGCGATCCGTGGTTCGGCACCCGTACAGATAAACGTGCCCCGTGATTACTGGACCCACAAAATCGACGTTGAGCTTCCCCGAATTGGCCGCATCGAGCGTCCCCAAGGTGGAACCGAGGCGATTGCGGAGGCGGCGAAACTGCTGTCCGAGGCCAAGTTCCCGGTTTTACTGTCCGGCGCCGGTGTTGTCATCGGCGGCGCCATTCCTGACTGTATGGCCCTCGCCGAACGTCTGGATGCTCCGGTCTGCAACGGCTACCAGCACAATGACAGTTTCCCGGGCAGTCACCCGCTCGCCGTTGGGCCGTTGGGGTACAATGGCTCTAAGGCGGCGATGGAATTGATTGCCAAAGCCGATGTGGTTCTGGCGCTGGGAACAAGGCTTAATCCGTTCTCGACCTTGCCGGGTTACAGCATCGACTATTGGCCGAAAGACGCGGCGATCATTCAGGTTGACATTAACGCCGACCGGATTGGTCTGACGAAGAAAGTAACCGTCGGGATTTGCGGCGACGCAAAATTGGTGGCGCGGCGGATATTGGAGCAACTGTCGTCTGAGGCCGGCAACGACGGCCGGGAAAACCGCAAGGCGATCACCCACCAAACCAAATCGGCTTGGCTGCAGACGCTCAGCAGCCTAGATCACGAAGAAGACGATCCCGGAACAACCTGGAACGAAGACGCGCGCAAGAGGGACTCGGAGCTTATGTCGCCGCGCATGGCTTGGCGCGCCATTCAGGACGGTCTCCCCAAAGACGCGATCATTTCCACGGATATCGGGAACAATTGCGCCATCGGCAACGCCTATCCGACCTTCGAGGAAGGGCGGAAATATCTATCGCCGGGGCTTTTCGGCCCCTGCGGATACGGCTTCCCATCCATTCTCGGCGCTAAGATCGGCTGCCCCGACGTGCCGGTCGTCGGCTTCGCGGGGGATGGCGCCTTCGGAATCTCCATGAACGAAATAACCTCTTGCGGCCGTGAAGAATGGCCGGGGATTACCATGGTCATCTTCCGGAACTACCAATGGGGAGCGGAAAAGCGCAACACCATCCTATGGTACGACAACAATTTCGTCGGCACCGAGTTGAACCCGGATTTTAGCTTTGCCAAGGTCGCCGAAGGGTGTGGGCTGAAAGGGGTAAAAGTCACCACCCAATCGGAACTCACCTATGCGCTGAAAGAAGCCTGCGACGCTCAGAAAGGGGGCGTTACGACTTTTATCGAGGTCATCCTCAACCAGGAGCTTGGCGAACCCTTCCGGCGCGATGCGATGAAGGCGCCGGTTGAAGTCGCGGGCATCGACCCCGCCGACATGAAGCCGCAACAGCCGGTTTAATCCGTTGCAAAGTGCGTTGTAGGGGCTCTGAATGTTGCACGAATTCAAGAACTACGTGATCACCTGCCGGGTGCTGGCAGCCTAGGCCAGAGCCAGAGCGATGGCGGTGGTGGCGATCACGTCATCGGCGCTGGTGCCTCTGGACAGGTCCGCCACCGGCTTGGCGAAGCCCTGGAGGATGGGGCCGACGGCCTGGGCTTGGCCTATATACTGGGTCAGCTTGTAGCCGATGTTGCCGGCATCCAGGTTGGGGAAGATCAGCACGTTGGCTTGCCCGGCGACGGGGCTTTCGCCTTTTACCTTCTTTTCGGCGACGGCGGCGACGAGCGCGCTGTCGGCCTGGAATTCGCCGTCGATCAAAAGCCCCGGCTGCCGTTCCCTGGCGATCTCTAACGCTCGGGTGACTTTGTCCACTCTGGAGTGGTAGGCGCTGCCCCGGGTGGAAAACGACAACATCGCCACCCTAGGCTCATCCGCCAACAACTTGCCGGCGCTGAAGGCGGACGCCATTGCGATATCGGCCAGCTCTTCGGCGTACGGGTCGATATTAACGGCGCAGTCGGCGAAAATGAAGGATTTTGGCCCGTCCCCCTGGAAATTCGGTACCGCCATCAGGAAGAAGCTCGACGGGACGTTGATGCCGTCGGCGAGCCCGATGGTCAGCAGTCCGGCCTCGATCACACGGCGGGTCGGGTTGGCGGCACCGGCGATCATGGCATCCGCCTCGCCCGTCTTCACCATCATGCCGCCGAAGTAAAGCGGTTTTCGGACCAGCCTGCGGGCAACCTTGGCATCCATCTTGGCGCTTCCGGCGGCGTAGGTTTCAGCGAATTCGTCGAGTTTCCCGCTTTCCTTGGGATCCGCCGTGGGGATACCGTCCAGGGCTACGTTCGCCTCGGCCGCGGCCTTCGCTAATTCTTCCCCCTTGCCCAGCAATACTGGCCGGGCGATGCCTTCATCCTTGAGCCGCCGGGCGGCGGCGAGGATACGCCCGTCCGCCCCTTCCGGAAGTACCACCGTCAGGTTCCGGGTCTTGGCCTGGGCGATGAAATTCCCGATGACGTCCATGGAACAACCTAAATCGGGCGTGGTGGCTTGTAAACGGCGGGACCCTTTGACACCATGCCCGCAAGGGGAGAGGCAATCCATGACCGACAAGGAGGGCACCGACAGAATCCACCGCGGGCTCAAGGGCGTCTATTTCGAGCGTTCCCCCACCACCTTTATCGACGGCCGGGCCGGCGATCTTCGCTACCGGGGCTATTCCATCCACGACCTGGCCCAGCATTCCACCTTCGAGGAAACGTCGTATTTGTTGTTGAAGGGCGAACTGCCGACCCGGGACCAGCTCGACGCATTCGATGGCGAACTAAAGGCCGGGCGCACGCTGCCGGAGCCCGTTTATGACCTTATCGAGACGGTCAAGGACGCCCACCCCATGGATGTTCTCCGGACGGCGGTTTCGGCACTGGCGGCGTTCGACGCGGACGCCACCGACAATTCACCTGAGGCGACGCTCCGCAAGGGCATTCGCCTCACTTCCCAGGTGCCGATAATCGTCGCCGCGCACCACCATATTCGGGACGGCAACGACCCGGTGGCGCCGGACAATACCCTCGGCCACGCGGTCAACTTCCTCCACATGCTAAAAGGCGAGATCCCCAGCGAAGACGCCGCCAGGCTGATGGACATGGACTTCATTCTCCACGCCGAGCACGGCTCAAATGCATCCTCGTTTACGGCCCGCGTAGTGACCGGCACCGAGGCGACACTGCATGCCTCGGTGACGGCGGCCGTCGCCGCCCTTTCCGGGCCGGCCCATGGGGGCGCGGCCGAGGACGTCATGAAAATGGCCCAGGAAATCGGCGACGCCTCGAAGGCCGCCGAGTACGTCAAAACCAAGCGCATGAACCGCGAGCCGGTGACCGGCTTCGGGCACCGGGTGTATAGGGCCGAGGACCCCCGCGCCCGTCATATGAGGGAGGGCGTCGAAAGACTGTCGAAAGAGATGGGCGAGCCTCAGTGGTACGAGATTTTGCAGGCCGTGGTCGAGGCCATGGCGCCTTATGCCAGACACGGGGTCAACGTCAACGTCGATTTCTATTCCGGCGTCATCTATTACCTACACGGCATCCCGAGCGACCTGTTCGTGTCCATCTTCGCCGTCGGCCGGGTGCCCGGATGGACCCTGCAGGTGCTGGAGCAGTTCACCAACAACATCCTCATCAGGCCGCTTTTAAAGTACGAAGGCCCGGCGCTTCGGCCCTACGTGCCTGTAGATGAGCGTTAGGCGTTACTCGAAAACCGGTAAGCGCTCCCAACTGGGGTGTGAACTCATAAACCGTGGGTCTGCATACGGTCCCATTGCAGACCTTTGGAGACCCCGCCACGAAGTGCTGCTTTTAGGCACTTAAAGCCCATCGGCGCGGCAAGCTAACACCCATTTAAGAGTCTGTATAATTAAGTTAATGTTTTCAATTGGTTACAGATTTAAATTTAGCATTTAGCACTTTGTCCCTCAAAGAGGTCGCCAGCCGCTTCCTGTCGGCCCGCCGGATGTAGTGTTCCACCATCGAATCCGACTTGTGTCCCGACCAGGATTTCAACTCCGCAGCCGTCCCGCTGGCCTCTGCCGCCACGATCAGGAAATTCTTTCTCAGGCCGTGGAAGACATATTCCCCGGCGTCGATCCCCCGCATGAATTTCCTCAACTCCTGGCTGAACCCCACCGGCTTCCAGACCTCGCCCTGCCGGTTCGTCAGGATGTGAAGGGACCGTCTCGGGATGGTGGACAGCACGGCGTCCAGCGCCGGAAGGATCGGCGTCCAGACTTCCTCGCCCTTCTTCTGGCCGGGAAAATGGATAGCCCCGCCTTCGATGTCGGCCCACTTCGCCCCCAGGACGTTGCCCCTGCGCTGGCCGGTCCATAGCCCCATAGCCACGGCCCAGACCAGATGGTTCGGCGCTTCGGCCATGAAGCGTTCGATGAGCGGCTGCGGCCAGGGCTTGCGTTCCTCGCCCTTGAGCCGCTTGATCCCCAGTGCCGGGTTGACCTCTATGAGGTCGGCGTCGATGGCCCACGCCATGACGGACAGCATGACGGCGACGGATTGGTTCGCCTTGCCGCGCCTGTCTGCGATGCTGTCCCGGTAAGCCTTGACGTGGCGGCGCTTGATGTCGTGGATGGAGGACGGGCCGAATACCGGGCGAAGCTGCTTGAGGTACATCCTGTAATTGTCGCGGGTGGATTGCGCCAAGTCCTTGAACTCCGGGCTTGTCAGGTAGGCGCTGATGACCCCGGCGAACAAGTCCGGCACGCCAAACGGCCCAGCCTCGCCAAATCCGGCTGCGGCTTCCTGGTAGTCCCTTAGAAACCTGTTCGATCCCGGTTCCCCGTGGAGCCGCCACCGCTTGCCGCCCCTGCGGTAGTAGAGATAGGCCCCTATCCTATCGAGGTATTTCATCCTGATGTCCACGGATGCGCTCCATCAGCGGGTCCGATGGTACGCTAACGCCTTCGGCAACGGGTTCCAACTGCTTTTCGGACCAGCGGTGGGGGCGGCAGGACAGGAAAGGCGGGGGGAGTTCGCCGCGCCTTACAGCACGGCGGAATTGGGACTCCCCGATTCCCAGTCGGGCG
>CAZQZB010000061.1:0-7967 GCA_964597695.1 uncultured Thalassospiraceae bacterium | reverse complement strand
TCATCCCTTAGATATTACCAAGGTGACATATTTGCCCAGAACATCACAGAAGCTTTAGCGGACGGCGCTACAGGACCATTTGGTTAGCCTCAATCAACCGAGTCTGCAAGAGTCCAGGATGGCCGCTGATGCGCCTCTTCCTGTTACGGGCACCTAGCCACGACTTAGACCACACCACGAGCACATTGTGGCAAGCCGGATCGGAGCTGCCGGATATAAGTTTATGCGATCATTCGCTCGATATTCGGAGCTCATCACAAGACCCGCCTAAGGCTCAAAGACGTACCCGAAGGAAGAGACTGTCATGCGAAACGAATTAAAACCACCTTGACAGCAAACGCCTCACCAAACGAAAAATGATGGACCTGACCGTCAACCCAATCTCCTCTCTGATGGGACTTTGGAAGGTCTTGGGAGTATATTAGGGAGGTGGTGCCTCTACCAATAGAGCGGTCAATTCGCCCGCCCATTTTGTGTGTGTCCGTCATCAGATAATCTGGAACAACTTACAGGCTGAGCTAACGTCAGAAAATTAAAAAGCCTGGGGCCGTGGGAGTAACAAGGGGAATAACCGGGCCGGAAATCCATGCTACCATCCGAGCCGGCGGCCTTTCGGGGAGGGCAAATCGTTGAAACGCGCGGTTATGGTCGTTTGTGACGGGCTTCGGGCCGATATGGTGACGCCCGACCTCACTCCCAACCTTTGCCGGCTGGCCCGGGACGGCCAGGCCTTCAGCCGTCACCGGAGCGTCTTTCCCTCGACCACCCGCACCACGTCGGCCTCCATCGCTACCGGTTGCCTGCCCGCCCGCCACGGGCTGGAGGGCAATTGCGTCGCCATTGACGAAGGAGACGGGCTGGTGGCGCTCAATGTCGGCCACCCCGATTTCCGTAATCGGTTGCTAAAAGCGACCGGACGGACGCTTCTGGTCCCGACCTTGGCCGAACACCTGAGGGACGAAGGCGGGGGGATCGTCTTTTCCAACGTTTCCGCCGGCGCCGCCTACTTCCAGGACCCGGACGGATTCGGCCACCTTTACCACCGCGAGGGGTCGTTTGGTCCGGGCCTGAAACCGTTGCCGGAAAACAAAGGCCTGAAGGTCAGCCATGATTCCCAAGGGGATACCGAAATGACGGCGCGTTTTTGTGGTGAGGTTTTGGCAAGACGCCGGCCCCGCCTGGCCCTTCTATGGCAGTGCGAACCGGACCACACCAGTCACGCGGGACCGCTGGGCTCGCCCGAACACCTAAGCGCCGTCGCCCGGGCCGACGCCAACGCCGGATGCATCGCCGATGCCGTCAGGGAAACGGCGGATGGTGACGACATCCTGCTCATCGTCGCCTCCGACCATGGACACGAAACGGTGGAGCGGATTATCCCGTTGGAGCCCATGTTGATCGAGGCCGGATTGAAGGAATCACCGGACTCCCATGAGGTCGTGGTGGCATCCAACGGCTTCAGCGCCCACATCTACCTCGCCGACGAAGCCAGGGGCCGCCTCGGCGATATCCAGGATTTCCTCGAGGCGGCGGACGACGTCGAGAGGGTATTCGCGGGCGATGCGCTGGCCGAGGTCGGGCACAGGACCGATACCCCGCTGGCCCTGTCGGTGACGGCCAAACGGTCGGACGGTACCAACGCCTTCGGGGTTAAGGGCCTGAACGGGGCCTTCGAGGACCCGCTTTCCGGCGAAACGCGCATGGGCGGCGGACAGCACGGCGGCCTCGGGCATTTCGAGCAGCATGCGTTCCTGATTATCCGGGGCGGCGGCTTCCCCAAAGGCCGCCGGTCGGACGGGGAGACGTCGGCCATCGACCTGGCGCCGACGGTTCTTCGCCATCTGGACTTGCCCTTTGACGGCATGGACGGAAAACCATTACCCTTCGCCTAACGCAACAACCGACAGATTAGGGGTGCACACCGCCCGTGACCCAGATCAACATTCAGTTCACACGCTTTTCCGCCTTTTACAGCCCGCTGATCTCGACCGTTTCGGGCGGCTTCCTGAAATACGAAGGTCTGGATCCGATCCACAGCGTTTCGCCGCCGGGCAAACCGGCGATCGCGGCCCTGGTCGACGGTTCCGCCCATGTGGTGCAATCGGCGCTTTCGCAGGGCCTGACGTCGCTGGAGAAAGGCGAGACCCCACCGGCCGTCCATTTCGCCCAGATCAATGAAAAGGACGGTTTTTTTCTTGCCGGCCGCGCGCCGGACCCGGACTTCACATGGGACCGGCTTCAGGATAAGAAGGTGCTGGTCGATCACGGCGGCCAGCCCTTGGCCATGTTCAAGTTCGCCTGCTACAAGTCGGGTCTCGATTACGATTCCATCGACGCCGTCGACGCCGGCGGCGTCGCGGACATGGACAAGGCCTTTAGGGCCGGAGAAGGGGATTATATCCACCAGCAGGGTCCGGCGCCCCAGCAGTTGGAACACGATGGCCTGGGCTACGTGGTGGCGTCGGTGGGCGAACCCATTGGGCCGTGCGGGTTTTCAAGCCTGGCGGCGACCCGCGAATGGCTGGAAGGGGACATGGCCAAGGCCTTCATGCATGCCTACCGCAAGACGCGGGCCTACATCAACGAAGCCCCGGCGGCCGATATCGCCGCGGCGGAAACCCAATTTTTCCCCGACACCGACATCGAGGTACTTGAGGCCACCATCAAGTTTTATCAGGGGCTGGGGTGTTGGTCGCCGCACGTGGAGATCACGAAGGCGGCCTACGAGGTGACTCTGGACGTGTTCGAGCACGTCGGCCGGCTGACCAAGCGCCACGCTTATGAAGACGTCTGCCAGGCGCCTCCGGCGGACGACTGAACCCCATGACCAAGGTTATCCAAATCCACGGGCATGGAGGGCCGGAAGTCCTGAAGTGGGAAGACGCCGATGTCAGAGACCCCGGTTCCGGCGAGGTTTTGATCCGCCAAACCGCCGTCGGACTCAACTTCGTCGATACCTATCACCGCACTGGACAATTCGGCCACAAGGTGTCGTTCCCCATGGTTCTGGGCGTGCAGGGGGTCGGCGTCGTCGATGCGGCCGGCCCCGGCGTGGAGGGTCTAAAAACGGGGGACCGCGTCACCTATGTGGGCCTTCAGGGGGCTTACGCCGAGACTAGGGTCGTCCCCGCCGAACGCATGATTGGGCTGCCCGACGATATTTCGGACGAATTGGCGGCGGCGGCTTTTTTGCGCGCCCTGACGGCGGAATACCTGCTCAGGCGCATTTATCCGGTCCAGCCGGGCGAGACCGTTCTGGTTCATGCCGCCGCCGGCGGCGCCGGGCAGGTCATCTGCCAGTGGGCGAAGGCCTTGGGCGCCACCATCATCGGTACCGTCGGCACCGACGCCAAGGCCGACCTGGTCAAGGGGTTGGGATGCGACCATGCGATCGTTTATACACGCGAGGACTTTGTCCAGCGGGTCATGGAGATCACCGGCGGCGAAGGGGTGGCGGTGGCCTACGACTCCGTCGGTCGCGACACTTTCATGGGCTCCCTGGATTGCCTCCGGCCCATGGGCCACGCCGTCAACTTCGGCACCGCGTCTGGCCAGGTGGAGCCCTTTCCCCTGCAGCACCTGCATAAGAAGTCGCTGACCGTAACGAGGCCAACGCTGGCCACCTATATCGCCAAGCGGGAAGACCTGGAAATGGCATCGGACGCCATCTTCGAGGTTCTCAGGGACGGCACCGCGAAGGTGAATATCACCGGGCGTTATGCGCTCAGTGAAACCGCCGACGCCCACCGGGACCTGGAAAGCCGCGACACCACCGGCGCCATGATCCTGGTGCCGTAACCTTCCGGTAGTCCTGGCCGACCGTCGGGCCTGGCCGGCCGACCCACCACGATCCGCCCTAGCCGGCGATAAGGGTACAGCGCTGGATGGAGCGCTCGGCGATCATGTCCTGGGTGGCGTCGTCGTATTTCTTGTAATGGGGCGTTTCGCGGTGGCGGTCCAAAGACGAGGCCTCTTTATAGACCTCATAAAAGAAGAAGGTGTCCGGGTCGTCCTCTGCGGTCAGCACCTGGAACCGATGGCATTCGGGCTCGTCACGGACGGCGGCCTTGGCGTTTTCCTCGATCAGCGGGCGGAAGTCGCCGGCGGTCCCGGGTTTTAGCTTGATGGTGACGAAGATGGCGAATTTGCTCACGGAATCCCTCCTTGGGTCGAGCGGCTTGCCCTGCCTTTTCTGGCTTGGGCGGCAGCCGGAATTGCGGCCCACCATAGGGTGTCTTATGGTGGCCGGTAAATATCCAATTTGGAACCGATAGGGGGGGAAGAAAAATGGCGGCAGGCGACGACATCATCCGTACCGCGGATATCTGCGACGATCACGGCGACACGGTACAGGTGTGCGAAATTCCGTTCAGGGATTACGCCAAGCGCGACCACTTCCACGGCCAAGTGGTGACCTTTGCCACCTTCGAGGACAACAAGGGCGTGCGCAAGATCCTGGAACAGGGCGGCGAGGGCAAGGTTCTGGTCGTCGATGGCCGGGGCTCGCGCCGCCGGGCGCTGTGCGGTGGCAACATCGCCGCCGAGGCCAAGGAGCACGGCTGGGAGGGGTTGATCTACAACGGCTGCATCCGCGACCAGCACGAATTCGCCGATCTCGACTTCGGGGTCAAGGCGATCGGGACGACGCCGCAAAGGCCCCGCCACGACGGCATCGCCGAGGCCGGGGTGGCGCTCTATTTCGGTGGCGTCGTTTTTAACGAAGGCGATTACGTCTATGCCGATGCCGACGGCGTCATCGTCGCCAAGGGACCTCTGCACGGGTAGGAGGGGATGAAGCAAGACACCGACAGCTTCACGACGCTCCACGAAATCGTCAAAGCGGCGCGCGCCAACCTCGACGACAACGCCTGGGATTACCTGATCGGCGGCGCCGACACGGAAACCACCGTCAAGCGTAACCGCCAGGCCTTGGATTCCCTGGCCTTCAGGCCCCGGGTGCTCGAGGACGTTTCCGATCTCGATCCCTCGGGCACGTTGTTGGGGCAAAAGCTCCGCATTCCCGTCGTCCTTTGCCCTATCGGGTCGATGCAGGACCTGGCCCCGGGCGGCGGCGCAACGGCGGCCAGGGCGGCGGCTGAATACGACACTACCTCCCTCTTGTCCTCGGTCTGTGAGCCGGGGCTCGAGGCCGTCGCCGAGGCGGCGCCGGGCGAGAACCGGATTTATCAGCTTTACGTGCGTGGCGACGATGTCTGGGTCGACGACCTCGCTCGCCGCGCCATCGACGCCGGATACAGGGCCTTCTGCCTGACCGTGGACCTGGACCATTACGGGCGGCGGGAAAGGGATATTGCCAAGCGCTATCAGAGCACTGGCCGCCGTAGAAGCGCCAAGAACGAAGTCTTCCAGGAACGCTTCAACTGGGACGACGTCAAACGCTTCAAGGACACCCATGACATTCCGCTGATCATCAAGGGTATCGCGACGCCCGAGGACGCAGGGCGGGCCGTCGAATTGGGCGTCGATGCGGTTTACGTCTCCAATCACGGCGGACGACAGCTCGACCACGGACGGGGCGCCATCGACGTGCTTCCGGAGGTCGTCGCCGAAGTCTCCAAAGCCGGGGGCAAGGCCGAGATCATGGTCGACGGCGGCATTATGCGGGGTACCGACGTGGTCAAGGCCATGGCCCTCGGCGCCGACGCGGTCTGCATCGGCAGGCTTCAGTGCCTTGGCATTGCGGCGGCAGGTCAGGCGGGCATCGTCCGCGCCTTGGAGTTGCTTGAGGTCGAGATTCGAACCTGTTTGGCGCTCTTGGGCCTGGTGGGCTTCGACGGGCTCGACGGGAGCTACCTGCATCCGGCGGACCCGGTCGTGCCCCCCCATGTGTTGAGCGCCTTTCCGCTTTTGGATGAAGACTACTAAGCCGGGGCCGAACTTCCCGGGCGGCGGCTGGTTCAGGCGCCGCCTTCTTCTTGGCTGCCTTGGCGGCTGATGAATTCGTAAATGCGGGTGAAGTCGGAATCCTCCATCGCCTCATCGTAGCGCCGCCACAGGCTGGCGACGGTGTTCCCGACGTCTGACGGGATGCCGGCAGCCTGGGCGTTTTCCAGGTAAAGCCGCACGTCCTTGGTCAAAAGCCGGGTCTTGAACCCGGCATCGAAAGTGCCGGTGAGCACCCGGTTGGGGAACTTGTCGCTGGTCGCCGTGTTCCGGCCTGAGGAGACGTTGACCACGTCGAGAATGGTTTTCATGTCCAGGCTCTGCGACAGGCCGAAGGTTACGGCTTCGGACGTCGCCGCCATGGCGGTGGCGGACAGGAAGTTGTTCAACAGTTTCATCGCCTGTCCCTGGCCCGGCGTTGGGCCGACGTGAAAAAGGTTCTTGGCAATAGACTTCATCACGTCGCGGTGGGCTTCCAGCACGTCGGCCGGCCCCGCCCACATGACGGTGATGGTGCCGGCTCGCGCGCCCGACTGGCCTCCTGAGACCGGCGCATCGACATAGGTAACGCCGGCCTTTCCAAGCAGGCCGTCGGCTTCCTTGGCTGCCTCCAGGCCGATGGTCGAAAGGTCGACGGCCACGGTGGTTGCCCGGTCCTCCATCGCCGCCAGTTCCCCGGCCACGGCAAGCGTCGCCACCCCGTCCGGCAGGCTCAGGAAAAGGGTTTCCGCGTTCGCCGCCAACTCGGCCAGGGTCACCGCCGGTTTGGCACCATCGGGCGCGCGTTCGGCCGTGCCGGCCTTGTCATAGACCGAGAGATCGAACCCGGCGGCGGACATATTGGCGGCCATGGGACCGCCCATCTGTCCGAGACCGGCGAAACCGAAGCGGCGGGTCGCCATCAGCCCGGGCTTTCGGAGTCCATGCGCGACACGTCGATGCCTTCTTCCTTGAACACCTCGCGGGCGATGCGGAAGGCCTCGACGCCTGCAGGGATGCCGCAATAAATGGCAATCTGGATCAGGACTTCCCTGATTTCCTCCAGGCTGACGCCGTTGGTCAGGGCGCCCAGGAAATGCAACTTGAACTCATGCGGCCGGTTGAGGGCCGCCAGCATGCCGAGGTTGAGCATGCTTCTTTGCTGTTTGGTCAACACGCCGCGGCCCCAACTGCCGCCCCAGCAGTATTCGGTCACCATTTCCTGGAAATCGCGATTAAAATCGTCGGCCTTGGCGAACGCAGCATCCACGTACTCCTCGCCCAACACTTCCTTGCGGATATTGAGACCTGATTTGTATCGATCCGATGCCATGGTTGCTGGCCCCCCTTGGTGGAAAAAAATTCATAAAAAAAAACGCTGAATTCCAGCGCTCATCATCAACCCAGCCGCCGTTCCGATCAACACAATATGTCCATGGAAAACGCCCCTCCATTTTTATTTTAAGCCCTGCAATGGGAATTGACATGGGTCATGTAGGCCCCTAGGTTTTTCCCCTAACCATAATAAGACAGTCTAACTAAGGGGGGATTTTGGCGACACTTCTCGAAATCAAGAACCTGAAAACGCAGTTTTTCACCTCCGCTGGCACCGTGAAAGCGGTCGACGGCATTTCCTATACCGTCGACGAAGGCGAAACCGTGGCCCTGGTCGGTGAATCCGGCTGTGGCAAATCGGTCAGCGCGCTCTCGATCCTGCGCCTCATTCCGTGGCCGCCGGGAAAGATCGTCGACGGCCGCATCAATTTCGACGGCAGGGAACTCTTGGACCTGGACGCAGAAGCCATGCGCGACATCCGCGGCAAGGACATCTCGATGGTGTTCCAGGAGCCGATGACGTCGCTCAATCCGGTTCTGTCAATCCGTGAGCAGTTGACCGAGACCCTGATCACCCATTTCCCGATTTCCAACGAGGACGCATCCAAGAAGGCGCTGGAGCTTCTGGAAATGGTCGGCATCTCCGACCCGAAAAGGCGGCTTGACCATTACCCCCATCACCTGTCGGGTGGCATGCGCCAGCGTGTCATGATCGCCATGGCGTTGAGCTGCGAACCGAAGCTGATTAC
>CAZQZB010000060.1:0-8254 GCA_964597695.1 uncultured Thalassospiraceae bacterium | reverse complement strand
ATCGTACCCCACGGATCGTTCATAGCGGCATCTATGGCGGAACCCAACCCATCCCTACCGGCGGTCATAATGGCCTTTTGAGCGCGTGCCGCCGGTTCCGAGAAGTCCAGCTTACCGATCTTTTCGCGCAACTTGGCGACCCGCGCCATGCGTTCCTTGAACAGCGCCTCGGCGTCTACATCCGACCTGGAGGTTATGAACCTTTCCCCGGCTAATACGATATCAATTGGATTGGGAATCCAGACTCCTCGAGATTGATCAGAAAGAATCTCCCAATACGATCGCTGGGCATCCTCTACCTGTTCCTTGTACTCTTCGGCGGAAGCATAAGTAGCTCCTTGAGCAATCCGTAACCCACCTCTTTGCAGGGCACGGAAAGCAGCCGCTGTCGCAGATGCAGCATCCTCTATAGCCATCATCGAATCGACGTCGTCCTGGACGGAGATGCCGATATTGGGATCGAGCAGAAGCTCACGGGTCTTTGGTGAATTCCGGGTCTTGGCGTCAATGTCGTCAGCGGTAACACGGCGCTCGACAGCCTGTCGATCGACTTCGATCGCCTCCTCCGGCAGCCCAGATTTCTTCGAAAGCTCCCGATCGCGCCGGGCCTCTTCGGCATTCTTACCGGCGTTAACGTCGAGAATGGCACGTTCCTGCGCGGGATCGGGGCCACTATCCAAGAGTTGGGTCAGTGGATTGGCAGGCCTCTCCTGTTCCCTTTCATCATCATCGAATATCTGCACCGACGGCTCGAGCCCTACCGGCGGCTCGGGGTCGGGCTGATTAAGGAGTTCCAGGAGTGGATTCATCATTTACTCACAAGTGAACGGATAAGACGCCTGACGCGCGCCCTATCACTAACCGCCATTGCGCCGGCGAGTTCTTCCATCAGAGAATTAGAAATATCGACGGCCTTGACCCCCGGATAACCATTCTCTTTAAGCCACTGATTGGCCCCCTCGGTGATCATGGTTTTCGTTTCGAATGAGAGCCGCTTGTAGGGAACGCGGGCCACGTCGCGCTGCTGCGGCGACAACTGTTCGAGTTGGAAACTATAAACTGCAATCTCCTCCTCCCCCTGTTTCGCTCTGCCCCACGTCCCGGTGTTCTCGGGGTCCGCCGAGATCTTGAGCCAAGAACGCAGCGCCTGACGTTTAAGTTCCTCCTCGCCGGGCTCCTTCTTGTTTTCCTTTATGTATTCCTTGATCCATACGGTCATGTCCGTCTGCGCTTCGGCGAGCAGTTGACGCATTTCCGTCGAAGCGGTTGTCTTTCTCACGGGCTTCGGCGCATATCTGGTAACCAACGTATCGGCACGGGTGTAAATGGTGCCCTTGCCTGCTTCCACCGCCGCCACCTTCGCTCGCGCCGCGACTTGCTTGGTAACCAATTTAGCATGTTCTCCTGTTGTCAGGTTCGACTGTTCTCCATCGAGATTAACCTTTCTCAGCAAGTCCGGGTCCCCAGCAATTTTCTTGAATGTTTTACCGTCAGATGTTGCCCGGAAAGTAGCGGCCTCGTTCCTTTCACGGGCGGCGTTTAACAACTTTGCCATTAAGGTGATATCAGAGGAAAGGAGATCGAACGCTTCCGGATCTTTATTAGCGAACCCGCTGAGATCTCCCTTATCTTTAAAAATATGCAGCCAAGCCTTAGCCGCCGCCTCTGATTTCAATATCCTTGTATTCCTTACCGACTCTTCGGCCCGCCTGTTGTACTCCGCTAAGATCGTCGTTTCGTTTTTACCGCTAAAAGTTTTCCGTATATACACCCTCCCCGCCTCGAGATCCTTAGCCTTTGAAAGATTCAACCCCTGCGGATAACCCTTTATCCGAGTCTTACCGGAGATAAGCTCGTCGACGGTATCCTGACCGAGCCGCTCGAGGGTGAGTGGCCTGAGATTATCTTTCAACTCCCTATATATGTCCCCGTCTATTCTCATGTAGGGCTTCGTCTTCGTTACACTCGTATCCTGCGACGCATTGAGGTAGTCCTCCGCCAATTTCGGATGAATACCACGAAGAGCCTCTACAACTTTCTTATGGACTTTCGTCGCCTCGGCTTCGGCCATGCTGTGGGCGGCTATCTCGCCGAGTTTCCCGACGTTGTACCTATGGGTAGCATTGTATGCACCTTGGGCCATCTGCTCGCGAATGCTCTTGTTGTTGGCATACGCCGCCGCGTTCTGCTGGAATTCCGCCAGGGATCGCGTATGTGTGTTGGCCGTGACGACCTTCTGCTGCTCGATGGCCCTTCTTCCAAATAGTTGGGTGCCCCGGGAATAATGTGCATTCATGCCTTCTTGGATCATGCGCCGCACACGGTCGCTGGACGCCTTCCCGGTAAGGCGCGTTCGTTCCTTATCCAGAAGTTCATCATACTCGGCACGCCGGTTCACCGCCTCTAGACCTTCCATCGAGCGATACCCCTTGATGCCCCCGGCTTGCTCATCCTTGCCATCACCAAACTCGAGGAGGCGAGTATATTCAGACATCTTATTAAGAAGCCCCTGCCCCTCGGTCTGCTCGGCTTCATCACGGACTTTCAAGATGCCGGCGAAGGCGGCGCCTCCCAACTCTCCGACCGCCTCGCTGATACCGGCGCCGTAGGCGGCCGGAGACACGCGGACGTCGGGGATCCTCACCCCACTCACTTTGGTAATGTCGGCCGCTGTGGGCATCCTTGTTGCCATGTCTATGCCCAGGCCGACGCGCCTTTGAGGAGGGCCGTACCGGCACGGAAGTAGCTGGCTTGCCGGGCGCCGCGTCCCTCGGCGCGAGAGAGGACCGCTTGCGTCATCTTGGAGCTGGCCACGGCCTCGGCGTTGGCCTCGGCCAGGCGGGCATTGAACTCACCCTCGGCGCCCAGGTCTTCCTGGACGAGCAGAGCGGAGCCGCTCCCGCCCTCCTGGGAGCCCAAGAGGGCACGCTGGGTGCCGGCGAGGCGTTCCGCTTCTTCTCGTTGCCGCCTGGCGTTGAGGGCACCGATCTCGCGATCTCGCTGGGCCTGACGTTCGTACAATTGGGCCTGGACGTTGGCGGCGTTTTGCGCCGCCTTTCCCTGTCCTATGGCCCCAGCGGCGCTCACGAGGGCACTCCCCGCGCTTAAGTACGGCGCAGCCGCCTTCATAAATGCCTTAAAAGCTACTCCATTGGACATATCACATAACCTTTCCGTATCTGACGTAGTCGTTTTTAGAAGAATCGTAGGCTTTCATAAAACCCTCGAACTCGAGGCCGATGGCTCGCGCCAGGCGGCAGGCGTTGATATGCTCGGCCAGCACCGATGCCTGTAGCCGGTGGAACCCGGCGTCTCTCATAAACCCCGGCAGGCGTCTCTTGACCTCGAACACGCACGCCCTCGCCTGCTTGGGGGGCATCGCCGAAAACGCCGCCCAGGCCTCGCCGACGCCGGGCCACAGGCGAAACGCGCCGGCGCACCCGATTACGGTCCCGTTCATAAGGCCCGTGAAGGCGATAGATTTCTGGTCACCCAGGGGCGTTAGATCCCCGAGCTGATCGGGGACGTCGATGAGCCGGTCCAGATGTTCCCGCTCGAACGGCACCACTTCGATCAAGCCGTCACTTCCAGTTCCGGCGCGATCGCAAGGACTGTCGCCGGCGTCGGCGACGTCGACTTGAGGATCAAACGCAGATCGGTGTCGTAGCCGGCGATGATGCCGAGGGACTTCTCCCCGGTGAAGAAGGGAACCGGGTCACCGTCGATCTGGGTCGCCGGTCGCAGGTCGAGCTCCGTGAATGCGTTCTCCCCGTCCTCGTCCTCGGTGGCGACAGAGAGCGCCCCATCGGCGGCCTCCAGCAGCACCAGGATGATATCGTTGATGTTCTTCGGCTTACCGACGGCGGTGCCGGCCGGCGCCCCGAAGGCCAGCTTGAGAGATTTCCAGCGGCGTTCATACTCGAGTCCGACATGGACAACCGACGCCGCCGCGTCCAGGGTGATGGATCCGGAAGCGACCGTCTTGTCCGTCTGCACGGCGCCATCGGCGAAAATCTTGACCGTCGCCGCCTCGAGGTGGCTGAGACCGGTTACCGTTGTCACCTTGACCCTGGCTTCGCCGGCGGCCGAATAGGCTGTGAACGCGGTGCCGTCGGTCGCCAGATGAACGGTGCCGCCGGACGTGAACGTGGTAAACGCGGACGTGTCGACACCGATGGTAAACGTATTGGCGTCGACCTTGGTAATGGTGTATCCGTTGCCGTTGAGCTGGGTCATGCCGCCGATATCGAAAAAGGCGACCTCGTCGCTCGTCGATAGACCGTGCCCCGCCGCGGTCACACTTCCCGGATTGGCCCTAGTAACCGCAGTGACGGTAGTGCCGTCGACGGCGGCGAGCTCGAAGCTGTTGGTTGCCTTCTCGAAGATCTTGTAGGTATTGGTGTTGAGCTCCGTCATGCCCTTGACACGGACGATCCTGACCAGGTCGCCGTCGCTGAAGCCGTTGGCAGTCGCCGTGATAACGACCGGGTCCGCGGCCGTGGCCCCGGAGATCGTCTTCGGGCTGTCCAGGGTCAGGCCGGAATCGACGTAGAAGGCGTCTTCCTGAAGATCCGCGTCACCATCGTAGGTTTTCTCCAAGACCTCGATGTAACGCACCGTCGAGCCGTTGATATCCATCTTAACGGCGGCCCAGATCTCATAGCGGCCGGCGCTGCTCTTGACCTGGCCTGTACCGTCCTGGCCGGGGATGGCGACGATACTTTCGATCACCGCGTCGCCACCTTGAAAGGCGCCACCATGAATCTGCCTGGCCCAACCGATGACACTTTGTTCGGGCTGGTAAGTCAGTGTCGGGACCTGGCCATCGGCGCGCACCGTCCAGACGATGCTATCCGGCTCCTGCTGGTAGGCGAGCTGCGTGACGCCGCCGCCGAGAACCCTGTCATTAAGCAAGGTCAGATCGAAGCTATCAAACCCCTGGATACCGGATTCCTGGAGAACGTCGGCGAATTCTACGAGCTTACGAGCCTGAGCCTGGGCGAACAGAAGGCGGTTGCGTACTTCGATCGGTTGGATCCGGGCGACACCGCCGGAAACTTCGAAGTCGGCGGCGATATCCGTAGGTGTCAGGATGGCGCCGTCGGAACGCAACGTCCAGTTACCGCCAGAAGTCCCGATGATGGGCTTTTTTCGAGCCGCCAGCCATCGGATGGTGTTGACCTGGAGGGCGGCGAACGTGTAGTCGATGGCGCTATCGTCCTGAACGGCTCCCTCGACGTCCTCGTCGGCGAAGTTCTCGATGTCGCCGGACTTCGACAACCAAAACGACTGCGGGAATTTGTTACTGTTGGCGAAGCCGAGACGCTGCTGGATGAAGCCGACGACCGCCGGCCAGCCGTCTGTATCGTTCCATTTACCGAGACGCCAGTCCGCCGTCGCCGTCGTCGCCGAAGCGGCGTCGCCCTTGATGTCGGCGGTGACGTGGGTGGTGTCGGTGAAGGCGGTTATCTGTAGCCATGTCCACTTGTTGGCGGCATCTTCCCAGCGGATAAGCCGTCCGACGTCGGTCGCCCGAAACCCGGCGTCGTCGTTAATGCCGTCAACGGCGGACGCGGTCACGGTGATGCCGTTGCCGGTAGTCGCAGACAGGGTCAAGGTCGATCCGGTCGATGGGTTCTGATTGAGCCAGGGACCGTCCTCGAACAGGATGTCGATCAGCGACCAGGACGAATGGCCGTAGCGTTCCAGACGGTATGCCCGGGTGGCGCCGCCGATACAGAAATACAGCACGTCCGCGGACTGAGCGTAGCTAAGGTCCGGAAGATCGCTTTCCGACCACGGGGTGACCAACTCGACGGCGGCGTTGTCGATGATATCGACGTTATCGATGGTGACCGTCTTCGAAATCATATTGTTCTGGATCGAGAAATAGGTCGTCGAGCCGGTTGGGGTAAAGGTGATGGTATGATACCCGGTGTACTTCTTGGCATCGGCCAACAAGTTCTGACTGGCGCCGCCCGATGCCGTGCCGACACGCACGGTGACGACGTCGCCGGGGTCCGATTTGACCTGGAACTTGAGTGTGTATTCGGTGCCGGTGTCGGAAGTGGTGATAGCGTAGGTGGCGATCGCCTCGTTACCGGATGTGCCGGTGCGAAGTTCCATGTCGTTGTTAGACGAATCATGGGCGATCGCACCAGAGCCATTCGAATCGTCGGTCCAGCTCGATATACCGCTGGCAAAGCCGCCATCGGTAATAGATCCCGACACGTTGTTGGCGGAAATCTGCCCTTGATCACGATAGAACCTAACCGCGTTGGCCCCAAATTCCAGGCAGTACGCCTGGGTCGTCGAGAAAATAAACTGCACCAGCCACGGCCGCACCGAGGCGCTCTTGGCGTCGGCGATGTACCGCCAGCCGGGACGGTGGGCGTAGCCGCCCTGTGGGATGGGGAGGATGTTCTGGTAGACGGAGCCGGCGTTGACGTACTTGTCGAACTGGACGCGGCCGTGCATCCGCTCGCCGAATTCGCCGGCGTTGAACGATTCCTTGAGGGGGTTGATTCTCGGCATGATCTAAGAGGGCGGGTCCCCGGGCTCGTAGAAGTGACGCTGCCCGGAGCGGACCCCGATCCATTCGGACTCCGGCAATTGGTCGGCGAAGTCCTGGATGGAATCGGCTGATTTTGCGGATGGGAGATCTTCGGAGATGTACTGGTCGTACATCTCCTTCGACAACGACGCCGAACCCGAGAGCGTAACGGCTAGGCGTGACGCCAACAGTTTAGAGAACGCCAGACGAAAGGCCGCCGGCATCAGGTTGGGGTCAGTAACCCGAGAGACGTAACGGAGATACAGGTCGGCGGCGTCGGAATTGATCTGGCCGCCCTCGATCTTATAGGGGATACGGTCGCGGCCGCTGGAATTATTATGGACCGAAACCACACGCAGAAAGTCCGCCGGCAGCTCGTAGCCGTACTTCCACTCGAAGGCCGGGGTGGCGGAGAGTTGCCCCAGCTTCACCCTCTTGACGGCGAAGTTCCAGTTGTGGGTCTCGAGCATGGCGTCACGAAGTTCTGTGAATATAACCTCGACGGCGTTGGCTTCCTTGGTGCCCTGCTCGATCGAGGTGATCTGCTTCGAATTCTTGATCAACTGTAGAGCAGCGTTGGCAATGCCGACTTCAGATGCCATTGCTTATCACTCCTTCTAAGGGATCCGGCGTCGTCACGACGCTGGCGGTTGGGTATTCGAACGGTTAGGCCTTCAGGCGGCCCGCTTCTTCGAGGCCATCGATTTGGCCTCTTCCCTGGTCAGGTTCTTGGCGACCTCGACGCCGGCGTCATCGAGCACCGTCCACTTGCCGAACCCCTTGTGGACGGCGTTCATGGAACGAGCGGCACTGGACTTGACGCGGCGCCAAGGGGTAAGCAGGGCGACAACGGTACATAGCTTAGTCCGTTCGCGGACTTCCAAGGTGCCCTTGGTCCACGCGCCATCATCGTGAAAACAAATGACGTCTATCTCGTCGCCAGGGTCCAGGTAGGCGGCGGCGCAATTGTGAAAATAGTTGTCCTCGAGCAGCAGCGCCGGTGCGTGCTGAGTGGAATAGCGCAGGGTCGAGGCGAATTTAAGCCGGTTTATATACTCGAAAGCACTCGGATCGGACTTAGCCATGGAGAACTCCTGGTTGGTTAAAGGGGACGCCGTGTTTTTTATCTTCCAGCAGGCACCGCAACTCGTCGGGTATCCTCACAGATCTAGTCGAAACCTTGTTGAAGAAGATGTTCACGCATTCAGCCGTCGCCACGAGACTGTCTTCCTGGTGGACGCAGAAATTCGTCTTCATCGACTTACCGCCGACATGCACGATCCCGCCGGTAACCTCGACGGTGCCGGGGTAAAATACTTTGGCGTTAAAATCGACAGACAGGCGCGCCAGAACGTGATCGATATCGGTCAGGCCGGATTGATCCACCAACTCGTCGATCAGTTTCACCCGAGCGAAACCGATCCACTCTACATACGCGGTATGATTGGCGTGCCCTTGCACATCGATATCCGTGAATCGAACTTTTAATGTCGTTCGCATCTATGGAGATATCCCTTTTAAAAGGTCGGAGGGGTGGCGCGAACGCCACCACCCCTCGTTCCTCTCTCACCATTTAGTCGGCGTCAGCCTCCGTGATAGCCAGGCCATCGGAAACATCGACCACACCGCTGGCGTTTGTCAACACACTGACGAGCGAAGTCGTCGGCGTGTTGCTATCCACCACGATGATCACGTCACGGA
>CAZQZB010000059.1:0-8823 GCA_964597695.1 uncultured Thalassospiraceae bacterium | reverse complement strand
GCACCCGGTCGGCCCGATCAGCAGGATGTTGGATTTGGCCAGTTCGACATCGTTGTTTTTGGAGCGGTGGTTAAGGCGCTTGTAGTGATTGTGGACGGCGACCGAGAGCACCTTTTTCGAATGGTCCTGACCAATCACATAATCGTTGAGGACGGTGCAGATATCGCTCGGGCTGGGAACTCCGTCGCCGGATTTAATCAGATTTGTTTTGTGCTCTTCGCGGATGATATCCATGCACAACTCGACGCATTCATCGCAGATGAAGACGGTCGGCCCGGCAATGAGCTTCCGTACTTCGTGCTGGCTTTTGCCGCAGAAGGAGCAGTAGAGGGTATTTTTTGAATCGCCGCCGGTGGATTTACTCATGTATACTCCGTTCGGTAAACCGGCTCCCCATTCCCATCATGTTACCCACAGTGCATCGGGGCACACAATCCCCAAATAACCAGAAACCGGACCTTTGGAAGGTCTTTGCCCGCCTCCAGTCTAGGCGATAAGGCGACGAACCAAGTATCCACCTGTTCTTCATTGTCCCGAATAATTACTCGAAAAACGTTGTCGTATCCTTAATCTTCATCCAAATTCTTATTTCCGTCCTTCCCATCCGAATCGTCGTCATCGTCGTCCAAAGGCGGCCGTTCAACGACAATCTCGTCAATGAGGCCGAATTCAAGCGCGTCTTCGGGGCTCATAAAACGGTCCCGGTCAACGGCTTCCTCGATAACCTCCAACTTTTGGCCGGTGTGTACGGCATAGATAGCGTTGAGGCGCTCGCGTAACTTTAGGATCTCGCGGGCCTGAATTTCGATATCGGCGGCCTGCCCTTGGGTGCCGCCGGAAGGCTGGTGCATCATGATTCTGGAATTCGGTAGCGCGTAACGCTTGCCCTTGGTGCCGGAACACAAAAGCAGCGATCCCATCGAGGCCGCCTGGCCGATACAGACGGTGGAGACCTTTGGGCGGATGTAATGCAAGGTGTCGTAAATCGCCAACCCCGCCGTCACCACGCCACCCGGCGAATTGATATAAAAGGCAATATCCTTGTTCGGGTTTTCGGATTCCAGATACAGCAATTGTGCGCACACCAGGCTGGCAACGTGATCGTCGACGCCGCCGGTGACGAAGATGATGCGCTCCTTCAACAGACGCGAAAAAATATCGTAGGCGCGCTCTCCCCGGTTGGTCGTCTCGACCACCATGGGGATAAGGTTGCTAATATATGTATCAAGCGGATCACTCATTGACGCGGGTTCCTCGTTGATCCCGAAGGACGATGTTATTTGTCATCCTTGGCGACTTTGGGGGCGGTTTTTTTGGCCGGCTTGCTTTTTGCCTTTGACCCGGACGGTGACTTTGACTTCGTTTTGGCGGCGGGCTTGGCCTTGATTTTGGCCTTTTTCGTCTTCGGTTTGGCGTCATTGGCATCTTCGGCCATGGCTTTCAAAAGCTCTTCCATGGTTGCTTTTTTCTCGGTGATGGAGACCCGTTCGAGGATGAAATCGACGACTTTCTCCTCGTATATTGGCGCGCTCAGGCTTTCCATGGCTTCGGGGTTGTTTTTGTATTTCTCCATCACCTCTTTTTCGTGCCCGGGGTGTCGCCTCGCTTCGGCCATGAGTTGACGGTTCAGGTCTTCCTGGCTGATCTGGAGATTGTTGGCACGTCCGACTTCGGACATCAAAAGGCCCAAACGAACCCGCCGTTCGGCGATTCCCTGAAACTCCTTTCTATGTTCTTCATTGGTCTTGTTTTCTTCGAAGAGCGCGTCCGATTCTTTGGCCTTTTTCCGTTGTTCCTCGAACTGATTCCAGATGATTTCGAACTCCCGTTCCAGGAGCCTGTCCGGGACCTCGAAGTCATAGGTTTCTGAAAGCGCGTCCAAGAGCGACCGTTTCAGCATCAACCGCGACATATTGTCGAATTCCCGTTCGTGTTCCTCCTTAATAGAATTTTTCAACGCGTCCAGGTTTTCCTTGCCAAGTTTCTTGGCCAGCTCGTCGTCGATCGCCGACGGCACCGTTTTCCGCAACTCCTTCACGCTCACGTCGAAAACCGCGTCCTTGCCGGAAAGTTCGGCGACGCCGTAAGATTCTGGGAACTTCACCTTGACCACGATGTCGTCCCCGACTTCGAGACCGGTTAGCTGTTCTTCGAAACCGGGAATGAAGGTGCCCGATCCGAGCGTCAGTTCATAGCCCTCGGCCTTCCCCCCAGCGAACTCATTACCGTCGACCCGTCCAACGAAATCGATGACCAATCCATCGCCCAATTGGGTCTTTCGTTTTTCCTTTGCCGGCGATGATGTCCCATGGGCCGCGGCAATTTCGGCCAAGGTTTTGTCGATCTCGGCCTCGCCGCCATCGCGCACGCGTCGCTCGAGCTTGATAGTTGAAAAGTCGGTTGGCTTGATATCCGGAAAAATTTCGATGGCAAGGGTATATTCCAGGTCGCCGCCGTCCTCGAACGAGGTGATCTCGATTTCCGGCTTCATGGCCGGCCGAAGCCCTTTTTCGGATATGGCTTGTTGGGACGAATCGTTGACTGCGCGCTCCAGTATCTCGCCCATCACCGAAGGCCCGTATTTCTTGCGCAGCAGCGACACCGGAACCTTGCCGGGGCGGAAACCGGGCAACTGCGCGGTTCGCGCCAATTCCTTCAGGCGGTGGCTGATTTTATCCTCGATTTCTTTCGCCGGTAGGGCGACCTTGTATTCGCGGCTCAAGCCCTCGGATTTTGTTTCCGTAACCTGCATGAATCTCCTACCTGGGTGGGTTCGGACAAGACCTGGAAAATCCACCGGACCGGCGACCCTTGGTTTTGTTTACGGACGGTCTATTCGTGTATATCGCAGGGGTCCCATTCGGACAAACATTTGGTGCGGGCGGAGGGACTCGAACCCCCACGACTTCCGTCACAGGCACCTAAAGCCTGCGTGTCTACCAATTCCACCACGCCCGCCCATTCCTGGATTTCCGCCTCCGGCAATGGCCGGGGGGGCAGAACTTTATACGATGAACTACGGCTGTCAATGCGCCGGCGAAGATCGCGGCCGGCGGTACTGAGGGGGGTGTGCCAAGGGGCAGAGGCCAATCCCGGCCTAACCTTTGAGAAGGTTTGTGATGGCGGCTGACGTCTTGATCTTGCCGGTCGAGGTATAGGCCTCGTGGTTGTCCTCGACCCGGCCCAGGTCATAAAGATAGTTTACCATCATGCTGGCCGAATTCTCGGTGCCTTTCTTTGAGAGGTCCGCCCGCCAATTCAGGCGTTCCATGCTGGCGCCATTGGAAAGGTGGAAATGGGCCACCGGATCGAAAGCGCGCTTGTTCGGACCCTTCTCTCTAAGGAGATAATGGCTGCACAAGCGCAATAAAGGCCCGCGCATCGCCTCGGACTTGGTCCGGTCGTCTTGCCACCGGAGATCGGCAAGTAGAACCCTCAGCGTTCCGTTGGCGTCTTCCGCCTGACCGGTAACGGCGCTTAAGGATTGGCGTTCGCGCTCCGTCAGCAGCTCTGAACCGCTTTCGCTGAGTGCCCGGTCCAGCCATGTTCCGAAACCGAGAACTGGGGATAGCGTGGCGAAGGTCTTGAGGCCCTTAAATTCGGCGCTCAGGGTATCGGCGACCCTTTTGATCAGGAAATTGCCGAAACTGATGCCGGCCAACCCCCGTTGGGCATTCGAGATCGAATAGAAGATCGCCGTATCCATGACCGCCGGATCCTGCACTGGCGCGTTTTCGTCCAACAAGGCCTGGATATTGTCGGCAAGGCCGTTGACCAGCGCCACCTCGACGAAGATCAACGGTTCATCTGGCATCCGGGGATGGAAATAGGCAAAGCACCGGCGGTCGGAATCGAGGCGGTTCTTGAGGTCGTCCCAGCCCTCGATGGCGTGAACGGCCTCATAAGCGATCAATTTCTCTAACAGCGCCGCCGAGGCGGTGTCCCAGGTTATACGTCGGAGTTCCAGGAAATCGACGTCGAACCAAGTGGTCAGAAGACCCCTCATGTCCTGCTCCAGGCTCCGTATTGCCGAATCGTCCGATTCCAAGGCCAGAAGGTCAGCCCGTATGTCGACAAGGAACTTGACCCCATCGGGAAGCGCGTTGAATTGAGTCAGGAGAGTAATCCGAGGCGCCTTGAGTGCCCATCTCAACAATGCCTGGGCCTGGTGTCGCGCATCTTCGTTTTTGGCCAGGCGAAGTTTCTCCACGGCCGCATCGAGAGATTCCTGGTCAACATCGAAATCATAGGCGAGAACCCTCAGAAACCGCTCGCGGCCCGTCTCGTCCAACGCCAAGTAGACATGGCCAAGTGCCGCCGCTCGGGCCCGGGCGGAAACCTCGCCACCCCTGGTTTCCAGACATGCCCGCATTTGTTCCCTAAGCAGTTTCCTATCCTCGTCAGGGAGGTCCGGGCGAGAACTGGCCGCCGTGGTGTCATAGGACGATCCGGCGATCGTCTGCCACGCGCTTTTCAAGTTGCGCAACGTGCGGTCAAGAAAGCCGGATTCTTTCTTATCGGCCTGGGCAGTCTGGTCAACTTGATCGTTCATGGGCCCAATATCAGTCCGTCAACGGCGAAATTCAACTCAAAGGGTCCTTCTTCCTTAGTTCCTGCAACACCCCGGGCAGCCCGGCGGGCAAATCCTCGGCGATCAGGCCCAATCCAATTCGTTCGGCCAGGATGCCGTGAAGCCAGGCCGAGGCACAGGCGGCGTCGAAAACCTCCATGCCCTGGGTCAGCAGGCCAAGGGCCATGCCCGCCAGCACGTCGCCAGAACCGGCGGTGGCCAAGTCGGGCGACCCGGTGGCGTTGATGACGGCCCTTGCCTTCTCCCTGGCATTCCCCCCGCCGTCCGGCGCTGCGATCACCGTATCGGGGCCCTTGAGTAGCACCACCGTGCCCGACTGTTGGGCGGCGTTTCGCGCCCGCAACAGCTTGTCGCCCTCTATAGAAAAAAGCCGTTTGAATTCGCCCTCGTGGGGAGTCAGGAGGCAAGGCCCCTTGGCGGCTATGAACAGGCTATCGGGGTCGTCGGCGAAAACGCTCAGCCCGTCGGCATCGACAACCGACGCCTTTCCCGTCTCCAGAGCGGCAAGGACCTTGTCACGTGTATCAGCCGATATCCCGGCGCCAGGCCCGACGAGAACGGCGTTTTTTCTGGCATCGCCCAGCAGGTCGCGGAATCCGGCGATGTCTTCGACCGCCTTGACCAGCGTCCCCGGTTCTTCGGCAGCATAGATGACGAACGCGCTGGGCGGCGAAGCGATGGTGACTAGCCCGGCGCCCAAACGCCTGGCCCCCATCGCCGCTAGCCTGGCGGCGCCGGTCATTTCCGATCCGCCGCCGACGACGGCGTGGCCACGGGTGTATTTGTGGGTTTCGGCGTCTGGCCACGGGAACCCGGCGATCCAAAGCTCGGGTCCGTTAACCCGGGTCCGGGGGCCGATACCGGCCAAAACGGTTTCGGGAATGCCGATGTCGGCGACCACCAGATCCCCGGCAAGCCCGCGCCCCGGCAACAGGAAATGGCCTGGCTTAGGCCGAAAGAAAGTGACAGTGACGGTAGCCTGGGGGGCGCCGCCCCCTTTCTCGCCCCTCACGATCTCGCCGCTATCACCATGAACGCCGCTCGGAATATCAACGGCGACGCAATCGAGCTTGCGGCCGTTGATGTCCTCGACAACCACAAGCGCCCTGCCCTCCACCGGGCGCGCCAGGCCGGCTCCGAAAAGCGCGTCAACCACCAACGGTTGGCCGTCGAGGACTTCGGGGGCCAGTTCTTCTACTTCGCCCGGCCACTTGCCGGCGTTGACAGCGGCGTCGCCGGTCAACTTATCCGGCGCCCCCAACAACGCCAGGCGCACCGGCCAGCCGGCTTCGGCTAAAAGTCGAGCGGTAACGAAACCGTCGCCGCCGTTGTTGCCGGGGCCGCAGAGGACGGCCACCGGCCGGGACTCCCATCGGTCCTGGATTGCAGCGGTGATGGCCTCGCCTGCAGCTTCCATCAGGTCAAGGGAAGCTACCCCGCCGGCAACGGCGGCGGCATCGGCCTCATACATTTCGTTAACGGTGAGAAGGACGTTGTCGGCCATGTCGGCTTCATTATAGGGTGCCTTGGAACCTGAACCAGTTTTGTCACCGGTCGGGCATGCCGTCAGCTCATAACTGTCATAATTTATTTATGGGCTGTCTCGGATAACGCCATAAGGTGTTATGAGGGATGGCATGAGAAAGAGTCTGTTAAGCAAGGCAAAACAGGATCGTATTATTGAACATTTTGTAGCGTGCACGACGGCTCGTTGCACAGCGTCGCTTGTAGGCGTGAATCGTAAAACGACGGCCTAACGTCCATTTCACTGACGAGGTATGATGAGCACCCAACCGACCCCCTCCTTGACACCGGATGACGTTAAAGTCATCGAAAAAACCACCCCCTATTCAGGTTTTTTCAAGCTCGACCGTTACCGCCTGAAACACCGCCTGTTCGAGGGCGGCTGGAGCGGCGAAATGACCCGTGAGATTTTTGAACGGGGACACGCCGTGGGAGCGTTGTTATACGACCCCGACTTGGACAGAGTTGTTTTGATCGAACAGTTCCGGCCTGGGGCCTACGTGGTGTTTGAATCCGAGTGGTTCGACGATCAGTTCTCGCCGTGGCTCGTGGAATGCGTCGCCGGCATCATTGAAAAGGGTGAAATTCCCGAGGATGTAGCCAGGCGCGAGTCCATCGAAGAGACCGGCTGCGCGATCAGCGAAATCATCCCCGTTTGTCATTACCTAGCCAGCCCGGGCGGCACTTCCGAGTCCGTCTTTGGGTTTTGCGGGCGTGTCGATGCTACCGATGCCGAAGGTATCTTCGGTATAACCGATGAACACGAAAATATCCGCGTCTTCTCCCTTGCAGCCACGGACTCTTTCAAATGGCTGGACGAGGGCCGGATCATCAACGCCATGACCATCATTTTGCTTCAGTGGTTCCGCGCCAATCATGAAAGCCTCCGCGCCCGGTGGCGGAATCCTTAGGTATCATAAGACCCAAGGGTGCTTGATCGCCGCCTGGGCCGCCGTTATCTTCGGGAATTGTAAACGTCCAATAAATTTACGGATAAAAAACCATGAATGTCCGCGACGGCTTCGCTGAAGCGGTCGGCAACACGCCGCTGATCCGGCTTCGCCGTGCTTCCGAAGAGACCGGCTGCGATATCCTCGGTAAGGCAGAATTCCTCAACCCCGGCAACTCGGTGAAGGACCGCGCGGCCCTGTTCATCATCAAGGACGCCGAAGAGCGTGGCGCGCTTAAGCCCGGCGGCTTGATCGTCGAGGGAACGGCCGGCAATACCGGAATAGGACTGGCCCTTTGCGGCAATGCCCGCGGCTACCGTACCCTGATCGTGATTCCAGAGACCCAAAGCCAGGAAAAGAAGGACATGCTTCGGCTTTGCGGGGCCGAACTTGAAGAGGTTCCCGCCGCTCCGTACACGGATCCGGGCAACTATGTCCACGTCGCCGAAAGGCTGGCCGAGAAAATGTCGAAAACGGAATCCAACGGCGTCCTTTACGCCAACCAGTGGGACAACACTGCCAACCGCCGGGCCCACTTGGAAGGTACGGGACCCGAGATATGGGAACAGACCGATGGCAAAGTAGATGGATTCATCTGTGCCATCGGTACCGGCGGTACCCTGGCCGGCGTTTCCATGTTCATGAAGGAAAAAAGCGCTGACGTCCAAATTGGCATCGCCGATCCCTTGGGCGCAAGCATGTACAGCTATTACACCACCGGCGAACTGAAGGGCGAGGGGGAATCGATCGCCGAAGGCATCGGCCAGGGGAGGATCACCGGCAACCTGGAAGGCGTCCAGGTGGATGAGCCATTTCAAATTACCGACGCCGAGGCCTTGCTATACGTGTTCGACCTGTTGAAATATGAAGGCCTTTGCCTGGGCGCTTCCAGCGGCATCAACATCGCCGGCGCCGTCAGAATGGCCAAGAAAATGGGCCCCGGATACACCATCGTCACCATCCTCTGCGATTACGGTACCCGTTATCAAAGTAAGCTTTTCAATCCGGCGTTTCTCAAGGAGAAAGGCCTGCCGGTTCCGGACTGGCTGGAATAGGTCAAACGGTCATGGATTACGCCAAACCGGAGGCACTGGTTGACGCCGAGTGGTTGTCCGAAAACCTCGACGCGCAGGGGGTACGCGTCATTGACGCTACCTATTTCCTGCCCGCTGCCGAACGCGACGCCGAGGCCGAATTTGCCGCCTGCCATATCCCCGGCGCCTTATTTTTCGACATCGACGACATCGCGGATAGTTCTACTGACCTACCCCATATGCTTCCCAGTGCGGATAAGTTTTCGGCCAAGGTAGGTGCGCTCGGCATCGGCAACGGTGATCATGTCGTCGCCTACGATGCCAACGGCGGCGCCTTGGCGGCGGCCAGGGCATGGTGGATGTTCCGGGTCTTCGGCCACGAAAAAGTGGCTGTGCTGAACGGCGGCCTGCCCAAATGGCTGGCCGAGGGGAGGATGACGGAGTCTGGAACCACCGCCCCGGCCGAAGCCGTCTTCACGGCCATTATGGACTCGTCTCTGGTGCGCAGCGCCGAGCAACTATTGGCCAACATCGAAACCGGCGCCGAGCATGTGGCCGACGCCCGCAGCCCGGAACGGTTTGAGGGGACGGCACCGGAGCCCCGCCCGGCCACCAGGGCTGGCCACATCCCGGGAAGCGTGAGCCTTCCCTATACCGGGTTGATGGATCAGGACCGGGACTTTGTCATCCGCCCTGCCGGCGAGATCGCCGCTGCCATCGCCGA
>CAZQZB010000058.1:0-9096 GCA_964597695.1 uncultured Thalassospiraceae bacterium | reverse complement strand
GCTGCCGGTGGGGCGGTGGTAATATTCGATGCATCCCGAAATCACGTAACAATAGTGCCAGTCGGTCTTGTGATAGTGGTTGGCGCGGAGCGAGCCCTTTTTCGAGGTGATCATCACTGCGCTTTTCATCATTTCGTCGATCAGCGGCTGAACAACCCCGCGACCGTCGACGAACGGCTTTTCCAAGGTGATCTTGGGTTCCCTAGGCCAGGACGCCTTTTCTTCCTCTGTCAGCGGGTCGATGTCGATTTTACCTATGATGGCCTCCGAAACTGGTTAACGGTAAAGACGGCGGACCAGGATGGTCCAAAACACGGCAATAGCATGGCGGGCCATGATCTTCTTGCCTTCGTCGTAGGTACGGCCGTAATAGCTGATCGGCACCTCATACATTTTCGTAGCCTTGGCGACGACCCGGCTGAGGATTTCCGCGTGCTGCTCCCAGCCCTCGGCGACCAAATCCTTGGGGTCCACCAGGTCGCACCGGTACAGCAAATAGCACGAATAGACATCGGTGAACGTGGTGTTGTTGAGAATATTGAACACGAAGGTGATCAGGCGGTTCCCGACCTTGTGCCAGAAATACGAGACCCGCGTGCACGGCGACGCCACAAGCCGACTGCCCATGACGATATCGGCATCGAAATCAAGGACCGGCTTCAAGAGACTCGCGTAATCCGCCGGGTCATATTCCAGGTCGGCGTCCTGAAACAGCACGTAATCGCCTGTCGCTTCCCGGAGCCCGTCCCTGACAGCGGCCCCCTTGCCGCCGTTTCGGGGTCGCTTGATCAGCTTCGCGTAAAGCGCTGGGTTCCGTTCGAGAAGCTCGACGGTGTTGTCCGTGGAGCCGTCATCAATGACCACGACCTCAAGCCAAACGCCCTCGATCGTCTGATCCGCAACGCGGCCGAGCAATTTCAAAATCGTCGCTTCCTCATTGTAGGCAGCGATGAGGACAGTAACGCTAATCATTGATGCAACTTCAGGCCAACAAGTGTCAACGGAACAAGTTGTAACGGAGAATGCTGACGATAACGACAAAACCATCCCGCCAGCCGATTTTCTTTCCCTCGTCGTAGGTTCGTCCCGAGTATCTAATGCCGACCTCGAAGATCCGGGGTGCGGGCCTGAGATGGCTGACCTTGGCTGTGATCTCAGGATCGAAGCCGAAGCGATCCTCGTTGAGCAAAATTCTGTCCAGGATGTCGCCGCGGAAAACCTTGTAACAGGTTTCCATGTCCGTCAGGTTCAGATCGGTCATCATATTGGACAATAGCGTCAGAAACCTGTTGCCGATACTGTGCCAGAAAAAGAGCACGCGCTGGCTTTCGACGCCGCGGAAACGGGATCCGTAAACGACGTCCGCCGACCCATTGAGAATCGGGTGCAGAAGTTTCGGGTAATCACCCGGGTCGTATTCCAAATCCGCGTCCTGGATGATGACGATGTCACCGGTTGCCATGCCGAATCCCGTCCTGACGGCGGCGCCTTTTCCACGGTTGGTTTCGTGCCGCGCCGTGTTGATGTTCGGGTTGCCGTTGGCGAGTTGAACGGCCTTGTCAAAGGAACCGTCCTCGGACCCGTCGTCGACGATGACGACTTCCAGCCCAAGCCCGCAGATGTCGGCGTCGAGAATCCGGCCGACCAATGTTTCGAGGGTCGATTCTTCGTTGAAACATGGAATTATGATCGAGACACGGTCGAAGGACATGGTGCAATTTTTCTTACCCGAGGGAGCAGTTCATACCACTGCCGGCTGCCCGCCAGCACGCGTCATTCCTAGAGGCTTTTGGAAAGATTGGCAATTGGCGTGGCGCCCGGCGGGCGAGCACCACCGATTGGCGTCGTCACACCCCGACTGTGCGGTCAAGATTGTCGGCACGGCTCTCGGCCGATGCCAAGATGTCCACGGCTGGCGTCGTTGAATGGGCGTCCCGTTTTCGCGCCACGAGAATGGGCGTATCCTTCATCGTGCTGCCCTCGAAATCGTATTCGGGCCAGCGGCCCTTGGCGTAATAGCGGGATTCCCTTGCCGCCCGGGAAGCCGGCAAGGCGAAAAACTTAATTGCATATAACATATCCCAGAAGAACTCGCCTGTTTTAAGGCCGCGCAAGATGCGGCGAATGATGAAACGCGGGTTATAGAGAATGGCCTTCTTGAATGCGATGTCCTGATATTCGGTGACTTTCTCGTGGCTCAAGTTGGGATGTGCGAACAAGGGCTCGTTGGTGTAGATGAAGTACTTGTCCCAATCGAAAGAGCGGATCAATCCCTGGTGTGCGTAATCGGTGAACATCCGCGTGCCCGGGAAGGCAATGGTGATGCCGAACTTCATCATGTCGAGGGGCAGGCGGCGGGCGTAATCGATGGTATCCATCATCGTTTCCTCGGTGTCGTCGGAAAGACCCAAGAGCATCGTGCCCGCGGTGTCCAGGCCCGCTGAGCGGGCCATGCGGACCGCCTCCCGGCCCTGTTCGATGGTGGCCTGGCCGCCCTTGCCGAATTTTTCGAGGATTTCGTTGTTACCGCTCTCGAATCCGAAGGAGACACGGTAGCACCCGGCCTTCCTGAGGGATTGGAACAATCGCTCGTCGGCGCTCTCGACCCGTATGCCGTTGGTGCACGTCCACACTATGTCGACACCGGCTTTCGCAATGGCTTCGCAAACGGAAATCGCCCACGCGTTATCCGACGTAAAAATGTCGTCTGCCAACCAGAACTCGCGGAAACCCAGCGCGTGCATCTGACGTACTTCCTCGGCGCAACGCTCGGGAGATTTCTTCCGGTATCCCTGCCCCAGGGTGGTCTTGGAGGCGCAGAAGTTGCACTGGAACACGCAACCGCGCGAAAACTCCGCAACGGCCGCCGGAAGCCGTTTGACCAGAAGCCGGGGTATCCGGTGGTAGTCTTTGATGTGGTAAAGATCCCAGGCTGGCATCGGCAGATCGTCGAGATTACCAATAAGGGACTCCCGTGCCGTGCGGACGAAATCATCGCCCGAGCGGTAGCAGATGTTCTTGACGTCGACTGGGTCCGCGCCATCGCAATAATTGGCGAACGAATAGTCGGCCTCACCCAGAAACACGGCGTCCAACAGGGATTCGCTCAGCGTTTCCTCGGGAAGCGCGGTGACATGAGGGCCGCCAGCGACCACCGCGATGTCTTTCGAGATGTCCTTGACCAGCAGGCTGAGGTCGCGCACCTGGTTCATCAGCGGCGTCGTCGCGGTGATCCCGACCACGTCCGGCTTGATGTCGCGAATCTTGGACTGGACAAGCGAAAAATCGTATGGGCGCCAGGACATATCCAGTATATGCACCCGGTGACCTTGTTGCCTTGCCACGGCCGCGATGGTGGCGAGGCCGAGGGTCGGAAAAACGGGATTCGTGATGCCGCCCTTGGTTCCCCCGTAGGTGGGGTCGTACGACGGATTGATCAAAAGGATAGTAGCCATTGGCGCTCCGTTATCGGCCGACATGTGATCAGGCTTACGCCGATCTGCTCCAGTTTATAACTGTTATGGAGCTACTTACCAAGAATTCCATAGCTTTTTTTATAACTGGCGCCAGCGAACAGTGTGCGTAGGTATTTGAAAACCCAGGACGGACGCAGATAGTAATCGCGGTAGGAATCGCTGAGCATATTTCGCACGTCACCGGGTGTCAGGTTTTCGTGGCGGAACACCAGATCGTACTGGGTGAAGGTCTCAAAATGGTCGACCAGGATGCGGTCCTCGAACTCGGCGTACGCCGGCGTCCCGGGATAGGGTGTGAAGACGCTGATCTGGGCGAACAACGTGTTGAGGCGCCGGGCATAACGGAGGGTTGTCTTCCAAGTCTCGAGACTTTCCCCCGGCATGGCCAGGATGTAATGGCACGTCACCTTGATGCCCATGGTCTCCAACAGGGCGATGCGCTGTCCCTGTTCATCGCTTTCCATGGAAATTCGTTTGGCCGAATTCAGCGCCTCGGGATTGACCGTTTCGATGCCAACCTTGACCATGTCCATGCCCGCGTCCCTGAGACGCTTGGCAAGATCCGGTTCCATGTTCCTTAAATGGGCTTCCACGGTGAAACGGAATTTCCGGCCGCTAGCCCCTATGGCGTCGCTCAGGGCATGGGCGTGTTTCGGGTTAATGGCAAACACCGGGTCGCGGAAGATGAAATAGGAAACGCCGAGCGTGTCCTGCCAGTGGATCATTTCCTCGACGATCTTCTCGGGCGCGCGGGTGCGGACCTTCCGGCCCTGCTGGAGGGGATAGGTGCAATAGTTCATGCACGAATAGGGACAACCGCGGCTGGCGGCGATGGGCAGAACGGTTTCTTTCCCCCCGAGAAGCCCGAACCGGGGCGGGGTGACGGAAAAAACAATGTCCCACGCTGGCAACGGCAGATCATCCAAGGACGTGGAAGGAGCGGCCGGAAGGACGCCCTTTAAGGTCCCGAGGCTGTCCTCGTTGAGGGGATGTTCCATGAAGAACATTTCCGGTTCTCCCTGGATCACGAATGCGCCACCCGCAAGGTAAGGTGACGGCAACGTCATCGCGAAGGGCCCGATGACGCCGACCGGAACTCCACGATCGGCAACTTCGTGGATGGCTTCCAACTCGGTCTCGTGGCAGACGATAGATGATGTCACCAGGCAGAGATCGAAACTCTCGCCTTCCAGCCAATCCCGCGCATAGGTCACGTCGTGGCCCTGATCCCGCAGGACCCCCGCCGTGTACACGCAATACAATGGCGGCCAATCGACCTCGTTGGCGAACAGCCATGTGATCGCGCGGCTTATCCAGCCATCTCCAAAGCGGTTGGCGGTGCCGTACCCGCCGCTCGTATCTTTGGAAATTCGATACGGACGGTTGGGATAGGGATCTAGTATAAGAACTTTCATATCCGTTCAGACGAAAATGCGGTTGCCTTCCGTGGGATATAGGCACGGATCGCTCCCATGTGAAGGGCGATATCGAGGAACCGCGTACTCACCGCTGCCGTTCCCGGACGGCCGGTCGCTCGTTGAGGCAGCTCCAGTCACGCAACTTCAGCACATCGGTGGTTTTAAGGGCAGATGCCCACGTCGGCAGGGTTCTTGGATGAGATCGTCCGGTGAAACTTTTCATCCGTATCAGGCAGCCGGCCTGACCAAGGAGATTTATGGGCGGCAGGTAAGTCGAGGCATTCGGGGATTCCACCCGGGAAAGAAGTAAATGCGTGACTCCCACAGAGCGAAGCTGCCGATAGACCTTCCTGACATCCGTCTTTCGGGGCCGCAGTTCGACGGAGGCCTGGGTGATGGAACCGAAAAAGACGGGGACATCCAAGAAATATCGAAACGCACGATGGGTCATGAACAACCGGTCCGTCGCCGTCAGGTTGGCGTTGATCCACGCTGCGGATTCATAGATATCAATGTTCCGGGCGAGGAAGGAGTCCCGATCTTCGCCCCGGGCCAGGAACTTGAGATAGTTGAGCGCAAAAAGTCCGTGGCCGCCCATCTGTAGAAAAATGGTCGCCGCAACGGCGGCCAACAACGGTCCGCGGTATTTTCCACCGGCGGTAACCCGTTCCGCCGCCACCGTTACGCAGATCAACATCAGCGGCAATACCGGCATCAGGTGACGGACCCTCTGCGAGCCACCGGCGAAAAACCACAAGCTGTAGAACAGGATCGCAAGGGATGCGTAGGTCAAAAGCGGGCCACGGCGAATTCGGCCACGGAACCGCCATAGACCGAGCGCCGCAAACGGCAACACCAGAAGGCCGTAAGGACCTAACCCCACCCGGGGATAGTCAATGGCTTCGGCGAAACCCAGGGTGACACTGAAGGGAAAGAGAACGAGCCACGGCAACGTCCGTGGCAGCGGGTTTTCGTTACCGAAATATTTTTCCTTGAAAACTAGGTCATGGGCCTTGGTCCACCATGTCAGGTCCTCCTGGCCCAGCCATTGGAACAGCATCGGGAACACCGGATCGCCCGTGTGGATGCCGTTCCAGGCGTACCACTGGAAACCGGCGGCAAGGACGGCGGCACCGAACATGGCGCCATGCGCCAGCCAGCGGCGTTGAAACAGGAGAACCACACCGCCAACAGGGGCAAACAGAAGCCCGATATATTTTGCGCCCGCGTAAAAGCCAGCGCCAAGGCCGGCAAGGACGGCGTATCGGATGTTTCCGGTCTCGATGGCGCGGGCCGTCGCCCACGCGGCGACCATGACGAACAAGGCGATCCGCGTTTCCAATTGACCGCTGCCGCCGCCGTAAAGGACGGCTGGCGTGGTCAAAAAAACCAGCGTCACGGCCAGGCACCAATTGAGGCCAAGGTGCGGCCGGCAAAGGATGAACAACAAAACTGCCGCCGCCCAACCGCTGGTCATGGTCCATAACGTAAGCGCCCGTTCGCCGCCGAGGGCCAGGGCCGGCACATAGGTCATCTGCACCAGAAGCGGCACGGCGCCTTCCAGGGGTTGGGGGACGAACTCGATACGGCCGGCCTCCAGAAATCTCTTGGGCAGGTTGAAGTGATAGGCGAGTGTGTCGGCGTCCGCCGCCGGCGCGAGGCCTTCGGCAAGGTCGAATACGAGAACAACACCCAGGAGCACCATCAACGCCCGGCCGACGGTATCGAGCCGGGGCGGCGCGTCGAAACGGCCTTTGTGCCTGAGCAATACCGCGGCTAAGGCGCCAGCGCTCAACAAAACCGTCAGCGGACCTTCCGACAGATAGCCCGCAACGCCGAGCGGGAAAACCGTCCAGCCGAGGATGCCGAACCCGACGGCGAAGGCGATGGCCCAATGTTCACTGGCCTCCATGTCGGCGTCGATCTTGAGCATCCTCAACACCGCTGCTCCGAGCCCCAGGCAGCACAGGAACTCAAGCAGGACGACGACAAGCGCGGTCAAGACAGACCCAACAGTTCAAGGATGGGGCGCCCCAAACGGCGGAATTGATACAAATAGGCGGCCATGACCGCCACAACCCAGAACCACAGGAACGCGGGGATAATTCTTTCCTTATTCATTGCTAGCGAGGTCTTTCGCATCCAGAAAACGCCCCCGTCGGGGAGGGGGGGGCAAATGACATTGAAACGTCATTAATAGCAACGAAAAAGGCAACCGCCCGAGAGTCCACAGCAATCGCCCCATATCTCCCCTGGTGCGATACGCAAGGGCAGCTTCCAGGTGAAGGGCGGTAATTCGGAACCAAAGACTCATCAGCGCTGATCCCGGACGGGACCGGAGGTCGGGGAAATAGCGCACCGCTATTTCAAGGCCGCACTTCAGGCGGCGTTGGGTGTAGCTCATGATGCTGCCGGGACTCGGGTGGTAGCGCAACAACGGCTCCCCGAAAACCATAAACCGACACTCGGGATTTCTCAATATCGCCAGCCAAAGATCGAAGTCCTGGGCGTTTCGGAGCCCGGGGTCGAACCCGCCGGCCCTGAGAACGGCATCACGCCTGGCGACGACGCTGCAACTGGGGATATAGCCTTTCCGATAAAGGCCGATAAAAGGGTCACCCGCATCGCGGAAACGCCGCTCGCAGTCGTGGTGTTGGGCTTCCTTGTCTTCGCCGGTCCAATAATCGTGGGCGACGAGCACATAATCGCCGCCTTCCAGGCGGCCCAGGCTGCGCTCGAGCTTTTCCGGCAGCCATTCGTCGTCGGCGTCGAGAAAAGCCAGGGTGGGCTCTCCCGATTCGGCAATGGCGCGGTTGCGGGCCGCCCCGGCGCCGTGATTTTCCCCGGTCCTAAAAACGCGAAGCTCGATGCCGTTCATATGCGGCGCCTCGGCCATGGCCGCCTCGAATGTTCCATCGGTGGACCCGTCGTCGACCACCACCACTTCCAGCGGTTTCAGGGTTTGCCCGGCGATGCTCCGAAGCGTGCGGCCGATGGTGGCGGCGGCCTGGTAGGCGGCGACGATGACGCTGACGTCCGCGAATTCCGGGGCCGGCCCGTCCATGCTCAAAGAACCTCAAGCCGGAGCTCGCCCGACCACGGCAATAGCGTCTCGGTAGTGAACTCGATCACATGGCCCGGCCGGCCGTCGCCGTAAGCCCGCCAAAGCGTTGTTACCGACACGGCCGCCGATGCCTCCGGTGCGTTCAGGTGGAAGGTCCGCTCGCCCGCCCTGAGGACCACGCCCCCGGACCCGGCCTCGGCCTCCAGCGGGGTCAGGAGACGGCGGGTGATGCGGTGTGAGCCTTCGCCTTCCAGTTCGTCGGTGAGGACCATGGCGTTATCGGTGAACCGCCACCGGCGCCTCAACGGACCGCCGCCCATAAGCCGCTGGAAGCCATGATGGCCAAGGGTCACCTCGTCGCCGCCGCCGCTCAGTTCCGGCGGCGGACCGGTGACGGCTTGGCGGAAGGCGTCATCGTAATAGGGCTTGTTGGCGGGATAGGGATCGGCGCCATCGACCGTGAGCGTGTTATGGGCCCCGCCGGAACGGTAAAAGGCGGCCTCGCCGGTTTCTCCATAGGCGCCCCGCCCCGGGTCCACGAACACCGGCAAATCCTGGAAATGAAGCTCGAAGCCGCCGGTGTCCTGATGCCCGTGGCCGGGCGACCTTGGCCAGCCCCCCGGTGCCGCATGCCACAGCCCCGACCAGGGACCACGGCTATAACGAAGCCAGCCGTCGCCGCAAAGGTCGTCCTTTGCCACCGGCGGGGTTTCGTCGATCAGCGCCAAAAGCGCCTTACGGTCGCCTTTCGGCAGTCCCGCCGCCCAGCCGGTTTCTATCCCAGCGAGGCTCAAAAGGTATTCTGGGGGGCAATCCGGGGATATGTCGCCGATAAGCGGCAGCCCGCCGGGCAGGATCAACCAGGGGACCACGGCCAGCGCCTGGCTCGTTATGTCGCGAAGGACAGCCGCTTCGGGTCGGCTGTGCCTCCGTGCCGCCAGCCAGGCGTCGGCGTAGTTGCGGGCGATCAGCAGGTGATAATGGCTGGACCCTTCACGAAGCACACCGGAGCTTGAAAATATCCGCTTGGCTTCTTCCACCAAGATTTTGGCTCCCGCCTCCACCGCTCCTTCGAGACCCAGCGCCAGTCCAAGGCGATAGAGCCCGCGGCCATTGTTGGAAAGATGATTCGAGGTGT
>CAZQZB010000057.1:0-10384 GCA_964597695.1 uncultured Thalassospiraceae bacterium | reverse complement strand
GCTGGCGGCGTACTTGACCGGCCCCGGGCTAGTTTCGCAAAACATCGCAAAATGGAGGGGCACCAGGCGGTCCTGGAGGTCCATAACCGTCGGCATGTCCCCGTCGCGCCACGTCTTGTGCAGGGTCGCGCACATCCGGGGCGCCACGTTGGCGGTCACCGAAATACAACCGCTCCCGCCGCCGGCCAGAAATGGCACGATGGTGGCGTCCTCCCCCGACAACTGGCAGAAGTCCTTGCCGATGGCAAGCCGGGTCGCCATCGGCCGGGCTAAATCGGAGGTCGCGTCCTTGACGCCAACGATATGGGGCAGTTTCGCCAGCCGGGCCATGGTCTCGACGGTCATGTCGACGACGCTACGGCCGGGAATGTTGTAGATGATGATCGGCAGGACGACGGCATCGTTGATCGCCTTGTAATGCTGGTAAAGCCCTTCCTGGGTTGGCTTGTTGTAATAAGGCGTCACCACCAGCGCCGCCGCTGCCCCGGCTTCCTTGGCGTGCTTGGTCAGCATGATGGCTTCTTCGGTTGAATTGGACCCGGTGCCGGCTATGACCGGGACTTTGCCGCCGACGGCCTCGATGCAGGACTCGATCACCCGCATGTGCTCGTCGTGGCTGAGTGTTGGCGATTCGCCGGTTGTCCCGCACGGGACCACGGCCTCCGTTCCTTCGTCGATTTGCCATTTAACAAAGGACTGGTAAGCGTCCTCATCCACCTTGCCGTCCTTGAACGGCGTGATCAGGGCGGTCATGGACCCCTGAAACATCCCCATCTCCCTTGGTTTGAGTAATTGAGCGGGACCATACTCTCATTGACGACCTGACGGCAAGCTCCCGCGCGTTTGGTTTTTGTTCAGGAGCCAAAAACCGCCATACGGACGGCCCCTTGCGCACGATGTAAGAATTATGGGTATCATAGCCGCGGCCCGGTAAAAACCAGCCATAATAATTATGCCGATAAGGGGAAGAACGCTAACGACCCGATCCACGAGCAGTTTCGCCGCGGCCGTGATCGGCCTGATGGTTGTCCTAGGGTCGGTCCTGGGTTTGTCGGGGGCCGCCGCCGGCCCCTTGTCGGCAGAAGAAGCAGACGTGTTTAAGGCGGCGCTGAAGGCCGTTGATGAAAACGGACGGAAGCGACCTTTGGCGCTGGGCCGGAAAATCAAGGATCCACTGGCCCGGAAAATTCTCCAGTGGGCGAGGTTGAAGAAGCCTGACCCCAAAGCCAAATTTACCGAAATTGCCGCTTTCATGGCCGCCAACCCCGACTGGCCCGACCGGCAGCGCCTGCAACGCCAAGCCGAAGAGGCGATGACCTCGAAAACGCCCGACGATGTGGTTCTGGCCTGGTTCGCGAACCATGTGCCAATCAGTGGTTACGGTATGGCCCGACTAGGCGTGGCGCTGGTGGCGGAGGGCGAGGAGGAAGAAGGCCGGAAAATACTCAGAGACGCCTGGATTAGAGGCAATTTCACCAAGGTCCGGGAACGGGCGTTCTACAAGCGTAACCGGCGGCTCTTGACCCTTGATAACCATCGGCGACGATTGGACCGCCTTTTGTGGGAGGGGCGTTATTGGCCGGCACGCCGCATGCTGTGGAAGGTGAAGCCGGATTACCGGGCCTTGAGTCTGGCCCGGATGATGCTTCGCCACAGACGTGGCAACGTCGATACCGCCATCGCCAAGGTGTCCGACGAACTTAAAAATCACCCGGGGCTGATCTATGAAAGGGTTCGATGGCGGCGGCGCAAAGGAAAGGACGCCTCGGCGCTGGATCTCATGGAGAAATTGCCAGGCGACTTGGTGCACCCAGAGCGCTGGTGGGTCGAATGCCAGGTATTGACGCGGCGGGCTTTGCAAAAAGGTCATGTCACCGACGCCTATCGCATCGTCAAGGGACATGGCCTCGAATCCGGCAGCGCCTTTGCCGAGGCCGAATGGCTGGCGGGATGGATTGCGCTCCGATTTCTCGGCGATGCCGAGCTGGCGATGATTCATTTTCAGACCATGTACCAATCGGTTAAATACCCGGTGAGCATAGCCCGCAGCACCTATTGGACGGCGCGGGCGCTGGAAGCCCAAGGGGCGCCGGAACTGGCGAAAATGTGGCACCGCATCGCCGCTAAATACCCGACCACCTATTACGGTCAGTTGTCATTGGCCCGCCTTCACCCCGGGGCGTCCCTGACCTTGAGTTCGAACCCGGAAGCAGGGGAAGAAGAAAAGAAGGCTTTCGAAGCCCACGAGTTGGTCCGGGTGGTTAGGATGCTGGGCCAAGCCAGCGATTACGACCGGCTTCGGCCGATTATTCTGCGCCTCGACGAAATGGCGGAGACGCCGGGTTGGCGCCGGTTGACAGGTGAACTTGCGAGGGAGAACAAGCGGCCCGACCTTGCCGTTTTGGTCGCCAAGCGGGCCCACCGGGACGGGTTGAATTTCCTCGATATCGCTTTTCCGATGTTGTTCCTGCCACTCATGAACCAGAGGTCCGGGAAACCGCCTATAGAGGCGCCGCTTATCCTGGCCGTCGTCCGTCAGGAAAGCGCGTTTAACGTCAAGGCAAAAAGCCCCGCCAACGCCCAGGGATTGATGCAGCTGCTTCCGCGCACGGCTTACGAGGTTGCAAAACGGCTCAGGGTGCGGTTTTCAAGACGCCGCTTGACCACCGATGGCGTTTACAACCTGACCCTGGGCCAGGCTTATCTTTCCGAGTTGATGAGGGAATTCAAGGGCTCCCTGGTTTTGGCGCTGGCGGCTTATAATGCCGGTTCGTCGCGCGTTCGTCGCTGGATTCGAAAATATGGAGACCCCCGCGAAGCCAATACGGATTCCATCGACTGGGTGGAAATTATCCCCTTCAACGAAACCCGAAACTACGTGCAAAGGGTTCTGGAAAACCTGCAGGTCTACCGCCGGCGGCTGGCCCAGACGGAAGTCGCCCTAACACTCGAAAACGACCTTCACAAATGATCGTTTGAGCCGTTGACCGCCGCCCCCAGGGATAGGATAAACGGTCCCTTGTCCAGGAGATTGGACCAGAGGGAGGATGAAAGGAACCCATAAAATGACCGTGCAAATCGAAGACATCGACGCCTGCGTTTTCGACGCTTACGGTACCCTATTTAACGTTGCCGCTGCAGCGTCGCAATGCCGGGACGCTCTTGGCGACAAGGCGGATGAATTGAGCGCCATCTGGCGGACCCGGCAATTAGAATACACTTGGCTGCGTAGCCTCATGAAGGAATACGTGGAGTTCTGGCAGGTCACCAGCGACGGATTGGATTATGCCTTGGCGGCGCTCGCAATCGACGACGAGGCCTTGCGCGAGCGGTTGATGGAAATCTACATGCGCCTCGATCCTTATGACGAAGTCAAGGATGTGCTAACGACCGTTAAGGGAGGCGGCCTGCAAACCGCGATCCTTTCCAACGGGTCGCCAAAAATGTTGGCTTCGGCGGTCGAAAACGCCGGCATCGGCGACTTGCTGGACGATGTTTTTTCCGTGGATAGCATCGGCATATACAAGCCTCATCCCAGCGTCTACCAGATGGCAGTTGACGGCTTGAACGTCGAACCCGGGCGCATCTGCTTCATGTCCTCGAACGCCTGGGATGCGGCGGCGGCGGCCAACTTCGGCTTTCGGGTGGTGTGGGTCAACCGCTTCGGCCAGCCGCAGGAACGCATTCCCGGCGAGCATGAGCATGAGGTGAGAACCCTCGAGGCCCTGCCGCCGCTCCTGGGCCTTTGATGACTAACGACGAACCCGGTTTTAAGGATCGCGCGTTAACGGCCGGCGACGGCCTCAGGCTTTATTTTCGCGATTACGGCGACCCTGTATCTTCAGCGACGCCGGTGCTCTGTCTTCCGGGGGTCACGCGGAACTCCAAGGATTTCACCGATCTTGCCGAGAGGCTGTCCGGCCAACGCCGGGTGCTCTGCCCCGATTATAGGGGCCGAGGTAGGTCCCAATACGATTCCGACTGGCGGAACTACATTCCCCAGGCCTATGTTGAAGACGTTCGCCATCTGTTGATCGCCTGCGGCATTCACCGGGTGCAGGTAATCGGCACCTCGCTGGGCGGTATCGTGGCCATGGTGATGGCAGTGGCGATGCCGGGAATGGTCGCCGGCGTGCTGCTCAACGATATCGGACCGGAAATCGACAATTTGGGGCTGACGAAGATCGTAGACTATTTAAGGGACGACACTCCCCTTCCCGATTGGGACGCCGTCGTCGGGCGCCTCCGGGAAACCTTTCCCGACTTGCCGGCGCGCTCCCCTGACGATTGGTTGACCATCGCTCGCAACACGTATAAGGAATCGCCCGACGGCGGGCTGGTCCATGACTGGGACCATGCCATCGTCCGCCGTTTCGAAAAAGCGCTGGTCCGAAGAGTCCATCTTTGGCCGTTGTTTGGAGCGCTCAGAAGTTTCCCGGTCCTAGTGGTGCGGGGCGCGTTGTCGAATATCCTGAGCGAGGACACCCTCTCCCGGATGGCAGAAGCCATGCCTGAAATGAGGCACGTCACCGTGGACGACTGCGGCCACCCGCCCAGCCTTTCCGAAGCCAACGTCCTGAAGGCCATCGATGCCCACCTCGCCCGCGCTTGACCCTCCCACCTTCGCCGACATCCAGTCGGCCGCCCGGCGGCTCGCCGACATTGCGGTCATAACGCCGGTTCTGGAAAGCTCGCTTCTCAACGAACGGCTTGGCGGCCGCCTGCTGGTCAAGGCCGAACCCCTTCAACGGGGGGGATCTTTCAAGGTCCGGGGGGCCTACAACCGGATTTGCCATCTTGATGACGAGGCGCGTAAGACCGGCGTCGTGACCTTTTCATCGGGAAACCACGCCCAGGGCGTCGCCATGTCGGCAAAATCTCTGGGGGTCCCGGCGGTGATCGTCATGCCTGAGGACGCGCCCGAGATCAAAATCGCCAATACCCTAGCCCACGGGGCCGAAGTGGTTTTCTACGACCGGGAAAAGGAAAACCGCGAGGCCATCGCCGAAAAACTAGCGGCGGAGCGTAACGCCACCCTGGTACGGTCCTATGATGACCCGTACATCATTGCCGGCCAGGGGACCGTTGGGTTGGAACTGGCGTATCAGGCCCGGGATTTGGATGCCGAGCTTGATGCGGTTATCATTCCCTGTGGCGGCGGCGGCCTAATATCCGGATGCGCGCTGGCGTTGACGGAAGAATGCCCGGGGACCGAGATTTATGCCGCCGAGCCGGAAGGCCTTGAAGATACGTGCCGTTCCCTTGCCGCCGGTGAACGGCTGAGCAATGCCCCAGGAGTCAAGTCTTTTTGCGATGCCCTGTTGGTTCCGACCCCGGGGGAATTGACGTTCTCGATCAACCAACGCCTGTTGACGGCAGGCCTGACGGCCAGCGAAAGTAATGTCGCCAGCGCCATGAAGGCGGCGTTCGGTTTTTTTAAGCTGGTGGTGGAGCCCGGCGGTGCCGTCGCCTTGGCGGTGGTCCTGAACGGCGGCTATGACGTCCGGGGAAAAACCGTGGCGGTGGTCTGTTCTGGAGGCAACGTGGACCCGGGCGTTTTCGCCGCCGCCTTAACGTGATCGTTTTAAATTGAATCAATTTAAAACATAAATCGCCCTCTCATTCATATATTTAGAGGCTTATTCACGTCCTGGATCGCTTCGATCCAGGAAGATAAGAACCTTGACGCGGACAACGGTTGAGGAAACTCGTAACCGCATCCTGACCGCATCCCAGGGGCCGTTCGTCATCCGACAATGGAATCTTTTAAGTGGCCCGGACTTTTTTCGGGTCGTTGTTTCCGGGCATCATGGAGGACGAGGTGCCGCCTTTCGATTGCACCGAGGCGCCGACGGTTTCCTTGGCCTTGGCGCCAGGAGGCTGGGTGCCGTCTCTATCAAAAACATTGACCTTCCCCTCTCCCGTTTTTTTCTTTTCGATTATTTTTTGGCAATGGCCTTCAAGAGAGGCACCCATTGCGATGGCCAGGGTATCATGATGGATATCGCCCACCACACGGGCGGATTTGGCCAAGTTGACAGTGGAAGACTTGATCGGGCCGATGACATCGCCGTGAACATCCACCGTTTCGGCGACGATTTCACCTTTGATATGGGCTCCTTCGCCGATCAAAACCACCTTTGCGCGGATGCCGCCTTCGACGGTACCGTCGATGTGAATATCGCCGTCGCTGTTGAGGTCGCCTAAAATCCTTAGATCAGCGCTTATGATCGAGGGCGGAGATGATTTTGTGGTGGATCCTGAATTCACGGCACTGCCGGAACTCTTGCTATTCCTGGAAAACATACCGTCCTGCCCTGATAAATTTCATCGGATCCTTAGCTCTGCCCTTGAAAACGACTTCGTAATGCAGGTGCGCGCCCGTGCTCCGCCCGGTGCTCCCCAGCAAACCGATTTTCTTACGGAATTTTACCTTCTCCCCCTTCTTGACGAAAATCCGGTTCAGGTGGCCATAGCGGGTTTTCAGGCCAGCGCCGTGGTTAATCTCAACCAGTTTACCGTATTTTCCCTTCCAACCAGCGAATGTTACTACCCCAGGGGCCGTTGCGTACACAGCGGACTTGAACCCTTTCCCCATGTCGGTCCCGTAATGGGCCGCCCACCTGTGATTGATGGGGTCACGCCGTTTCCCGTAACTGGAGGTGATGTAATAAGAATTAAGCGGCGGCGCCAACGGAATCCGTGTCATGGCGACCTGAAGGGATTCCCAGCGGCTCAGCTGTGCATCCAGATTGATAAGATCGGCCTTCAACTGTTTACCCGGCAGGTCATCGGGGGTGGTGGCGAAAAAGGGACCGCCCTGGCCACTGGGCTTGTGGCTGTGGCTTTTCAACAGTTGCTTGAGGTCCAGCCCCGTCAACTTGACCACTTTTTCCATGGTGCCGATATAGGTTGCGGTGCTGTTGGTCAGACGTTGAACCAAGAGTTCCTCGGTTTCCTGCAGGTTGTTCAGCCGGCTCTCAAGGCCCTTTATCCGGCGGCGCATCTGGGTGCCTTTGAAAAGGGCTTGATTTCGTTCGACCAGGACGCTTCGAAAATCGGCTTCGATGGTATTCAAATTACTCGACAGCGAGAAATTGCGGCTCGCCATTTTCCGCATTCTTTCTTTGATGCTGCCTAGTTGCTCCCTCAGCTCCTCACGGGCACCAATCACTTTCATGCGTTCCGACTCGGTTAACGTCAACTGGTTGGAAACCGATGTCAGGTTTTGCTGCAGGGAGACATTTTTTTCCACCAAGCCCAACATCAAGGCGTGGTTGTCCTCCAAATCGCTAGTGATGGCGATGAATTTCTTCTGGTAATCGGTGATTTCGCCGAGCAGGTTTCGATAGGCGAAATTGGCTTCGGCGATCTTGTCGTTCTTTGCCAACAACACGGCGTCATGGCGGACGTAGGTTACGGTGGCGAAGACGGTCCAACCGCTGGCCAAAAGGAACGCGCTGGCAACCAAAATCTGAGCCCGTTGGGTAAAGCGGGCGAACGAAACATTGCTCCCTGTCCGCAGGTGGAGCTGCCGTTCGGGAAACAGGCGGTCAATCAACACGCCGGCTCGCTCCTTCCAGGTCGGCGACCGATCAAGCCGTTGCATAACAAGTCCTCATAGAACGCCCACCTATACCCCTGTTGGTTTTTTTAGGCAGAACTTCTGATCGCACGCAAGTCGTCACGCCTAAACTCCAGGCAGGCAATCACCGGGAACTTTACCAAGACCAGCGGCTTCCATCCCCTGCACAAAAGTCATTTTGAAATTAAAGAGTATAATTAAGCCATGCAAGCCAAGATATATTGCTAATGAGGGCGTTAGGTCCTCAAACTAAGGTCCGGGAAATAGTCGAAGACAAATAAATGGCCCCATCCGATGAAGAAATCATCACTTCTAAGGCCTTGATTCCGAAAGAATTATTTCCAGCCCGGGTTGGGGGATTTTCCATCACCGCCAGCGGCGGTTGGCGGACGGCCTTGAGCGAAGCCATGAGACCATGACCGGTAAATCCTCTTCTTCCGGGGGGTGGGATCTTCGTGATCCCGCGGTTTTTCTGGCCACCGGATTTGGGACCGGGCTATTGCCGGTGGCGCCCGGCACCTGGGGGTCCCTTGCCGCCCTGCCCGCCGCCTGGGTGATTTTCGGGACGGCGGGCCGGGCCGGGCTCGCCGCCGCCGCCGTCATCGCTTTCGCCGTCGGAATTTGGGCTTCTGGGGTTTGCGTCCGGAAATACCAAACCGAAGACCCCGGCCCCGTGGTCATCGACGAGATCACCGGCCAATGGCTGGTCCTGCTGGCGGTAACCCCCGATGTATTTCATTATGCCCTCGGGTTCGCCATGTTCCGGGCCGCTGACATCCTTAAGCCGTGGCCCGTATCGTGGGCAGACCGGGAGGTCAAGGGAGGCCTCGGCGTCATGCTGGATGACGTGTTCGCGGCGATTTACGCCTGCCTCTGCCTTTTTGCCATCACCCGCTGAATGGGGAGATAGGATGTTCTCAGACGATCAACGAGCGGAAGCCGAGGCGGTCCTAGACGCCTGCTGCAAGGCGGGGCTCAGGCTGGCGGTGGCGGAATCGTGCACCGGCGGGCTTGTTGCCGGCTGCCTGACGGCGGTGGCGGGGTCGTCGGACGTGGTCGAGCGCGGCTTCGTCGTCTACACCAACGAGGCCAAGCAAGAAATGCTGGGCGTTCCGGCGGCGCTCTTCGAGCCCGGCGCCCCTGGCGCGGTCAGCAAGGATGTCGCCCGGGCCATGGCAGAGGGCGCCTTGAAACAATCCAACGCCCAAATTAGCATCGCCGTTACCGGCATCGCGGGACCCGGCGGGGGAACGGAAGAAAAGCCCGTCGGCCTAGTCTATATCGCCGCCGCCCGGGATGGCGCCGAAACGCTCCTAGAAAGCCAGGTCTTCGACGGTGGCCGAGACGCGGTCAGGCTTCAGGCGGTCGCAGCCGCGCTGGCGCTGGTGCGGTGCCGGGTGGGTGAATAATGCGGGTTAGCGCTTCCTTCACCCGTAAATTTTCTCGGCCCGTTTCTCGAAGGCCAAGATCATGCGCCTGACTGCCTCGTTGAAGACGGCGCCGATAGCCTTTTGGAAAATCCGTGAGCGGAATTCGAAATCCACATAGAAGTCGATCAGGCAATGGTCTCCCCCCCCCTCCCCGCTGACCGGCTCGAATATCCAGTGGTTGTTCAGGTACTTGAACGGGCCCTTCGTATAGGCGACGTCGATCCGTCCCGGGTGGTGGCATGTGACCGTGGAGGTAAACTTCTCGTGGAAGACCTTAAACCCAATCACCATGTCGGCGGTGACCGTGTTGCCTTTGCTTTCGCGGACCCGGGTCGCTATGCACCAAGGCAGGAATTCGGGGTATTTCTCGATATTGGCGACGAGATCGAACATCTGCTTGGGCGTATGCGGTAGGACGCGGTTTTCGGCGTGGGTCGGCACTTATCCGGTCCGGCGGGTATTCAATAAGGCCTCGAAGTCCCTGTCGGCGTCATAGGAAGACCGGGTCAGGGGTGACGACGCCACCAGCCGGAACCCCTTTGCCAGCCCGATGCGCTTGAATTCAACGAACTCATCGGGGTTGACGAAGCGCGCCACCGGCGCGTGGCGGGTGGTCGGGGCCAAGTATTGGCCGATAGTCAGGAAATCCACGTCCGCGGACCGGAGGTCGTCCATTACTTCTAGGATCTCGTTCGTTTCCTCGCCGAGGCCAACCATGATTCCCGACTTGGTGAAGATGGCGGGGTCCAGCTTCTTGGCTTTTTCCAGAAGCCTGAGGGATTCGAAATACCTGGCTCCAGGGCGGATCGACGGATAGAGGCTGTGAACGGTCTCCAGGTTATGGTTGAAGACGTTCGGGCCCGAAGCGATCACCACCTCCAGCGCACCCTCCTTGCCGCGGAAGTCGGGAGTCAGGACTTCGATGGTGGTCTCGGGTGAGGTCTCGCGGATACGCTTTACGCACTTGACGAACTGTCCGGCGCCGCCATCGTCCAGATCGTCCCGGTCCACGGACGTGATGACGATGTGGTTCATGCCCAGTTCGGCGACCGATAGGGCCAGATTTTCGGGTTCCATCGAATCGACGGCACCTGGTTTGCCGGTGGCGACGTTGCAGAAGGCGCAGGCCCGGGTGCATATGGAACCCAGGATCATGACCGTCGCGTGCTTCCTGGACCAGCACTCGCCAATGTTGGGGCACGCCGCCTCCTCGCAGACCGTGTTGAGCCCGAGGTCACGCATCAGCCGCCGGGTCTCGCCATAGGTCTTCGACGTCGGCGCCTTGACTCGAATCCAGTCGGGCTTCCTGAGCAGCTGGTTCTCGGGGTTGCCGGCCTTTTCCGGATGGCGGTGTATCGCCAAGTTTTCG
>CAZQZB010000056.1:0-10555 GCA_964597695.1 uncultured Thalassospiraceae bacterium | reverse complement strand
ACCCTCCAGCCGACTTTTTCAACAGCCTCAGCCAAAAGCGGACATTTACGTACTGGAAAATCGATGCTCGGAATCATGGAAGGGCGACAAACTTCCAGGTCGGGACGCAGGCTGAGGGCGGCGCTTTCATCCCCAACCTTGCTTCGCGAATTCGGCCAAGACTGCTACGGTGTACGGCGCCAAAACACGGTGTGTCCCCCCGACTGCATTCGAATATTTGACCGGAGCGTGGGATGTTGAGGAATGCCCTGATGTACGGATTCGCCGGCGTCGCCGTCATCACCACGGCAATTGTCGCATTGCGCATGACCGCATGGTGGGACCACCTGCTTCCTCCGGGCGACCATCGGGCCGTGCGGTTCGAAACCCTGATCTTAACGTCCAAACCGAACCAGTATCTGGTCTGCCCGCCGGACCTCTGCACCGAAGCCAAGGCACATCAGGAAAGCCCTCAATTCGATCGCACCGCTGACGACTTGAGGGTGGCATTCGAGACCGTCGTTCTGGGGTCGAAGGCGGTGACAAAAATGGCGGAGAGCGAAGATACCCTCGACGTGGTTGCGCGGACGCCCTTTGTGCGATGGCCTGATTGGGTCACGATCAGGTTCATCCCCCTTGGTGAGAACCGAAGCACCCTCGCCATCTATAGCCGCTCCGTCTACGGCCGTTCGGATTTCGGAGCCAACAAAAGACGGATCACCAACTGGCTGGCGCGGCTCTCCGCGCAACCGTGAACGGCCCGAACATCCGCTTTTCGCCCAATAACGATCGTGATGGCAACCTGGGCCGAAGGTCCGCTTATAGCCAAAAGATGCTATGAGGCTGAAGGACGCGGCCTCATGCTCCTTCACTAGTTTCAACGGTGATCTGAAGGAGCGATACGATGACAAGGATTTCTGCAGCCCTTTCCAACGACCAGTCTATTTATGCGGCCCTGGAGCTGAGCAAGAACAGCTGGCTCTTGGCGATCCAGGTTCCGGGGCGGGATAATCCAAGCCTGCATCCAATCAAGGGCGGCGACGCCGAGGGGCTAATGGCGAAGCTCGATGCGGCGCGGCAGCGGGTGGCTAAGGTTACGGGTCGGACGCTGGCGGTGACGCTGTGCTACGAGGCTGGTTACGATGGCTTCTGGTTGGCACGCTTGCTCGGGCAACGAGGTATCGAATGTCTGGTGATGGAACCGGCCAGCCTGCAGGTTAACCGGCGTGCGCGGCGGGTGAAGACCGACCGCATTGATGTCGAGAATATACTGCATACGCTGATTGCCTGGTGTCGCGGTGAGCGTCACGTCTGCTCCATGGTGGTGATCCCGAGCGTCGAGGAGGAGGATCTTCGCCGCTCTCATCGGGAACGGGACCGATTGATCCGGGAGCGGACAGCCCACATCAACCGGATCAAGGGTCTGCTGTTTGGTCAGGGCATTCGTGGGATCAATGTCAAATCGCGTTACAAGACCTTGACGCCGGCGGCGCTGGTCACGGCAGACGGCCGGCCCCTGCCGGAACGTCTCGGCCGGGAGATTGCCCGGGAGATCGAGAGACTGGCCCTGGTGCAGGCGCAGATCGTCGGGATCGAGCATGAGCGTGATCACCCCGCGACATCTTGTGTGGCGACGGAACGCAAGCGCCACGATCTGTTACGTCTGAAGGGCCTTGGCCCGGCCTTATCCTCGACGCTCACGCGGGAAGTCTATTATCGGCAGTTCACCAATCGCCGACAGGTCGCAAGCTATATCGGGATTACACCCAGTGCCTATGACAGCGGCGACGGACACCGCAGCCAAGGCATCTCCAAGGCGGGCAATCGACTGGCCCGGGTTGCCATGATCGAAGCGGCATGGCTTTGGCTCCGCCATCAACCGGATAGCGCCCTGAGCCAGTGGTTCCATGACCGCACCCAAGGTCAGAAGGGGCGCATCAGGCGCGTCATGATCGTCGCTCTGGCGCGTAAATTGGCGATCGCGCTTTGGCGTTATCTGGAAACCGGGCTGATCCCGGAGGGTGCGGTCGTCAAATGAGACCGTTGATCCGCTAACAGTCCCAACCGGCGTCATCCCCCAAGGGTGGCGTTTGTTGGCGGGTTGGATGTGTGACTGAATGTCCGCTTGGCGGGTGTGCCGTCCCAAAGATTAGTCCCATCCCCCGTTTTGTGATGGTCCATGTATGCAGCATTGTGGCAAGCCGGATCGGAGCTGCCGGATATAAGTTGATGCGATCATTCGCTCGAAATACGGAACTCATTGCAAAATCCGCCCAAAACTTAAAGACGTAACCGAGGGAAGAGACCGTCATGCGATACGAATTAAAACCACCTTGACAGCAAACGCCTCATATAAGCGGACATTCGGAGGGTGGTCGCAAAATCTCTGCTTTTGACCCAAAGCGGACATCGCACGTCATCAAATTGGCCTCCGTTTACTAGTGGAAGTGAAACGCCAGGGTGTATCGAAAAAAGCGGTTTCCATATCCCGGCCCCCGATCGCCGATCGCCGATCGTCGGCCGTTGCCCCGTCGCCCTGTCGGTTCGCGGAGTTGGGTATTTTGTTGCCGCATTGTGACATGTAGCGAGATTTGATCTGTTGGACCCGATCCCAGGTCTCATCATTGATGATGCGGAGGGTTGGGACCACCTCAGCTTCAAAATTAAAAAGTAGAATTTTTAAAATCCTAATTCTTGATAAAAGTTATTGATTTTTATAATTGATTATTAATATGATTTCGTGTGAACCTACAAAAAATAAACAGTAAGAATCATCGGTGTGGTAGCCTTTGTGTCCCATACGCCCAATCGGGGATAACGGGGGGAGGTTCCGTTTTTGGGCACGAAGATGCATAACACAATCCCGTCGCTGGTGCCGTCTTCTGGTGGAACTCACCCCTTGGGTCAAAGTCTTCTCACCGTATTACTAAATTGCTTTTCCGCTTCGTGTGTCGCTGCCGCAGCATCTCCATGTTGTAAGGAAGGCGTGGCAGTGTCAATTCAAACTGCGACGTAGGTGGAAGAGCTAATTTAACAATTTGGTGCCGGGCCAAACCAAAAAATCGGCAGATAGGGAACATAAAACTAGGGAGAGCAGAAATGTTGAAATCCGAGATCACCCGAAACCACCGAAGACGCATCCGTTTTACGGCAGGGTTGCTGTCCGTCGGCGCGTTCGTGCTCGCCGGTGTCTTCGCCTCATCGGAGGCACGCGCCCAGGCATGCGAAAACCCGAAGGAACTGACCTTCGCCATGGTCCCGACCGAGGAAACCGTGGCCGAGTTGCAGCTTTACAAGCCCGTGACCGATCGAATGGAGAAGTTGACCGGCAAGAAGATCCAGTTCTTCATGCCAACGTCCTACGCCTCGGTCGTCGAAGGCCTGCTGAGCAAGTTCGTGGATGTCGCCGTCTTGGGTCCCTACAGCTACGTCATCGCAAGTTCGAAGGACCCGACCGTTGAGGTCTTCGCCACCTATGCCAAGCGCGCCGGCCATATGCAGGAGGAAGGCCCCGGCTACCGTGCGGCGCTGATATCGAAAAAAGGGACCAAGTTCACGTCAATTGATTCGTTAATGGGCTCCACCGTCGGGCTCACCGATCCCGGCAGCACATCAGGCAACCTGATGCCGCGGGTAGTTTTCTCGCAGGTAATTGGCAAGGATCTCGAGAAATTCTTCGGCAAGGTTGTCTATACGGGCAGCCACGAGCTTTCGTCCGTTGCCGTTATGCAGGGCAAGGTCGACGCGGCGTTCGTCGCCACACACCGTTTCGACAACGTGGTTAACAAGGGCGAAGCGAGCCTGGAGGGTGTCAATATCCTGTGGAAGTCCGACCCCATCCCGCAGGATCCGTTCGTTTACCGCAATACCCTTTGCGACGATATTAAGAAGAAGATTGCCGAGACCTTTCTCGGCCTCAAGGACCAGCCCGGAGCAAAGAAGTTCCTGGACAACGTCAAATCGAGGACCTTCGTAAGCATGTCATCGAAGGACTATGACATCATCCGGGCGCTTAAGAAGGCCAAGGACGCAAGGAAAAAGTAAAAGTAAAATTAGCGGAAAACCCAGTCCCGGCTGGCCGCGCCGATTCAACGGCAACAAAGCGGCCAGCCGGTTCCTTTTGTGATAGTGGCATCATCGCGTTAATACGGGAGCTAGGAAATACACCCGTGGCGATTCTAGAAATTCGAGACCTGCATGCGCGATACAGTGCATCTGGACCAGAAATCTTGAAAGGTATCAGCTTCGAGGTGGCAGAGGATGACTTCTTCGCCATCATCGGGCCGAGCGGTGCAGGCAAATCAACTCTGATCCGCTGTATCAACAGGCTGGTCGATCCTGTTTCTGGGACAATTCATTTCAAAGGTGAAGAGATCACGTCCCTATCCCGAAGGCGGCTGCGAGATGTTAGGCGAAACATCGGGATGATCTTCCAGGAGTTCAATCTGATTAACCGGATGAGCGTCATGGATAACGTTCTGTCCGGACGCCTTGGCTACACATCCTCAATAAGAACCTTGTTCAAGGCGTTCCCCCGGAAAGATATCGACCATGCTCTTCAACTTCTGGAGCGAGTCGGCTTGGAGGATCACGTGGACAAGCGGGCGGACGAACTTTCCGGCGGCCAACGCCAACGGGTCGGCATCGCCAGGGCACTGATGCAAGATCCAAAGCTGCTTTTGCTGGATGAACCAACATCTTCGCTGGACCCTAAGATATCGCGCGAGATTATGGGGTTGATCAAGGAAATGGCATCCGATTTGAAGGTACCGTGCCTGTGCAACATCCACAACGTCCACTTGGCGATGGAGTTCTGCAACAAGATCATCGGCATCCAGGATGGCGTGAAGATGTTCGACGGCCCTACCAAAAACATGAACGAAGAAAAACTCGACGAGATTTACGACATGGAAGTCCTATGAGCACCCGGAAATGACCAGTCCCCAGGGACAGACTCAAGGCCTTGCTATCACCGCCGACCATATTCTGGAACTTCGGCGACGAAATCGGATCGTGCGCGGAGCCATCTATTTGCTTCTTGGGGCGTTGGTGATCTGGAGCATCGATGTCACCATTATCGAGGATACCGATTGGGAGCGCATGGGCGGCATTGGCAAGGTGATGTCGTCAGCGGGCCGGTTTTTCGGTATCGATTTTGCTCTACTTTCGACACTTCTCGAACCAGCGTTCGAAACCTTCATGATCGCCTGCCTGGGAACGATGCTCGGGGTCATCTTATGCGTCCCCGCGACTTGGTTCGGTGCCCTCAACATTACCCCGTACAAGCCGATCACCTACCCAATTGGCCGGCTGATGATGACCATCAGCCGCTCGATCCATGAAATAGTGTGGGCGCTGTTCTTTGTCGCCATTTTCGGGCTAGGCGCCCTTTCCGGTGTTTTCGCCATCGCCGTGCGATCTGTCGGCTTCATCGCAAAAATGTCGGCCGAAGCCATCGAGAATATCAACAGCGGCCCAGTTGAGGCGATCCAAGCCACCGGCGCTAACGGTTTCCAGGTCGTGCTCTATGGCATCCTGCCACAGGTACTGCCGCAAGTTCTCGGCGTAATCGTATTCGAGTGGGAAATCAACATCCGCCGCTCGGCCATTCTTGGTCTCGTCGGCGCGGGGGGGCTGGGCCTGGTGTTCTTTCGGCAGATGAACACATTCAATTTTCACGGCGTGACGTCCGTAATCATCGCGATTTTGGGTATCATTCTAATTGGCGAATTGATTTCTCACATTGCCCGCAGGAAGGTGATTTGACCGTGACTTCGAAAAGGACTCCCGACACCGTGAACTCTGGGAACAGGGATGATGACGCCGCGGCGTCAAGAAAGTGGAGCCGGTTCAAGTTTCCAGATTCCATTATCCGCTATGGTTTCTGGCTCGCCGCCTTCGTCTTCCTAGCCTTCAGTGTTGAGTACCTTAACATCCCCCTGGAGCGCTTTCTCGGCATGTTTGGCCGCATGGGCGATACTCTGGCTAACCGCTATTATCCGCCGGACATCGAATACATCATGGACGTCGACTACGCCGAATACGTCGTCGAGACCATCCAAATGGCCTATCTGGGGGCGCTTTTCGGGCTTCTTGCCACGATTCCCCTGGGGTGGTTCGCCTCTTACAACATGACGCCGTCCCGGCGCTTCGTCTATCCAGTGGCCCGCCTGATCACTATGAGTTGCCGCGCCGTACATGAGATGATTTGGGCAATTCTTTTCGTTTCCATCCTCGGGTTCGGCATGTTGTCGGGTGTCCTGGCACTGACGTTTTTCTGCATCGGCTTTGCTGGAAAATTATTCTCCGAGGAGATCGAGGCCATCGACATGGGGCAGGTGGAAGCCATTCACGCCACCGGCGCGAATCATCTCCAAGTCATGGTGTTTGGCGTCTTTCCCCAGGTTCGGGTTGCCTTCACCGGGATCGCCATCTATACCTGGGACGTTGCCTTTCGCGCCGCAACTGTTGTTGGCTTCTTCGGTGCCGGCGGCATGGGCTGGTACCTGAAACGAAATGTCCTGCAGGTTGAGACAGAACGGGTTGCGGCGATCCTGGTGTCGATCATTGTCCTTGTCTTGATGTCGGAAATGGTTTCCGCGTGGGCTCGCGCCCGGGTCATGGGGATGAAGTAGCGCCCCAAGGAACGGAGGGTTGCCATAGCACCGAAGAAGATTGAACTTAACGGGGTCGAATACGCCTGGCCCAGGCGGCCTGTCGTCGTCGTCTGCATCGATGGCGGCGATCCCGAGTACTTCGAGCGCGGGTTCGAAGCCGGCATCATTCCGACCGTGGACAGCTTCCGTATCGACGGCTTTTATGCGGTCGCTAAGGGCTCCATGCCGAGTTTCACCTGTCCCAACAACATGTCCATCGTCACCGGGACCGAGCCCGAGGTGCACGGCATTTCGGGCAATTTCTACCTCGACCGCGAAACTGGGGAACCGGTGGTGATGACGGGACCCGAACTCCTGCGCACTCGTTCGGTGATGGCTGAATTTTCGCGCCACGGGGCGACGGTGGTTTCCATCACGGCCAAGGACAAGCTGCGCCAGCAGTTGCAGAAGGATATGGACCTTTCCGGCGGTTCGGTCAGCATCTCGTCGCAATTCGCCGATCAATGCACGATGGCGGAAAACGGCATGGAGAACGTCCTCGAGTTCGTCGGCCGGGGGCTGCCCGACATGTACTCGGACGATTTGTCCCTGTTCGTGCTCGACGCCGGGATCAAGCTCCTGGAGGAGCGCCGCCCGGATATCCTTTACCTGTCCCTGACCGATTTCATCCAGCACACCAGCGCGCCGGGCCACGAGACGGCGAACCAATTCTACAAGGACATGGATTCCCGTTTCGCCCGCATGAAGGAACTCGGCGCCGTCGTGGCGCTGACCGCGGACCACGGCATGAACGACAAGGCGGATGATAACGGCGCGCCCAACGTCGTTTGGCTGCAGGACATCCTGAACGAGGCCTTCGGCGAGAGGGCCTCAACCGTGATCTGCCCGATCACCGACGCCTTCGTCGGCCATCACGGCGCGCTCGGCGGTTTCGTTCGCGTTTATTGCCACGGCGGCCTTGAAGCCGATCGGGTTATCGAGATCATCGACGGGATTCCGGGCATCGAAAAAATCATGACGGCCGAAACCGTATGCCGGGATTTGGAACAGCCCTTGGACCGTGAAGGCGATGTCGCCGTGCTCGCCGATAAGGTCACCGTGATCGGATCGCGCGCGGTCGATCATGATCTTTCCGGCCTCAAGGGGCACCGGCTGCGCACCCACGGCAGCCTGCATGAAAGCTACGTTCCCTTTGTCATCAGCGAGCCTCTCGGCGAGCAATACGCCGAGCGCGGCGCGGCGGGCGGGCTTAGGAGTCACGAAATCTTCGACTTCGCCCTCAACGGCCCGGCGTGAACAAGGGAGGGGCTTCCATGACAAAAACGGCCCGCGCCGCCGTCTACGATGCGCCAAACACGCCGTTCGTGATCCGCGAATATCCGGTCCGGGACGTCCATCCGGATGAGGCCTTGGTGCGCATCACCATGTCGACGATCTGCCGTTCCGACATTCATTCCTACCACGGACACCGCCCCAATCCCTGTCCCGGCATTCTCGGCCACGAGATCGTCGGCGTCATCGAACAGCTCGGATCCGACATCACCCACGACATGCGGAGTGACCCGCTGGCCAGCGGCGAGCGGGTGACGTGGATGGAGTATTTTCACCACGGCCCGTCGGTGAACCGGGACCTCCATGACATGCCGCAAAAATCCCCGGGACTGCGCAAATACGGCCACGACCTGGTGGCCGAGGACCCCCACTTTCTGGGCGGTTTTGCCGAATACTGTTACATCCTTCCCGGCACCGGCATCCTGAAACTGCCCGACGCCATCACCGACGAAGAGGCGACGCCGCTTAACTGTGGGGTGTCAACCATGATCTCGGTCACCGAGGCCGCCGACATCGGAATGGGCGACACGGTTGTCGTTCAGGGACTGGGCCTGCTCGGCCTCTACGGCTGCGCCATCGCCAAGGCGCGCGGCGCACGTATGGTCATTGGTCTCGATTCCGTCGGTCAACGGCTGGCGGCGGCACGAAAATTCGGCGCCGACGAAACCATCGACGTGGCGGCCATGGACGACGACGCACTGGTGGAGAATGTCCGGGGCCTGTGCCCGCCCGATGGCGCCGATGTCGCAATGGAAGTCTGCGGCGTCGCCTCTGTGGTACCGATCGGCATCCACATGCTCCGGACAGGCGGCCGTTACGTCATCGGCGGGTTGACCAATCCCGGTTCGGATTTCAAGCTCGATGGCAGCGAAATCCTGAAAAAATGGATCACCTTGAGGGGCGTGCACAATTATCACCCGCGCCATCTCATTCAGGCGCTCGACTTCGTCATGGCCAACCGAAGCCGCTTTCCGTTCGCTGACATCGTCGATTCGAAATTCTCGCTTGAAGAACTCGACGAGGCCTTCGCCAAGGCCGCCGAGCGGTCCGTCCTGCGCGCGGCGATTGTTCCCTGATCCCCTAAGGAGACATGAAGATGCCCGATAAAACGACGCCCGATCTCAATTTCTCGCCGAAGGGGCACTATATTGGCGGCAAATGGCAGGAAAGCATCGACGGCGGCACTTTCGAGACTATCAATCCATCCAACCTCGATAAACTGGGCGACGTGCCCGATGCAACGGAAAAGGATATTGATCGGGCCGTCACCGCGGCAAAATCTGCGTTCGAGGAATGGCGGCGGGTGCCCATCGCTGAACGCGCCCTCTGCCTGGAGAATTTGGCTCAACGCATCGATGATCACACCGAAGAACTAGCCCTGTTGGACGCCGTAGATGCCGGCAACGCACTTAGTGGAATGCGCGGTGACATGGAATGGACGGCGAAAACACTAAGGTATTTCGCTGGCCTCATCACTGAGATCAAAGGCGAGAGTTCGTCCCATGGTCCCCGGCATCTGAACGTCACTCGGCGACAACCCTATGGCGTCGTTGCCAAGATCAATGCCTTCAATCATCCCTTCCGCTTCTGTGCCGAGAAAGCGGCGGCTCCGCTGGCGGCGGGTAATTGCGTGGTCATTAAGGGCTCGGAGCAGGCGCCGCTGTCGACCCTCAAGCTGGGGGAGCTGTGCGAGGGAATCTTCCCAGAGGGCGTCGTCAATATCGTCACCGGCGCTGCTAAGGCCGGCCAAGCGCTTGTCAGCCACCCGGACGTTGACCGGATTGCGTTTGTCGGCTCAGTGCCTACTGGCCGCGCCATCGCTAAGGCAGCCGGAGAGACGCTGAAGGTTGTGTCCCTGGAGCTGGGCGGCAAGAACCCAATCATCATTTTCCCCGATGCGGACCCGGTAAAAGCGGCGACGTCGGCCATCAAGGGTATGAACATGAACCGACAAGGGCAATCGTGTAGTTCTACGTCCAGGGTGTTCGTTCACGAATCGCTCCATGGCGCAGTCACGGAAGAGCTCGTCAAGCAGGCCGAGGCGTTGCCTATTGGTCTTCCATGGTTGGATGGAAACGAAGTCGGCCCCGTTGTTTCCGAACGGCAATACGAACGAATTCTGGGATTCATAAGTTCCGCCGAGGAGGACGGCGCGCACTGCCTCACCGGTGGCGGTCCGCCCGACGACGCCGAACTCCGGAAGGGCTTTTTCGTTTCGCCGACGGTCTATGACCAGGTAACACCCGAAATGCGCATCGGACGGGAGGAGATCTTCGGCCCCGTCATGTCGGTCTTTCCCTGGTCGGACGAGGAGACCATGCTGGACGCCGTCAACGGGGTCGAATACGGCCTGACGGCGGCGATCGTCACCAACGATCTGGCCAGGGCCATGGAGACGGCGGAACGGGTGGAAGCCGGTTACGTCTGGATCAATTCGACCGGCCGTTACCTCGGCGCCCCTTACGGTGGCTGGAAGCAGAGCGGCCTCGGGCAGGAAGAATGCTTTGACGAGCTTCTGAGCTACACCCGGATCAAGAACATCAACATGCGCTGGTAATCCTCGGCGGTTGGCCTCTCTTCAAACGCTATTCTTTGTTTTTCCCGGTTCTTATTACTCTCTCTTGGAT
>CAZQZB010000055.1:0-10585 GCA_964597695.1 uncultured Thalassospiraceae bacterium | reverse complement strand
CTGGCCTGGGGCGGAGTGAGCCTGTAATTGGCAGGCGATATAAGCCGCCAAAAAATCGGACCAGTTAGGAAATGACGTTGTTTAAAGGCAAAGCGGATGCTGGTAATGCTATTCCGCAACTCACGAACATACTACCCATTGCCAACACCAGTTCGAGCGATCCATATCAAAACTATTTTCGCGAAAAGGGGCTGGAATTTCACCCTGCCCGAATGCTAACGAAGCTCATCGAATTCTTTATAGAATTTCTTACGGAGCCAGGGGACCTTGTCCTAGACCCATTCGCCTGCAGTAACACCACAGGTGCTGTTGCAGAACAGTTCAGGCGCAAATGGCTGTCGATAGAAGCGAATGATATATGCGCCAATTGTTCAGCAATTAGATATGATGGACAGAAATTGCCCGCTTTCCAGGGACATGCTTAGGGGCAGGCCAGTAGCCCTCATTGCGGGATCACCACACCTGAGAAAGTAGCGATTTTAATGGATTTTTCTAACGGTGGCGGCCGCTCGACGGACACTCCAGTACTCACGGCAAACAGTAGCGCCTTTTCTGGTGCCGCGTTATTGATGGTTCTTTCAGTTTCTTTGTTTACCGTTTCCCATGGATTTGTTCGTGGGGTGGGAGAGGAGATCCATCCGTTTGAAATTGCCTTTTCGACCAGCCTATTTTCATTCACGTTTTATTTGCCGTGGCTGATACGAACTCGGTTTCGGACACTGCGGACGAACAAAATTCGCATCCATTGGGCCCGGGCGTTCTTTAATGTGGGCGGGGTTTGCGGGTGGTATTTTGCGTTGACGATGACGCCGTTGGCCGATGCGGTAGCGTTGGCGCTGGCCGGGCCGTTAGTGGTGACGTTGGGGGCTGTGCTGTTACTGGGCGAGCCGGCGCGGGTCCGGCGCTGGGTCGCGATGGGGATGGGGATTGCTGGGGCGCTGTTGATCATCCGGCCGGGATTCCAATCTTTCAGCACCGGGTATTGGTTTGTCATTTTCTCCCTTTCTTGCTCCGCTGGTTCACGGCTGATCACCAAGCACCTGACGCAATCAGAAGCGTCGGCGCCGATTGGTGCCTGGATGGCCTTATTACAAGTTCCGATCTCCTTTGTCTTGGCAATCTACTTTTGGCGCTGGCCCAACTTGACCCAGCTGGCCATGATGATCGCCGTCGGGTTGCTGGTTGGAGGCGGGCATTACACGTTGACCGTCGCCTATAAACGGGGCGAAGTTGGGGCCCTGGAGCCGTTCAACTTTATCCGTCTGGTCATTGCCGCGTTGATTGGTTATTTCATTTTCGCCGAAAACCCCGACACTTGGACATGGGCCGGGGGCGTGGTCATCGTTGCCTCAACCACCTACGTTGCAAACCGCGAAGCTGCGCGGCGGCGGGAAGATGCAAAGTAACGGCATCACCATATCCGCTTTTGGCTATTAGCGGACATGGCGTAATTGCGGCGGCCGCTCTCCCGGGGCGCATGAGGTCCGATCTGAATAAAGCCGCTAGTCCTTATAATTGGGGCCAGTTTTTTAAAGGCGGGGGGAGCTTCAATGCCGTTAAACCCCTATAGGGGCGTTAAGGACGTTTCGCCGTCTTGGGCGCCTTCGGTGCCACCGCCGCCTGCGCCGCGACACTAGGCCTGGGCCGGGTGCAAAACGCCAACGCGCTCGGCATTACCAGCAGCATGGCGTCCGGTATCATCGAGTATTTGGCTGAAGGAACCTCGACCAAGCGCCTGCACCCCGGCTGGGCGGCGCAATTGGGGCTGAAGGCGGCGCTGTTGGGGAATTATCTGTTTAGATACCAGTCCAATATTTGAGCGCCGGTCATGAAAACCACGCCGGGCCGTTTGGAAAGTTGTTCGAAAATTTTTCGGAAATATTTGATCCGGTGAGGAACACCGTGGATATAGGGATGGACCGCCACCGACATCACCCGAACATTGTCTTTTCCCTCTTCATAGATTGCATCGAAATAATCCATTGTCCGCTCGTAAAGAATCGAGGACACATGCGCCTGCGAAAGCATGATCGGGATGTCGTTCAATTCAGTCGTATAGGGAACAGAATAGAGTGTTCCGTTTTCGGTATTAATTTCGCAGGGCTGATCGTCAAGGATCCAGTCGGCTGTATATTCAAAACCCGCTTCCACCAGCAGATCAGGTGTCTTTTCGGTTTGTGTTAACCCCGGCCCCATCCAACCTCGCGGCTTATAGCCGCAGAAATTTTGTATATGTTCGGCGGTCTTAAAAATCGCCTCGCGTTCGTCATCCACCAGGAACATGGCTTTCTGAACATAACTGTGGCCCATAAACTCCCATCCTGCTTTAAGGGCGGCTTCGGCAACCACCGGATAGACATCGACCACCGTGGCGTTCAGGGAAACTGTCGGAGTGATACCAAATTCATTCAGCACTTCCATCAACCGCCAAACGCCGATACGCATGCCGTATTCGTACCAGCACCAGTTCGGAATGTCGGGGATGTGCTGACCTTCCCCCGGTGGAGTAAGGATGCGCCTGGGAAGCGGTTCGGTCGGTACCCACTCCTCTAAATTAACGACGGGCCAGACAATGACGCGGCCTTCACCCGGAAGCTTCAGCGGTTTGCGGTTGACGATGGCCGAATAAGGTATGCGGTCATAAATATCCATGGGCTTCTCCTTTGATAGCAATTCGTCTATTTGAAGAACGTGAAGAACTGATCTAGCACTTCACCGGGCACCTCCTCGGCAAGATAATGACCGCTGTTGACGGGGCCGCCAGAGACCTCCGCCTCGCAATAGCGCCGCCAAATGTCCAGCGGCTCGTACCACGCCTCGATTTTACCCTTTCCCCCCCAAAGCACCATTAGCGGGCAGCGAATCTTATCGCCGGCGTCGCGGCTCTCGCGGTCGTGGTCTAGGTCAATGGTGGCGGCAGCTCGGTAGTCTTCGCACATGCCGCGGATCATCTCCGGGTTTTGCACAGCCTTTAGGTAGTCGGCCAGGGCATCGGGATGGAAGAAGCCATCGCCCTTGGGCTCCCTGGTCGTATGGGCGCGGAACCAGACCTCGGGCGCCGCGTTGATGACGGATTCTGGAAGCGGATGGCGCTGGGCGAACCAGAACCAGTGGTAATATCCCATGGCGAAGGCCATATCGGTATGCTCGAAATGCTCAATGGTCGGGATAATGTCGAGAACGACCAGCTTCCGGACCCGATCCGGAAAATCTAACGCCAGCCGGTGCGCCACCCGGGACCCCCGATCATGGCTTCCGACGAAGAATTTCACATGGCCAAAATACTCCATCACCTGGGCCATGTCCCGGGCCATTTCCTTCTTTCCATAGGGCGCGTGGTCGGCGGTGGCGGCGGGCTTGAACGATCCACCATAGCCCCTGAGGTCGGGGCAAATAACGGTGAACCGTTCCGCCAGCGCAGGCGCCACCGCGTGCCACATGGCATGGGTTTGCGGATTTCCGTGTAACAGCAACAGCGGCGGCCCGCCGCCGCCATGCCGCAATCGGATGTCTCCGCCGGAGATAGCTATGGTGTCCAGGGTGAAGCTTTCGAAATAGGGCATTGAACGGTTCTTATTTCCGGTTATCCAGAGTCTCTGGGGTGGGGCTTTCTGTGATAATCCCTCCTTTGAGGAGGTCTATCCAATTACGTCTTGCCGCACCAACCAAACACGGTTCGTCGAATGATGACATCGCCTGCAAGCCTCACCAACCCTAGCTAATTCTATTACCTATTCCTTATGAGGCCCATAGTTCCGCCCGTTCCCTGAATTAAGACATCAATTTCTTTAGTCACGGCTTTGATTAGAGAATGATTTGCAGATCTCGTTTTATAGGTTGGCCTCTGTTTTAAACCTAGAGTCGAAACGAAAAGGCGTATCGAAAGCCAGTGTTTACCACATTGGTGCTGTGTGGGGGCGTCAGGCCTTCAACACGTCTTACTCAACAAATGGCAGGACGTGTGACCTCATCCGATCAATCTTTAAGGTTCGATGGCGTCGGCTCCATTTTCCAAAAGGAACGCAGCACGCCTGGCGAGTTCGAGGTCGCTCATGGCAATTTTGATCTGGGTGTTGAGGTAGATTCGCCGGCAAGAGCGGGTGGATCGAACGGCATACGCTGCGCCCGTAACGCCCGCCGCGCCCGTCCGGTTGGCGGGGGTTGTCATATGAGGAGGTGCAAGAGAGAATAGGCCCTAACGTTGGTGTCCGGCGTTTGCCCTCCTCGGACTGCGATCAGGGAAAAAGTTTTGCAAGAAGGCCTCGGCTTCCAACAGAGAGGAACACGAAATCACCATGTCCTTGCCCCCGGCCCCGGCCCCGGAGACGGTGGCGGCTCCCATTTGGAAACGATCGATGCCATGAATCATCTGCCCTTATTTCTGGAGGTCAAGGACCGCCGGGTCCTTGTCGTCGGCGGCGGACAGGCAGCGTCCCGGAGGGTGGAACTGGCGCTCAAGGCCGGAAGCCGGGTGTTGGCCGTGGCCGAAGATCTCTGTCCGGCCCTGGAAGAACTCACCGCCCGGGACAGCGTCACCCTGAAGGCCCGGAAATTCTCTCCTGGCGACCTCGAAGGGTGCGCCCTGGTTTTCGTGACCACCGATGACGACGATCTGGGCGCCCGCATATCTACCCTTGCCCAGGACAGCGGCATCCCCGTCAATGTGCTCGACAGGCCGTCGATGTGTTCCTTTGTCATGCCCGCGCTCGTCGACCGCTCGCCGTTGCTGGTCGCGGTTTCCAGCGGCGGCGAGTCGCCAATCCTTTCCCGGGTGTTGAGGGCCCGGCTTGAGACCATCCTCCCAGCCGGCCTGGGACACTTGGCGGACTTTGCCGGTGCCTTGCGCGAACGGATCAAATCGGCCATTCCGGACAACACCCGCCGGCACCGCTTCTGGGAGGACTTGGTCAATGGCCCGATCGCCGAATACATCTTGGCGGGACAGACGGACGCAGCCCGGAACCTTCTTGACGACACCCTGGTCAAGGCCGAACGCGACCGGGAGCAGGGGACCCATGGCGAGGTCTATCTCGTTGGCTGCGGCCCTGGTGACCCGGATCTGCTGACGTTTCGGGCCCTGCGCTTGATGCAGCAAACCGATGTGGTGCTCCATGACCGCTTGGTTCCAAAACCCATACTCGATCTCGTGCGCCAAGACGCCGAACGCGTGTTCGTGGGCAAACGGCCGGGAGACCACGCCATGCGGCAAGAGGAAATCAGCCGGCTGATGATCCGCCTTGCCGGTGAAGGAAAGCGGGTGTTGCGCCTGAAAAGCGGTGATCCGTTCGTGTTTGGGCGCGGTGGCGAGGAAATCGAAGCCTTGGCCTCGGAAGGCATTCACTTCCAGGTCGTGCCCGGGGTGACGGCGGCTAACGGCTGCGCGTCCTACGCCGGCATTCCGCTGACCCACCGCGATCATGCCCAAAGCTGCCTATTCGTCACCGGGCATATGAAGGACGACCGATTGGACCTGAACTGGAAATCGTTGATCCAGCCGAGCCAGACCCTGGTCATTTATATGGGGCTCAAATCCTTGCTGCCGTTTACTGAGCAGCTCATGGCCCACGGCGCCGATCCGGCAACGCCGGCGGCTATCGTCGATAACGGCACCCGCGACCAACAACAGGTGATAACGGCTTCATTGGGCGACCTTGCAGGCGAAGCGGTGGACGCGGACCTTTCCGGACCGGCGGTCATCATCATCGGCAGCGTCGTCACGCTTCGCGAAAAGCTATCGTGGTACCGGCCGGCGGAGGGCGAAGACAGGGCGAGCCGCTTTGCGCTACATGCCAAAAGTATGGTCAAGCACGATTGACGGCGGGGGGCACGGAGCCAACGCCGCCTCAGCCGCGTCCGGTGATTTCCATAGGGTTGGCCAAGGGACCGATGCCACGAAGTGGCTTCGGTCAATCATGACCCGGTCTAATTTATCCCACCTTCGTCCCGAACCCCACGACAAGGTATTGAATTCGTCGGTTTCAGTCCAGTAAAGGACCATCAGAGTGCGTCATCCGGTAAAACGCATGGCGCTTCGGTACCGGGCGTGGTTGCTGATGTCGGGTTATTTGGCCACCTTCTGGAGGCGTTTTCGACTCGGATCCCCTATTTCCTTTGGCGCCGGATGGGGACCTTCTCAAGGGTCTTGACGAAGGCGACGATGTCATCGACCTGCTTGAGGGTGATGGTGAATTCAGTGGCGTAACCGGGAAGTTTGCTCCATCTCGGCACGCCGGGAATACGCACGAACGCCGGGTGCGGTCGTCGGGCATAGAAGGTTTTAAAACGCTCCAGGTAGTCCGACATCTTGGTAATCATCTGAAAGGACGCCGTGCTGCCGATCCCACCCATGGGGTTGTAGTAGCCGACCACATGGCACCGCGAGCAATACTTTTCGGCAATGGCGCCGCCCTTTTTCGGGTCGCCGCCGGCGTCGGCGGGAAACGAAAGGAAGAAAAAACCGGCGCCAAACGCGAAGACTAGGGCAGGGAAAATCGAATATCCGTTGGTGGCGTCAGGGGAGAGTTTTATGGGGCGGATGATCATGACTCCTTCTTGTCCTTCCAACGTCGATGCTGCCGCCAAGACCCGCCTCGGGGGTGCTTGCTGATGACGCCGAGAACCCGGTAGTGGTGCCGGTGGCTTTCCTAGAACAACGCCTCCATTTTCCGGTCGCTGGCCTGCCGCCATAATACGATTATCAATCCGGCGAACAGAACATAGAAAATCCACCCTGTTTCCATTTAATCTTCCTTATTACCACGTGAACGGGAATTTTGGACGGTCACTTTCAGCCTTTGACCAACGGCTGGTCAACCGTAATGTCGAGAAGTTTTTTTATATCGGTGGCAAGGGCATCTATAAATCCTTCAAGACTTCGAACCAGACCCTGAAGTAATATACGCTCGCGCGCCGGCGGTTTTGGTTTGTTTTGATCTTGACGGGCGGGATTTCGGGATGCAGCACGCTTAGCGGCGACGAGAACGAGGTGGTAATCGAGTATTCGAGCCCCTATCTCGACGCCGCCCAGCTCATGGCGGACAAACACTGCGCCAAGTTCGGAAAGGCTGCCCTCCACGTGCAAAAGGGAATCGAGGAGACCGGGTTCATGGAGTTTCGGACCGAGACCAGCATCTGCAAGTGTGTCGCGAAGGCCGATGATCCGGCCGGCGGCGGCGCGGAAGGGTAGGGCCAATGAGTTTTATTGCCGGCCAGGCTTTGGCTTGGCTAAAGATCTCCGTGCTGGCCGTGGCGATCGTGGCCGTCATCTGGGTGATTGCAAAAATTTCGGTAGCCCTCCACCAGCGGCGGGACGGCTCCGCCGATGACGACACCCCCGTTTAATTTCCGGCGAAGAAGACGCCGGCGGGGACAGGGATGAAAAACTAGCGCCTGTTTTTGTTTTTGGTTATGGCGGCGGGCCTGACCGTCTTGCTTCTGGTCTTCATGATCGGCCCGATCGAGAGGGGGAACGTCCGGGCGTCAGTCAACGGGGCGCCGATGCAGCGTTCGCTTTTGGGTATGAGCTTCCTGGGCCGACTTTCTGGCTACGACTTTAGCCGCGAGACCTTGACCCTTCATCCTTAACGGCCACCGGGGAAAGTTCGCGCCTTTCCGCCAATGCCCGGTTTTCGACCCGGATGCGGTGGCTGATTAGCGCCAGGTTGAACAGCGAATAAATAAGCGCGATTTTCCAGGCGCCGAACACCAGCGGCAGCACCGCGATCTCGGCGATGACGACCATGTAGTTGGGATGGCGGAAGTAGCGATAAGGCCCCCGCCGGACCAAATGCGCTCCCGGAAGGGTGATGATGCGGGTGGTCCAGTAGCATCCGAGACTGGCGAGAATCCATGCCCGCAGCCCTTGCAGGGCTAGGAACACCGCCAACCAGGGCTCATTCACGGGTGTTTCTGGCGGCACGTTGAGCGCCATGGAGGCCAGCCAAGCCACATGCAGGCCGATGATCAGGGGATAATGGCCGGCGCCGGCTTCTTCCGCCCCCTGGGCGAGAAGGAGTTTGGTGTTGCGCCCAGCATAAGCCAATTCAACCAGCCGCAGAAAGGCGACCAGGATTATCAGCAACCACAAGGCGTTCACGGGATCTCCAGGGTCAAGAACCCGACGGTGAACCCTGGTCCAAGGGCCGACATCAGATAACGGCCATATCGCCCATCGGCAACCGTCCGTTGGAGGACGAACATCACCGTCGCCGCCGACATATTCCCGTAATCCCTGAGCACGCTCCGGGCATGGACAAGGCCGCCGTCTTCCAGGCTGAAGACCTGTTCCAGCGCCGCCACTACCTTGGCGCCCCCCGGATGGCAGATAAAGCCGTCGAAATCGCCGAGCGTCAGGTCATGGGCGCCCAAGTACGTGTCCAGGACTTCCGGCATTTCCCGCGTCACCAGGGAAGGAATGTTTCGCGAGAAAAGGACTCCGAAGCCGTCGTCCTCGATGTTCCAGCCCATCACATCAAGCGAATTCGGCCAAGTGTATTCCCCGGGCCGGTTTATCACGGGTCCATCACCGGTGGTGGACAACAGCGCTGCCGCGGCCCCATCGCCGAACAACACCGTGGCGATGACGTTGCTTTTGGAAAAGTCCTCATGGCGAAAGGTGAGTCCGCAAAGCTCAACCACCAGTAACAACACAAGACGGCCGGGTTCCGCCCGTGCCATTTCGGCGGCACGCGCCAGGCCCAGGACACCGCCGGCACAGCCGAGCCCAAACACCGGCAGGCGGACGACATCCCTTCTGAGGCCGAGACGTTCCATGACTAGCGCTTCCAGGCTCGGCGTGGCAAAACCCGACGTCGAAACCGCAATCACCGCATCGACCGCGTATACATCCAGGCCGGCGTTTTCGAGGCACTCCTGGGCGGCGCATGACAACAGATCGACAGCCTTTTCCACGTACATCCGGTTCTTTTCGACCCAGCGATGGCCTTCCTCGTGCCACTCAAGGGGTACGCACGAATACCGAGTTTCGATGCCCGCATTGTCGAATGAGGGTAAAAGCTTTTCGATATCGGCATTGCGGCCATTGAACAGGCGCCTAGCCCATGCCTTGACTTCATCCTGGGCGAGCACATGGTCTGGGACGGCGGTGCTGAGGCTCAGAAGGTGAGGGTGGGACGTCATTGGTTGATCCCTTCCGCTGTTCAGGAACTAGTAGGATAGAATAACCAGTCATGGGCCGGGGGAAACCATACGGTAAACCGATGCCGGTGCAAAATTTCGAGAGTCCGGAAAAGCCGGCGCCGGCATTCCGGTTGCCAGACCTCAGCCTGATGCATTGGGGGAGGGAAGCCGTCGTCCTCGGCGGCGTCCAGGAGTGCCCCGCCATCGAGGCCGCATTTGCCGGCAATGGGCTTCAGGGTATCGGTGTCAGCGATATCGTAGTCCTCGGCCAAGATGGCGGTGAGGAAGCTGTTGACCAGTGATCCGCAATCCAGCCCCTGGTCCTAGGCGGCAATGACCATCCCCGCCGCCGGCCATTCCGGGGCAGGGAAAAATTTAGACTGCAGGTTCAAGGGTAGGCCACGATGTTCCCGCCATCGTTCCAGTTCAACCAACCGGTAGGTCTGCCGCGCCGGTGCATGCTTCAGCGGGAGAAGGTCGCCGGTTTCGGAAAATATTCGCTAGTTCCATGGGCTTGCGGTGAATTTCCGCTCCATGCCTAGCGGTAATTTCGGGCACCAACACGTCTCCCAGATTAGGTAAAGGGTAAGACCAAAGAAGTATAATAATTGATGATTTTGCTCATGGCCGCCTCATCGGTAGGAATGTATAGCTCCACACTCTTGGTAATTTCGGAGCCTCTATCAACGGGGGAATATCTTCGTTTCAAACTCTCCCGAAGATGCCCGTCCCGCCACCCGGTGGGGGGTGAGACCGTCGAAAGCAAACATTCAAAAAATTTCAATCAAAGGATTCACTTCTCGAATTTGTTAAACCCTCTGTTAAGGATTTACCCCATAAAATTCGCCAACCTCGACAACCGGCCTCCCTTATTTTCGGGGGTTGTTGAAATAGAGGGGCAGGCTCCAGGGGGAACCGGATAACACGAACAACCGGATGAGGAGCTAAACATGCTTCACTTACCGAACGCCGGCCAGCAGGTTTTTGAAGTTTCCGTTTACAACAGAGAAGTGCGTTCGCTGGTCAAGGAAAACCAGAGCCATCACTATTTTGACGATCAGTGGGCCGATATTCAAATTCGTGACGTAATCGCCCACGACGAGATCGAAGCCTGGAAGTTGATCGCCGAGCGCTTTCCCCCCGACGACGGTTTCGTCATCGAGGAAGTCACCCTAACGGAAATCTGACCATCCCTGGGCGGTTTGCGGCCCACCCCGATTTGCTCTAGGGCCGGCGTTTCACTCCCCTTGCTCACGTTTGGCAATCTCGGCGTCGCGAAGGTCCTTGCGCCTGATTTTGCCGGTCGCCGTCATTGGCAGCAAATCGACGAATTCGATGACGCGCGGTTTCTGGTGCGGCGATAGCCGCGTGGTGACGAAATCCATAATGTCCTGCTGCAGGTCCTTATTGCCTTCCCGTCCCGGCCGCAGTTGGATGAAGGCCTTGA
>CAZQZB010000054.1:0-10751 GCA_964597695.1 uncultured Thalassospiraceae bacterium | reverse complement strand
GGCCGATGACGCTGAGGCTGCCGATGAAAAAGGCCAGGGTCGTAAAGGGCATGGCCCGGCCGATGCCCCGCATCTGGCTGATCTCGGTCTTGTGGGAAGCGACCATGATGGCACCGGCGCAGAAAAACAGGGTGATCTTGCCGAAAGCGTGCATGGCAATGTGCATGCCACTGCCGATAATGCTGAGATCGCTGACCAGCATGGCGCCCAGGACGATGTAGGAAAGCTGGCTGATGGTTGAATAGGCCAGCCGGGCCTTCAGGTTATCCTGTTTCATAGCGACCAGCGACGCAATCAGGATGGTCGCCGCGGAGACATATTGAAGCCACTCGCTGACCCCGATCTGCCATAGAAAATCGATGCCGAAGATGTAGACCACCACCTTGACGACGGCAAACACCCCGGCCTTGACCACGGCGACCGCATGCAAGAGCGCCGATACCGGTGTCGGGGCTACCATCGCCGCCGGAAGCCAGCGGTGGAGGGGCATCAACGCCGCCTTGGCGATGCCGAAGATGTAAAGAGCCAACAGGATGCCGACCACAAGGTGGCTAGCCCGGCCTTCCAGAATGCCGCCCAGGGTGAAATCCAGCGTCCCGGTGATGGTCCAGGTCCAGACGATGGCGAAAAGCTGGAACGCGATCGAGGTGCCGAGCAGGATACCCAGATAAACCCGTCCGGCGCGCTTGGCTTCCTCGGTTCCGTGGTGAGCGACCAGCGGGAAGGTGGAAAGCGTCAACACTTCGTAGAAAATAAACAGCGTCAACATATTGCCGGCAAACGCCACCCCCATGGTAGTGCCCAGCGCGATGGCGAAATAGGCGTAAAACCGGGTCTGGTTGGCTTCGTCATGGCCGCGCATGTAGCCGATGGAATAGATCGACGTCACGATCCACAGAAAACTGGCGACCCCTGCGAAGATCATGCCCAAGGGCTCGACGGCGAAGGTGATGGAGAGGCCCGGCAGCATCTCGATCAGGATAACCGACGGCGTACCGCCGGCGGCGACGGTGGGGTAGATGCCTGCCACCAAGGCGAACAGGATCACCGCGGTGATCAGCGTCACTGCCTCGCGGACGTTCGGGTTGGCGCCGGTCAGCGTAATAACGGCGGCACCGGCGAACGGCAGGAAGACGCAAAGCTGGATCATCTGCTCGACGGTCATGGGATGCCCGTGAGCAGAGTTTCGGCGGCCCCGGTGGCGACGTCGAGGGTGCGGGTGGCGTCAATGCCGAAATAATAAGTCGCCGCGATCATTACCCCGAGCGGTACCAGCATCATGATCGGCGCCTCGGTAACGTTCTGGGCTCCTTTCGGCGTCGGACGGAAATAGGCGACCTCCACCACCCGCCACACATAGATGATGGCGAACAGGGAACTCATCAGGATGACAACCACAAATGGCCACCAGCCTTTTTCCAGCACCGCCTGAATCAGATACCACTTGGAAACGAAGCCGACCGTCAACGGCACGCCGATAATGCTTAATCCGCCGGCGACAAACGCCGCCATGGTCAGCGGCATGCGCTTGGCAATTCCTTCCATGTCGGCGATGGACGTCGATCCGATGCGCATGAAGATGCAGCCCATGGCCATGAACAGGGCGGCTTTCATCAGCGCGTGGTTGAACAGATGCACGATGCCGCCTGTCAGGCCGATGACCGAAGCGAAAGAAATGCCGAGGACGATGTAGCCGATCTGTGCCACCGAGGAGTAGGCCAGCATGCGCTTAATGTCGGTCTGGTAGATGGCCACCGCTGAAGCCCCGACCATGGCCGTGGAGGCAAGAACGATAAGGATTTCCTGGACCCCGCCGATGGCGAAAACATCGACCCCACCGAAGACCGTGAACAGAATGCGGATCAAGGCGTATACCGCGACCTTGGTGCTCGTCGCCGCTAGGAAAACGGTGACCGCCGACGGCGCATAGGTATAGGCATTGGGCAGCCACATATGGAGCGGGAAAAGCGCCAGCTTCAGGCTTATACCGACGGTCAGGAAGGCCAGCGCCGCCATAATGGTGTGGGTATGGGCGACGGCCGGGATGATGGTCGCCAGATCGGCCATGTTGAGGGTGCCGGTCATCATGTACATCATGCCGACGCCGATGAGGTAGAAGGTGGCGCCGATGGTGCCCATGACCAGGTACCGGTAGGCGGCGGTCAAGGCCCGGCGGTCCTGGCCGAGGCTGATCAGTACGTAGGATGACAACGACGAGATCTCCAGGAACACGAACAGGTTGAAGACGTCGCCGGTAATGGCGATGCCGAGAAGTCCGGCAAGGTTGAGCAGATATAGGCAATAGAACAAATAAATGCGTGGCTCGGGGATTTCTACCTCGACGCTAACTCGGGCATAGGGCATGACCACCGAACCGATGGTCGTTACCAGGACCAGAACGAAGGCGCTGACGGTGTCGATCCGGTATTCGATCCCCCAGGGCGCCGCCCAGTCGCCCAACAAATAATGGATTGTTCCCGTCTCCAGCACCCGTCCGAGCAGGGTCAGGGCGATGGCCAGCAAAACCCAGGTGACCCCCGTGGCGATCAACCATGCGAGCCTGGGGCGGCGCAGGATTAGGCAAATGGGCGCCGCAAAGAGCGGCAACACCACCTGCAGGACCGGAAACTGACTGGCGATCAAAAGTCGTGCTCCTGGGCCTCAATCTCATCGTCCTCGACGGTGCCGTAGGCATCCCGGATTCGCACCACCAACGCCAGCCCGAGTGCCGTCGTGGCGATGCCGACGACGATCGCGGTCAGGATCAGGACGTGGGGCAGGGGGTTGGAATAGGTGGTAATGCCTTCGGCCAAAATCGGTGCCGTGCCGCCCTTGATCTTAGCCATGGTGATGTAAAAGATAAACACCGAGACCTGAAATATATTCAGCCCGACGATCTTCTTTACCAGGTTGTCATGGGCGATGACGATATAGAACCCGGTCATCATCAACACGACGATTATCCAATAGTTGAGAAGGCCAGGGAATTCCATGGCTCAGCGTTCCTGGGAGGCAAAGGTGAAGAATATGGTGATCATTGCCGCCGCCACGGTCATGCCGACTCCCAGTTCGATCAGCAGAATTCCGAGATGTTGCCCACGTGTAGGCTCGTCGGCGAGCAGCGAATAATTTAGGAAGTTGCCGCCCAGAAGCATGCCGGCGACGCCGACGCCGGCATACAAGGCGACGCCCAAAGCAAGGAACAGCCGCGTGACCCAGGAAAAAATTACCCTGCGGGCCGTGTCGATGTCGAAGATCAGGGCATAGAGGATGAAGGCGGAAGCGAAAATAACGCCAGCCTGGAAGCCGCCGCCGGGGCCGAAGTCGCCGTGCCATTGGACATAAAGGGCAAACACCAGGATGAACGGGATCAATAGCTTTGAAACAACCCGCAAGATGACGTTCTGCCTCATTCCGGGGCGCATTTCCCCGACGATTATTCTGCGTGATCTGCGCCGCTTGCGCTGCGGACGGCCGATAACGATCATGACCCCTACGGCGGCGGTAAAAATAACGAAAACCTCCCCCAAGGTGTCATAGCCCCGATAACTGGCCAGCACCGAGGTGACGACATTGGGAAGGCCGATTTCAAGGCCTGACTTTTCGAGATAGCGGGGGACGACGTGATAATGGATGGCCGAAGAGGGATCACCGTAAGGCGGCATGTCCAACGTCCCATAGACCAGAACGGCGCCCGTCACCACCACCAAAAGCAGCGCCCAAAGGGGCTTGGAGTCGGCCGAGAACTTTTCCTCGCCGGTGGTCAGGGCCAGCGTACTCAGCATCAGGACGGTGGCGATGCCGGCGCCGACGGCGGCTTCGGTAAAGGCCACGTCGACGGCGTCCAGAACCACGTACAGCACCGCCGACATAAGACTGAAAATGCTGGTCAGCATGACGACCCCGAACAGGTTCCTGAGGTACGCAACGGCGAAGCCGGTCACGGCCATAAACACCATCAACGAAAGGACGATCAGGTTTTCGATGGCCCTTCTCCCCCCTCGCCGTTATCGCCATCCTCTTGGCCGTCGAGGCGTGGCGTGACCCCGCCGCCCAAGGCCGCGCATGCCAGGGCGTGAGTCGTCGTCGGGCTGGTAAAGAGGATGAAGACGACGATCAGAACGAGCTTGATGGTGACGCCGGTGAGGCCGGCCTGGACCATCAAACCGACGAGGACCGACCCAGCGCCTAAGGTGTCGATAATGCCGGCGCCGTGCATGCGCGCGAATACGTCGGGGAGGCGGACGATGCCGACACTGCCGATAAGCAGCATAACCGATCCGGCGATCAACAGCCCCCAACCGGCAATATTCTGCAAGACCTCCATCAGATATCCCCCCTCTCGTCGTCGCCGGTAGGGAGGCCCATGTGCGAAAATTGGACGTACTTGGATACCGCGATGGTGGCGATGAAGTTGATCAGTGCATAGACCAGGGCTAGGTCCAGGAACTCGGGCCGGCCGCTCATGAACCCATAAACCGAAATAAGGACCACCGTCAGCGTGCCGGCGGAATTGACCGCCAGAATCCGGTCATAGACGGTCGGGCCTTTGATGGCCCGGAAGATGGTAAGGGCCATGGCGACAAGAACGGCCCCGGCGGTGACGGCGAACATCATGACTCCGTCCCCCCCGTTGCGCCTTCGCGCCGCGGTTTTTGCGACTCCGGGTGGGCCTCCATGTCGGTGACCCGGCGGTCCATTTCGCCGCTTTCCAAGTCCTTGGCGGCATTCCGGGTCAAGGCATGAATGGTCATGATATCCTTGTCGATGGAGATGGTGACGGTTCCCGGCGTCAGGGTGATCGAGTTGGCATAGATGACCTGTCCCAGTTCGGTTACCTGGGTAGCCTTGACTTCAATGACAGTGGGATTGATCGACATCTTGCGCCGCACGATAACGGCGGCGACGTCAATATTGGCCTTGATGATCTCCAACGTTAGCCAAGGCCAGTAGAGCAACGCCCGCACCGTTAGGTGTATGGGATGGCCTTCGTGATCGATGACGTCCATGCGGTACGCGATCCAGACCACGGCAATCACCGAACCGACGCCGAGGCTGAGCAGCAGAATTTCGAAAAATCCGGACAGCAGAAGCCACAGAATGAAAAGGACTAATCCCAGGCTTAGCGTGTGCAGCAAAAGGAAGTCTCCTCGTTTAGCCTCTCGTTTAATCCCTGGCGCCGGTCGTTGACCGAGCCTAAAGCGTTTCTTGGAATTTGTCCGCGTTTACCAGAAAATGGACCCAGATGCTCGCCGCATATTCCAACGTGTGACGCCAATTTTCACCCCCTCCCACAGGTAAACCCGGGCCATGCGCCCGGACCGTAAGGGACGAAACCGAATAACCAGAATTGCCCGGGCCGAGGATAATTTCACCGGCTGAAAGTGGCTAGGATAAAATCGGTCTTATGCAGGGCCCCCAGGGGGACATGGTGGAACATGGTGGGGTTTCGACCGACCGGGGATGGGCGATGAGCGGTTGTCGTCCTGGCGGCAATTGGGTTATGGCTGCACCATGAAAAGTTTAATTTGGCTTTTGACTGCGGTGATGCTGGTGGTGCCGGTTGTCGGGCTCAATCTCCTTCAGCCGGTCCCGGGGGCCGAAGCCGGAGGACCGTTCGAATGGTCCGACCTGACCATCCTTACGGCCCGGGGCAGCCGCCACCGGTTCAGGGTTGAAATCGTCGCCACCCCCGGCGATCGTGCTCAGGGTCTGCAAGGGCGTAAACGGCTCGAATCGGACGCCGGTATGTTGTTCGCCTACGCCGCCCCAGAGCCTGTCGTCATGTGGATGAAAAACACCTTTATCCCTCTCGATATGATTTTCATCGACGCCGACGGGCGTATTGTCAACATCGGCCGCCAGACCGAGCCACAATCGTTGGCGTTCATCGAATCGGCGGGGCCGGTCAAAGGCGTGCTGGAAGTGCAGGCAGGAACGGCGGCGCGCCTCGGCATCAAGAAAGGCGACAGGGTCTTGCACCGGAATTTTGAGTGAACCCAAGACGTCCCCGGGTTCCCGGCGCCCGGGTCTGTACCCGTAAAAAACCCCCGGCACTTGCGCCAATAACGTCCAGGCCTTACTTTCCGCGTTGTCGGAAGGCCGGGCGGGGAGTAGTTCAGCCTGGTAGAATGCGTGCTTTGGGAGCACGAGGTCGCTGGTTCGAATCCAGTCTCCCCGACCAGCTTTCGACAGCCGCTTTAAGCGGTTTCAGGGCTGGGCGCCTGGAAGGGAAGGGCCATTATGACCGAAGTGCGAATTTATAAGCCAGCCAAGACCGCCATGCAGTCCGGGCGCGGCAACACCCGGGACTGGGTGCTGGAATATGAACCGGGTAGCGCCAAGGAGGCGGACCCCTTGATGGGCTGGGCCGGTTCTGCGGATACCCGTAGCCAGGTCCGGCTTCGCTTCGCTAGCGAGGAGGAGGCGGTGTCTTTCGCGAAGAAAAACGGCATGGACTTCCACGTCCAGGAACCAAAACCGCGGACCATAAGGCCCAAGAGCTATTCCGAGAACTTCGCCAATAAACGTCCTTTCTAGTAGATAGGATCGTAAGCGCCCGTAGCTCAACCGGATAGAGCGCGGGATTTCTAATCCCGAGGTTGCGGGTTCGAGTCCCGCCGGGCGCGCCACCCCCCCTCCATCACGTCTATTGGCGGGTTCCTTCCCGCCCCTGAACGGGGCTAAGATGGCTGCCAACATGGCCGATCACCACGACCCGGAAGAAGAAGGCATCATCCACCTGTGGCCGACGAAAATGCTCCGCCGGCGACTTGATGATTTCGAAGCCTGGAATAAGGAGCTGGTCAAGTTGGTGCGCGAGCTCGAACGCGCCAACAAGAACCTGACCACAGATTACCTGGCGCCTGACCTGTTTAACATGGACCATCCGGCGGTCAACTGGCTGCGGGACCAGATCAACGGCACCATCATCGAATATCTTCGACATCTCGGCATCAATTACTCGGTCAACTGGTCCATCACTGGCTGGTCCAGCGTCAACCGGTTTGGGGATTACCACGACGCCCACAACCACCCGTGGTCGTATCTTAGCGGAACCTACTACGTGAAAATGCCGGCGACGCGGGAAACCCTGCGAAGCCGAAGCGACGTCAGGCCCGGATGCATTACCTTTTATGACCCGCGCCCGGGAGTTAACATGATGGCGATCAAGAACGACCCTTACGTGGACCCGGAGTATACGGTCGAACCGGAACCGGGGCTTATGTTGCTGTGGCCGGCCTTCGTCAACCACTTCGTGCACCCGAACCTGAGCAAGGAAACCCGAATTTCAATCAGCTTCAATATTGTCCTGAAGTGGTCCGATGACTATTTGCCGGAACAGGGATGACGGGAGAAAGATGACAAGGGGAAAGGGCGGGCCGATCAAAAAATAATGCCACCGAAGTCACATAGGCTGGCGCAGAGGCTCAGGTTTTTCTAAAATGGTCTGGCCATTTTTGGCTTGATCATCCGGGCCCTTTGTCGGCGGGGGCGTTGTTGACGGTTACTGGGATAGGGCCCGCAGGTGGAAGGATGAAAAAGTAACCAACCGCGTCCGGGCCAACCGCGGCGAGCCTGAATCCGACTAATTGGTCCTGGGCTTTAATGACCTGGACGCCAGTGCCTACGAAATCCTTCAAAACGCCGTAGCCGGGAAACTGGAGGACTTGAAGCCCCCCGAGGAACCGGACCCCACGAAGATCTGAGAAAGAATTTCGGGCCTCGCCTGCGACCCAGAACAGTCAGTCGTAGAAATCCTTTGGATCGGTTTCGACGTCGGCGATCACCGCCGGCTCGCCGTCGCGGATAGCGTTGAAAAAACAATTCCGCCGTCCGGTATGGCAGGCCACGCCGGCTTGATCGACCAGGACCAACAACGTATCGGCATCGCAATCCCATCGGAAATCCTTCAAGGCCTGGGTTTGACCCGAGGTTTCACCCTTGCGCCACAGTTTTTCCCGCGACCGAGACCAATAACAGACCCGACCGGTGGTCAAGGTTTCGGTGACGGCGTCGCGATCCATCCACGCCATCATCAACACCTCGCCGGTGTCGAACTGCTGGGCAATCGCTGGGACCAAACCATCATCATTAAACTTGATAGCGTCCAATACTTTAGGTAGGGCCGCCTCGGCCTTTTCGGTGGTTCCCATGTCGTCGTTCATGGGGGGTCCTTTCCAACTTGCGAAACCTTACATCGGCCTTTGCGGATGATCTGTCAACCAGCCACCCAGGCGGCGGTGCCAGGAGACGGGTATTGACGGTAGCCGGACAGTTGAGCATATTGTTATGTTATATCATATTCTTTTTGGGATCAGGGTAAGTGAGCCGTGGGACAGATGGATGCAACCGGCGGGACCCGCATGACCTTTCTGGATGCCGGGCACGATCACGGTCATTGCCTGGAAGGCGCGCTCGGCCGGGCGGCGGCCTTGTGCGCAGAACGTGGCGTTCGGCTGACGCCGCTCAGGCGGCGAGTTCTGGAACTGATTTGGAGCGGCCATAAACCACTCGGCGCCTACAAAATCCTCGATATCCTCAGGACCGAGCGCCAGGGCTCGGCGCCGCCGACCGTCTACCGGGCGTTGGATTTCCTGTTGCAGAACGGCCTTGTCCACCGCATAGAAAGCCTCAATTCCTTCGTCGGCTGCCCGAACCCGGATCCCCAGCATGGTGGCCAATTCCTGATCTGTCGGTCCTGTGGCATGGCCGGAGAACTGAACGACAGCCGGATCGATGACGCCATTCGTAAAATTGCCGGCAAGGCCGGATTCGCGGTCGGGAGGCGGACCGTCGAAATCGAGGGATTGTGCCCCAGCTGCCAGGACGGAAAGGCGCTCCGGCGATGAATGACCCTTTTGCCGGCGCCAAAACACTGATCCAAGCCAGCGGCATTAGCGTCACCCGAGGCGCCAAGGAAATCCTGTCGAACGTCGGGGCAATCGTGCGCGTCGGTGAGGTCGTCACCCTGATCGGCCCCAACGGTGCCGGCAAGACGACGGTGGTCAGGGTTATTCTCGGCCTGATGAAAGCAGACAGGGGAACGGTTATTCGCCGTCCCGGCCTGGTTGTCGGCTACATGCCGCAACGGCTAACCATCGACCCGACGCTGCCGTTGACGGTGGGGCGGTTTCTGGTCCTGGGCGCCAAGCGTGGCGGCGGCCATGCCGGGAGCCGGGCGGCGGCGGTGCTCGATGAAGTCGGTACGGGGGCGGTCATGGATATGCCCCTGCACGACGCTTCGGGGGGGGAATTCCAACGAATTTTACTCGCCCGCGCCTTGCTTCGGGACCCGGATCTGTTGGTTCTGGACGAGCCTTCGCAAGGAATCGACGTCAACGGCCAGGCGGAGCTATACCAATTGATCACCCGCATTCGCGATCGGCGCGGGTGCGGTGTCCTAATGGTGTCCCATGACTTGCACCTGGTGCTGGCCGAGGCTGATCAGGTGATCTGCCTCAACCACCATGTTTGCTGCGCCGGCCACCCGGAAACGGTGACCACCGATCCCAACTATATCGCCCTCTTTGGAAAGCAGGTGGCAAGCACCCTTGCCGTTTATCACCACAATCACGACCATATCCACAATGCCGACGGCAAGGTCGTGCCGCTGGCGGTCTCCGATGGCGAAACGGCAGGCGTCAATGGGCACCCTTCTCCGGAAGGGAAGGATCGCCATGGATGATTTCCTCATGCGCGCCCTGATCGGCGGCGCCGGGGTCGCGGCGGTCGCCGGTCCGCTCGGCGTTTTCGTGGTGTGGCGGCGCATGGCCTTTTTCGGCAGCACCCTCTCCCATTCGGCCTTCTTGGGAGTGGCACTCGGGTTTTTTTTGAGTATCAACCTCAACGTCGGCATTTTCGCCGTCTGTGCCGTCGTGTCCCTTTCCCTGGTGGCGGTTGCCGGGCGCGCCAAGCTGCCCAACGACACGCTGCTCGGCATCCTGGCCCACGCCAGCCTCGCCTTGGGGCTAATCGCCCTGGCCTTCATGGAGCCCCGGCGCGTCGACTTGATGTCCTATATGTTCGGCGACGTCTTGGCGACTACGGTCAACGACATCGCCCTCATTTACGGCGGCGGCGCCATCGTCATCGTAGCCCTTTGTATGTTGTGGCGCCCGCTGCTGTTGGCGACCGTTCACGAGGAACTAGCGATTGTCGAAGGGGTGCGGGTAACCGCCGTCAACCTGGCTTTCATGATGTTGTTGGCGGTGGTGGTGGCGCTGGCCATGAAGGTAGTAGGGATTCTTTTGGTAACCTCGCTGATCATCATTCCGGCGGCCGCGGCCAGGCGTTTTTCGGCGACCCCGGAACAGATGGCAATCCTTGCGGCGGTTGTGGGATGTGGCGCCGTGGCGGGGGGGTTATGGGGTTCGTGGGCGTTCGATACGCCGTCGGGGCCGTCGATCGTTGTCGCCGCCTTCGTGCTGTTCGTGTTTTCAGCCCTGATGCCGCCCTTCAGGCGGATCCATTGAGCCGCGCCAGGCCCTTGTCCAGATCGTCGATCAAATCCTCCGGGTCTTCGAGCCCGATATGGATACGCAGGCTAGTACCAGGGCCACGCCACTTGGTGGCGGTGCGGTTTTTACCCGGATGGGTGGGGATCATGAGGCTCTCGTACCCGCCCCAGCTAGCGCCCATGGCAAACAGTTCCATGCCGTCCAGCATTTTGGCGACTGCCTTTTTGGGGTAGGCATTGAGCACCACGCCGAACAATCCCGATGCGCCCTTGAAGTCGCGTTTCCACAATT
>CAZQZB010000053.1:0-10928 GCA_964597695.1 uncultured Thalassospiraceae bacterium | reverse complement strand
TATTGAGCAAGCAGCTCGGAGAAACCTGGGCGCCGGCCGAGATCCAGGAGACCGTCTGGTCCTGGACCAAGGCCCTGTACGAGAAAGCGGAGGCGACGGACGAGCCCCGCTCGGCGTTGCAAATCCTGGAGGACGGCGACCTGAGCCACGCGGATATCGAAGGGGTCCCCGATTTCGAGCGGTTGTTCCTGGAGGGTGAGTACCGGCAGGCCCTGGAGGCCGGCGGCTACGGCGCCCCCCTGGGCGAGGTCGAACAGGCCGCCCGGGAACGGGCCGAGGCGGCGGAACCGCCGCCGGGGTCGGCTTACGATGTCGACGAAAAGCAGAAGGGCCACCTTCGCCGCGCCGCCCGCAGGATCGACAAGCGGCGAAAGGCCCGCGCCGCCGGAAAGGTCCGCACCGAGATCCTCCTAAACCTGGCTGCGGCGCCGACGGGCGAGGAGGCGAGGAGGGAACTCCCAGGCCTGGCCAACTTGGTCGACGCGGCGACGGCCGGGGACCGAACCGCTACGCTTCTGTTGCAAGAGATCGCCGGCAATGCGCTCCGAGACCTGACCCAGGGCATCAAGTCCCTCGAGATCGAATACACCCCCGCCGTCGGCCTTTACGGCAAGCAGGTGGAGCCGTCGCTCGGACTGCGTGTATCCTTCAAGGAACGCGACCGCACCAAGGTCATGGTGGCACTGGTCAGGTTCGCCGAGAACTTCAATCAGGAACAGGTCCACGTTCGCACCGCGCCCACGAAACGGGCTCAGGTAGGGCATGTCTATAAGGATGGCTCTTTCAACACGCCTGTGGTAAGGTTCTACCTCAAGGCGCCCCTGTCCCCCGAGCGGGTGAGACAGGTGGCTAAGGACGCCGGTCTCGAGGGTTTCACCGCGACAAACGAATACCTGGAGACCTATTACGTTGGAGATCCGACCGATGCCAAAGCGATCAAAGAATTCAGAGCGAAAGTCAAAAAAGCAACTGCATCCCTTGGAACAGCTTCAAATCGATCTAAGGAAGGATCTAGTCGCCTCTGGGCATACGGTGGAGGCCCTGGAGCCACCCACGGATTCGGGGACATACGAGGTAAACTTTATCCCCCGAAGAGAGACCAAGCCTCAGCCTCCGCGAAAGCGGTAGCCACCCGCCTTGCCGGCTTCGCCGTCCGCGGGACGGTGCCGGCCGAGACCATCACCGAACCTCAACGAAAGAAACAGAAACGCATCGCGGAATCCTTCGAGGCGATGCGCCTCAATGCTCTCCAAGATCCGATGGTCAAGCGGGCCTACGAGGCATTGGCCCAGGAGGTCCTGCGCCAGTTCGATACCCTGCCGATCAAGGTCGAGGTCTGGACCGGCAAGGGCCAGCCTTATGCCGACAAGAAAGGCGTCGTCTCATCCAAGAAGATGCGCCAGGACGTGCTGTTCAACAACCATCTCTACATCTACGGCACCGATATCGGCACGTTTGGTCCCAAAGGGGAGACCTACGAAGGGCACCCCATGCTCGAGGACAGCGGCCGTGTAGACATCAACGAGAAGAAACTCCTATTCAACGACCTCTTGCGGGCCGTCCACGACTATTACGCCCACACCATCACCACGGCTACTTTCGGGCCGCTCGGCGAGGAGGCGGCGTGGCGCACCCATATGGAAATGACCAACGACCCATGGGCGCGGTGGGCGTTGACGTCGGAAACGCGGGGGCAGAATAGCTGGGTCAATTTCCGCGAGGAGGTGGAAGGCAAGCCGTTGCGCGACCGGCCGTTCTCGGAGCAGAAGGTTGACCTCCTACCCCTCGAGTTCGTTATGACCGGCGACCCGTCGATAGACCGGGCCCTGGGCGATCTGCCGGGCAGCGAAGCCCTCGAGCTGGATCCCTTGCCCTCGGCTTTCGCGGCTGAGTATTATTATCAGGAGGGCGCCCGCCCCCAAGACATAAGCCCCCTCGGCCTCTACTCCTTGGCCAGGCGTGTCGTCGTGTCCAACCCCCAGGAAAAAGCCACCGGCCAGCAATGGCTGGCGCATCTCAAGAAGAACGGCGTCAAGGACGCGGAGATCGAGTGGATCGTGGGGCTCAGGGAGCTTCTCCAGGTCCCCGATCAGGATGCCCTCGACAAGGCCGACCTGGTCGCTTTCATCGACCAGAACGGCATTAGGCTGAGTGAGGTGGTGCTGGGTGAGGCGCCGCCGGCTAACATCAGCGTGTCCGAAGAAGAGGCCGCACGCCGCGCCGAAGAGATAGAGCAGAACATGGTAGGCGTCCCCCTTGAGCAATGGGACGCTAGAATGAGGGAAGAGTACAACGCCCTAATAATCGACAACGAGCGTTTGGCGAGAGTTACCTATCGCGTTGTCAATTCAGATGGCGAGGCGTTGGCAGACGGGGTCGGTTTGGATGAGGCTTCTGCCATTGTCGAGGAAACAGAGGCAGAGACCGGCGAGAGGCCAGACCTTATAGTAGAAGAAACGGCTTGGACGGAAGCCAACCGTATTCTTCGAGGCCAAGGCGCCCCCCGCTTCGCTGAGGGTCGTCTCATCATGCCCGGCGGCACCAACCAGCGCGAATTCTACATCACGCTACCCAAGGATAAGAATGCCGGCATCGAGGCCTATCTCGTTCCCCCCGGCCACCGGATCGGCATCGCGGAGGCTGACGAGTTTCTGGTCGTTCGCATCCGCGTCAGCGACTATATAGACGCCGACGGCAACAAGACAATTGTCATTCAGGAAGTGCAGGGCGACCGGCAGCAGGCGGCGCGTGAGAAGGGCGGGTTTGCGGAGAGGCCAGACCCCGCAATTTTGCATCCCCTAGAGTCTGAGTTACTTGAGGCAACTGCCAGATTTGAGCAGGTATCACTAGAAACGCTAGAGCGGGTAACCGGCTTCAAGAGTTTAAGGGAACTTTATAGGTCCGCATCCACTCAAGAAAATCCGACGGAATATAAAAACAAGTTGATGGAGGACGTTAACGAGGCGCGCCGCGTGGACAAGGAGCGGTTTGAGGCGGCAGAAGAAGCCCTCGCTAAATATCAAAGGTCGTTATCGGGGCCGGACCCCATCCCCTTCCCCACCTCCAAGGAATGGACGGCCCTGGCGTTGAAGCGTATCGCTGTTAAGGCCGTCGAGGAGGGTTATGACGCCATCGGCTGGACGCCGGGAGAGGTGCAGGCGGATCGGTATGACCTGAGTCAGCACCTAACTGAATTAACCGTACAGCCGGCATTTAAGGCAGGCACCCTTAAACGGCTGGAGGGCCAATATTCTATCGCTGGAATCAAGGATGGGGATACCGTATTGGAGACAGTTGTTAAGGAGGAGGATTTAGAAAATACCATCGGTAAAGACTTGGCGGACAGGGCTATAAAAGATATAGGCGCGAAAATAGCCGCCGGGGATAACCTCCCCTGGGTTCAGTATTCCGGCCTTGACCTCAAAGTAGGCGGCGAGGGCCTGAAGATATTCTACGACAAGATCGTGGTCAACGTCGCCAATAAGTTGGGGCGGTTGAAGACCTGGGGAGCCAAGGTGGGGGTGGCGAGCGTAGATGTGCGAGACGCCGACGAGGTCCGACATGTTGATCCGGAGGTCATTGAAAAGGCAGTGGAAGAGGCGAAGGCGGCGGAGGAATTTGATATTGCAGTGTTATTAGCTGAGGCGCGCGACGCGGCTAGTTCTGGGATGCGTCCGCGAACCGTCTTCCGCAACTTATCTATAGAAGTACTACTTCGTTTCTTGCCTGAAGCTGTAGTTACCACAAAGGCCCAAGAAATCTGGTCCATCCCTATCACCGACGAACTCCGCGATACCGTCCAGGGTCCGGGGTTGCCGTTGTTTCAGGACCGACCCGACCCCTTCGGCGCCTTCAGTGCGGCGGATCCGCGGGGCGTCCGTATCAAATTGTTCGAGAGCGCCGATCTCTCCACCATGCTCCACGAGAGTGGCCATTTCTTCGTCCACATGTTGGAGCGCCTGGCGCAGCGCGAGGACGCCCCACAGAGCATCAAGGACAACTACGCCGCCATGCTGAACTGGGTCGGCGCCACCAATGCCGATGATCTTAACGTCCGGATTAACGGCGACAGCGCCCGGGCCAAGCAGGAGAAACTGGCCGAGGCGTTTGAGGTCTACCTGAAGGAAGGCAAGGCCCCGAGCGCCGAACTCAAGACCGCCTTTGCCCAGTTCCGCGACTGGTTGAAACGGATCTACGAGCAGGTCGTCGGCCGCCGCCTGACTGTCGACATCGACGACAGCATCCGCCAGGTCTTCGACCGCATGCTGGCCACCGACCAGCAGATCGCCGAAATGAAAGCTATCAACGAATTCGACGCCGGCGCCAGTCCGTCCATTATGAACCTTATGAACACGGAAGAACGCGCCGCCTTCCAGGCGGCTATGCAGGCATCTGACGCCGCCACTGAAGACGTCGTCACCGCCTGGACCGCCGCCATTATGAAACGTACCGAACAGGACTTCTGGAAGGCCGAACTCGAGAAGGCCAAGCGCCGGGTCGAGAAGGACCTGTGGACGCGCCCCGAGTATAGGGCGTTGTGGTTCCTGACCCATGGTGAACTTAAGGATGAAGACACGCCCGCCGGCATCAAGGGCCGCCGCCTCGACAAGCAGGCGCTGCTGGATGCGGGGTTGACCAAGGAAGACCTCAAGGCCCTGCCGAAGATAGGGGGCAAGGCCATCTACACCACCGACGAGGACACCGCCACTGACCCCGAGATCATGGCTGCCTTCTTAGGCTTCGACTCCACTCAGGAAATGGTCGACGTCTTCAAGGCCATGCTGCCGGCGGAGAAGGCGATACAGAACGAAGCCGAAATGCTGATGCGCTCCGAACACGGGGATCCGCTCAACGACGGCACCATCGAAGTGCTCACCGAGGAGGCGTTGTACAACGAAGAGCGCGTCGCCGCTATCCAGACCGAGCTGGACGTCCTTGCCCGGGCCGCCGGCCAGACCAAGGTTACCCGGCCGATCATCAAGGCCGTCGCCGACGAGATCTACGCCGCCCAGCAAGTCGGGGACCTATTGACCCCGATGAAGTACCAGGCCGCCAGCGTGCGCGCCGCCAAGGCGGCCGAACGCGCCGCGGCCAACGGCGACGTGCAGACGGCGTTTATCGAGAAGCGCAAGCAGATGTTGAACCACGAGCTCTTCCGCCGCGGCCTCAAGGCTCGGGAAGAGGTCCAGAAGATCAATAAGTATCTGAGGAATTTACAGTCCCGGAAGATCGACCCCAAGAAGATCGACCCGGACTACGTCGCCAACATCAAGAATCTGTTGCAGTTCTATGAGGTCGGGGCGGTATCACTGAAGAAACTACTCGAAGAGGGTGGGCGCGTCAGTGCCGCCGAGGTGATGCTGTTCGTTGAAAAACAAATTGCCTCGGGTTCCCCCGTCGTTCTTCCAGGCGATCTGGTCGAGTATATCGGCGAGGACGCCGGCGGCGAGGCCCAGTACGCCTTCAAGGTTACCCACTGGCGGACCATGACGCTGCCTGAGCTGCGTGGGTTGCGCGACATGGTCAAAAACCTCGAGCACATCGGCAAGATGCGGTCTAAAAACAGCAAGGCCGCGGACGAGGCAGCGGGGCTCCTGCTCGCCGAGGGGATCATGGCCAGTACCCGTCCGCGTAAGGGCAAAGAGACCAAGATGGCCCGCCCTAGTTCGGAAAAGCTGACCGAGGATAGTGAGAAACACGGCATCTATTATGAACACCGCAAGCTGGAATCCCTCCTCCGGCAGCTCGACGGCTTCCAGGACCTTGGCCCCATGTGGCAGGCCGTGTTCGGTAAAATAGCCGACGGCCGGGACTGGCGCACCCTGATGGTGCAGAAGGTCATGGCCGACATCGACGGCAGTTTTGGTGCATATTCCCGTAAGGAACGCACCATCTTCAAGGACCCACGAAGCGGCGTCGCCATCGAGTCCTTGGGCGGCGCCCACTTCGACCACGAGCAGCGCCTGATGATAGCCGTCAATTGGGGCAACGAGGGTTCTCGCGAGGCGTTGCTGAACGACACCGATTTTGTGGAACAGTTTGGCGAGGCCTGGAACGAGGCGGCCATCCAGGAAATTCTTGAGACCCTGACGACCAAGGATCTCGATATCGTTGAAGGTATGTGGACGGCGGTCAATCAATTCTGGGAAGACGTCACGCTCCCCAATGACGAGGTCATCCTGGGCATCGCATCCCTCGAACGTAAATATACCGGCGTTGTCCCCCAAAAGGTCGAAGCGGTGTCCTTCAGCGTTAACGGCCGCCTGATGCCGGGGGCGTATTTTCCCCTAGCCTACGACGGCCGCATCAGCTCCCGGGTCGCCATAGAGAAGCAGGAGGATATCGCCAAGATGAACCGCGGCGGCGGCTTCTCCCATGCCCAGACCCGGCACAACCATACCAAGGAGCGTGTCGGATCCGGTGGCCGGCCGGTGAAACTGTCGATCAGCGTTTTCATGTCGCACCTCGAGGACGTTATCCATGACCTGGCTTTCCGGGAGGCCGTTCTCGACGCCGACAAGATCCTGACCAACGCCGACGTTCGTGACGCTATCGTCGAAACAATGGGGCAGCAGGGGTACAACCGCATGCGCGACATCCTGCTGCGGGTGGCGCAGGGGAACAGGCCCCAGGACATGGGCGCCGGAGACCGCCGGCTGCGGTCGGCACGGTTGAACGTGACGTCCGCCATCATGGGCCTCAACATTCGCGTCATCTTTACCCAATGGCTAGGAGTCTTCCAATCGATGGAGCGCATCGGAACCCCCCGCATGACTCAGGGACTGATCGAGTTCTGGGGTAATTTCGGTATCGTCGAAGAGATCCACGCCCAAAGCACGTTCATGCGGGAACGCGGCAAGATGTTGACCCGCGAGCTCGACGATATCGCCAACACCATCGAATTGCCGACGTGGTCCAATAGTGCCAAGGAGTGGGGCTTCAAACCGATCGTCTTCGCCGATGTTTATCTAGTCGCTTATCCAACCTGGCTCGGCGCCAAACGCAAGGCCCTCGCCGGCAAGGTCGAGGGCATCGCGGCCGACGACGAGACTGCCGCTATTAAATATGCCGACATGATCGTCCGCACGACGCAAGGGGCGGGTGGACCGGAGAACCTTAGCATGATCCAGCAGCGGTCCGAGGGCTGGAAGCTGATGACTATGTTCGGCTCATACTTCAACACGACGATGAATATGCAGGCCGAAGCCATCGAGAAAGCGGCGTTGGAGGGCGAGCGCGGCGGTGTCGTGGCCAAGGCCCGGGCGGGCAGGAACCTGATCTGGGCGACCACGATGCTCAGTATGTTCCCCGCTGTATTCGCCGGATTGATGCTGGAGAACTGGCCGAGTGACGATGACGAGGATGAAAACGGAGAATTCCTTACCTGGACCAAATGGTATCTGTTGCAGCTCGCCAACCAGATGGGCGCCCAGGTGTTTATTTTGAGAGATATCGTGAGTTCCGTCACCAGTGGATTCGGGGTGTCGTTGACGCCAGTCCAGAGCTTCTTCGAGGCGGGGATACGAGGTGGCAAGGAACTTTTGAAAATTCCCGAGTACTACGAAAGCGGCGAGCTGCCGGTAAAGTTGGCGAAATCCATCGTCCGCTTCCTCGGCATGTGGAAGGGCGTCCCCGGCACTAGCAGCCTGATACGCTTCTTCGACACCACCTACAAAATGACATCGGAAGAAGTAGAGCTGAAACATCCACCCAGAAGCAAGCTCGAGGCGGCCCAGAAGCTAATTCTTACCGGCGATAGATAATTACCCAACCCTCAAGTATACCACATCTAGTGGTTCCACCCACTGGCATATGCTATATATTGTGGTCAACGGAGAATCGACATGACAGTCAACGCCGAAACGAACAAGGTCAGCTACAGTGGAGACGCCACTACGGCCACGTTCTCGACGTCGTTCACCTTCGCCGCCAACACCGAGGTGACCGTCACCCTGGTCACCGACGCCACGGGCGCCGAGACGGCCTGGACGGAAGGGACGCAATACACCCTGAGCGGCGCCGGCACTGGCAACGCCGGCACGGTGACGGTCGACACCAGCCCGACGGACTACACCCCGGCCACGGGCACGACCTTGGTCATCGAGCTCCTCCCGGCGTTTACCCAGACGACGTCATTGCCGCGGGGCGGCACGGTCAGCCCGAAGGACACCCTCGAGCCGATGCACGACAAGCGCGTGCGTCAACTCCTGAGACTCAAAGACCAAGTCGACCTGTCCCTCAAGGCTTCAACGGCGGAGACCTCGATTGGCGCCCTGCCCAACGTTACCAACCGTGCGAACAAGATCCTCGGTTTCGACGCCTCCGGAAACCCGGAGATGCATTCTGCCATCTCTCTCCCCACCTCACTAACCGCACTTAATTATATTCGGGCAAATTCCGCGGCGACTGACTACGAGATGCGTACACCGGCGGAAGTACGATCCGATATTTCCGCCCAAGCATCCGACGCCACCCTGACGGCGTTTGCCGCGTACAATACCGCCGGTCTGTTGACCCAGACTTCCAGCGATACCTTTACCGGGCGTACCATCACCGGCACCAGCGCCAAGGTCACGGTAACAAACGGCGACGGCGTCAGCGGCAACCCCACCCTATCGTTGCCAGACGTTATAACATTGGTCACGCCAACGGTCAGCGGCAATCTAGTCGTCCAGGGGACGCTCACAGTCTCCGGAAGCACGACGACTGTTGAGAGCAATACTGTCACTATTGGCGACAACATCATCGTTCTCAACAACGACGAGACGGGAACCCCGAGTCAGAACTCCGGCTTCGAGATCGAGCGCGGCACTAGTTCTAATGTGTCGTTCCTGTGGGATGAAGGCAACGACCGTTGGACGGTTGCGTCCCAGGCGTTGTACGGCACCGGCACCTTGACCTTCTCCGGCGGCGGCGCTCTGACCGGGACATGGTCGGATCTCGGCACGGTTTCGACCGTTGACATCAACGGCGGCACAGTCGATGGCGCGGTGATCGGCGGGGCATCCGCCGCGGCCATTACCGGGACGACACTCACGGCCAATACATCGCTGACCCTGGCGACCGGCGGCGCGATGACCGGCGTCCTCGATAGCGACACCATGACGGGGGCTACGGCCGCCCTACTTGCAACGTCGGAAAGTATCAAGGCATACGTCGACACCAGCGCCGCGGAAGCCGGGATCAAGTTCGCATTCGAGTCGGCGACCGCAGATTCCGACCAGGGCGCGGGCAAACTCTGGCTCAACAATAGCCCTGGAAGCGCAACTGTTTTATATATCGACGACCTCGAGGCGGGAGGTGCCAGCGTCAACGCATGGGCCGACAGCCTGGACGACAACTCCACAAGCAACCGCGGCACCCTCTATATAGCGAAGTACGGCAGCGGAAACGACCTTCTCGTCTTCAACGTGACGGGCGCATCCTCCTCGGCAAGCACTTATACGAAAGTCCCGGTTGCACACGTCCTGACCGTCGGCACGATTTCCGATGGCGATAGCATCGGCGTGGTCTTTGCGAAGTCAGGCGCCGACGGCGCTGGTGCAGGAACGGTCACACAGATCAACGCTGGCGACGGGTTCTCGTTCAGCGCAATAACAAGCACCGGCACCATTGCCGTCGATGGCAACCTACAGGACTTGGATGCTTTAGGGACGGTTTCCTCCAACAGCGAGATGATCGTCGGAACTGGCGCAGGGGCATACGCCTACGAGAGCGGAAGTACGCTACGTAGCAGCATCGGCGTTTCTATCGGCAGCGATGTCCAAGCATACGATAGTGATACAGCTAAACTCGACGTAGATCAGGTATGGACGGGGGCACAAAGAGCGACAGTTACCGCGCTCACTTCCTCCAGCAACTCTATGGCCATCACGCTCGGATCGTCGAACGACTACTCACACACGTTTACAGAAAATACCACCTTAGCCAACCCAGGAGATACCGCAGTGGCGGGGCAAAGCGGTAGCCTGTTTTTAACGCAGGCGGCGGGCGCGAATTACACCTTGGCCTTCGGCTCAGAATATGATTTTGCAGCGGGAAGTGCGCCGACTGTTACAGCAACTAATGCAGCCCGCGACCGTCTCGATTATGTTGTAAGAGCCGATGGCAAGATTGAGATCACCGCTGTTTTGAACCTCAGTTAAGGACTACACCAATGTTTTGTGTTTATAAAAACGGTTCCGTTGAAAGCGTATTCCGTGGCGAGTTTAAGGATGACACTGGAACATATCCAGCGGCACACCTTAGGGCTATCGGTGTTGATGGAAGGGCGGAACTAAATGTTTATTTGTTTACGGATCAGTCAAAGAGCGGTTACGACAAGGACTTCTATGTGATGGGGGAAATTACCGATGCCGCACCTGATGAGAATGGTGAAGTAATACGCACCTCGACACCAGTTGAGCGGAATGTGGATGTCGTGAAGGCGAAGATAAAGAGCAAGATCACCGCCATGCGTTCATCTGTGGCGCATGATGGTGTTGTCTACATGGATAAGAATTTTGTTACTGAGAGACAGACCGTGGATTCCATCAACTTAATCGCAATTGAATTAGCGGATGATGCGGAAGTTCCTTGGGATACTATGGATACAATAAAAGCACCTACGGAGGTGTTTGCTATGACAGGTGTGCAGTTTCGCGGACTCCGAGATGCCATTGCTGTTCACTATCTCGCGGCTACTGTCGCAACCAGGGGCCATATAGATGCCGTCGATGCATTGTCATCTTTCTCCGATCTTGTTTCCTACGATTACACCACAAGTTGGCCGACTAATCCTGATACGTCGGAGCCTGACTAATGCCTGTCTTTAACCGGAACCGCCATTCCAGTAGTGGTGCTGTTGCCGCCGCGTTCATTATCGAAAATTCGATCCGGCTAAATGATGATGACAGCGCACAGATGGAGCATACAACAGGTGGAACTCC
>CAZQZB010000052.1:1171-11401 GCA_964597695.1 uncultured Thalassospiraceae bacterium | reverse complement strand
TCCCTCAACATCGAATCTAACTTAAAAAATGGTATCGTTCGTGGGGGCAGGTCATTTCGTACGCCGGTATCGACGTTCCTCTCATTGCTAGCTTAGCTAGGGGCAGACCTTAAGCTTTATATCTCCTCTGGGCGGGGGAAGACGTCGGCGAGCGTGGACGAACCTACCCTTTTTGTGGAACCCGGTCTATTTTTGATTAGGTCTGATCGGACCCTCTACGTCGCCACAGTCCAGACCATGCCTTTTGCGAGACCCAGTTTTAGCGACATCTTAAAGGCCATCGAGTTTGTGGTTGCAAAAGATTTTCCAGCAAGAGGGGAGGTTACGGACATCGGGTAGTATAATTTACATCGAAACCGACGTTCTTGACCCGCCCCTGATCGTCACTGAAGACCAAATGAGCAATGCGCTGAGAATTCTGGAAGAAGCCATCACCGCCGAAACACTCTGAGGGCGGCGGCACATTCTCTCCTTTTTAAATTTGGCCGGGAAAAACCTTAACGGCCTCTTCGCCCAATGGATTTACCGCGATGTATTCCAAACCCTACCCTTTGCGATCGTAGATGTTCTCAACCAGATCAACGACCTTGCCGCGGTGATCGAACTCGATCCCAAAGTGTTGGTAATAAAAGTCGCTCGACCGCATGTCGTCACCGATCACGTCCATGTGGGACCGCATCAGGCCGTCCAGACGGTTCTGCGTCTCGGCATGTTTTGATTCGTCGATGAAATTCGACATCTGATAAGGATCTTCGCGGTTATCAAACAGCGCAAAGGGCCGGTCGATGGTCCGGACATAGGTATAGCGGTCTGTGATCACGCCCCGGTATTCGAAACGCATTCCCTTGAAATCCGGATACTGATCCTCGCCCCGCGAATCGCCGATGCTGAATGGACAGGGATTCATGATTAGCACTGACTCCGGCGGGTCGGAACGCTCACCCCTCAGGAAGGGGGACAGGTCGACGCCTTCCACCCGATCAGGCACCGGCAGGCCGGCGAGCCCGAGAAGCGTCGGCATGACATCGATGACGCTGATCGGTGTATCGACAACGCCGCCCGCAGGGACGATGCCCGGATAGCGGAGGGCGAACGGCACTTTAACGGCCTCGCTCCAAGGCCATTGCTTCTTGTAGAGGCCTTGGGATCCGTGCATGTCGCCATGATCGGAGGTGAAAACGACGATGGTCTCCTCCCGGAGCCCCATCCCGTCAAGGGCGTCCAGAAGACGCTGAAATTGATCGTCTAGGAAAGTCGTCTGAGCGTAATACCCCCAAAGGTCAAGATGCGGCACGTCTGGACAGTTCGGGCGGCCCTCAATCGCGTCAGGGTCGTACATGTCCAGGTATTCCTTAGGAACAAGGCGGTACGGATGATGGGGTGGCCCCCATGATAGAAACAGGCAGAACGGGTTTTCGCTGTCTCTTTTCTTCAGGTAATCGATCACATGGGAGGTCTCGGCTTCCGCGTCCCAACCTTCCCAGATTTTCAGGTTTCCGTCGTTGTCGGTGAAATAGGACCGGTTGTAGTTGTGTTCGAAATTGGCTCCCATCCAGTACTCGAAACCCTGGCGGCGGGGGCCGGGTGGCACGGGCGCCGAGCGGTCGGGACCGTCGAGATGCCATTTGCCGATATAGGCGGTGTCGTATCCGCCCGCCTTGAAGCAATGGGCGATGCTGACCTCCGTGGTTCTCAGGGGGATATCGTTGATCACTAACCCGGTCGAGGTCGGTGTGCGCCCGGTCAAGAGAGAACCCCGGTAGGGGCCACATACCGGCAGCGGAGAGATGGCGTTGGCGTAGATGGTTCCATCTGCCGCGAAGCGATCGATGTTGGGCGTCTTGACCGCCTCTTCGCCGGTAAAGCCCACCGATCCGGCGCGCAGCTGATCGGCGAACACGAAAAGAAGGTTGGGTTTTCTGCCCTGCTGTTCACTCATTCACTGATCCCCTGTCTCGATATAAATAGGACTGCTCCAGGCGCGGTGGAAGTCCGACTGCTTGACCCGAACCCAATAGGCGTGCTCGCCCAGGCCGGCCCGTTCATGGGTAAATGTGAAGTCTGCATCCATGCTTTCACCTACGTGGTGCATCGTCGTCGCCAAGACGTTCTGGCCGACGCCTCCGCAAGGGAACTTAATGTCCTTCTGGCGAACCTCACCTATGGTGAAATCGAAGGCCGCCGGCCCAGCATCGAAGGACAGGCACGCATTATCGTTCGCTTCAATCTCCATTAGCACGCCGCTTTCTTGGCCCGCCGTGACCGTCTTCCATGCGACACGGTCCGGCCCTTCTTCGGTAATCTCATGCTTGGCGGAAGCAATGCAAAGCGGCGCCACCGACACAATCCGGCCACCGGCGATGCGGAGTTCGCCGTCCCAAACCGTGTGCCGGCTTCGATCCTTCGTCCGCGCGCCCGTCCACAAAATCTTAAGCTTCCGGTCATCACGGACCGGCGGGTTCGGGTGTTCCAGGTGGATCAGCTTAGTACGATCGAAGATGGCAATCTCGTCGAGGGCGGCGGTACCATGCACCGAGCCGGTTACTTTTATTGGACCACCGGCCTGGATTAGCGACCCCATCGGATGGCCGTCGACCGTTACGTCTAGGACCATCCGGGCCCCCGTCGTCCCATAACACCGGCGCGACGACATGGCTTCCCAGAGAGAGTCTCGCGTCAACGTTCTGCTCAGCATGGCGCCGAGCCCCCCGGGCATACACATCTCCGCCGTCGTCGGAAAGGTTAGTCCGGGACGGCAGGTGCAGTCGTCGCTAGCTGCGACAACACCGATGTGGTAGCCACGTTCCAGGGCCTCCAGAAGCCGCCATTCGAAAACGCCATGACACGATGAGATTTCAATCAAAGGCTCAAGGACCGGGTCGTGGATATCCACATCCGACCGCCGGCCACCGACATGAGGCTGCATCAGGACACGCTTCCCTTTCTCTTTCATGAGATCATGGAAGGCTGAGAAGATGTCCTGCGTGTTCGCCCTTTCCATATCGTTTACAGCCCCGCCTACTTGCCACGCATTGCACCGATACAGTGGTCCCGTGTCGTCCAGATACATGACGTTGCGGTCTCCGCCGGCGCCGGATGTTGGGGACCATTCGTAACCGAGGAAGGTGACGAAACGGCCGGGTTCGTGGAATACGCGCGTTTGCTCGGTTACTTCCTGCCAATCTTCGTCGGTGAGCATGAAATCGTGGCCCTGGTGGGTGCAGTAGTCTATGCCGGCAACGTCGCGGGCATAGCGGAAATACTCCTCAACGCTACCGGCGCCGACGGTGTTGGCCGTCTGCCCCTGAGTGTCTCCCCAGTAGATGTTCCAATCCCCGCCGTCCTTTCCTTCTTCGCTAACCACTACTGGGTTGCTGTGGGCGATGCCTTCGCCGTCACGCAATAATTCCAGGCGCTTCACGCCGCCTTCCGGCACGGAGATGCCGTCCAGCCATAGAGCGCCACCATTCTTCTCCATCATAGTGACCGGAACTGTTTCGCCGGCACCCGAGAGGCCGAGCTTGGCATCCGTCGGGGTTGCATTGCCAAACCTGTCAAGGCTACGCACCAGGACACGAAATGGTTTACCCGCAGTTGCCGTTGAAGGAGCCTGCAGGTCGAAGCGTTCCGGAGTCGCCGGAACCACTGCGACGTTCGGGCTGACTTGCGGAACCCGCTGGTATTCGCCGCTGGTCATGGGATCGATGAATACGGCAAACTCGCAAACGGTTTCCGGGAACGTCTGAACCTTCATCCCCGGCGATCCTTGGGCCGTATCCCCGAGGACAATTGAGATGGTGTCCCCTGGGAAAAGGACAGCCTCTTCCACATCGACGATAATGACGGAGCGGAAGGGCCGGATATGGCCGCGGGGATCGTGGCGCACCGCAAGTTTTGAGGACGGGCACGAAACGGTGACGTAATCCGGCGCGCTGGGATCATCAAATTGCGGAACGCCCCAATCCGCCATGCGCCGCATGCCGATCTTGAGTCCCCCGCCTACGTCGATGCCGTAGGTCCCGACCGTGTAGGTTATTGTCCAAGTGCCTTCCATCCCAACGACAATGGGATCGATGGGCGCCACCGAAATCGTTCCCAGGCCCGGGTTGGCGGCAAGTCCGGTGACAACGTCAATGATGGGCGTTTCAGGATTTATCAAGCTCGACATATATCGGGCTACTCCATGCGCGGTGAAAATCTAATTGGGTAACCCGAATCCAATAGGCCTGCTCGCCACCGTCCGCTTTTTCGTCAATGAATACGAACGTGGCATCGTGCTCATCGCCCTCGTAGTGCCGGGTGGAAGCCCTGAGCGACTGCTCCAATCCGTCAAATTCCCAGTCGAGGTCGTCTTCTCGCACGTTGCCGAGAGAAAAGCTGACATCTGCTGGGCCAGCAGAAAATTCAATGACAGCGTCGTCCGGTGCATCGACTTCCAGCAACAGGCCCTCCTCTTGCCCGGAGGTGACGGAACGCCAGGAAATTCGATGGTCGTCGCTTTCCCGGATGCCGTATTTTGCAGCAAACATATTGAGGGGCGTCGCCTTCAAAATTTTTCCGCCGGTGAGCTTGAGTTCGCCGCTCCAGCTCATAAAGCGGCCACGGTCCGGGCTGTTGGCGCCGGTCCAGGTAACCCTAATCCGCCGCCCATCTGATTGCGGCGGATTGGGCGCTAGCCTCTCGAGCTCCTCGCTACGGTTAAAAATCGAGATCGATTCCAAAGGTGCCGTTCCAAAAATGGTGCCGGTGATTCTGGGCGGCGTCTTGAGTTCGAACGCGGCGCCCATGGGATGGCCGTTGACCTCGACGTTCAGATAAATTCTTGGCCCTGTGGTAGCGTAGCAATGCCTTGCCATCAAACCGTCATAGATGTCTTCCCGTGTCTTGCACGGGGCGAAGACGGCCCCGAGGCCTCCGAGGATCGTCATTTCCGGGGTCGACGGGTAAGCTAGGCCGGGGCGGCAGGTATGATCATCGCTGGCGCCGACAACGCCGACCCGGACGCCTTTCCGCAGAAATTCGTGCAGCCGCCATTCGAAAATACCGTGGTTGGAACAAATCTCGAAAACTGGCTCGAGCTCCGGGTCCTGAAACTCGTAATCGGACCGCCGACCACCGATGTGGGGGACCATGATGACTTTGCGGCCGGTCTCGGTGATGTATTCGCGCATCCTGGCTTGCAGATCGCCGGCAGACACACATTCCGTTTCGTTTGATCCTTCGGCGATTTCATCCGCCTGAAGTTGCCAATGACTACTGCGGAAGATGGGGCCGTCGTCGTCGAGATAGAGCACATTACGATCGCCGCCGGTTCCCGTGGGGCCCGACCATTCCCAGCCGAAGTAGGGCACGAATTGTCCGGGCTCATGGTGTTTTTTAGCGGCCTCGCGGACCTCCTCCAGATCGGCGTCGGAAAGGATGAAGTCGTTGCCCTGGTGGGTCGTGAAATCAATAGCTGCGAGATCGCGGGCGTAGGCAAAATATTCATCCGGCGAACCAATTCCAACGGTGGATGCCGTTTGCGCCTGTGTATCGCCCCAGCAGATGATTTCGCCATCGGAGTCTTGAACAACGATCGGATTACTGATTGCCTGCACACCATCCTTGTTCTTCAGTTGCAGCCTGCGGACACCCGTCCCCATGAGGGTCACACCCTCAATCCATTTCGCCCGCCCATCGCGTTCGGAGAGGGAGACCTCGACGGGAGGATCGGCTTCAAGGGTCAGGCCGTCGGCCTCGACGGGAGTCGGATTACCGAACTGGTCGTTGCCGCGAATCTGGACGCGGAACGCTTGGCCGGACCGCACTATCGTCTGTGCGACGACGGTCAAATACTCCGAGGGGCCGCTTAGAATTCGAAACGTCGGCGAACGACAGAACACGCGCTTGTATTCGCCACTGCTGAGCGGATCCAGGAAGACCGCAAAGTCGCTGGTGCTCTCGGGGAAAGATTGAACGCGAAGCCCAGGGGACCCGCCGGAAGTGTCCCCAAGAACGACGGTGATGGTGTCACCGGGGTAAAGCGGACCCTTCTTTAACCTGATAACGGCGACGGCATTAAACGGGCGTTTGTGGCCGCGAGGATTGAAGAACGTCTCGAACTCGGAATTGTCTCGCGAGCAGGTGACGCTCGCATAGTTCTCGGCCGCCGAATCCTCGAACTGGGGCTCGCCGAAGTCGGCCTGCCGTCGAGTGCCGATCTTGAGCCCGCCGCCCACATCCATGGCGTAGGCGCCGACGGTATAGATAATGGTCCACGTTGAGAGACTACCGACCACCACGTCATCGAGGGGCGCGATAGTCACCGAGCCCCAAGTGTCAACCGTCGACTGGTCGGTGTTTCGTTCCGTAATCTTGCTCATGGCCGTCAGTTGCACGTTTTCGTGGTTGCGGTGCGCATCGCCCTAATGAAGCCGTTCCCTCAGCAAGTGCGACGCGGCCTCCGATACGATAACCAGGCCGATGATGAGGACGATGATTCCCATGGCCGTATGGTATTCCAGGTTCGATATCTGCAAGCGGAGGTGCAGGCCGATGCCGCCGGCGCCGACGAACCCCAGAATGGTCGATCCCCGGAGCCGGGCGTCCCAGTTGTAGATGATGATTCCGATCCACGCCGGTTTCACCTGGGGCAGGATGCCGTAGAAAAAAACCTTGATTGGCCCGGCGCCCGTAGCACGGATCGCCTCCACCGGCCCCATGTCGATGGCTTCGGCCTGTTCGGCCATCAGCTTGCCGGCGAAACCGATGGTTCCGATGGTCAACGCCAGGACCCCGGCGAAGGGCCCGAAGACGAAGATGGTGACCAGCAGCATGCCCAGAATTAGTGACGGCAGCGACCGGCAGAAGACGATGATCGCCCGGGCCATGGGATAGAGCACCGTGCGGTTCGGGGTCACGTTCCAAGCCGCCATCCAGGCCAGCGGAATGGCGATCACCGTGCCGTAGAACGCGCCCAGCAAGGACATCTCGATGGTCTCAACCATCGAGGCGAGTATCTTCCACTGCGATGCGAAAACAAGGTCCGGCGGGAACACGCGCTCGGAAAGCATGGTACCGAGGTTGCTGAACATGCCAAACAGCCGGTCCATGGGGATTCCAAGAAAACGGACGGTCCAGAACCCGAACACCAGCAGTCCCAGGACGACGCCGAACTTGATGAAGCGGTCGATCCGCTGATCCGCCTTGTAGGAACGATAAAGCGCTTGGATGCCGTCGGTCATGGTCCCGTTCACCCTGAAATGAGCTTCGTGCGAATACGGTTCGAGATGACTTCGCCGACGATGACGAGGATGACCACGGTGAGTACGCACGCGCCCGCATTGCTGTAGTTGTAGGATTTCATCTGTTCCGAAAAATAGAGCCCGATGCCGCCGGCGCCGACCATGCCCAGGATGGCGGCGCGCCGGATGTTGATGTCGAACTGGAAGATGGCATTGCCCAGGAAGATGGGGAGTACCTGGGGAACGACCCCGAACAGGAAGCGCGAGATCTTTCCGGCGCCCGTGGAGACGATCGCCTCGACCGGTCGGCGGTCGATGTTTTCGATGGCTTCGGCGGACGTCTTCGACATGAAGCCGATCGACCGGCAGGCAAGCGCGATGATCCCGGGAAGGGGCCCCAGACCCAGGGCAGCGACGAAGATCAAAGCGAAGATGATTTCATGGGTCGAGCGTGAGCCCACGATTATGGCCTTGCCGAGGGGAAACGCCAGCAGCATGCTCGGCGTCGTCGTGGTCGCCGAGATGTAAGCGACAGGAACCGACATGATCACCGCCAGCAGCGTTCCCCAGAACGCCATCAAGGCCGTATCCAGGAGAGGAACCATGATCTTGGGGATGAACGCCAGGTTGGGCAGGAGGCCAGCGACGCTATCGACGATCTCGCCGAGCGACCCCATGCGGGCCCAATCGGTTTCGATTACCAGGAGATGATAGGACATCCCCAGAACGATGACGGCCACCAGGGAGTAGACCACATAGCGCCGCGCCACGACTGACAGCTGGCGCAGGGGGTTATCGACGATCATCTGTGTCGCCTATGTCACGGTCCGGCCCCCGCCATCACTGTCCCGCCGATACGGCCGGTTCGACATCGGCGAAACCGTAGATGTGATTGACGGAACTTTCGTCCAGGGCGCTTGTCTCCTTGTCGAAGATCTTCTCTCCATGGCTGAGCCCGATGATGCGCTGCGAGTAGGTCCTGGCGAGGGCCACGTCATGGACGCAAAACAGCACCGGGATTTGGCGTTCGTCCGCGACTTCGCAAATGAGTTCCATGACCTCGGCACCGATTTTCGGGTCGAGGCTCGACGTCGGCTCGTCGACGAGTAGGAGTTTAGGGTTTTGCATCAGCGCCCTGGCGATGCCGACCCTTTGGCGCTGCCCGCCACTGAGCTGATCGGCGCGCTTCTTGATGTGATCGGCGATGCCGACCCGGGAGCAAAGCTCCAGGGCGCGCAGGATGTCCTCCTTGCGGAAGGCGCGGGTGACGGCACGCCACAGCGTGCTGACGCCGAGCGTGCCGGAGAGCACGTTTTCCAGCACTGTAAGGCGGTCGACCAGGTTGAACTCCTGGAAGATCATCCCCATTTGCGCCCGCGCCTTGCGCAGCTTGTGCTTTCCCAGGCCCGTGATGTCGACGCCATCAAGCATGACCCGCCCGGAGTCGGGCTCAACGAGCCTGTTCACGCAACGCAAAAGCGTCGATTTGCCGGAACCGCTCAGGCCCAGGAGGGCGACGATCTCGCGCCGCTCGATAGTGATAGTGACGCCGCGCAGGGCCGCCTCGCCGGTCAGGTAACTCTTGCGAAGGTCGGTGATTTCCAGTAGCGCCATCAGTGATATCCAGCTTCCATGACGGCCGATGTCAAGCGCCCACGACACCCGGTATGCGCCCCGGATTCGTCAGCGCCTGCTCTGTTCGAGCTGTCGTTCAAGGCGGTGGGCCGGCCGTCATTGCCGAGGCCGGCCGGCCCGATCTTGCCAGTCTGCTAGGCTTATTTCTTCTTCTTGAGTTTCTTCTTCTTGAGCTCTTTTTTCTTCGCCAGGATCTTGCGCAGCGGATCAAAGGCCTTATCCGTCAGTTCCGGCATGGCGGCCATCTTTACGGTCTTCAAGGCCGCCCGACCCTCCGCGTCGTTCACCATGCCCATCAGCACGCTCTTTATCTTCGCGATCAACTCGGGCGAAAGCGTTTCGGTATTGACAACGATAGGGTTCGAGACGATCTCCGGCGAGATCCAGAGATGGTTGTACGAGCCTAATTTCAACGCCCCCCGGTCGATGGCGCGCGAAAGGGCGTTCTCCGACACGAAGGCCGCGTCCGCCTTGCCGTTGAAAACGGCCTTAGCGGCCCCGTCATGGCTGCCGGCGTAGAAAATTTGGCCGAAGTAATCGTCAAGGGCCGTGCCGCCGATCTGCTCGGGGAACAGGGCCCTGGGCAGGGCGTTCCCGGACGTGCTGCCCGGATCTGTCAACGCAAGCACGGCGCCCTTTAACGACTTGATCGTAGTGAACTTGCTTCCCTTCTTCGTGATCAGACGCCCGTGGTAGCAGGCACAGGGCTCCTTCAGGAAGTGGTTCGGCGGCCGACCAGTTCCGACGATGGGTACGATCTTCGGTGCTTTCTTGACGGCAACGGTGTAAATCTTCGGTCCCAGCATCGCCACATCGGCGAAGTTGTTGATCAACGCCTCCACGGCGGCAGCGTAGGATGTCGAGGCGAAGAAGTTGATCTTCAGTCCAGTCTTCTTGGACAGGTATTTGATCGTCGGCTGCCACCGATCAGCGACAACTGCCATTTCCTCGGTGGCGATGACGGCGAAGGTAATTTTCTTCTTCTCTGCCGCCAAGCTGCCGGTTGTTGCAATCGCTAGGATCGTGGCAGCAAAAACGGCAAAGATCGTTGCTTTATGCTTGTTCATGGTATTCCTCCCTAAAAAATATCTAACGTACGCACGGCCCTTTCAATCAAAGGAAGCCCCAACACGATTGCCCGCTGGATGCCATCGCCTGACCAAGCCGGCTTGGCGACGGTGGGGTGACATATTCCATTATCGACGTTGCGATCCGGGACGCAAGAAAGGATCACAATATTCGTCGCATTAATCTTAAATTGTTTTTCTATTGGTTGAATAAGAATTATCTATATCACTCAGCTCCGTTCCTTTCAGGCGGTCGCCCTTGAAAGCAGCTTCATGGGGACGATGGAGCGCTTGGATCTGAGCCA
>CAZQZB010000052.1:0-1161 GCA_964597695.1 uncultured Thalassospiraceae bacterium | reverse complement strand
AGCGGACATTCTGCCAAACTATATACGCTATAGTCGGTTCATGTTCGCCGCCCTGACCAAACCAATCTCCAACGACGGGTTGGCACAGGTGGTGGCCAAAGTCGTTGGTGGTGTTCAACTCGGGGCGAAGGAGTGACCTGCCCCCCTTCTAAAGCCCCCATGTCATGTACCACCTTGTCGTAGAGTTTCAGGCAGGGGTGGTCTCATATTGAGGGCCTGAATCTGGGCCAACAAACCATTACCAAACAGGGCGGCGAACTGGAAAAGACTTTCGGCGTCGAGTTGCTCCATCGGCAAGGGCGGCGGCGGAGGCGTACATTCCGATCGGCGCGTGCCGGTAAGATTCTTCCTTCTAGTGTCGCATCTGGTAATCTAAATTGGTTCGTCACTGGACAGTGCCTTTGGCGCTCGCCATTCCGCCGGCCGGCAGGATCTTGGCGGGTCAGGAGTTCTAAATTCGTGGGCGTTTATGAAGATGAAATTCGTTCAAGTCACGGATACCCATCTTGTCTCCCGGGGGAAGGTTCTGCACGGCCTTGATCCGTGTGAACGCCTCGATGCCTGCATCGATGATATCAACCGACACCACCGGGACGCTGAGTTATGTATCATCACCGGCGACCTAGTCCATCACGGGAAGCCGCGAGCGTACCGTGATCTGAAGGTGTGCCTGTCCCGGCTCAAGATGCCGTTTCATCTTCTTGTCGGCAATCACGATCACCGCGGCAGGCTGTTGGACGAATTCCCCGATCTGTCGGTCGACAAGAACGGTTTCCTTCAGACGGTGATTGAGACGGGCGCTGGACTTTTCTTCCTTCTCGACACCATCGAACAAGGGAAGGCCTGGGGGGCGTACTGTGAAAAACGGTTGGCCTGGCTGCAGAACACCCTCGACGCCGCCGGGGAACGGCCCATCTATCTGTTCATGCACCATCCGCCGTTCTCGGTCGGGCTGCCGTGTGTGGACCGCCTGGGACTCGGGACTGACGGCGAGCGATTGGCCGAGGTCGTCGCCCCCTATGCCAACATCCGCCACCTTTTTTTCGGCCACGTTCATCGCCCCATAACTGGAAGCTGGCGGGGCATTCCCTACTCGACGATGCGCGGCACCAACCATCAAGTACCTTTCGATTTCGATGCCGTCGAAGTGGTTCCGAAAAG
>CAZQZB010000051.1:0-11703 GCA_964597695.1 uncultured Thalassospiraceae bacterium | reverse complement strand
GTCCGTGAACACGGTCTTTTACAGCTTAACAGATTCTCACAAGATTTCGGCCCGCTAGATGGTCGCAGATGATTTTTGGAAATTTCAAAAAAATAGAGAGAGAAAACTCAGCAATCCTGAAAATTAGAAACTGGCTACCCCTACCTGGCTACCCCTACATTGACGATACCCGCCGAAGGGGTATCAAATATGGGCGCGAAATTCGCCGTAATACTTTTGAATGTTCATAGGGAACGCACCGCCATGACCGCCAAATCCGAATCCAAATACAAATTCATGCTAATTCCGCCGTTCCACCTGCCGGACGAAGACGAGTACAGGGTGCCCGCCCATTCCGAACCCGCCGCCGCACCTCGCGAACAGCGCCTTTTGAACAGCGACATGGTTCTTAAACACCTCGAAGACGTTGATTGGGACCTGCATTCCGGCATCGCGCCCGCCTACGGCAACTGGTCGGTCGAAACGCGTGAGGAATTTGCCTTTGCCGCGACGGGGCGCATGCAGTGCGTGCGCGAAGTCTGCGAAACCGGTAAATACAACGCCATTATATTGCTCGGCGGCGGCGAGCCGGGGTTTACGGAATCCCGCGAAATTGGCCGCGCCCACGGCGTCGTCGTCACCGCCAACGCCTTCGCCCAGATGTATCTGGCGATCATGCTGGGCGACAGTTTTTCGATTATTGATATCGAGGGTGTGCACAACGTCTATTACCGCGACCTGGTGCGCGCGCATCGCCTGGAGCAGCGCTGCCGCTCCATTCGCAATATCGGCTACAGCCTGCCGCGCCCCGGCGATGACGACCCGGACACGCTCACCGCCCAGTTCGAGGCCGCTGATCGGGGCGATTATTCGGCCGCCGTCGAACGCGCCGTTGATCAGGCCGAGGCTGCCATCATGGAAGACGGGGCCGAGGTCATTACGCTCGGCTGTTCCATGACATTTTGGCTGCAACCCTATATCCGCGACGGCCTGCGCGCGCGGGGCTGGGAAGTGCCGGTGCTAGAGGGCTATACGGCGGCCATCGAACTGGCCAAGCTGATGGTTAATCTAGGGCTGAATGCCAGCGGCATTACCTACATGGGCGCCCGGCCGCAGCGGCTGCCGCCGAAAGTTTTAATTTAGGGACTTGGTCAGGGCAGGGGATAGGGAGCAAAGGTCAAATAAAAAAAGGGGGGGAGCAATGAAAAAAATATACTCGGTATTCGGCTTTTATTTAATAGTGGCGTTACTGGCGCCGTTGGACGGCAACCTGGGCGGCTACGTGAGCGGCGGTGAACAACAGATGCTGACGGTCGGGCGCACGCTTATGGGTAACCCCAGTTTGCTTCTCCTTGACGAGCCCGTGGAAGGGGTCGCCCCCATCGTTGTCCAGGAACTCGGCCGCCAGATCCGCAAACTGAAGGAAATGGGGCTGACGATCCTTTTCTCGGAGCAGAACCTTCAGTTCGCGACCGAAAATTCGGACCGCGCCTATATCATCGAAAAGGGCCGTATCCAGTTCCAAGGCACCATCGAGGAACTGGAGAAGAACAACGAAATCCAGGAAAAGTACCTGATGATCTAGACCCACCGTCTTCACCCGGTGACGGGTCAATGGGGAGGAAGAGGCGGCCGATGAAAAGCCTCGGTCAATTCGATTACGTGATTGTCGGCGCCGGCAGTGCCGGTTGCGTTCTCGCCAACCGGTTGTCGGAAGACCCGGAAACCAAGGTCGCGCTGTTGGAAGCCGGCGGCAAGGACAACTATATCTGGATTCACATCCCGGTCGGTTATCTCTTTTGCATGGGAAATCCACGCACCGATTGGGGTTTCACCACGGAACCCGAACCCGGTCTCAACGGGCGATCCCTTGGCTACCCCCGAGGCCGCGTCCTCGGCGGCTGCTCATCCATCAATGGCATGATCTATATGCGTGGTCAGGCCAGGGACTACGACCAGTGGCGCCAACTCGGCAATACAGGTTGGGGTTGGGATGATATCCTGCCCTATTTTTTGAAGTCCGAGGACCAGGCAGCAATCCCCGCCGATGATATGCACAGCACCGGCGGTGAATGGCGCATTGAAAAGCAGCGATTGAGCTGGGAGATTTTGGACGCATTCCGGGACGCCGCGGAGCAAGCGGGAATCTCCAAGACAAACGACTTCAACCGCGGCGACAACGAAGGATGCGACTATTTCCAGGTCAATCAACGCCGCGGTTGGCGCTGGAATACTGTCAAAGGCTTCCTTAGGCCGGCCAAGAACCGTCCCAACCTCAGGATTATTACTCATGCCCAAGTGAAGAGGATCAGGATCGAGGGGGGGCGGGCGACGGGGCTGGATCTACGCTCTGGCCGGGATGATGCGACAATCAATACGGCGGTCGAGATCATTCTCGCTGCGGGCTCCATCGGCTCGCCTCAGTTGCTTCAAATCTCCGGCGTTGGGCCGGGAGCACTTTTGAATGAGCACGGAATCAACGTCGTGCACGAGCTTCCCGGGGTTGGCGAGAATCTGCAGGACCATCTTCAAATCCGCTGCGCTTACAAAGTCCATGGTATCGCAACGTTGAATGAAAGGGCCAACAGCTTGCCAGGCAAGTTTGGGATCGGCCTTGAATACGCATTGTTCCGGGGCGGTCCTATGTCCATGGCCCCGTCCCAATTGGGCGCCTTCGTCAAATCCGATCCTGCATTGGAGACGCCGAACCTCCAATACCATGTCCAGCCCCTGACCTTGGAGAAATTTGGTGAACCCCTGCATCCGTTTCCCGCGTTCACGGCCAGCGTGGCCAATCTGCGCCCAGAAAGCCGGGGCCACGTCCGGATTAAGGGACCGGACCCGTTCTCCCCCCCCGCTATCCGACCCAATTATTTGTCGACTCCTGGTGATCGCCGCATTGCCGCCGAATCGATCCGCCTTACGCGCCGCATCGTCGCCCAACCGGCGTTACAGAAGTACAAACCCGAGGAATTCAAGCCGGCGGACAATCCGCAAACCGACGACGAACTCGCCAAGGCAGCGGGCGACGTGGCGACCACTATTTTTCACCCCATCGGAACTTGCAAAATGGGCTCGGACGACGGGGCGGTTGTCGATGATCGTCTTCGTGTCCGGGGGCTTGGCGGGATCCGGATCGTCGATGCCTCGATCATGCCCACGATCACCAGCGGCAATACCAATTCGCCCGTCATCATGATCGCCGAGAAGGCATCCGACATGATTCGGGAGGACGCGAAATCTAGGTAAGGTCCAAAGACCTTCTTTCGTTACCGAAACACCCGTCTTCCGGCGTCGATCTTCCTTCCTCATGTCCGCTTTTGGCTATAAGCGGACGTTCGGCTGGGCGGTAATTTACGTCCGCATTACCCCCGAAAGCAGACATTTGTAAGGTAGTCGCAAAACGTCTACTTTTGACCCAAAGCGGACTTAAGGCCGTTTGCTCTCTTGAGGGGTTAATGCCATCCTGATCGGCCCTAAACCGGCACGTCAACCAACACCACCTCGGCATTCTCCAGCGCCTTGATAGTGACGCTGTCTTCGCCGGTGATAGCGACGCCGGCGCGGTGCAGGGCGATCTCGCCGGCAATTTCGACGGCGCCCTCGGAAACCACCAGATAGGCAGCGCGGCCGTTGGCCATGCGGCGATCAATGCTTTCACCCGCATTGATCCGCCCGCCCAGCACCTGGGCGTTCTGGTGGATCATCAGGCCGCCGTCGGCGTCCGGATTGCCTGATGCGAGAACGGGTAGACTGCCGCTAACCGGCTCCTTCGGAAACTCACGCGCATCCCAACGCGGTTCATGGTCTTTGGCGTCCGTGTGGATCCAGATCTGGAACAAGGTGGTCGGTTCGTCTTCTTCGTTCATTTCCGCATGCATGATACCCGAGCCCGCCGACATGACCTGCACGTCACCGGCCCGCGTCACGCCTTTGTTGCCGAGGTTGTCTTCATGGCTGATCGCGCCGCTGCGAACATAGGTGATGATTTCCATGTCGCGGTGTGGGTGTGGGTCGAACCCCGTTTGGGCCTTGATGGTGTCGTCATTCCAGACGCAGAGCTCGCCCAGCCCCATGCGGTCCGGGTCGCTGTAATCAGCGAAGCTGAAATGATAATGCGCGTTGAGCCAGTCGTTCTTGAAGGTTCCGAGGTTTTCGAAGGGGGTGACTGTGATCATGTCGATTCTCGCATTCCGTCTTCAATCGCCAGAAAGTGCTTTTCTCCACACTCATCCTAGACGTATTTGAGCATTTCGGAACCCAGGAAGAACCCTGCATCTACTGACCTCCAGAAGGGGTTGGATGCATATAACATCGGCCTCTTTGGGTGTAGGCAAAATTAGAGTCCACTCACCATAGTACGGCTCACGGCCATCTAGTAGCCCGTTTTTGGCTTCCCATTCCAAAACGGCTTTCTTTCTTGCGGCTTCTGGTAAGGTAACGCATATCATCTATTTCGGAATTTGGGCCAAGGCCACATTCATCGGGGCCGATCCGGAGGAGTCTGGGCAATGCCGGTTTCTATCGCTTGTATGGGTCGTGGATTGTTCGGGCTTTTTGCGGTTGCTCTGATCGCTGCGCCCGCTCGGGGGCAGGCGGACCCATCGGGGGTGACATGGGACGAGAAGATCGAGGTCGCCTCCGGAGGCGGATACCGGGGGCCCTGGTTCATGAACGAGTCGGAGTTTGATTACGTCGACGATCCCACTGTAGCCATCAACGAGCTGGGCTTTGTCGGGGTCGCCTGGGCCGATCAGTCCCGGCAGGATATTTTCTTCCAGATCTACGAGCCCGACGGCAGAAAGCGGTTCGGGGAGCCGGTCAACGTCTCCGCGAGCCCACGAATCTTTTCCTGGCTTCCGAAAATTGTCATCGGGCCCGGCGATGCGAGGGAGGCGTATGTCCTCTGGCAGGAGATCGTCTTTTCTGGGGGCACCCATGGCGGCGAGATCTTTTTTGCGCGGTCGATCGACGGCGGGAAGACCATCAGCGATCCGATCAATCTCTCGAACACCATCGCCGGTGATGGCAAAGGACGCCTCACCCGGCGCCTTTGGCACAATGGGAGCCTGGACCTCGGCATGGGCCCCCAGGGTGATCTCTACGCCGCCTGGACCGAGTACGAAGGACGCCTGTGGTTCAGCCGTTCCACGGATGGGGGCGACACCTTCTCTGATCCATTACGCATTGCCGGCGGCCACGATGCAGGGCCCGCGCGCGGCCCCTCCCTGGCTGTCGATGCCGAAGGTACCGTCTATCTCGCCTGGACCGTCGGGGAAGACAAGGCTGCCAACATCCGTTTCGCGAAGTCGGTCGATCATGGCCGGTCGTTCGGCGAGCCACAGATCGTTTTTGAAAGCGGCGGGCATGCCGACGCGCCGAAGATCGCCGTGGACGGCAAGGGAACCGTTCATATCGTCTACGGGGAAAGTCCGGCCGGTCCCTTTCAGCGATATCACGTTCGATACACCCGCTTGAACGATGGGGAGCGCACGTTCGAGGAACCGAGGGAGATTTCAAGTCCCCAAACGGAACAGTTTGAGAGCATGAGTTTCCCGGCGCTGAGCTTGGATGGTGAGGACAACATTTACGTCATCTGGGATCTCTTTCCCCGCCGGGGACACTATCCGCGGGGACTCGGGTTTACCTTTTCGAGCGATGGCGGGCGGACATTCGTGTCGCCTTCAGTCATTCCGGGCAGCGTGGATCTGGCACTCGGCGTCAACGGCAGTCAGCAGGGGTTGTTGATGAGGAAGCTCGCCGTCAACGGGACGGGAGCGATCGCCATCGTCAATAGCACCTTCAAAAGGAACCAGACGAGCGGCATCTGGCTGATTCGCGGGCAGGCCACCGAGCGCTGATCCGGATCGCGTGGCCCGGAGCTGGCGGGCAGACTTAGGCGATCGGCAGGCTGCCGCCGTTCGAGTATCTGGCGAACTGACAAAGGGTTAGTAGCTACCTACCTTTCTTGATTTATGGGCCGTGGCATTCGCTACGACCCCACCATATCACCACTCAGCGACGCAGCAATGTCCGCTTATGGCTATTAGCAGACATTCAGACACACCCTGAATTATGTCTGCTTTACTTCCAAAAGCGGACATCCAGCCAGAATTGAAAGATGTAATTTTGAGAAAGCCTCTGAATGTCCGCTTTCGGGGTAAGAACGGACATTAAAACTCATGCCCCGAAACGTCCGCTAATAGCCAGAAGCGGAAGTAAGGACGGGGGTTAATATGCTTGATTCGGCGTAATCCCGATATTCTCTTATTAGCGGATCGTTTCGATTTTGATAGCTTCGCCCTTCAGAGTTTTCTAATCCATGCGTAAAGGACCGCGATGCGCCCCAGAATGCCCATGTCGTCTCCCGTTTTTCTAATCGCCGCAGTTTGCACGGCGCAGGTCCTGGCCCAACTGGGTGCGTTCACGTTCTTCGCCCTGCTGCCCATCTTTTTTGGTGAATGGGGTCTCAGCCATGCGGAAGCGGGTATCTTGAACGGTATTATATTCGGCACCTATGCACTCGCTGTTCCGTTTATCGTTCCCTTGACCGACCGTATCGATCCCCGACGTATATATATCTGCGCGGTGGGATTGACGATTTGTTCGCACCTGGGCATGGCCTTCATCGCCGATGGGTTCTGGGATGGCCTTGTGTTCCGCTCTCTTGCGGGGATCGGCTGGGGCGGCACGTACATGGTTGGCTTGAAGGCGCTCGCCGACCTAGTGGAAGGCCCGGCGCAGTCCCGGGCGGTTGCCTTCCACGCCGCCAGTATTGGGTTAGGGGGGTCATTGTCTTTTGTCTTGGCCGGCTGGGTGGCAGACAACGTAAGCTGGCAGGGCGCCTTTCAATTATCGGCGGGAGGCGGGTTTCTTGCGTTGCTGGTGATGGCGTTTCTGGTGCCGGGGCGTAACCCGGCCCTGATGGAAGACCGTGGCGAGCTTTCCGCACTTTTCCGCGCGTTCAAGAATAAATCCGCCATCGCGTATTCTATCGGCTATTGCGTCCATACCTGGGAAATGTTCACGCTGCGATCCTGGGTGGTGACGTTTTTGGTGTTCACTGCGGCGCAAGGGAATGGGCAACCCAATTTCTTGATCCCGACCGTAGTCGCCATGTTCATGGAACTGACGGGAACGGCGAGCAGCGTGATCGGGAACGAAGTCGCCATCCGTGTCGGGCGCCGCCGGTGGATAATCATGGTGATGCTCCTGTCCATGGCCACAGGCACCATCGTCGGCTTTACGGCCGGTGCAGGATATGGCGTGGCGGCCACGGTTTGCCTTATCTACAACGTGCTGATTTATGCGGATTCTGCGTCCCTGACTGCAGGCGCGGTGGGCACCGCCGAGCCGGGCCGCCTCGGCGCCACGCTCGCCGTGCATGGCATGTTGGGTTATGGCGGCGGTTTCGTAGGCCCGCTTTTTCTGGGGTTGATCCTGGATTTCCTGGGTGGCGAAACGGTAATGAACTGGGGCATAGCCTTTGCCCATGTGACCGTGATCATGGTGATCGGGCCCTTGGCTATCAAATTATTGAACCCCGGCGAACTGCCGGGCGACCCGGCCTGAACAGGTGGGCGCCGGTGGACTTCATGGAACGCGAATGCCGGTCTACGTTACTTCCGCTTTGGGTCATTAACAGACATTTATGACACCCGTCGTTTATGTCCGCTTCTGGGTATTACCGGACATTGACCCCGTTACGCGCTGAAATATGCGATCACTTCATGGCCGCCGTCCCATGTCAAACTGCCGGCAACCCAAACGATGACGGCGAAGCCGATATAACCAATCCAATGATGCCTGTTTAGAAGCCGCGCTATCAAGGTCGCGCCCACCGCCATCAAGGCGATTGAAAGCACAAGGCCGAAAATCAACATGCCAAGATTTTCGCGGGCGATACCCGCCACCGCCAATACATTGTCCAGAGACATGGTCAGGTCGGCGACGAGGATCATGACCATCGCCCTCAAAAAACGCGATGACGTGCCTTTCGCCGCGTCGGCATTTTCCGGCGCCGCGCTGCCTTCGCCGTCCTCCAGGAGTTGTTCAGGCGTCAGATCGACGCCTTTAAACAAATCCAACCACAACTGGTAGCAGACGTAAAAAAGAAGACAACCGCCGATCAGCTTCAGGCCGATAATGTTCAAAAGGTAAATAGTTAAGGCCGCAAGCGTGATGCGAAAAATTATGGCGGCGGCAATTCCATAGGCGATCGCCTTGTTGCGAAGATCAGGCGAAAGAGTGGCCGCGGCCATGCCGATGACAATGGCATTGTCACCGGAAAGCACGATGTCGACGAGGATAATCATGAAAAACATCGTCGGATCGAATTGCAGGAATGAAAATAGGTTCATTAACGGCACCGTTCGGTTTAATCTAACGGGGTCACGGAATGAGGACGATCTTGGCCGCTCCGGTGCGCCACCTGACATCCGATCCCCGAAGAGGCGCCGGTAACTAGGGCGGTTCGTCCAGCCAGGCTGAAAAGGTCTTCGACGTACGTAGACATCCGGTTTACCCCTAAACCTTCAATTGAAAGGTCTCATCAGGGTAATACTTCGCCAGCCGAACGTCGCCCGTTCTCGCGTGAGCTTCCATGCCTTCGAGGCGCGAGACCCGTGCCGTCACCGCCGCGATTTGACGATTGGCCTCGCGGGTCATGCGCTGGGTTGTCACCACCTTGATGAACTTGTGGACCGAAAGGCCACCCGTGTAATGGCTGGCGCCCTTGGTCGGTAGTATGTGATTGGTCCCCGAACACTTGTCGCCGAAGGCAACGGTGGTTTCCTCGCCGATAAAGAGCGAGCCATAGTTGCGCAAACGCGCCACGAACCAGTCCAGGTTCCCGGTCTGCAATTCGAGGTGCTCCGGCGCGTATTCGTCGCTTACCCGTGCCGCCTCTTCGTCGGTATCGCAGATCACGACTTCGCCGTAATCACGCCAAGCGGCAGCAGCAGAGTTGCTTTGAAGCTCGGGCAATGCTTCGATCAGACCATCCAAACGGGCCATCACGTCTTCTGCCAGTTCTCTGTTCGTGGTCACCAGCCAGGCCGGGGAATCGGGGCCATGTTCGGCCTGGCCGACCAGATCGTAGGCGACGATCTCGGGATCGGCCGCGCCATCCGCGATAATCAGGATCTCGGTCGGCCCGGCAAATAAGTCGATGCCGACGCGGCCGAACAACACGCGCTTGGCCTCGGCGACGAACCGATTGCCGGGGCCGGCAAGGATGTTCGCCTTTTTTCCGGTGAACAGGCCGAAGGCCATGGCGGCAATTCCCTGGACGCCGCCGAGCGCCAGGATATGGTCGGCGCCGCAGAGATCCATGGTGTAGAGGATGGCTGGATTAATGCCGCCGGACTCCTGGCTCGGAGCTGAGCAGGCAATGACGTTATCGACACCTGCGACTTTCGCCGTAGTGATGCTCATGATGGCCGACGCGACATGGGCGTAACTGCCGCCCGGCACATAACAGCCTACGGTTCCCATCGGGATCAGGCGTTGCCCCGCCCACAGACCCGGAGACAACTCCGTCTCGAATTCACCGATGCTGTTTTTCTGTTGCTCGGCAAAGCTGCGGACGCGGTCATAGGCAAAACGGAGATCGTCCTTGAGCAGATTGGGAACTTTCCCGGCCGCCGCTGCAATGGCGTCCTTTCCGGCGACGATATCGCCGCTCCATCCGTCCAGTTTCTGGCCGTATTCGCGGGCTTTGTCCTCCCCGCCGGCCTCGATCTCGGACAACATGGTAGCGACAGTCTGGCGCGTCTCGTCCTCTCCTGTTGCCTGAGTCTTGACCGCCTTTTTCAAATACTCGATGGTCATATCCTCTCCTATTCGGATCCCTCCGCTAAAAGTAACTCCGCCGCCTGATGCATTACTGGCACGTGGCCGAGGGGGACCTCAATATCCATGCGAACGCTCGGGGCATAGCAGGCGAGCGTTTCGACCCCCCGGCCTTTGTTTTCGAGAAGCGGCACCGCCGTTTTAGTTGCAGTGCACACTTTCCTGGAGGGCACGAAAGTCTTGTTTGACAATGATTTCAGAATCTATATGTTCCCTTTGCTGCATGGCAATATTGCATTGCAGCAGGCCAATTTAATGGTTAACGGAGAGCAACAAAAATGAACGAGCAAGCAAGCGAGCAAACCAAAAGATTCAAGGTTCCGGCGTGGGTATTGTTAGTCGGCGTCTTCGCGATTCTGATTACCATCGGGATCACGACGAGCTGACGCCAGGCCTCACATCCCAGACTACCAGGCCAGTGACTGCACCTTCTGGCGGGTTTGGATTTGGGGGTAGTGGGCCATCGTCACCCCACAAACGTAGGAATAGTAATAAGGGTAAAAATAACGTAAATCCTAGGAGATAAATTAACAAGGCTCCGGGAGTACCTGGTAGAACTAATTCTGTGCAGAAATAGGTTGGTGAAACCCCTTGCCCCAACCCATGAGAAAGCCGGGCCGGTATTTCTTGAAAACAGGGCCTTGGATTCCAACCTGTAAGTGTCGTGGAGTTCCCCGCGTTCGCGGCAAAGGATGGCCATGGAAACCTTTCTCGCCTTCGGCCTGATCGTGGTCAAGATGGCCGTCGTCATCGGGGTCCTGCTTGCCCTGCCCATCCCGCTCACCTGGATCGAGCGCAAGATCGCCGGCCACATCCAGCAGCGGCTGGGCCCCATGCGCGTCGGCTGGCACGGATTGCTGCAACCCCTGGCCGACGGGATAAAGTTGCTCACCAAGGAGGACCACATCCCGACGAACGCCGACCGCTTCCTCTTCACCCTGGCCCCCATCATCGCCCTGGTCCCGCCGTTTGCGGTGTTCGTCGTCATTCCCTTCGGCGACAGCGTTACCATCTTCGGCACCGAGATCACGCTCTACCTCGCCGACATGAACGTGGCGCTGCTTTTCGTCCTCGGCGTGGCGGGGATCGAGGTCATGGGCGTGATCCTGGCCGGTTGGGCGTCCAACTCCAAGTACGCCGTGCTCGGCAGCCTGCGCACCTGCGCCCAGATGATCAGTTACGAGATCCCCATGGGGTTTTCGGTCATCGGCGTGGTCATGCTGGCCCAGTCCATGAGCCTGGTGGACATCGTCGAGGCCCAGGCCGGGTTGTGGAACGTGGTCTACCAGCCGCTGGGCTTTTTCGTCTTCTTCGTCGCCGCCATCGCCGAGGCCCAGAGAATCCCCTTCGACCTGCCGGAGGCGGATGGGGACCTCGGCGCCGGGTACCACACCGAATACAGCGGCATGCGGTTCTCCTTCTTCATGATCAGCGAGTACCTGATCTTGGTGCTGATGTCGGCGCTCATCGTGATCCTGTTCTTCGGCGGCTGGCACGGGGCGCCGATTCCCCTGCCGGGGCCGGTCTGGTTCCTACTCAAGATAAGCTTCTTCATCTGGGTGTTCATGTGGCTCCGCTTCACCTTCCCCCGATACCGCTACGACCAGTTGATGACCATCGGTTGGAAGGTCCTTTTACCCTTGTCGCTTGCCAATATCCTGATCAGCGGGATATTCTTCGCCTGAGCACCGGGAGAAAAAGATGGCGCAAGTGATTTCGAAAATGACGGGCTGGATCGGCTGGATCTTCTTCCTGGACCTGTTCAACGGCCTGTTCCTAACCTTGAGCTACATGTTCTCCAGGACCATTACCTTGCAATATCCCGACAAGGAGAAGTGGGTGCCCTATCCCCGCCACCGGGGGCACCATTTC
>CAZQZB010000050.1:0-12008 GCA_964597695.1 uncultured Thalassospiraceae bacterium | reverse complement strand
ATCGTTCCGACGTTGCAGTGCGGCTTCGTGCGTTGAAATTTTTCCTTGGCCATCTCTTTATTCTCTCTAAAATACGTGTCGTTAAATCGGCGCTTTCAGCTGTTCCCCTCACCCCGTACCAGAGCCAGGTTTTATTGGAGCGGGTGAAGGGAATCGAACCCTCGTCGTAAGCTTGGAAGGCTTCTGCTCTACCACTGAGCTACACCCGCGTTCCCCAAAAACCCAACAACCATTTAAGAACAGGCCCTTACGGCCGGATTCCATAAAGCTGGTGGAGGGGGTTGGATTCGAACCAACGTAGGCGTACGCCAACGGGTTTACAGCCCGTCCCCTTTAGCCACTCGGGCACCCCTCCTGGCATACTTTTGACCCGCCGGTCACTCAGGAAGCGACGGCAGAAGGAAAATCCGGAAAATGTGGAAATACAAACCCTTATCAACTACTTAAAGACAGCAGAAAAGTCCGCACGCACCACTCCCAGCAGACTACTCACCGCCGAGACACTTGCAGACCCCGATATTTAGTTCATTTTACTGGTAATCATGGCGAAACGCAAGCACCCGTCGAGACCGCCGAAACGACGTCCCGGAAGGCCCAATCACAAGGACGCCTCGAGACGCGCAAAGCATGATTCTGCCTTTGCTTTAGCCGATTATGGGGTCGTCGCCACGGCCGGGGGTGGCGCCAACTCCAAACGCCTGGGAAGGGGCCAGAAGACAAATTGGATTTACGGCTTCCACTCGGTGCTGGCGGCCCTCGCCAATCCTGAACGGGTCTGCCACCGCCTTCTCGTCAACACTGCCGCCGCCGAGGACCTGAAGGCAGCCGTGGCGAAGGCCGGCGACAGCGTTTCGGGGCGGCCACAACCGGAAGCCGTTGAACGCACCGAAATCGAGAAGGCCCTGGCCCCCGGCGCCGTCCATCAAGGCCTAGCGTTGCTGACAGAGCCTTTGCCTGCCGTCGCCATTGAGGATGTCGTCAAGGCCTCCGCAGATGCCCCCGGTGCCGACGATGCCACGGTTGTTGTCCTCGATCAGGCCACCGACCCCCGGAATGTGGGCGCGGTGCTACGTTCGGCCGCCGCCTTCGCTGTAGCCGCAGTCATCGTCCAAGACCGCCACGCGCCACCGATGACGGGCGCGCTTTGCAAAGCTGCTTCCGGGGCCGTGGAATGGGTGCCGATGGTGCGCGTGAGCAATCTTGCACGCGCGATCTGGACCCTTAAGGATGCCGAATTCTGGTGTGCCGGGCTTGACCCAACGGCCGAATTGACCTTGGCCCAGATCGGTTTTTCGGGGCGGGTGGCGCTGGTGCTTGGCGCCGAAGGGCGGGGCCTCCGCCCATTGACGCGAAAGACCTGCGACTCGTTGGTAAGGATCCCTGCCGCCGATGGCTGGGACAGCCTAAATCTCTCCAACGCCGCCGCCGTCGCGCTTTATGAACTCAGGCGTGAGCGCACGTAACGGCGCGTAGCTGTATCGGCTTATGGCCACGCGATATACTGGTGCCCTGTTCTTGGAGCCGGATTAGCTCAGTTGGTAGAGCACGTGATTTGCAATACACAAGTCTTCCATTTTATCCATCATTATCAATAGATTATAGCTCTATTATTTCATATGTGAACGATCTGTGCATAATAGGGGGTGTAAATCGCAAGGTCTTTAACCTATCGATCTTTCACATAAAATGTAATCAAGGTAATCAGATGAACGAGATTTGCCGTCGTAGCTCAGTTGGTAGAGCAGTTGCCTTGTAAGCATCAGGTCAGGAGTTCGAATCTTCTCGGCGGCACCATTTCCCCCCACCCTAATGAGGGTCAGTTCCATATAAAAACATCTACCGGTTAAGTGAAGACAACCAGCTCAGATCTGAGGGGGTCTTGTAAGAATCCAATTCCTAACTGGATTTCTTGTTTCTTGTCGCAACGAAACCCTTCGCACCCTTACCCTTTGCACTCTTGATCCTATCCGAAACAAGAAAGCATAAAGATATGTTTTCAAATTTGGAGGCTGTAATGTTGCAATTTAGAATTTTCTTTTTTGTGATTTTAGGGATTGTTTTTTCACCATCCTTATCAACTTTGAATGCTGGAAATTGGAATAAAACATCTAGCCAAGATAAAGCCTCTCAGATTGGCGAGAAGGAAGTCGCCAAAGTGGACGCAGCTACTAGAGAGGAGTTTCCCGGAAAAAATATTTCAAAGAGCCAAACGCTAAACTGACCCCGTTTACTAAGCCAGAGGATCATAAAAGAGTCGAAGTTGAAAGTGAGGGTGTCGGATGGAGATATTTCGAGGCTAACGCACAATCGAACCGAGTATTGATTTTCAATCACCCTTGGGCCGGTGTAAAACATAATTATCTTAAGTATGGAAAAAACAGGGAAATGATTTACACCTCGTGAGCAAGTAGTTTGCCGCAAAGGGGATTAACTTTTTTGCCGCTCTTAGAAAAAACACCAATTTTCCGCCCAAGAGTGAGACGAAAGCGTATGGAATATCGATAGAGGCTTTGGAGGTTTTCTATCATCTGACAAAGAAAGTTGAATTGGAATTTGGGAGAGACGTTCAACTCTGTTAATACGGACATTCCGCTGGCGCTGCTGCACCTTTATTTACTTCTGTTTAATTAAATAAACGTAATCAACACCTTGTCTCTTCTTCAACGGAAAATTATACGGGTTACGTGTCTAATAATGAGTTTTTTGGTGGAGGAAGATACTGCGAACAGAAATTTTGGGAGAAAGATTATAAGTCAGCCAAAAACCTAACCATAATCATCGGTGGCAATGAACTCAAAAAGCCAACGGAAGCAGTTGTCACGGACAATAAGTACATTGCATGCAAAGAAAGGTGCAATCAGAAGCAATGCAATTCATATTATAAGCGTCTAAAACATGCGATTTCATTTCACAAGACCGCCATGAAGTTTACGAGTGATGACATCAAAGTTGAGGTGGTTGGGAACTTAAACCACCAAGAGATGGTTCGAGTTAAATACATTGACGAATGGGGAGCCGTTGCACTTAAGGGGTGCGGCTTTTAACATTGAGTGAAAAGATTTAGTATATGATAACTGCCCTTAGGGGGCATGGGAGATGACACAGGTCAGTTATATTGAAAGAGCGCACTGATTAAGTTACGGGATACTTTTATATTTGAATGTAAATAGAGAGGTTCCTTCCATTTCCCTAACCTTCATGCTTGAGTTTTCGTGGAAGACAGACATCAGTTACGAACCAGCTGGTTAGCAGCGTTCAAGTCTGACAAATCTTCCCTGATCCTCGTGCATTCCCGTTCAACGGGCCGGCTTGTTTAAGGAAATACCACAGCATCACCGCCGCCGCCGTCCGAAAGGGCCGCCAATTGGTCCCGATCTTTTCCATTTCCTTGGGCCCGGGCCGGACCGGAAGCTGCAAAAGACGGCCGGTCGCCTCCGCCAGCGCCAAATCGCCCACGGGCCACACGTCCCGGCGGCCAAGGGCGAACATCATGTAGATGTCCGCCGTCCACCGTCCGACGCCGATGATTTTCGTAAGTTCCCCGCGCACCGCGTCATCGTCTAGGCTATCGAGTCCGTCGAGGTCGAGTTTTCCCGCCGCCACGGCTTCGCCTAGCGCCCTGGCATAACGAACTTTCCCGCGGCTGAGACCGAAAGCGCGCAGGTCATCGTCGGAAGCGTCAAGCACCGCCTTCGGCCTCACCCGGCCAAGGCCTTTTTCCAGGCGATCCCAGATCGTCCGGGCGGCGGGGACCGATAACTGCTGATTGACGATGATCCGGAGCAAGCTTGGGAATCCCGGCGCTCTTGAGCGCGATTCCGGAAAGCCGGTGAGTTCAAAGGCGCGGGCCATGGCGGCGTCCTTTTCGATCAATTCCTCAAGGTCGGCCTGGAACGTATCCATGGCTAATTTCAGTGCAGTTCCTCGACCGGGGTGACGCCAAAAACCCTTAATCCCGAAGCAATCACTGTCGCCACCCCCTGAAGCAGGGCCAAGCGGGCCAATGTCAGCGGTTGGTTATTGTTGACGATAAAACGCAGCCGGGCGTCGTCGTTGCCCTTGTTCCACAACGCGTGAAACTGGGTCGCCAGATCGTTCAGGTAATAAGCGATACGATGGGGTTCATGGGCCTCGGCGGCGTTTTCCACCAACCGGGGCCAGCCGGCCATGACCTTCATGACCTCGAGTTCCGCCGGGTCCGTCAAGAAGCTGAGGTCAGCGGCGGCGAGTGCCTCAGGGGTAATTTTTTCATCCGTCAGTTCTTCGGCCGCGTTGCGCATCACCGATCGGCATCGGGCGTGGGCGTAGTGGACGTAAAACACGGGATTGTCGCGGGACTGTTCCACCGCCTTTTCCAGGTCGAATTCCATTTGGCTGTCGTTCTTGCGGGTCAGCATCATGAATCGGACGACATCGCGGCCGACTTCTTCGATGAGCTCGCTGAGCGTTTCATAGTCACCCAACCGCTTCGACATCCTTAGGGGTTCTCCGCCACGGCTGAGACGCACCATCTGACAGAGCTTCACGTCAAGCGCGCCCTCCCCGCCGGTTACCGCTTCAACTGCCGCTTTCATGCGCTTCACGTAACCGCCGTGATCGGCGCCCCAGACATCGATCATGGTTTTGAAGCCGCGCTGGAATTTATTCAGATGATAGGCCATGTCGGTGGCAAAATAGGTCCAGGATCCATCGGATTTCCTAAGCGGCCGGTCCAATTCGTCGCCGAAATCACTGGCCTTGAACAAGGTCTGGGGACGGGGTTCCCAGTCGTCGGGAGCCTTGCCCTTGGGCGGCTCCAGGACACCAGTGTAGATCAAGCCCTTGCTTTCCAAACTCTTGAGCACGTCATCAACGGCACTCCTTTCGACCAGGTCACGTTCCGAGGTGAAGACGTCGAAGGACACGCCGAGCGCGTCTAGGTCATTGCGAATGAGGGCCATCATTTCATCGGTCGAGAACCGGATGATGAAATCCAGGTTATCCTCGTCATTCGTATCTAGGCGCCGTTCGCCGAACTCCTCGGCCAGCTTTTTCCCTACAGGTTTGAGATAATCCCCTGGATAGCGTCCTTCCAAAGCCTTGGCATCGAGTTTTATGAGGCCCAATACCTCCTTGGCGCGCGCGGCCGTCGTTTCGGCCAATATCTCGACCTGGGCGCCGGCGTCGTTGACGTAGTACTCCCGGGTCACAGCGTAACCCGCTTTTTCCAGCAGCGACGCCAGCGCGTCGCCGACCACCGCGCCCCGGGCATGGGCGACATGTAGCGGTCCCGTGGGATTGGCAGAAACGTATTCGATGTTGACCGCCTCCCCGCCGCCGATCCGGGAATCACCGTAATCGGGCCCGGCACGAAGGATCTCCTTGAGTCGCTGGTGCCAGAATTTCGGCTCCAGCCGCATATTGATGAAACCGGGACCGGCGATTTCGGTATCGATGACCGCCTCCAGGCTGCCCAGCCTTTCAGCCAGTAAGCCCGCCAGGGCCTGTGGTTTCATCCCCGCCGGTTTGGCCAAAACCATTGCCGCGTTGGTCGAAATGTCGCCGAGTTCAACTTCCCGGGTTGGTTCGACCGCAATCCGCACCGTATCCAACCCTGAGGGCATTTCTCCGGCTATCGCAAGGGTCTCGATAATGTTGACAATTTCGTCTCGGAAGTATTGGTAAAGGTTCATGAATCTGCGGGCCACCCGGCGCTTAAGGGGAAAACGATTCGCCCCTGTTTGCCGTTGATACTTGAGAGCCCAACGTCAATCAACCCGCCTCCGTTGGCCATGGCAAAGCCCTAAGGGCGGGACTTGCCCCAAACGCCGGAGCCTGTCAATCTTATCGTTGGTGCGAGGGGCGGGACCAAAATGAGCAAAAAAAAGAAAATTGGCTCAGAGGCGTACAAAAAACGCCTGACGGTGATGCGCGAGGAAATCGAGGAGCTTTCCGAGGTTACCGAAGAAGCGCGGCAACCGGTGGAACTCGACCAAACTGCCGTCGGCCGCCTGTCCAGGATGGATGCGCTTCAGACCCAGGCCATGCAGCTCGAAACCGAACGTCGCCGGACCATCGAGATTCAGCGCATTGATGCCGCGCTACAGCGAATTACCGAGGGCGAATTTGGGTATTGCGTGAGTTGCGGAATTGAGATTGAACTCAAGCGACTCGAAAACGACCCGACAACGCCGACTTGCTTCGACTGCGCCGAGATGTCCGGAGTATAGGGCCGGACCGTCAAGCCGCCCGCAAGCGCTTTTTTCCCCGCGTTATTAGCGGTGGCTCATGTGGCCGAAGTTCTAATCCACCCATTCGTTGACCGTAGCGGCGCGGCTATCGGCGATTATGCTTAGCAATTCCGAGCCGTCGGTGTCGGCAAGGGCGGCTGAAAGATTGAGCGCAATGGCCGTATCCTCGCCACCCGTGGCATCCGCTACATTGAGTGCCGCCAGCATGGACTAACATAGGAAAAGGGAGTTTCCATGGCATTCTTGGCAACTCGTTAATTGGGGGATTTTCGCCTTCGATTAAAATCGGTCAATGCCTATAAGAACGTAGCCGCCCACGCAAAACGGTACAGCGTCAGTCCCCAAAATTTGGTTGGTCTATTGAATTTATACGAACATCCCCCTGACCTTAACCGTCCCTGAAATCACTTGCCAGCATCGAGATTTTTCGAACGGGGGTTAATCATCATTCTAATTATGAAACGTGTAAAGTACGTTCCCCAAATGAGGTGATAGACATGCTTTAGTTAAGGTTTTTTAATGATGTGATAGGTTTTCCTTAACGTTTTTCCGGTCGATAACATTATTTCAATCGCATATATTTTGACCGCTCAGGGCCGTGGTGTCGACGTTATCGGTTCCCGGAGCCGATTTATTTCGACTCCATGGGGCCCCGAAAAGAGGGGGAACAAACGTGTCCGAAGGGAAAATCATCGACGGCAAGGCCTGTGCCGCCGGGCTTCGCGAAAAGGTGGCAGCGGCGGTGACTCGCCTTAAGGACCAGCACGGGCTGGAGCCCCGGCTCGACATGGTGCGGGTGGGAGACGACCCGGCAAGCAACGTCTACGTGCGCAACAAGGGCAAGCATACGGAAGAAGCCGGCATGTTGTCGGTCGAACATCTGCTTGGCGCCGATGCACCCGAACAGGAGCTGCTGGTGTTGATCGACCGGCTCAACGGCGATCCGGCGGTCAACGGCATCCTAGTCCAGTTGCCGCTGCCCGATCAGATCGACGAGCAGAAAGTCACCGCCGCCATCTCGCCGGAAAAGGACGTGGACGGCTTTCACGTGGTCAACGTCGGCCGGCTGTGGACCGGGGCGGAGGCGCCGGTGCCATGCACGCCCTACGGTTGCCTGTTGATGCTGAAGGAGACTCTTGGCGATCTGAAAGGCAAGCGCGCGATGGTCCTGGGGCGATCCAACATCGTCGGCAAGCCGATGGCGGCGCTGTTGCTGGCCGAGCACTGCACGGTAAACATCGCCCATTCCCGGACCCGGGACCTGCCCGAACGCTGCGCCGAAGCCGAAATCCTGGTGGTCGCCGTCGGCCGGCCGGAAATGGTCCGCGGCGATTGGATCAAACCCGGTGCCACCGTCATCGACGTCGGCATCAATCGTATCGATGCTCCTGAAAAGGGTGCTAACGAAGACGGCTCGCCAAAAACCAGGCTCGTCGGCGACGTCGCCTTCGATGAAGCCGTCAAGGTGGCCGGCGCCATCACGCCGGTGCCGGGTGGTGTCGGGCCCATGACCATCGCGTGTCTACTCCGCAATACAGTGATCGCGGCCTGCCGCCAGAACGGGCTTCCCGACCCGGAGGTCTAGAAAGCGGCGGGGGATACCCCCCTATCATTAATCCGGGGGGCGCCCCCGCGAACCCCGGGGCATCAACCGTTCGGCCCGAACCGCGATCAATTCTTCTTTTTGCTCTTTTTCTTATCCAGTTCCGCGAGCTTGGACTCCCATTTCATGTCCTTGGCGAACTGCGCCACATCCTCGTCAGACATATAGACCGTGTGTTCGGGCCCCGGATAGACGTGCTCGCGCACCTCGTCGCGGTAGCGAATGAAAACGTCCTCCATGATCGGGATCAGGTCCGTGTAGATCTTGGAGTGGCGCGGCACATGTTCTTCCCACAGCTTGAACAGATCGGAGGTGATAATGTACACGCCATGTCCCTTGTTGCTGGCAGCGCGCTCAACGATCCGAGCGCCGCCCCAGCCCTGGGGCGGCAAGTGGGCGCTCGTCGATCCGGGAATGCTGGTATTTCCTCAATCGCAAATCCTGATATTGTGGCCATGTCCGTCGCCCGGCGGGCATCTTTTCTTGGGCTCCCAGTGCAATCGAGATGAAGCCGACCAGGGTGTGACATTCTTGAAAGGGGCAACGGATGGACTGGTCGACCCTCGTATTGCTTGGCGGGTTAAGCGTCGTTGTCGGGGTCCTGATCGGCGGCATCGGGATCGGCGGCGTACTCCTGGTCCCGATCCTCACCTACGTTTTCGCCATCGATGTTCATATGGCCATCGCTGCGGCGATGTTCAGCTATCTGTTCAGTGGTCTTGTCGGCGCTACCATCTTCGCTTACAAGCGCTCCATAAATTGGAAGATGGCCCTCTGGCTTTTCGTCGGTGCTATGCCGGCGGCGTTCATGGGCGCGTTCGTCGTTTCGGCAGTGCCGGCCCGGGGCCTGGAATTCCTTATCGCCACCCTCATCATCTTCGCCGGTGCGAACGCGCTCTTGACGCCGGTTGAGGACGCGCATCAGGATCGCATGTTGGGTCCCGTCCAGTTACTGGTTATCGGCGTCATCACTGGGTTCGGCTCGGCGATGACGGGAACCGGCGGCCCGCTGATCCTGGTGCCGATGCTCATCTCGCTGAAGGTTCCGACCCTCACTGCCGTCGGGCTGAGCCAGTCCGTTCAATTGCCCATCGCTTCCCTTGCGACAATCGGCAATTTCATCCACGGAACCGTCGACATGGTCATCGGCGGCGTCATCGCGGCGGCCCTGATGATCGGCGCCGCTATCGGCGCCCGTTTCGCCCACACCGTCTCACAAGCGACCTTACGCCGGGTCGTCGCGTGGGTTTTAGTGGCCGTCGGCATTTTCATCGTCGGGCGAATTTTGCTAGCCTGAATACGTGCCCATTCACGATGTTCGCCTGTCGGACGGAGCCGAGTTCGTGGTTATGACCTGCGGTGATTTGATGACCATGCCCGGGTTGCTTCGCATCCCTGCGGCGAACGCCATCCGGTTTGACGAGTAGGGGAAAATCGTGGGATTGTTTGAAGGAAAGATTTAGATGTCAAAAGATAGCGCCGTGTTTTCTTGGCCATTATATCGATATCGGAACCACCTGTGACGGCCATCGATCACAATTACAATAAGAGCAAAGCAATGGCTTGGCTTGAGACGGCAGCGGTGGGCTGTGACATCCTCATCGGCGGCGGCATCGCCGGGTTGCAGCCATGACGTCGGTCATTGCGGTCTATCAAATTCAAATTTTGTAAATTATCAATCAGGTCCTCCAAGGGGAACTGGTTCGCGTCGATATTTCGAACGAAGCCATAACGGAGCACTAGAATTGACTTATATATATTACATTTTTATATATTGTAGTCCGCCAAACTGATTTTCACGATAATAACTGGCTAACATTGGGGTTATTTAATGTTCACCATCAATCCCTTCGCCGAGCTTTCGTCGTCCATATCACCCAACATCATGCAGATGTATGTCGTCATCATGATACTCATGGTCGCGGGTGGCACGCTGTTCGACATCGTTCATAAGAAGAGCGCCAAGTACTTCTTTAACAATTGGCGGAATTCAAAGGATAAAGGGACGCGGCAGGTCGGCGGCGGGGAAATGACGTCACTGGCGATCCGGACCGCTGTCGTGGAGGGCCTGGCGTCCGGTGAATTCTGCAACGTGCAGCGCAGAGCTGCCCACCTCCTGACAATGTACGGTTTCCTGGCTTATGTCGTCACAACTGTCATCATGGTTTTCGCGTACCCAACGCCCGCCACCCCGGCGCCCGCTATTCTACCGACACTGTGGTACATCGGGGCCCTGATGGTTTGCCTCGGCGGCTACTGGTTCTGGTTCTTCATCCGGGTCGACGTCGCCACAGAGGGCAATTCGCCGTTCCGCCTAGTGCGCGCCGACCTGTTCGTCGTCTCGCTTCTGGTGAGCGCGACTCTGGGCCTAGCATGGGCGTACCTGCAAACGACGGGCAACACCACGTGGACAAACGTGTTCCTCGTGTTGTACCTCCTCGCGACGACGGTGTTATTTGGATCAATTCCGTGGTCCAAGTTCTCCCATATGTTCTTCAAGCCCGCAGCGGCCTTCCAGAAACGGGTTGAACAGGCGAACGGTTCGAGGAACAACCTGCCGGCCCCCGCCGCCAACCCCGAAATTTATGGCAGCGCCCGCCAACAGCCCTCAAATTTTTAATCAGCCCATCATTGGTCTTCGATACAGGAGATAACGTAAAATCATGCCGACATTTGTTTATATGACGCGTTGCGACGGTTGCGGACATTGCGTGGATATCTGCCCGTCCGACATTATGCACATCGATACCACCTACCGCCGTGCCTATAACATCGAGCCCAATATGTGCTGGGAGTGCTACTCGTGCGTAAAGGCGTGTCCGCAGCATGCGATAGACGTGCGCGGCTACGCCGACTTCGCCCCCCTGGGCCACAGCATCCGGGTGCTAAGGGAGGAGGAGAAGGGAACCATCTCCTGGAAGCTCAAGTTCCGAGACGGGCGCGAGAAGAATTTCGTTTCCCCGATCAGGACCACGCCCTGGGGATCGATCAAGTCACCGTCCGATTACGAGGTGCCCAGTCCGGATGCGCTAAATGCCCAGGAACTCGCGCACGAACCTGAGGCACTCCACATCGAAGCGCTGCCCGCGTTGTCTCCGAATGATTTCAATCAAGGCTTGATATAATGGGCCTGTTCACACGCAGAAAAACGGTGTTCGTGGATTCGGATATCCTCGTCATCGGCGGCGGCTTTGGCGGGTGCGGGGCCGCGTACGAATCCAGATACTGGGGGCGCGACCTAAAGGTTGTCGTCGTCGAGAAAGCGAAAATCGAGCGCAGCGGCGCCGTCGCTCAAGGCTTGTATGCGATCAACTGCTACATGGGCATGCAGTGGGACGAAAACCAGCCCGAGGATCATGTCCGCTACGCACGGAATGACCTCATGGGTCTCGTGCGCGAGGATCTGGGCTACGATATTGCTCGTCATGTCGACTCCACAGTACACAAGTTCGAGGAGTGGGGTCTGCCAATCATGAAGGACGAGGAAACCGGTAGGTACAAGCGCGAGGGCAAATGGCAGATCATGATCCACGGCGAAAGCTACAAGCCGATCATCGCCGAGGCCGCCCGCAAGGCCGCCACCGAGGTCTACAACCGGATCATGGTGACCCACCTGTTGGTGGACAAGACGCGGCCCAACAGGGTCGCCGGGGCCGTCGGCTTCAACGTCCGTGACGGGAATTTCTACGTATTCCGGTCCAAGGCGGTCATCGTAGCTGCCGGTGGCGCGTCGCACATCTTCAAGCCCCACTCGGTCGGCGAGGGTATGGGGCGGACCTGGTATGCCCCGTGGAGCAGCGCCTCTGCCTACGCGCTGCCGATCCGGGTCGGCGCCAAGATGACGCAGATGGAGAACCGGATCGTCCTCACCAGATTCAAGGACGGCTATGGCCCGGTTGGCGCTTACTTCCTGCATCTCAAGACTACCACCGAAAACGCGTATGGGGAAAATTACGAGCCCACTTGGTACGACTCGATCAAGGAAATGGTCGGGGATTACGTAGATCATCAGCCGGTGCCGACCTGCCTGCGGAACCACGCCTTTCTACAGGAGGTCAAGGCCGGCAGAGGCCCCATCCGCATGGTGACAAAGGAGGCCTTCAAAGATCCGCACAAGGAGACAGTTGGCTGGGAGAACTTCCTCGGCATGACGATCGGGCAGGCGGTCGTCTGGG
>CAZQZB010000049.1:0-12375 GCA_964597695.1 uncultured Thalassospiraceae bacterium | reverse complement strand
CGCGCCAGTTATAGAGCTGCTCCTTGACCTGGTTTTCCATCACCGCGCGCTTTTCTTCGACCACCAAGATTTCCTTCAGGCCCTCGGCGAAGCCGCGGACGGCTTCCTTTTCCAGTGGCCACGGCATGCCGACCTTGAGCAGGCGCAACCCGATCTCGTCCGCGTGCCCGGCTCTGATGCCGAGATCGTCCAATGCCTGCAACACGTCGAGATAGGATTTGCCGGTAGTGATGATGCCGAGGCGGGGTTGCGGGGAATCGACGGTGATGCAGTTGAGGTGGTTTGCCCGGGCGAAGGCGAGGGCGGCATAAATCTTGTACCGTTGGAGCCGGTGTTCTTGCTCCAGCGGCGGGTCGGGCCAGCGGATATGGAGTCCGCCTTCCGGCATCTCGAAATCGCCGGGTACCTCGATGCGCACCCGGTCCGGGTCGACGTCCACCGAGGCCGAAGAGTCGACGTTATCCGAGATGCACTTCATCCCCACCCAGCAACCTGAATACCTGGACATGGCCCAGCCGATGAGCCCGAAGTCCAGCACATCCTGGACGTTCGCCGGGTTGAAAATGGGGATGTTGGCGTCCATCAACGCATGTTCGCTTTGGCTCGGCACGGTCGAGGATTTGCAGGCCGGATCGTCTCCGGCCAGCACCAGGACGCCGCCATGGGGCGAGGTGCCGGCGAAATTGGCGTGGCGGAATACATCGCCGGAGCGGTCGACTCCGGGTCCCTTGCCGTACCAGATGCCGAAAATGCCGTCGTACCGAGCGCCCTCGAACATGTTGAGCTGCTGAGAACCCCAAAGCGCCGTCGCCGCTAGGTCTTCGTTGACGGCGGGATGGAAATTGATGTGATGGTCGGTGAGCATCGTCTCGGCGCGGCCGAATTCGCGGTCGATGGCGCCCAAGGGTGAGCCGCGGTAGCCGGTGACGTAGCCGGCGGTGTTTAACCCGGCGTCCACGTCCCGCCGGCGCTGCATCAGGCCCAAGCGCACCAAGGCCTGGGTTCCGGTCAGGAACACCCGCCCCGAATCAAGAACGTATTTGTCGTCAAGGGTGACGGTCGCCAGCGTCATCGGGCTTTCCCTGGATTTTGCAAGCGCCATAGGGGCGTCTCATTATTGGTCCAAGCGTAATACGAGGCCCGGCGGGAAGGAAACTTTTTCCGCTGGAATACCGGGAAATGGCCATTAAAAAAGGTATCTGACGCCAATTGGGTAACCCTTCTTATTGTCGCCAATCGTACTATAAGATGATTTTTCCCGCCCAAGCGGGTATACGGGGGCGGCCTTAAGGATTCCTGGATCAAACACTTATGACTGTTCTGGTCACCGGCGCCGCCGGTTTCATCGGCTTTCACACATCTCTCGCCCTGTTGGACCAGGGTGAAAAGGTCGTCGGCGTCGACAACGTCAACGATTACTACGATGTGTCGTTGAAAGAAGCGCGTCTGAATATCCTCTCGGAACGGGACGGGTTCGTCTTCGAGCGCATCGACATCGCCGAAAGAGACGCGGTGGAAAAACTAATCGAGCAACACGGCGACATCACCCGCGTCGTCCAATTGGCAGCCCAGGCCGGCGTTCGCCATTCCCTGGTCGATCCTTACGCCTACACCCGCGCCAACGTGGAAGGGCAACTGGTGCTTCTCGAATGCTGCCGCGGGCTCGAGGGCCTGGAGCATTTCGTTTTTGCGTCTTCGAGTTCCGTCTACGGCGGCAATACCAAACTGCCGTTTTCGGTCACCGATCCCGTCAATACGCCGTTGTCTCTTTACGGGGCGAGCAAGCGGTCCATGGAACTGATATCCCACGCCCACGCCCACGTTTATGGGATGCCGTCGACGGGGCTGAGGTTCTTCACCGTTTATGGTCCCTGGGGACGGCCCGACATGGCGGCTTTCATCTTCATCCGCAAGATCCTGGCCGGGGAGCCGATCCCGGTCTTCAATAACGGCGACATGAGCCGTGATTTCACTTACATCGACGACATCGTCGCTGGCGTCACGGCCTGCCTCGACAAGCCCCCCACGCCAGCCGGCGGGGAGCCTCCCTTCCGTCTCTACAACATCGGCAACAGCACGTCCGAGCCGCTGATGCGGTTCATTTCGATTCTCGAAGAGGCGTTAGGCGAAAAGGCGGAGATCGATTTTCAACCCATGCAGACGGGGGACGTCAAGGAAACCTTCGCTGATATAGACGAGACCCGCCGGGATTTTGGTTTCGACCCCAAGACCAAGATCAACGACGGCCTGCCCAGGCTGGTCGCCTGGTACCGGGACTATTACGGGGCCTGACCTGAGGCCCGACGCCGTTTCCATTATCCGAGGCGCCCATGCTCCGTCATCTGGCGTTACTTTTCCTGTTAGCGTTGATCTGGAGCTCCTCGTTCGCGGCCATCAAAGTGGGCGTGGAAACGATCCCGCCCATGACGCTGGCGGCTGGGCGGGTGATCCTCGCCGCTGTCATGCTCTATGGGGCGCTCTGCCTACAACGCCAGGCCCTGCCCGGTGGGGTAAGGTTCTGGTTTTTCTGCTTCCTGCTGGGGGTGATCGGCAACGGCCTTCCATTCACCCTTATCAATTGGGGCGAGATCCGCATCGACAGCGGTCAAGCGGCGATCCTGATGTCGGTAATGCCCCTGGCGACAATCGTCATGGCCCATTTGTTCACCGCCGGCGACCGCATGACGCCGGCGAAGCTCATCGGCGTCGCCATCGGCTTCGCGGGCGTCCTCGTCCTCGTCGGGCCGGAGGCGGCGAAGGGCCTCGGCGGCGAAATCTGGCGCGAGCTGGCGGTGGCAGGCGGGGCGTTCTGCTATGCCATGGCCGTGATCCTGGCCCGCAACACACCGCCGTCGTCCCTGATCGCCCGATCGGTGGCGGTGATGATCATGGCCAGCTTGGTGATGACGCCGGCTGCGCTCGCTTTCGAGGCGCCGTGGGAACTTGCGCCCAGCCCCGAAGGGTTGATGGCGGCGGCGTATCTCGGGCTTTTTCCGACCGCCCTGGCGACCCTCATCTTCTTTCACCTGGTGCAGAACCGAGGCGCCAGCTTCATGGCCTTCATCAATTACCTGATTCCCGTCTTAGGTGTCGGCTGGGGCGCCGTGACCCTGGGCGAGCGAGTAACGGTGACGGAGGTGATGGCGCTCCTGATTATCCTCGCCGGCATGGCCGTCGCCCAGCTCCGCCGCCCGGCTTTGCCACCGGGGGGCTAACCGTACAACGCCTCCAGCGTGTCGCCGTAAATCTCCTTGATCTTGTGGCGGCGAATCTTGAGCGTCGGGGTCAGCAACCCGTTGTCGGTGGTGAACGGCTCGGCGGCGAGGATGAAGTGGCGCACTTTCTCAACGGGGGAAAGGGCGCCGTTGGCCCGTTTCAGCACCATCCCCACCGCCTTCAGAAGCTCGGGGTCGTCGGCGAGATCACTTGGCGCCGCCGATTTTCCCGCCTTTTCGGCCCATTCGGAGAGCCACTCGGCATCGGCGACCAGAAGTCCGACCAGATGCGGGTGCCTGTCGCCATAAACCATGGCCTGGGCGATTTCCGGCTCGATGGTGAGGATTCCCTCGATCCGTTGCGGTGACACGTTGTCGCCGCCGGAATTGACGATGATGTCCTTCTTGCGGTCGGTGATCTGCAGGTGGCCGTCTTCGTCGATGATGCCGATGTCGCCGGTATGGACCCAACCGTCGCGGATGGTTTCGCGGGTCGCTTCCGGGTTGCGCCAATAGCCCTGCATGACCAGGTCGCCCTTGACCAGGATTTCCCCGTCGTCGGCGATCCTGACCTCGACGCCCTTCAACGGCGGCCCGACCGTGTGCAGCTTCAAGCCTTCCGGTATGTTGACGCTGACCGAGGGCGACGTTTCGGTCTGCCCGTAGCCCTGCAAAATGCGCAGGCCGAGGGCCGTGAAGAACAGGCCGATGTCGGGGTTCAGGGGCGCGCCGCCGGATACCAACGCCTTCAGTCGGCCGCCAAAGCGCTCGCGGACCTTGTCGCGGACAAGCCGGTCCAGAACCCTGTCGGCAATCGTTTGGCCGAGGCTCAGGCTGCCCGGACGCTGGTAACGCTGGGTGCCCAGTTCGACGGCCTTCATGAACAGCTTCTTCTTGAGGCCGCCTGACTTGTTGATGCCCAAGGTGATGCGGTGATGGAGCGTCTCGTATAGCCTCGGCACCGCCGTCATGATCGTCGGCCTGGCTTCCACCATGTTGGCGGCCAAGGTGTCGGCGCCCTCGGCGTAATAAATCTCGGCGCCGATGGTCATAGGGAAGAACTGCCCGGCCATATGCTCATAGGAATGGCTGAGCGGCAGGAAGGACAGAAACACCTCATTGGTCATGCCGAGACCTTGAAGGGCGTTCCTGGCGCCCTCGCAGTTGGACAGGATGTTCCGGTGGCTGAGCATGACTCCTTTCGGCGCGCCGCCGGTGCCGGACGTATAAATGATGCAGGCCGTATCGTCGGGCGCCCACCCCTGGGCGATCTCGACGATGTTTTGGTGGCCTTCCTGGCCCTTTTCGAGCACAAGGTCCAAGTGCAGGACTTCGACATCGAGCTCCCGAGACGTTTCGGGAGGGTCCATGGCGATGACGAATTCGGCCTCCGGCGCCTTGTGGGCGGCAGGCAACAGTTTATCGGCAAGCCGGCGGTTGGAAACGATGGCGACCTTGGCCCCGCTGTCGCGGAGAATATGCAGATGGTCGTCTTCGGTGTTGGTGATGTAGGCGGGAACGGTGATCGCACCCGTGGACATGATGGCGACGTCTGCCACCAGCCACACCGGCCGGTTTTCCGAGACCAACACCACCCGGTCCCCCGGCTCGACGCCCAGCGCCATGAGGCCCCGTGCCAGGGGGGTGACGCGGGCCGCGGCGTTGCCCCAGCTCAGCGCCTTGTAGGCGCCATGCCGTTTCGCCCACAGGAAAGGGCGGTCGCCGAAGCGGTCCACCTGGTCGAAAAACATGGCCGCAAGGTTGGGCCAGTCCTGGTCGCTCATAATTGAGTTTTCCTCACGTCTCCGAAGATTAACATTATCGTTTCCGCCGGGCATTACCATTTTAATATGCCACACTGACCGAGACCGCGAAGGCGACGCGGACGAAGGAATGAAAATGACCAAGGCCAAGGGCGCCAGCGCCCGCAGGAAAAACAAAACCGCCGGTCTTCCCCATTGGAACCTGGATGACCTTTATACCGGGCCCGATGCGCCGGAGCTGCAGGCCGACCTTGCCTGGGTGGCCAGGGAATCGAAAAAATTCCGCAAGACCTTTGAAGGCTGTCTCAGGGGGCTTGACGGCGGCGGGCTGGCCAAGGCCATATCCCGCTACGAGAGGATCGCCGAGCGCCTGGGGAGGATCATGAGCTACGGGCACCTGCTGCATGCCACCCACCTCGGCGATCCGGCCATCGGCGCCTTCTTTCAGACCCTGCAGGAACGAGTGACGGATATTTCAACCGATACCCTGTTCTTCACGCTGGAACTCAACCGGCTCAGCGAAAAAGTCCTGCAAGGCCAGCTCAAGGACCCCAAGGCCGCTCATTACGCCCCGTGGATCAGGGATTGCCGCGTTTTTCGCCGCCATCAATTGTCGGACGAAGTGGAAAAGCTGCTGCACGAACAAACGGTGACCGGCCACAACGCCTGGGTTCGGCTGTTCGGGGAAACCATGGCCGACCTCCGCTTTGCCGTCAAAGGCCCCAAGGGCTCCCGCAAGATGACCCTGGCCGACACCCTCAATCTGCTTTCCGACAAGAGAGGCGAGGTCCGCAAGCAGGGGGCCAAGGCCTTGAGCCGGGGCTTGGCCCAGAACATGCGGGTGTTGACCCTGATCACCAACACGCTGGCTAAAGACAAGGAGATCGAAGACCAATGGCGGCGCTTTCCCTCACCGGTCTCGTACCGCAATCTCTCCAACCAGGTCGAGAACGAGGTGGTGGAAGCCCTCGTCGGGGCCGTGAAGGCCAATTACAAGAACCTGGCCCACCGCTATTACCGGCTGAAGGCGAAATGGTTCGGGGTCCGAAAACTGAATACCTGGGACCGCAATGCGCCGCTGCCCGAGGATTCCAGCCGCCTTTATTCCTGGGACCAGGCGAAGGAGGTGGTGCTTTCGGCCTTTGGCGGTTTCGCCCCTGAAATGGCCGATATCGCCGGGCGTTTCTTCGCCAAGAGCTGGATTGACGCGCCGCCCAGGCCGGGCAAGGACTCCGGCGCCTTTTCCCATCCCACGGTGCCTTCGGTGCATCCTTACGTGATGTTGAACTACCACGGCAAGGCCCGGGACGTGATGACGCTGGCTCACGAACTGGGCCACGGGGTGCATCAGGTGCTGGCGGCGCCGCAAGGGGCGCTGATGTCGGACGCCCCCCTGACGCTGGCCGAAACGGCGTCGGTCTTCGGCGAGATGTTGGCCTTCCGAGCCATGCTCGAAGGCGAAAAGAGCGCCAAGCACCGCCGCATCCTTCTGGCCGGCAAGGTCGAGGACATGATGAACACGGTTATCCGCCAAGTCGCCTTCCACCAATTCGAGGAACGCGTGCACCGAGAACGCCCAAAGGGCGAACTCGGCGCCGAACGGCTGGGCGACATCTGGATGGAGGTACAGCGCGAAAGCCTCGGCCCGGCGTTCCGTTTCGACGACGATTACCGCCATTTCTGGGCCTATATCCCGCATTTCCTGCACGCCCCGTTCTACGTTTACGCCTATGCCTTCGGCGATTGCCTGGTAAATTCCCTTTACGACGTTTTCCAGCAGGGCCACCTCGGTTTTCAGGCCAAGTATTTCGACATGCTGAAGGCAGGCGGCACGCTTCGTCACCGGGAACTGCTGGCGCCGTTCGGGCTCGATGCCTCCGACCCGGCGTTCTGGCAGCGGGGACTTGGCGTCATCTCGGGTTTCATCGACGAACTGGAAGCAGCGTTTTGAATCATTCTCTCTATTCCCATTCCCGCCTGAGGTGCCACCGCCATGGCCGATGACGACAGCCTAGGGGGGCGGGTCAAGCGCTACGCCAAGGTCGGCACCACGGTCGGCGGTTTCGCCGCCCGCATGGCCGGCGGGCGGCTGTTCGGCATCCCCCTGGACCGCGGCGAACACGCCGCCGAGCTGCAGAAAGCGCTGGGCGGGCTGAAGGGTCCGTTGATGAAGGTTGCGCAGATCCTGGCCACCGTTCCCGACGTGCTGCCGGAGGAATACGTCGTCGAGCTGGCCAAGCTTCAGACCAACGCGCCTTCCATGGGCTGGGCGTTCGTCAATCGCCGCATGGCCGGCGAATTGGGGCTGGACTGGCAGTCGAAATTCAAATCCTTCGAGCATGAAGCTGCCGCCGCTGCATCGTTGGGGCAGGTCCATCGGGCCGTTGACCCGAAAGGCCGCCGGCTGGCCTGCAAGATCCAGTACCCGGACATGCCCTCGGTGGTGGAGGCGGACCTGGGGCAGTTGAATCTGGTGTTCTCTATCTACCGGCGCTACGACCCCACCATCGACCCCCGTGAGATCCACAAGGAGCTTACCGATAGGCTGCGCGAGGAACTGGATTACCATCGCGAGGCCCGCAACCTCGGTCTCTACGCCCGCATCTTGAAGGACGAGAAGGGCGTCCACGTTCCCCGGGTGGCGGGGAAACTTTGTACTGGCCGGCTGTTGAGCATGTCGTGGCTCGACGGCGCGCCGCTGCTGCAATTCGTCGACGAGCACATCAAAAGCCGCAACGCCGTCGCTCGCAACATGTTCCGGGCCTGGTACGTGCCGTTCTATTACTACGGTGTGCTGCACGGCGATCCCCATCTCGGGAATTACACGGTCCGGCCGGATCAAACCATCAACTTGATGGATTTCGGCTGCATCCGGGTGTTCAAGCCGAACTTCATCCGCGCCGTTATCGATCTCTACAAGGCCCTTCGCGACGACGACCAGGACCTTGCCGTGCACGCCTATGAAACTTGGGGCTTTAATGATTTGGGGCGAGACGTGATCGACATCCTCAATCAGTGGGCCCGGTTCCTCTATGCGCCGCTATTGGAGGACCGGGTGAAACCCATCCAGGAGGACGGCGGCGTCATGTACGGGGCCGGGGTGGCGGCTAAGGTGCACCGGGAACTGCGGAAACTCGGCGGCGTCACGCCGCCGAGGGAATTCGTGCTCATGGACCGCTCCGCCATCGGGTTGGGAAGCGTGTTCACGCACCTGAAGGCGAAAATCAACTGGCACCGGATGTTTCACGACTTGATCGACGATTTCGACGAGGAGAAACTCGCCAAGCGCCAGAAGAAGATGTTGGGCGATTTCGATATTCCGTTCGCCGATTGAGTCGCTTGTGTGGCCAAGGGCCGGGATCCGGAATTTGCGCCATCCCCTTCGGGGCTGTTTTTTGCATCCATATCAAGGCATGACGCATGTTTGTCGACGGATCGGAAATCGAGAATAAAATTCTTTCTGGAGGGCGACCCGGCCGCTGCCCCCGTGAAGAAGCCCGAAGGATCGACCGGCGAAGGCGGTTGAGCTTACCCGCTGACAATGACAATCCGACCGTCAAGGAGGTTCCAGGGCCATGAGTGAGGTCATTTTTCATAATTTCCCGGCGGCCCCGGAACCGGTGGCGCCTTTCAGCCATGCGGTCGAAGCCGACGGCTGGGTGCAGATTACGGGGCAAATGCCGACCGACCCCGACGACACGGCAAAACCTCTCCCCGAAGGTATCGAGGCCCAGACCCGGCAAGTCATGGATAACCTGGTCCTGGTCCTGGTTGAGCTCGGGCTGGGGCTGGAGAACGTTACGTCGGTCCGGGCCTTCCTGACGCATTTCGAACGCGATTACGCTGCCATGAACGCGGCCTATGGGTCTTATTTCCCAGCCGACAGGCGTCCGGCCCGGACCTGTATCGGCGTTACCGGCCTGGCCCGGGGCGCCCTGGTCGAAATCGACATGATCGCCCGGCGGCCCTAAGGGGGAGCAACTGGCTTTTTGACCGCATTTCGCCTATGGTGACCCCATCGCGAATATCGAACGGCTAAACGCAGCCTAAAAAATTCATTCACCATCCACAAACAAAAATAGGGAGGAAAATCGTATGATACGCCGTAAATTCTTGAAAGCCGGCCTTGCCGGCGCCGTCGTCAGCGGGGCGGCACTGGCCGCGCCCGCGGTCCACGCCGCGGAGAAATTCCGTTGGAAGATGACCACATCTTTCCCGCCGGGCCTGCCGTTCTATCAAAGCGGCCCCGGAAGCGCCGAATGGATCGTCAAACAAATCGACGAAGCAACCGACGGCCGGCTTAAGATCAAGCTGTTCGCCGCCGGCGAACTGGTCAAGTGGAACGGCGGCTTCGACGCCGTCACCGGCGGCACCGTCGAGGCCAATTCGGCCGTCGCTTATTACTGGTCGGGCAAGGCGCCGGCCTTGCAGTACTTCGGTACTGTGCCCTTCGGCATGACATTCCAGGGCCAGAACGCCTGGTACTATCACGGCGGCGGTCTGGAGCTGTGGAACGAGATCTATAACGATTTCGGCGTTATCGGCATGCCGTGTGGCAATTCCGGCGTCCAGATGACGGGCTGGTTCAAGAAGCCGGTGAAGGGATTATCTGATTTCAAGGGCCTGAAGATGCGTATTCCGGGCCTCGGCGGTAAGATCTATAAGGCCATCGGCGTCAACGTGAAGAGCCTTGGTGGCGGTGACATCTTCCCGGCGCTGGAGCGCGGCGTCATCGACGCGGCCGAATGGGTCGGTCCGCTGCAGGACCGCCGTCTCGGCCTGCACAAGGCGGCCAAGAACTACTACAATACCGGCTGGCATGAGCCGTCGACGACGACCGAACTCCTGATCTCCAAGAAGGCGTTCAACGTCTTGCCCAAGGACATTCAGAGCATCGTTCGGCACGTCGCGGCGGCGGCCAATATCATCGCCCACACGTCCGCCGAGGCGTTGAACGGCGGCGCGTTGGAAGACCTTGTCAATAACCACGGGGTCAAGGTGTCGGAGCTTCCGACGGATGTTATCGAGGAACTTCGCAAGAAGACCGCCGAAGTTCTGGAAGCCGGGGCCGCTGCCAATCCCATGACCCGCAAGGTTCACGACTCTTTCATGAGCTTCAAGAAGAAACACGATAAGTGGGCAAACTCGAGCAATCGCCAGTTCGCAATTCGCGTCCGCGGTGGCTGATACGGGTGCGGCTCCGGATCTCTTTCGGAGGTTCGGAGCCGCAACCTTTTCCGTTCCGAATATTTTGCTGAACAGGCGGACCTGGCGCTTGACGGTTAAGGATTGACGCCAGGGAACGGGATGAACATCCAACGAATTTATTTTCTCTATCTCTATCCCGAGGGACGGATCGGCCGTTTGACCATGGTGGCTGGGCTGTTGCCGTTGCTGCTGGCGGGGGCAGCCGTACATTTGACAGTTCCCATGACGTCGCCGACTTGGTTCTTTTTCGATTGCTTCTTGTTCATGTTCGCCATGGTGCTGGCGGTCAAAAGGCTCCTCGAACGCCGCCGTCCCGACTGGTTCTTGTTCTCAGGCCTAGCTCCTGTCGCTTGGCTGGTCATCACGCTTGATCCGAAGATCGAATTTTTGCATCGGGACGCATGGGTGGCTTTGGCGTTCTATACGGGGTGGCTGACGCTATGGCTGGCAGCGGAATTGTTCATCCTTCCCGGGCGGCCGGCGGAAGAGCCCGGCCCCAAAGAAGTAAGCCTCACGGATGGCATCGACGCATTCGTCGACGTCATCGGCCGGGTGTTTGCATGGGCCTGCATCGCCCAGGTGGCATTGGTCGCGACTAATGTGATCCTGCGTTACCTGCTCCGCATCGGCCCCATGGAGTTGCAAGAGTTGGAATGGCATCTGATATCGCCGATCGCGCTTATCGGCATGTGCTACGCGCTTCGCCACAACGATCATGTGAAGGTGGACATTTTCTACGACAAGTTCCGGGCGGAAACGCGAAACTTTGTCGACCTGCTGGCCGCCCTATCCCTCATTGTCATTTCGATTCTCATTATCGACTTCGCCATTGGTTTCGTCACCCAGGCCTACTTTATCGACGAGGGCTCGCCCGATCCGGGCGGCCTGCCGCATCGTTGGCTGCTGCGTTCGTTCATCCCTGTCAGTTTCGCAATTTTGGTGATGCAGTCGGTATCCAACCTGCTGAAGACCGGTGTCAGGGTTTTCCGGCGACGGCGGGTCACTGGCTGACGGAGAGCAGCACCCGTGCAGGAAATCATCGGCAACCTGATCTATGACTTCGGCGATTTTGTCGGGCTGGGCGACATGATTTTCCCCATCCTGATGGGTGCTTGCCTGTTCTTCCTCTTGTTCCTCGGCTTCCCGGTGGCCGTGGCGCTGGCCACATCCGGTTTTCTGTTTGCCTTTCTGGCTGGCGAGTTCCCGTTGTTCAACCTGTTGCCAATCCGCATCTTTGGAGTTGTCGACAACCAGATTTTGATGGCGATCCCGTTGTTCGTCTTCATGGGCGTGATGCTGGAACGTTCACGTCTGGCCGAGGAACTCCTGGACGTCATCGGCCATGCCGCCGGGAGGCTTCGCGGCGGCATGGGACTGGCGATCATTCTCGTCGGCGTTCTTATGGGTGCATCAACCGGAATCGTCGGCGCCACGGTAGTGACCTTGGGCTTGTTGACTCTGCCGGTATTCCTGCGTCGGGGGTATTCGAAGTCATTGGCTTGCGGCACCATCTGCGCGTCGGGGACTTTGGGGCAGATCATCCCTCCCAGCCTGGTGCTGATCCTGCTGTCGGACATCCTGGGCACCGGGCTCGGCACGTTATTTGCCGCCGCCATGATCCCGGGCCTGCTGCTGGCCGGCCTTTACGCCATCTACATGCTTGGCATCGGTTTGTTTCGGCCCGACATGGCACCGGCGATCCCGGCGGAAGAAAGGGATGCCATGTCCCGCCAGGAACTGATCAGGAAGTTATTTTTCGTCGTTCTACCGCCAATTTTCCTAATATTCGCCGTCTTGGGTTCCATCATCGGCGGCATCGCCGCGCCGACCGAGGCCGCCTCCATGGGTGGAATTGGCAGTATCCTCATCGCCTACCTTGGCAAGCGGCTGACGAAAAAGGTGATTATCGAAACCGTTCAGGGAACGCTCCGCATCAGCGCCATGGTGTTCTTCATCCTGATCAGCGCCCAGGCGTTCTCGCTGGCATTCCGTGGCCTCAACGGCGACGAGTTGATCGAAAAGCTGTTCCAATTCGTTCCCGGCGGAGTGACGGCGGACATCATTTTTGTTCTTTTGATGCTATTCCTTCTTGGCTTCTTCCTCGAATGGATCGAGATTTGCTACATCGTGCTGCCCTTGTTCTGGCCGATCCTGGACAAGAGCGGCGTCGATCCGGTGTGGTTCGCGAT
>CAZQZB010000048.1:0-13032 GCA_964597695.1 uncultured Thalassospiraceae bacterium | reverse complement strand
TGCTGCAGGTCCTTATTGCCTTCCCGTCCCGGCCGCAGTTGGATGAAGGCCTTGACCCGCTCGGTCCTCAGGGGGTCGGGAACGCCGATGGCGGCGGCCAGGGAAACCGCTGGGTGCTTGAGCAGGCAGTCTTCGATTTCGCCGGGACCGATCCGGTAGCCGGCGGAGGTAATCACATCGTCCTCGCGGCCGAGAAACCAAAAATATCCGTCGGCGTCCTTGGTCCCCCGGTCGCCGGTCAACAGCCAATCGCCCAGGAACTTTTCCCCGGTCGCCTTCGGGTTGTTCCAATATTCAAGGAACATCACCGGATCGGGACTCTTGACGGCGATGGAGCCTTCCTCTTCGGCGCCCAAGATGTTGCCGTCGGTATCGATTATTTCGACCTCGTGGCCGGGAACCGCCCGGCCCATGGATCCGGGCCTGACCTCCATGATGCGGCCGCAATTCGACGTCACTAGGTTGCATTCCGTCTGTCCGTAGAATTCGTTGAAGGTGACGCCTAGCGCTTCGCGCCCCCAATCCAGAAGTTCCTCTCCCATGGGTTCGCCGGCGCAGGCGACGGTGCGCAACTGGACGCCAAACCGTCTGGCCGGGTCCTCTACCTGCCGCATTAACCTCAACGCCGTTGGTGGCATGAAGGTGTTGCGGATCCGGTGCCGGGCCATCAGTCGAACGGCCTCTTCGGGTTCGTATTTGTGGGCCCGGTGGGCAAGCACTGTCACCCCGTGATACCAGGACACCATGAGCGCGTTCATCAGGCCGCCGATCCATGCCCAGTCAGCCGGCGTCCACATCAGATCGCCCCGCTGGGGGAAGAATTCATGGGGGAATTCGACCCCCGGAAGATGGCCCAAGATGGTGCGGTGGGCTTGCAGGGCGCCTTTCGGGTTTCCGGTGGTTCCCGACGTATAGCTGATGAAGGAAGGATTCTCGGCGCGGGTCCGGACGGGAGTGAAGGAATCACGGGCGGCGTCGAGCCCCCGCCTAAGGTCAAGCGTGGCGTCGCCGTCCTTGCCGGCATCGACGACCAGGACGACTTTCAGTTCTGGAAGATCGGTCGCGATGGCTTCGATCTTGCCCAGGTTGTCCCTATCCGTGATCAGAGCCTTGGCGCCGCTGTCGGCAAGCCGAAACCTTAGCGAATCCTCCCCGAACAGCGTAAACAAGGGGATCGAAACCAACCCCGATTTCCAGGCGGCGATGTGGGCGAAACCGGTCTCCACCGATTGCGGCAGCAGAATACCAAAACGGTCGCCGCGCTTCAGGCCTTTGGCTTGAAGCAGATTGGCGAGCTTGTTGGAAAGGCCTTTCAACGCCTGGAAGCTGTACTGGGTGATGTCGCCGCTGTCGTTTTCATAGATAAGCGCTGTCCGGCCGGGATCGCGATCAGCGTGCCTATCGCAGACCTCGACGCCCATGTTGATGAATTCGGGCACCTTCCAGACCAGCGACCGGTAGACCTCTTCGTAGGTTTCCGCTTCAATGAGCATGGGGTTCACTCCGTTTCCTAGAGCAGATCGCGATTGATCGGAATCGCTTACGCGATCAGTTCAATCGCGTGAATCTGCTCTATCTTATTAATATCGAGCGGATTCACATGATTGACCGACGCCACGAAGTGGCTTCGGCCAATCATGATACGCTCTAAGTCTTGGGAGCGGTTCCTGGGATCATAGCAATTTTCGGCTGCCGGGGTGTATTCTTGACCACGGTTGCATTTGAGAGTCCTTGGGAATGTTTGTCTCCGATCTTCTGAAGGGTAAACGGATTTTTATCACCGGCGGCGGCACCGGGCTCGGCAAGAGCATGGCCCGCCGTTTTATGGGACTTGGTGCCGAACTGATTATTTGCGGCCGCCGCGAGGCGGTCCTTGAGGAGACGGCCAAGGAATTGTCGAAAGCCACGGGCGGCCGCATCGGTTGGCGGCCTTTGGACATCCGCGACGCCGAAGCGGTCGAAGCGACGGTGGCCGACGTTTGGGATGAAAGTCCCTTGGACGCATTAGTTAACAATGCCGCGGGCAATTTCCTGTCCCGCACAGAGGACCTGTCTCACCGTGCCTTGGACGCAGTGATCGACATCGTCCTTCACGGTTCGGCCTATATGACCCTGGCCTGCGGCAAGCGGTGGATCGCGGAAAACCGTCCCGGTAACGTGCTCAGCATCGTCACCACCTACGCCTGGACGGGTTCGGGCTATGTGGTGCCGTCGGCCATGGGCAAGGCCGGGGTCTTGGCCATGACCCGGAGCCTGGCGGTCGAATGGGGGCCGAAGGGGGTGCGGCTCAATGCCATCGCGCCGGGGGCCTTTCCGACCAAGGGAGCCTGGTCCCGGCTGTTGCCACGCCCGGACATGGTGGAGATGTATGAAAGCCGCATTCCCTTGGGGCGCACCGGCAAGCACGACGAACTTGCCAATCTGGCTTCCTATCTGCTCAGTGACCAGTCCGGCTTTATGACCGGTGAGGTCGTGACCATCGACGGGGGTGACTGGCTCGGCGGTGCCGGCCAGTTCAACTTCGCCTCCGTGCTTACGGAAGAAGATTGGGAAAGCCTGAGACCGAAAAGGAAAGATACCTGAGCAAGTTTCGTTTTTAAGAATTCTGGGGATTTTTTATTGGGCTGCGGGGGGCGTTTCGGCCGCTGCGAGCGGCGCTGTAGCGTATGGACTTTGAGGTGCCGACAATCTCGGTGAGTGGGAGTGAGGGACTGGCAATGTTAAATATATTAATGCGCACTCTCGTCGTTGCGGTCGGGTGCGCATCGGCAACCGCTACTCCAGTGTCGTCGTCCACGCTCGGCCCTTCGATGGTCTTCAGCAAGGCGTCGGCGTGGTCGAAGGCATTGGGCCCAACAAGACGTTCGAGGAAGGGTTCGGCATCAACGCGCTCGTCGCCCCCGCCCCCGCACCGCCTGCAAGCGGTGCCGCCTTTCACGACACCGCCGTCTGGCTACGGGCCGAAACAGGAGGTGGTGCATGAGCACTGAACCCGCCCATACCATCGTCTTCGGCAACGAAAAAGGTGGTAGCGGCAAGTCCACCACCGCCATGCACGTGATCGTCGGTCTGCTTCTGCGGGGCCATTCGGTGGCTAGTGTCGATGTCGATATCCGCCAGGGGACGCTGAGCCGCTATGTTGCCAACCGCCGAATCTTCATCAAAGCCAGCATCAAACCCGGTGAAAGCAACATCGAAATGCCCAACCACTACACCCTCAAGTCCCAGGATGAGCCCGGCGGCGGAAAGGAGGACGAGGCGGCCAAGGTGAAACTGTTGATTGAGGGCGCCATTGTCAATCACGATGTCGTCGTGATCGATACTCCAGGCAGCGCCAACCGCCTTTCGGTGCTCGCCCATTCCTATGCCGATACGCTGATCACGCCGATCAATGACAGCTTCATCGATCTCGACGTGCTTGCCCATGTCGACGGCCGGCGCATGGCGGTCTTAGGGCCGAGCCACTACGCCGAGATGGTGTGGGAGCAAAAGAAGGTCAAGGCGGCCCGAGACGGCGGCTCCATCGACTGGCTGGTCATGCGGAACCGGCTGTCGAGCCTGGACGCCCAAAACAAGCGCAAGATTGACGCGGTGCTGAATGACCTGGCCCAGCGGATCGGGATTCGTATCGTCGCCGGTTTCGGCGAGCGGGTGATTTTCCGTGAGCTGTTCTTGGCCGGGCTGACGATTATGGACTTGAAGGACGTCATCGGCCCCCAGGCGCTTAGCCCGTCACATCGGGCCGCACGCCAGGAAATCAACGACCTCATTGATGCCATTGGGATACCGGAAACGCCAAGGGCTGTCGCCGAATCATGAGACGGGATAAACTGGACCCATGGCAAAGGGTGACAAAAAGGTTCCGAGCAAGAAGACGGCGCAAGCCGACATCGACGTCTTTCTAAAGAAGGCCCGCCTGACGCCGGTCAACAAGAGGGCGGATCGCCGCGGGCGGTTGTTGTTCGCCATGGATGCCACCGCCAGCCGCCGACCGGCCTGGGACATGGCAGCCCAGATCCAGGGTGAGATGTTCCACGAAACTGCCGCCCTCGGAGGACTGGATATCCAGCTTGCCTATTACCGCGGGTTCGGCGAGTTCAAGGCCAGTTCATGGACCCCTGACGAGAAAGAGTTGTTGCGGTTGATGACGTCGGTCGTCTGCCTAGCCGGCGAAACCCAGGTCGGCAAGGTGCTGTCGCACGCCGTTAACGAAACCAAGAGGCAAAACATTAATGCGCTGGTCTTTGTCGGCGATAGTTTCGAGGAGGACATCGACCAGGTCGGGAAAACGGCCGGCCAACTGGGGCTGTTGGGGGTACCCGCCTTCATGTTTCACGAGGGCGGCGATCCGATCGCCGGCTTCGCTTTCCAACAGGTGGCCAAGCTGACCAACGGCGTCTATTGCCAGTTTGACGCCCATAGCGCCCAGGTCTTGAAGGAGTTATTGGGCGCCGTCGCCGTCTTCGCCGCCGGCGGCTCACCGGCGCTGGAAAAGCTGGCCCGGAAGCGCGGCGGCAAAGTGCTAAAGATCGCCCACCAAGTGAAAGGCGGCTGAACGTATGCTGCCCTATTTCGTCCTCGGCATCGCGCTTCTCGCCGGCCTGTTGTTGGCCGGACGCTGGTTCACCACCGCCGACCCCAAGACCCTGGTCAAGGTTCTGAAAGTGCTGTTGTTAGGGGTCATTGGCTTGGTGGCAGTATTTTTCCTGCTGACCGGGCGGCTGGCGTGGGCGTTGTTTGCTTTGCCAGCGCTGTTACCCTGGTTAATGCGGGCCCGGTCGGCTCATAGGATGTACAAGACCTTCTCGCGCATGGCGGCGGCCAGCGGCGGGGGTCCCGGCGCCGACACCGGGCAGACCTCGGACGTGGAAACCCAGTTCCTGCGTATGGCCCTGGATCACGATTCCGGCCAAATGACCGGCGAAGTCCTGGAAGGCGATTATGCCGGGCGTACGTTGGACGGCATGTCTGAGGGCGAGTTGGTGGACCTCTTACGAATCTGTTGGGTCGAAGACCAGCCCTCGGCCCAGGTGTTGGAAGCCTATCTCAACCGGGCCCATCCCGACTGGCGGCAAAACGCCGCCGGGGGGCCTGGGGGCGGGGCGGCAGGCGATGCCAACTCCGGCCGCCAGGGGAGCGCCCGGGGGAGCACTGTGACCCGGGCCGAGGCCTTGGACGTCCTCGGGCTGGACGATGGAGCCAGCGAACAGGATATCAAGGACGCCCACCACCGTCTGATCGGTGGGCTTCATCCTGATCACGGCGGTTCCACTTATCTGGCGGCTAAGATCAACCAGGCCAAGGATGTGCTGCTGGGCAATTAATCCTGCGGCGTATTGGTTGCAGGGGGGCTAAGCCTATGGCAAAAAGGCCGCGTCCTTGCGGGGATAAAGGCGCCGGTACGGCAAAGGCCGCCGTCTAGGGTCTTATCGTCCTGGATTGCATCGATCCAGGACGTGAATAAGCCCCTAAATATTTGAAATAGAGGGCGATTCACGTTTCAAATTGATTCAATTTGAAACGATCGCACACTAAGACTTTTTCGGGTACGCATTATGGTCAAGGCAGTCACCAAGGCCGTCTTTCCGGTCGCCGGTCTGGGAACCCGGTTCCTGCCGGCGACCAAGGTTTTGCCCAAGGAAATGCTGCCAGTGGTGGACAAACCTTTGATCCAATACGCCGTCGAGGAGGCCTTGGCCGCCGGGATTGAGGACATGGTTATGGTCACGACACCCGGTAAAAGCCTGATGGAAGATCATTTCGGCCCGGCTGTGGAGTTGGAGGCGGCCCTGGAGGCCCGGGGCAAGAAGGCGGAGTTGCAATCCATCACCGGCGATTTTCCCCAACCTGACCGGATTTCTTTCACCCCCCAGGAAGACCCCCTGGGACTCGGCCATGCGGTCTGGTGCGCCAGGGAGTTCGTCGGCGGCGAACCCTTCGCGGTGTTACTTGCCGACGACTTGATGCAGGCCGAACCCGGTTGCCTGAGCCAGATGATGACCGCCTATGAAGACATCGGCAGCAACCTGGTCGCCGTCGAGGAGGTCGCCGAAGAACACACCAGCCGCTACGGTATCCTCGACGTCGAGGAAGACGACGGCCGCCTCGCCCGCGCCACCGGCTTGGTGGAAAAGCCCGCGCCCGGCGACGCGCCGTCCCGGCTAGCGATCATCGGCCGCTATATCCTGCAACCGAAAATTTTCGATCATCTCGCGCGGCAGAGAGAGGGCGCCGGCGGCGAAATTCAACTCACCGACGCCTTGGCCGCGACCCTTGATAACCTGCCGTTCCACGGGCTTCGCATCGACGGCCGGCGGTTCGACTGTGGTACAAAACTGGGCTTTATCGAAGCCAACGTCGCCTTCGCCCGCGAGCGCGGCAATCTGGGCGGCGATATCCAAGAGATATTGAAGTCGTACGTTTAGGGCTGAGAAGAAAGGCATACCATGCGCATCGCTATGATCGGGAGCGGCTATGTGGGGCTGGTGTCCAGCGCTTGTTTTTCCGAATTCGGCCACGACGTAGTTTGCGTCGATCAGGACGAGGCTAAAATTAAGCGGCTGGCGGCCGGCGAAATCCCCATCTTCGAGCCGCGTCTCGATGAACTGGTCGCCGGCAACGTCGAAGCCGGCCGGTTGTCCTTCACCACCGATCTTGAAGGCGCGGTGAAGCCGGCGGAAGCGGTCTTCATCGTCGTCGGCACGCCGAGCCGTCGTGGCGACGGCCACGCCGACCTCAGCTACGTCTATGCGGTGGCCAAGGAGATCGCGGCAGCGCTCGACGGGTATACGGTGGTGGTGACCAAATCGACGGTTCCCGTGGGCACCGGCCGCGAAGTCGAGCGGATCATTACTGAAGGCCGCGCCGACGCCGAATTCGACGTCGTCTCGAACCCGGAATTCCTGCGCGAGGGCTCGGCCATCGAGGATTTCATGCGCCCCGACCGGGTGGTCATCGGCACCCAAAGCGAACCCGCCCGCGAGGTCATGCGCCAGCTTTATCGGCCGCTTTTCTTGATCGAAACCCCGATCCTGTTCACCACCCGCCAGACCGCCGAATTGATCAAATACGCTGCCAACTCGTTCCTGGCGGCGAAAATTACCTTTATCAACGAAATTGCCGATCTTTGCGAAGCCGTCGATGCCGACGTTCAGGACGTGGCTAAGGGCATCGGCCTGGACGGGCGCATCGGGCCTAAGTTCCTGCATGCCGGGCCCGGCTACGGGGGATCGTGTTTTCCCAAGGATACGCTGGCGATAGTGCGCACCGCCGAGGAGGCCGGGCACCCGCTGCGTATCGTCGAGGCCGTCGCCGCCGTCAACGAGGCACGCAAGGAACGAATGGCGGAGAAAATCATCGCCGCTTGTGGCGACTCGGTGAAAGGCAAGGTCGTCGCGGTGCTGGGGCTGACGTTCAAGCCCAACACCGACGATATGCGGGACGCGCCAAGTCTCAACGTCGTTGCCGGGCTACAGGCCGGTGGCGCCACCGTCCGGGTTTTCGACCCCGAGGGCATGGAAGAGGCGAAGGCCCTGATGGACGACGTCGAATGGTGCAAGGATGCCTATGAAGCTGCCGACGGGGCCGACGCGCTGACCATAGTCACCGAATGGAACGAATTCCGGGCGCTGGACCTGGAACGGATCAAGTCTTTAATGAAAAGCCCGGTGATGGTTGACCTGCGCAATATCTACGATCCCGCCGACATGGCCGCGGCCGGCTTTCAATACACCTGCATCGGCCGACCGCCGGTGGTCCCCAAATGACGGTTGGCTTCCCCAAGGAAAGGTTTCGATGAGCGAAGGCCATAAGCTCGATCCTACCATCCTTCGCGAATACGATATCCGAGGCATCGTTCCGGAATCTCTCAATGCCTCCGATGCCCGTGTTATCGGCCGCGCCTTCGGCACCCTTCTCCGTGAGCGCGGCGGCGCCACCGCCGCCGTCGGCTATGACGGCCGTCATTCATCCCCGGAATTGGAAGCCGCTCTGGTGGAAGGGCTTGCCGCCTCGGGAGTCGCCGTTTCCCGCGTTGGCCTGGGCCCGACGCCGATGCTCTATTTTGCCACCCACGCGCTCGGGACCGACGCCGGGGTGATGATCACCGGTTCCCACAACCCGCCGGATTACAACGGCATCAAGCTGGTCGAAGGCGGCAAGCCCTTTTTTGCCAACGACATTCGGTTGTTGGGGGAAAGGGCAGCCGCTGGTGATTTCGCCTCAGGTGACGGCGGGGTGACGGATGAGGCCGTGCTCGCGGACTACGTGGCTAGGCTCGCCGCTGATTACGAGGACGGCGGGAAAGCCCCAAAAGTGGCCTGGGACGCCGGCAACGGCGCTACCGGCGAGGCCTTGAAAATGCTCACCGAAAGGCTTCCCGGGACCCATATCCTGTTGAACGAGGAAATCGACGGCGCCTTTCCCGCCCACCACCCGGACCCGACGGTGGAAAGCAACTTGGCGCAATTGAAGGAGACGGTGGCGGTGGAAGGCTGCGACCTCGGCATCGCTTTTGACGGCGACGGCGACCGCCTCGGCGTCATCGACGGCCGGGGAAGGGTGCTGTGGGGCGATCAGCTGTTGGTGATCCTGGCGGCTGAGGTGCTCGATGAACTACCCGGCGCCACCATCATTGCCGATGTCAAGGCGAGCCGCGTCTTTTTCGATGAGATCACGCGCATGGGTGGAAAGCCGTTGATGTGGAAAGCTGGCCATTCGCACATCAAGAACAAGATGGCGGAAACCGGCGCTCCCCTGGCCGGCGAAATGAGCGCTCATATCTTTTACAAGCACCGATATTACGGCTACGACGATGCGCTTTATGCCGCCGTCCGACTCCTGTCCGTCCTCAACCGCTCCGGCGACAGCCTGGCCGAAGTATTCGACCACTTGCCGAAGATGGTGAATACACCGGAATTGCGCTTCGATTGTCCGGAAGACCGCAAGTTCACCGTCATCGAGGAGGTCCGGGGCCGCCTGGGTGGGGAAAAAGTCATCACCGTTCACGACATCGACGGCATCCGCGTAGAGACCGAGGACGGCTGGTGGCTGTTGAGGGCGTCCAACACGCAAGCGGTGGTGGTCGCCAGATGCGAGTCTGAAACCACCGACGGCCTGGAACGTCAAAAGGCCCAGCTTTGGGCGCAACTGGAGGCCAGCGGCATCGCCTTTCCGGACTCCGGGTGGCCAGGGGGGTGACCAGAGGGCCGACCATGGGCAGGGGACTCAGCTGAAAAGCGCCGGCACCGAGGTGAGCGCCACCCCCGCCTCGCCCATGGCGGCCATGGCGGCGTCCAGCGAGCCTTCCAGGTCGATGGCGCGGCAGGCATCCTCGATCACCACTGTCTCGAAACCTTCATCCTTGGCGTCCAGGGCCGAGTAGTGGACGCAAAAGTCGGTCGCCAGCCCACACAGGAAAACCCGCTTGAGGCCGCGCCCCCGCAAGTATTCGGCGAGACCCGTCGGTGTTTTGTGGTCGTTCTCGAAGAAGGCGGAATAGGAATCGATCTCGGGCCGGAACCCCTTGCGGATGACCAGTGCCGCGTGGCCAAGGTCGAGGTCCGCATGGAAGGCGGCGCCCTCGGTTTGCTGGACGCAGTGGTCGGGCCACAGCACTTGCGGCCCATAGGGCATGTCGATGGTCTCATAAGGCGACTTGCCGTCGTGGGACGAGGCGAACGACAGGTGTCCGACCGGGTGCCAATCCTGGGTTAGGACGACGTTCCGGAACAATCGGCCGAGATGGTTGGCAATAGGAACGACTTCACCGCCGTCGGGCACGGCAAGCGTACCGCCGGGGCAGAAATCATTCTGCACATCGACGACGACCAGGACGTCATTTTCGGTTGGTTCGATAATCCAACCCCTCTGTCATCGAGGATTGCCGGGGGCTGCAAGCCGTTCAGCGGACGTTGGCGGCGACCTGGTAGCCGTCGGGCATCCTGAGTTCCATGCAGTCTTTCTTGCGCTTTTTCAGGGTACGGCAGGCACGGTAGGCCTGCTTTTTGCTGATCCCGTAAATACGGGCCCGTTGCAGGGTTTTGCCATTTCTCTTCCTGAGCGGCACCACCTTGATTCTGCCGTGATTCAACAAAGCGGGAACGGCCTTGACGCTACTGCGGGCCGCTTCGAAGGCCTGCGCATAGCGGGCGAAGGCGCCGACCTGGACGCCCCAGCCGCGGTTTTTTGGCAACACGGTTTTAGGCTTGGCGCGGACCACCGGCATGGGCCGCGGCTTGGCCTTGGCGATCCGGGTTTTTGCTTTACCGAAAGCGGCGACCCGGACCGGTTTCTGGTTGAGGACCTTGAAACCCAGATTTAAAAGGCGGGTCATCTGGGCGTTACGGGAATTCGGCGAATTGCCGCCGAAAATCACCCCGATCACCCGCCGGCCGTTGCGATGGGCCGTTGCGACCAAGTTAAATCCCGAGGTGCGAATATAACCGGTCTTGACGCCGTCGACGCCGTCATACGTTTTCAGCAACTTGTTGTGGTTGCGGTGGGTGGTGCCACGGTATGTAAACCGGTCGGTGGAGAAGTAGCGAAAATAGACAGGGAAATCGCGAAGCAGGGCACGGGCCAGAATCCCCATGTCCCTGGCGGTGCTCAGTTGGCTCCGGTGAGGCAATCCCGAGGCGTTGCGGAAGGTCGTCCGGCTCATGCCCAGCCTGCGGGCCGTCGCCGTCATTTTGAGGGCGAAGCCGCGCTCGCTGCCGCTCATGTTTTCGGCGACGAGGGTGGCGACGTCATTGGCTGATTTGGTCACCAGGGCCAGGATCGCGTCCTCGACGCTAATGCGCTGTCCGCGGCGAAGTCCTAACCGGGACGCCGGCTGGCGGGCGGCACGGGCAGAAACACGAAGCCGGGTGTTCAGGGTCCAAAGGTCGTTTTTCAGGGTATCGAAGACCAGGTAAATGGTCATCATCTTGGTCAGGGAGGCGGGATAATTGCGGGTGTCGGCATTGATCTTGTGGATCACGCGGCCGGTTTCGGCGTCCATGACCAGGGATGCGTACTTGGCTAGGGCGGGAGTTGCGCCAAGCACTAGAACTGCGGCGGCGAACGCCGCCGCCACGGCACGGCGACAGAGCCCGCGAAACCACGCGACCCCAAACGTCGATGCTTTCGTGTTCTGCGACAGCATCGTCAAAACATAAGCCCCCTCTTTAATTCTTCACCGAGCCCCTTGATGTAAACCACAGCATCCGACGTCGCCTCAAGATATTTCGTTGTCGAATCGAGAACTTCTAATCCGATCTTTATAAGAAAGGGTTAATTGACCGGAGACTCTCACACTATCCGCCCCGGATGAGGTGAGGAGAGCCTGGGGGCAGCCGGGGGGTGGGCGGGATTAAAATACGCAATCGCAAAATATTTATTAGGAACATGATGCCATCCTTTATTAAAATTGTTTATCTTCAATATATTAATCATACTATCCTCTGATTGTGCAATGCACAAAAAAAGGTTGACAGACGGTATTTAAGTGCTTTATTATCAGCCTTACATTGCATTGCAATATTGGAATTCTTGGTGGACCTTGGCCCTTTCGACATAAAAAACGACCCGCCGGAAAGTCCAACCAGAGATAAAGTTTTTTAATTTTACCGCTTGAATTTTTAAGGAGTAAACCAATGACCGCTACGCAGAGAAAAGCCACCGCCAAGGCTGCGGAATCCATCGAAGCCGCCATAGCCGCCGGTAAGGAAACCATCGAAACCGCCGTCAACGCCGGCACCGAAACCTTCAAGGGCTACGAAGACGCCATTGCCTACGGTAAGGCCAACGTCGATGCGGTGATGAAGTCCAACGCCATCTTCGTCAAGGGTGTCCAGGATCTCAACAAGGTTCTTTTTGGCCTGGCCCAGGAGTCGATCGAAGACAGCGTCGCCGCCAACAAGAAATTCCTCGGCTGCAAAACCGTCCAGGACGTCGTCGAAACCCAAACCGCGTTGGCCACCTCGAATTACGCCAAGGCGCTCAAGGACAGCGGCAAATTTACCGATTTTTCTGTGAAGCTGGCCGAGGAAGTGAGCCAGCCGATCGCCAAGCGCGTCAACGAGACGGTCGAGAAATTCACCAAGCCAATTGTCGCCTAACCCTCCTAACTTTCTATACCAATCTTCTATAGTATAGTAGGCGGCATCAACTCGCGCCCGGTGGCCCCCCCGCCGGGCGCTTCTTTTATGTCTAGTCTTCGCCAGTTCGCGTAAAAAGCCAGCCCAGAAAAACCGTGGCAGTGATAGCGCCGATGAACTGTGCGGCGATAAAGCCGGGCACCGCCGCCGGCATGATGCCGGAAAACGTATTGGTGAACGAACGCGCAATGGTCACGGCGGGATTTGCGAACGATGTCGAAGACGTGAACCAATAACCGGCGGTAATAAACAAGCCAACCGCATAAGGGATGGCTTCCGGCCGCCAGCGCAGGCACCCTAAAATCGACGCCACCAGCCCGAAAGCGGCCACCGCCTCGGCTGTCCATTGGCCGATGCCGCCCCTAACCATCGTTGAGACCTGTATCAAGGGTTCTGAAAACATCAGGTGCGCAAGGATAACGCCGGCAAGTCCCCCTATTGTTTGGGCGACACAATAGTAGGCGGCATGGGGCCATGCGATGTCCCGCCGGATGGCAAAGGAGAGCGTCACCGCCGGATTGAAATGGGCGCCGGAAACGGGTGCAAGGATCAGGATCAAGACAATGAGGATAGCGCCGGTGGCGATGGCGTTGGCCATCAGGGCTAAACCGGGGATACCGCCGGACAGGCGATCGCCCATGATTCCGGAACCGACCACGGTGGCGAGAAGAAGGGCGGTGCCCAGCCACTCGGCGGCAACCCGCCGTGAAAGGGAAAAAGGAACGGGGTCAATCGTTTTCATCGGCGGTCAATCCAATTTCGTTCAAACGGCGTTTCACTTTGTTAACCGGAAGGGAGTCCAGGGGCAGCGCCAACAAGGCCTGGATACGGCGCTGAAGGCGGTCCAGGGTGTCGTCGAATACGGCCGCCGTTTCCGCCTCGTTGCCGCTGAACA
>CAZQZB010000047.1:11928-14292 GCA_964597695.1 uncultured Thalassospiraceae bacterium | reverse complement strand
ATGAGGATGAAATCGTGGAACAAGAAATAGTCAGCGGAATTGCCTACAGCCGGGACGAGGCCAAGATCACCCTCGTCCAGGTTGCCGACAAACCGGGCATCGCGGCGGCCATCTTCGGCCCCCTGGCCGACGCAAGCATCAACGTCGACATGATCGTCCAGAACGTCTCCGCCGACGGAAAGAATACGGATTTAACCTTCACCGTTACCGAGGGCGATCTGAAGCGCGCCGTCGAAACCGTCGAGGCAAAAAAAAAGGAGCTGGGTTACCAGGATCTGCTTTCAGATTCCGACGTCGTCAAAATCTCGGTCATCGGTGTCGGCATGCGCAGCCACGCCGGCGTCGCCCAGCGCATGTTCAAGACCCTGGCCGAGAATGGCATCAATATTCAGGTGATCTCGACGTCCGAAATCAAGGTCAGCGTCCTGGTTGCCGAGGAATATATGGAACTGGCAATCCGCGCGCTCCACAGCGCCTATGGGCTTGACGCCGAATAAACGGTCACCGGGACGGCGTGCTTGCAGTCCTTCACCCAGTTATGAGACTATTTGGCAGCAAAAGTTAAGGAATTTTTCGGCTGGCCGCCGGAAGTCCCCTTTTTTCCCTTGGGGCAAGCAACCGAAAACGATCTGGGCGGCGGACAGGATTGCCAGCGGTATTGTCCATGAGTTGCGGCGAGTCCTCAGATTTTGGTGAATTGGAAAATGGCGTTTCCCGAACAAGGAGAGCATGAAGCGCAGGTAAAGCGAGGAAACGGGCCCGGCATTGGGGCACTCCTGAAGGCGTCCCGGCTTAGGATCGGCGAGGACCTGCACAATATTTCGGTTGTCCTGTGTATCCGCAACGTCTACCTGGAGGCCATCGAAGACGGCCGCTTCGAAGCGCTTCCGGGCCCGACCTACGCGACCGGTTTCATTCGCGCCTATGCCGAATACTTAGGCCTCGATAGCGACGAAGTGATGCGGCGCTTTAAGGCTGACCCCTCCGTCGATGCAAACAAGACCGAATTGATTTACCCCGAACCGACCCTTGAGCCCAACATTCCCGGCGGCGCAACTGTTTTCATCGGCATCGTAATTGCGGTCGTGGCCTATGGGGCGTGGTACGTGAACACCTCCAAGGAAGGCTTTCTAGTGGAATTGATCTCGCCGGTGCCCGAGCAGTTGGCGGCGCTTGTTCCCGGCCGAAAAGAGCCAACGGCGGATTCGGGGGCGCCTGCCAAGGAAACCGCCGTGTCTACCGGCGAGAACCCGGCAGCGCCGGAATCCAAGGTAACCACCGGGACAGTCCCGGTTCGTGAAGCGGGGCCGGAGGCCCAATTAATAACGGAAACAACTGCGGAAACAGCCCTGGAAACCACGACGGAAGTCTCTCCGGAAACGCCCACTGTTCGCGAGGCGGGGCCAGAGGTCCAAACCGCAGACCCGCAGGAAGCGGCCTGGGCTTCGATCGCTTTGGCGTTGCAGTCTTCGGCGGCTGGCGGTGCGGCGCCGTCGGAAACAACCGCCGCTGCCGAACCCGAACCCAACACCGAAACGGCGCCCGAAACAGCTCCCGGGCCGGCCTCCCCTGCCGAGTCGGCTTCAGTGGAACCGGCGGCGGCGACTACCACCGACCAATCGTCAGAGGCTGCGGAACTGGCCGCGGCCCCGCCGTCCACTGTTCGCGAAGCGAGGCCGAAGGCCCGAACGGCGGGGGAGTCCGCCGCTCCGGTCGAGCCGCCGACCGCTCCCAGCAACGTGCCGGAGGACATGATCCCGGAGGCACAACAGTCGGTAGGAAGGGCTACCGGCACACCGGAACCGTCCCCGGAAACGGCTTCGAAGCCGGCCTCAACCCGTCCTTCCGAAACGGTCGCCGCGAGGTCGCCGGGGACCCAAACCGCATCCGAGGCGGCCGGGGCCGAACAGGCGGCGGTCCCATCGGCAGCCGCCGGCGATGATAACCGGATTGTAGTCCGGGCCAAGACCAATAGCTGGATCCAGATCCGCAACGATATTGGCAAGGAATTTCTGGTGACCCGGCTGTTGCGCGCCGGCAACAGCTATGCCGTCCCCAACCGCCGGGGACTGAAGCTTTCGACCGGCAACGCCGGCGCCCTTGAAATCCTGGTCGACGGCAAGGCCGTGCCGTCCATCGGCGACGAAGGTATAGTCAGGCGTGGCGTTGAGTTGGATGCCGACAAGCTTAAGGCCGGGACGGCGGTCAGCGAGTAGGGTGAGGTAGGAATTTGATGTCCAGCGGCCTTAGTTTAACGCCAAGACGAAACAGCGTTGCCGTCACCGTCGGCGGCGTCACCATTGGTGGCGGGGCGCCCGTCGTCGTCCAGTCGATGACCAACACCGATACCGCCGACGTCGAGGC
>CAZQZB010000047.1:0-11918 GCA_964597695.1 uncultured Thalassospiraceae bacterium | reverse complement strand
GCGGCGTCACTTTTGGAGGCGGCGGCGACCACCGAGATCTACACTCGTCCCCCACCCGACGCTCTGCCGATCTTGGGACGGTCGAACAGGTGGCCCGGCTTGCCCGCGCCGGCTCGGAACTAGTGCGGATCACGGTCAACAACGAGGCCGCAGCCAAGGCCGTCCCCCTGATCCGTGACGAGCTGGACAAGCGGGCCTGTGGAGTGCCCCTCATCGGCGATTTTCACTACATTGGCCACAAGCTCCTGACCAAGCATCCCGCCTGTGCGGAGGCCCTGGCTAAATACCGGATCAACCCGGGCAACGTCGGGTTCAAGGTAAAGCGCGACAGCCAGTTCTCGACCATGATCGAAACGGCGCTCGAATACGACCGCCCGGTGCGCATCGGCGTCAACTGGGGCAGCCTGGATCAGGAACTGCTCACTCGGATGATGGGCGACAACGCGAAACGGGATGACCCCAAGGACGCCGCCGAAGTGGTCCGCGACGCGCTTGTGGTTTCGGCGCTGGAGAACGCGGCCCGGGCCGAGGAATTGGGAATTGGCCGCGACAGGATCGTCCTCTCGTGCAAGGTGTCCGACGTGCAAAGCCTTATCGCCGTCTACGGCGAGCTTGCGGAACGGGGCGATTACGCCATGCACCTGGGGCTCACCGAGGCCGGCATGGGGTCGAAAGGCATCGTCGCCTCCACCGCCGCGCTGGCGGTGCTGTTGCAGAACGGCATCGGCGACACCATCCGCGTGTCGCTGACCCCTGAACCCGGCGGCGAACGCGCCCGCGAGGTAGTCGTCGCCCAGGAAATCCTGCAAACCATGGGGCTCCGGTCGTTCACGCCTCTGGTCACGGCGTGTCCCGGCTGCGGGCGGACGACCTCCACCGTGTTCCAGGAATTGACCGAAAAAATCCAGGTCCACGTCCGCGAGCGCATGCCCCGCTGGCGGAAAACCTATGTCGGCGTCGAGGACATGAGCTTGGCAGTAATGGGCTGCATCGTCAACGGACCGGGCGAAAGCAAGCACGCCGATATCGGGATCTCCCTTCCCGGCACCGGTGAGGAACCGGCGGCACCGGTATTCATCGACGGCCAGAAGTCGGTGACCCTTCGCGGCCCTAAAATCGCCGAAGAATTCCAGCAGATCATCGATGACTACGTCGAAAGCCATTACCAGCGCCACGAAGGCCAGGCCGGCGAGGCGGACCGAACCCCTTCCGCCGCCGCCCAGTAGCCAGGTTCAAAGAACTCACCCATGTCCGACTTGCAGCCGGTTCGCGGCACTCACGATATCCTGCCTGATGCCCAACGCCGTCACCGACAGGTGATGGAAACGGCGTGGGGGATCGCCGGTCTTTACGGGTATGAGGAAATCTCAACCCCCATCTTCGAGTTCACCGAGGTCTTCAAGCGCACCTTGGGCGAAACTTCGGACATCGTCACCAAGGAGATGTACACCTTCGAAGACCGGGGCGGCACTTCCATCACCCTTAGGCCCGAAGTCACCGCCGGCGTCGCTCGGGCGTTCATATCGGGCGGCTTAGCGCAGAACCTGCCGCTGAAGGTTTTCTGCCGTGGGCCGATGTTCCGTTACGAGCGCCCGCAAAAAGGCCGCCAGCGGCAGTTCCACCAAGTCGACGTTGAGTTGTTGGGAATTGAAGGGCCCTTGGGCGACGTCGAGGTCATATCGCTGGCCGACCATATCCTCGATGCTCTCGGGCTCACGGACAAGGTGACGCTGCGACTCAACACCCTTGGCGACAGCGAAAGCCGCGAGACATACCGGGCGACTCTGGTGGCGTATCTCGAAGGCTTCAAGGGCGAACTGTCGGAAGAAAGCCTGATCCGACTGGACCGCAACCCGCTCAGGATTTTTGATTCCACGGATGAAGGCGATCAGGCGGTGGTCGCCGGCGCGCCCAAAGTGACCGATCACCTCAACGATGCGTCGAAGGCCTTCTTCGACGATGTGCAGGCCGGCCTGAAGACCGCCGGCGTTGCCTTCGAGATCGACCCCGGCCTGGTCCGCGGCCTGGATTACTATTGCCACACGGCGTTTGAATTCATCACCGACACCTTAGGCACCCAGAACGCAGTCCTGGCGGGCGGCCGCTATAACGGCCTGATCGAGGCCATGGGCGGGCCGCTGACTCCAGGGACAGGTTGGGCGGCAGGAGTCGAAAGGCTGGCGCTGATGATTGGCGAACCGCCGCTGCCGCTCCGCCCCATTGCCATCGTGCCGGTCGGCAAGGAGGCCGAAGCCGAAGCGCTTGGCCTTGCCCAACGGCTCCGCCGGGACGGCTTTGCCGCCGATCTCGGGTTTTCGGGAAATCTCAAAAAACGCTTAGCCAAAGCCAACAAGGCCAATGCTGCCGCCTCCGTGATCATTGGCTATGATGAACTGGCGAAAGGCGCGGTGACGGTCCGTGACATGGAAACGGGCGAGCAGACGGAAGTGCCTTTTTCGTCGCTGGAGGAGCACCTCGCCCGCTACCGATAGCCGGTCCCGTCATGGCTGAATCGAAACCCTCATCCCTGCCGGCGCTCGTCGTCGGCGCCAATTATCGCTCCGCCTCCCTGGGCTTGCGCGACCGGTTGTTCGTCGAGGACGCCCAGGCGCCCGCATTCCTGGCTTTGCTCAGAGAGGCCGGAGTCAACCCGGCGATGATTCTCAGCACCTGCGACCGGGTCGAGGTCCAGGCCCTTCATGAAGCCCCGGACGCCGCCGCCGAACGGATGATCGAGATCATGGCCGGGCACGGCGGTGTCGATATTGCGGAACTAAAGGACCAGACCTATGTCTTGAGTGGCGAGGACGCCGTCCGCCACATCTTTTCAGTGGCGGCCTCCTTGGACAGCTTGGTCGTCGGCGAGCCTCAGGTCCTGGGCCAGGTCAAGGCCTGCCACCGCATGGCCCGCGACGCGGGCATGACCGGAAGCGGCTTCGAGGCCCTCCTGCAAGCCGCCTACGGCGCTGCCAAGCGAGTGCGGGGCGAAACCGCCATCGGTGAAAGGCCGGTCTCCATCGCCGCCGCCGCGTCCCAGCTTGCGCAGGATCTGCACGGGGACCTGGGCCGCACGGCCGGACTATTGATCGGCGCTGGCGAAATGGGCGAATTGGTGGCCGAGGTCATGGTCCGGGACGGCCTCGGCGACCTGACGGTGATCCACCCGACCGGGTCCCGGGCAGAGATCCTAGCCCGGGCGCTCGATTGCCACGTCGCCGAATTTGACGAGCTGCCCCGGTTGCTTGACGATGCGGATATTGTGCTCACTGCGCTGGGCTCCCGCCGGCAGGTCTTGAATTCGGATATGATGCTGGTGGCGCTCCACCGGCGACGCAAGAAACCGGTGTTCATTGTCGACACGTCGTTCCCTGGCGACGTCGAGCCGGCGGTCAACAGGATCGATGAGGCCTTTCTCTACGACCTCGGCGATCTCGAAAGGGTCGCCCTGGAAGGCCACTCCAACCGGGTTGCCGAGGTCGAAGGCGCGGCCAAGATCGTCGATCAGGAGGTCGATGCCTTCCTGCGCGGGCGCGCCGAGCGAACGGCGGTGCCAGTGCTGAACGAATTGCGCGGGCACTTCGAGAAGGTGCGCTCGGAAGTCCTTGCCGAGGTCGGCGTGGACGCCGAAAAAGCGACCCGGTTGCTGATAAACCGGTTGCTGCACGGGCCATTAGAAGCCATGCGCGAGGCGGCGGCCGAAGGCAGCGGCTGGGCAACAGCCGAAGACGTGATCCGGCGGCTATTCGGTCTGGCCGGCGGGAACGGCGAAAACGAGGAGAACAAGGAATGAGTCTGGAAGAAATCCTGGACCGGGTCCTTGCCCGCTACCAAGAACTTGCCGGTCTGATGGCCAGCGAGGATCAACCCTCGGCGGACGAAATTGCGCGCCTCGGCAAGGAATACTCGGACTTGACGCCGATGGTGGCGGCGATCACGGAGTTGCGCGAGGCCAAGGCCGAATTCGGGGACCTGGCGGGGCTCATCGCCAACGATGAAACCGAATTCGACATGAAGGAGCTGGCGGAGGAGGAGTTCGCCGCCCTCAAGGAAAAAATCCCGGAACTGGAGCAAAAGTTCCAGGTGCTGTTGCTGCCTCGGGACAAGGCCGACGCCAAGAACGTTATCCTGGAGGTCCGGGCCGGCACCGGTGGCGACGAAGCCGGGCTTTTCGCCGCCGATCTGATTCGTATGTACCAGCGCTACGCCGAGAACCGAAAATGGAAATTCGAGCTGATGAGCCTCAATGAGACCGGTATCGGCGGCTACAAGGAAGCCATCATCTTCATATCCGGGCCGGAAGTCTTCGCGCGCCTCAAGTACGAATCCGGCGTACACCGGGTGCAGCGCGTGCCGACAACGGAATCAGGGGGGCGCATCCACACCTCGGCGGCGACGGTGGCGGTCATGCCCGAGGCTGAGGAGGTGGATATTCAGATTGACGACAAGGACCTCCGCATCGATGTCTTCCGGGCGTCCGGCCCCGGCGGCCAATCGGTTAACACGACGGATTCCGCAGTCCGCATCACCCACCTACTGACAGGTATCGTGGTTACACAGCAGGACGAGAAGTCCCAACACAAGAACAAGGCCAAGGCAATGCTGGTGATGAGGGCGCGTCTTTACGAGGCGGAACGCCTGAGGGCCGAGGCCGAGAGGGCGGCGGCGCGCAAAAGCCAGGTCGGTTCCGGCGATCGGTCGGAGCGCATCCGCACCTACAATTACCCCGAGCGCCGCGTCACCGACCACCGCGTCAACCTGACGCTGCACAAGCTCGAGCGGGTTATGGACGGTGACCTGGACGAGATCATCGACGCGCTCTCAGTCCATGATCAGGCTGAGCGCCTGGCGGAAATGACATGAGCGGGGCCTCCCATCCGATTCGGTTGTCGGGCGCCGACGCCGGGGAATCCACTCGTGAATCCACTGGTGAATCTCCCGGGGATTTCCTCGGCGACGCGCTGGCCGCCGCCACCGGACGGCTGGGTGAGGCCGGAATTGATACCGCCCGTCTGGATGCCAGGCTTTTGGCCGCCATAGTCCTGGATTGGGACGGGGCCCGGGTCTTCTCCCGTCCCGAACATGTTTTGACGCCCGCCCAAAGTCTGAGTTTCGAGGTCTTGGTGGCCCGGCGCGAGGCGCGTGAGCCCTTGGCCGCCATCGCCGGGCGTCGTGAGTTCTGGAGCCTGGATTTCGGGGTCACGGCCGACACCCTGATCCCGCGCTCGGAATCGGAAACCGTCGTCGAGGCGGCGCTGGCCTCGGTGGCCGAGCGGGGAGCACCCTTGCAAATCCTCGACCTGGGCACCGGCTCGGGCTGCTTGGTGTTGGCGTTGTTGGCAGAGCTCGGGAATGCCCGCGGCCTAGGCGTCGATATTTCCGGGGCGGCGCTGGCCGTCGCCCGAGAAAACGCCCATCGGTTGGGATTGGGCGACAGGGTTCGGTTCCGGCACTCCGACTGGGGCTTGGACGTTTCCGGCCTGTTCGATATCGTGGTTGCCAACCCGCCCTATGTTGCGGAAGGCGAATTCGCCGCCCTTGAACCCGAGGTCGCCCGGTTCGAGCCCCGGCTGGCGCTTTCGGGCGGGCCCGACGGGCTTCGCTGTTACCGTGCCCTGGCGCCTTGGATCGGCAAGGTGTTGGCGCCGCATGGCCGGGCCTTTGTCGAGATCGGAACCGGACCGGCCGAAGCCGTAAGCGGGATTTTCCGTGAGCACGGCCTGGAGGCCGCCGGGGTCCATAATGATCTGGCCGGCCGGCCACGTGTGGTCGAAGCGCAACAGTTTTTTAGCAAATCGCCGCATAAATCGGAAAAAAGGGTTGGAATTGAAATGTTTCCCGACTAACGTGCTTGCCATGAACGGCCCATTTGGCCGCAAGGGGGTCTAAGCCCAAGGGCATTATAAGACCCTGAAATTTTCCCAAGCTAGTGCCGTGTCTCTGTTTCCAGTTTGCGTGATTGGCGGAGCCGGTTATTTCAGTCCGGCCGGTCGTTCGGACTTTCACGGGGCGGGGAATGTATAACACCTGTAAGATACCGAAGGTGCAATGAAACAAGGCTCCAACAATAGGCGCTCGCGCTCCCGTGGTAGCAGAAAACGCCATTCCGGAGGCAAGAATCAAAACTTCGAAAGCAACGGCCCTGAAGTCAAGGTCCGCGGCTCCGCGCAGCAAGTTCAAGAAAAGTACCTGGCCCTGGCGGACGATGCGACTTCATCGGGGGACCGAATTGCGGCGGAAGCGTATTTTCAGTACGCTGAGCACTATCACCGGATCTTATACCCCGAAGGCGGCAACGGCGCCGGCAAGGCCCAGGGCGGCCGCAACGACGGGAAACCGACGGCTGCCGAAAAACCCGCTGCTCCGATGGCGGAAGCTGGTGTCGTCGATGCCTCGGTGGCGGCACTTTCGGTCGTCCCCGATTCGGTGAATGTGGACACCGGCACACAAGAAAAGACCGAACCGGCTGCGGATACTAAACCGGAATCGGCCGCATCCTGACGCCAACGCCGGGGGCATTGCCCCGGCCGTCACCGGTCAGTGATTTTTCTCTGGTTATTTCAGGCGACGTCAAGCGATACCTGATCACCGGCGGCTACCAGGCCGGCGGCGGCGACGGTCGCGTAAATTCCCATATTAACGTGGCCGAAGCCCCGTTTCAGGTCACCAGGCAGGTTGAGGTCCCGCGTGCCGGTTTCCGGGTCGACATTGGTCGCCGCGCACCGTCCGATACGATCGGTGACGGCGAGCGCCGCCCCGCCCAGGGCGATCCTGTGTTCGGGCCAATCGAACTCGGCCCAGGCTTCCAGGCCGTCGAGATAGACGTTGCCCCGGAACCGCACCGGGTCGATGGGCCGGCCGGTAACCCTTTCCAGGTCCCTGACGCTGGCCAGGTTGATTAAAGAGATCACCGCCGTCGAATGATCCGACAGCACTTCGCCCGCAGCCGCCCGCACCAGTTTCGCCCGGCCCCCGGCGGTGTCGCCCATGTAGGCGGAGAAGAACTCCTCGATCAGGACGCGGCCGACGCTCTCGGTGATTTTGCCCCGGGCGACCGGCTTGCCGCTTCTTTCGATGACGAGGATGCCGCTGTCAGCATTGAACCGGGTCTCGAGCGCCGCCAGCTTCTCATGGGCGAGGAGCGTGAGGAAGCTGGTTTTCGGCATCCACGGGCTTTCCGGCCCGTCGGTGGGGGTCGAACCCAAGGCGAGCGCGAAACGCCGGTCCCCCGGCAACCCTTCGCCTTCGGAAAGCTGGACCTCGTCTAGCGTCTCGGGGCTCAGCCCCTTCACCGGATAACGGCGGATTGCGGCGACGGTGATGGTCATGGCGGCGAAGATTGCGCCCCGCACCATCCTGCGTCAACGGCCCCAGCGCTTGCGTGGCCAGCTTTTTAGCCCATATTTAGGGAGAAACCGGCCATAAACCTGCGAAGGTTTCCCCAGTGCCCGCCATAATGGGGGTGGGGAATTCGGTCTGGATTAGGGTTTTTGAGGCATGGAATTCGAGAACTACACCGAACGCGCCCGGGGCTTCATCCAATCGGCCCAGACGTTAGCGCTCCGCGAAAACCACCAACAACTGACGCCGCTGCATCTCCTGAAGGGCCTTTTGGACGACAAGGAGGGGCTGGGCGTAAACCTGATCAATGCTGCCGGCGGCGACGGGGCCGGCGCCCTTTCGCGCACCGAGGCCGAGCTTGCCAAATTCCCGACGGTCGAAGGCGCTGGCGCCGGGCAGGTCTACCTGGCGCCGGAAACGGCGCGGCTATTCGAGCAGGCCGAACAGATCGCCGAAAAGGCTAGCGACAGCTTCGTGACGGTCGAGAAACTGCTGTTGGCCATCGCCACGGCCGCCGACAGCCCGGCGGCGAAGGCCTTGGCCGACTCCGGCGTCACCCCGCAGGCGTTGAACAAGGCCATAAACGAGTTCCGCAAGGGCAAGACGGCGGATACCCGGTCCGCCGAGGACAATTATGACGCCTTGAAGAAATACGCCCGCGACCTCACCGAAGCCGTCGCCGAGGGCAAGATCGACCCGGTCATTGGTCGCGACGAGGAAATTCGCCGCACCATCCAGGTCCTTTCTAGGCGCACTAAGAACAACCCGGTCCTAATTGGCGAACCCGGCGTGGGCAAGACCGCCATCGTCGAGGGGCTGGCGATCCGCATCGTCCAGGGCGATGTGCCTGAGAACCTGAAGACGAAACGCCTGATGGCGCTGGATTTGGGCGCGCTGGTCGCCGGCGCCAAGTTCCGGGGCGAGTTCGAGGAACGCCTGAAAGCGGTGTTGGGCGAGGTCACGGCCAGCGACGGCGAGGTGATCGTGTTTATCGACGAAATGCACACCATCGTCGGCGCCGGGGCGGCGGAAGGCTCCATGGACGCGTCGAACCTCTTGAAGCCGGCCTTGGCCCGGGGCGAGCTGCACTGCGTTGGCGCGACGACGCTGGACGAATATCGCAAGCACGTGGAGAAGGACGCGGCGCTTGCCCGGCGTTTCCAGCCGATCTTCGTCTCCGAGCCCAGCGTCGAGGACACCATTTCGATCCTCCGCGGCATCAAGGAGAAATACGAACTTCACCACGGGGTACGGATTCTCGATGCGTCGCTGGTCTCGGCGGCGACGTTGTCTAACCGCTACATCTCCGACCGCTTCCTCCCCGACAAGGCCATCGACCTGATGGACGAGGCTGCGTCCAGGTTGCGTATGGAGATCGATTCCAAGCCCGAGGAGATCGACGAGTTGGACCGCCGCATCATCCAGTTCAAGATCGAGCGTGAGGCCTTGAAGAAAGAGAGCGACAAGGCGTCCAAGGACCGGCTCAAAAAGCTGGAAAAGGACCTCGGGGCCTTGGAGGAGGAATCGGGCGCGCTGACCGAGCAGTGGGAGTCCGAAAAAGGTGCGCTGGCCGACGCCACCAAGGTCAAAGAAGAGCTCGACCGCGCCCGCACCGCCCACGAACGCGCGCTCCGCGTAGGCAAATACGAGGAGGCGGGCGAGCTGCAATACGACCTCATCCCGCGCCTGGAAGCCGAAATCGCCAAGGCCGAGGCCGCCGACCATGATGGTAAAGGCGAACTGATGGTCCAGGAAGCGGTGACCTCTGAGCACGTCGCCCATATCGTCTCGCGCTGGACCGGCATCCCGGTGGACAAGATGCTGGAAGGTGAGCGCGACAAGCTGCTGCACATGGAGGAAAGCCTGCGCATCCGCGTCATCGGCCAGGAAGAGGCGCTTGGGGCCGTTTCTGACGCCGTCAGGCGTGCCCGGGCAGGCCTCCAGGACACCTCGCGCCCGATCGGCTCGTTCTTGTTCCTGGGCCCCACCGGCGTCGGCAAGACGGAATTGTCGAAGGCGCTGGCCGAGTTCCTGTTCGACGACGAGGCGGCACTCCTCTGCATCGACATGTCCGAATACATGGAAAAACACTCAGTCGCGCGCCTGATCGGGGCGCCGCCGGGCTACGTCGGCTATGACGAAGGCGGCGCCTTGACCGAGGCCGTCCGCCGCCGGCCCTATCAGGTGGTGCTGTTCGACGAGATCGAGAAGGCCCACCCGGACGTCTTCAACGCGCTCCTTCAGGTGCTGGACGACGGGCGCCTCACCGACGGCCACGGACGCACCGTGAATTTCCGCAACACGATCATCATCCTGACCTCGAACTTAGGCGGCGACATCCTGGCCGCTCAGGAGGAAGGCCACGATTCGGGGGAGGTCCGCGAAGAGGTGATGGCGGTCGTGCGCACCGCATTCAGGCCCGAGTTCCTCAACCGCCTGGACGAGATCATCCTTTTCCACAGGCTCTTCCGCTTGCACATGGCGGGCATCGTCGATATCCAGTTGAGCCACCTGCGCGGGCTGCTGGCCGAGCGCCACATCACGCTTAAATTGGACAAGGCGGCGGTCGCCTGGCTGGCCGATCAGGGCTACGATGCCGTCTACGGGGCCCGGCCCCTGAAAAGGGTCATTCAGCGCGCCCTGCAAAATCCCCTGGCGTCGCTCATTTTGGCGGGCAAGACCGCCGATGGCGAAGAGGTCAAGGTCTCTGCCGGCCCAGACGGCCTGACGCTCAATGGCGTCAAGGCGGAAGCGGCTTAGGGCGGGGCCGTTCTGCCGCTGGCCCGCATGTCGCGAGTGGTGCTACGGGATCGCCGATGCTATGGGAAGCCTCGAGGGTCGGCGTGTGCGTCTACAAGAACGACGGCCACTGAGACCAAAGCAACGCGATGTTCGAAAACGGCCTGGTCACGCGGTTCGAGAAGGGCCGCGCTGAGGCCGCCGAGATCGGCATGGCCTATATCGACTATGGCCTCTCGATGTTGACCAAGAACGTGATTGAGACTCACTTCCCCGCCGCCGGGGCCTTTGACCTCGCCCAGGTCTACGGGCGGTTGGCTGAAGCCGCCCAATTGCGCGGCTTCTAGGAGATCGGTTCTGCCCAGTGCCTCCGGGACCTGGAGACGCATCTGACGTCCAGCTCCGAAGAGGAACAAAAGAAGAATTCCGGGGCCCCTTTAACCGCCGCCGCCAACACCCGCCGGGCGTTTGGCGGGACCGAAAAGGGATCACTAAATTTTGTTGGACAACGGGCGGGAAACTTATTGTATGGACGAAGGCAGCATGGCTACAGTTCACTGGTATACCAAATACCAAGAAGTTTGGTTTGCGTCTTTTAGGAGGGGTACCGATAATACAAGAAGCTAGGCGCCGTCTGAGAATAGAATGGGGTTTGGCTTCAGGTCAAAGGCACCAAAGCGTTCGCTGAGGTCGAAATAAATTTGATAAACGGCGGACTTTTCAAACTAGGGAGAAAATAATGCGAAATTTTGGAACTAAAGTTTTAAGTCTGGGTCTTGCGCTAGGCGTCGGCCTCGGATTCACAGTCGCGACTACTGATTCCGCGAAGGCATGGGAGCCCAAAAAGCCGGTCGAATTCATCGTCATGGCTGGTAAGGGTGGGGGCGCCGATAAGGCGGTGCGGTTTATCCAGACCATTATTGCCAAAAACAAATTGTCGTCGAAGCCGTTTACGCCAGTTAACAAGCCGGGTGGTTCCGGCGCCGAAGCCTTGGTTCACGTCAAGAACGCCAAGGATCCGGATCACACTCTGATGTTCACCCTGAACAGCTTCTACACCACGCCGATGCTTCAACCGGGTCTGGGCGTCAATACTATGACCTTTGCGCCGATTGGTCGGATGGCCGAAGACACCTTCCTGCTTTGGGTCAACGTTGACTCCGGCATCAAGAGCGTCGACCAGTTCGTCAAGGCGGCCAAGGCCAAGGGCAATGCCTGGATCATGGCCGGCACCGGCAAGAACTCCGAAGACAACATCCTGACCGACTTCCTGAACAAGGCCTATGGCCTCAACATGAAGTACGTGCCCTATAAGGGTGGTGGACGCGTGGCCAAGGAACTGGCGGGTAACAACGCCAATTCCACCGTTAACAACCCGTCCGAACAGCTCGGCTTCTATCAGGCCGGCAAGACCATTGCCATTGGTGCTTTCACGCCGAAGCGCCTGCCGCTGTTCCCCAACGCGCCGACCTTCAAGGAACTGGGCAAGGACTTCGTCTACTTCATGCAACGTACCGTCGCTGGTGCGCCCGGCATGAGCTCAGACGCCAAGGCCTACTACCAGGGTCTTTTCAAGAAGGTCTTCAACTCCTCCGAGTGGCAGGGCTACATGAAGAAGAAGAGCCTCCAAGGTGAGTTCCTGTCGGGTGTTGCCCTCACCAGTTATTGGATGAGGGAAAATGCCGTCCAGAAAGAAATCCTGAAGAAAATGGGCGCCATTAAGTAGCCCGAATTTTGAACGAAAAAGACACTTGAAGACACTTAAGGTTTAGGGGGGAGATTGCCAACATGCGCATGGCAGAGCTCGTCATGGGCGTCGTTATGGGGGTCTTCTCCCTTTA
>CAZQZB010000046.1:0-14496 GCA_964597695.1 uncultured Thalassospiraceae bacterium | reverse complement strand
GAGCGATGATCCATCCGAAACTAGGCAAGCCAATGCGTGCGGCTGTCGGCGGCGGCAAGGCATTGATTCCCGCGAATGCAAAAGTCGCGGCCGCCGGCGTTCCTATCGACTTACCGCTCGGGCACAAAGATGATGCATGGTCATTCGATCATTTCGATACCATGACCGTGATGGTTGCCGACGCACCGCGTCCTGATGAAATTGTGCTGTGCATGGCTGTTTCCGACGGCCCCCGGCCTCATCCCCGAGTCGGCAGCGGTCCAATTACAGATTGAGCACAATGTCCGCTTAGGGTCATAAGCAGAGATAATGGCAAAAAGATTTGGAGGTGTGGTTTGAACCAACAAAACTCAAGAATGGGCCCACATGACATTGGTGGGGAGGAGGCCGGTCCTATTGATACTACTGATTATGGTATGTCTCATTGGGAAAAGCATGCGAATGCTCTACGGATGACGGCGACGGGGATTAAGCGCCAGCCCCGAAAAAGGTCTGCTCCCCGGTCCAACCCTTTACCCCTGGGCCCCGAGAATTGCTATTATATTTCTTCCTTGGGCCTACGGGGGCATGCCGGGTGACTTCTCTCGTTCTTTTGGGGGCAACTTGAGGATATGGGAAACATGGTCATCCCGTTCAGGGTGTTCCTGGCGGTTCTTGTTTTTGGGTTAGTCGTCGCCGGGGGCAAATTTGCCTTCGCCGCTGAAGATTTTGCCCCGGCGACGAAGAGCCTGTTTCTTGCCGTCAAAAAAAATGACTTGGGAGCCGTGAAGAGGAGCCTCCTTGACGGCGCCGATGTGACGGTGAAAACCTCCGGCGGACTGACCGCCATCGATATCGCAATCGACAAAGGGTATTTCCGTATCGCCCATTATCTTCTCGCCTGGCGCCAGCACCTTCGCCCGATACTGTCCAGGCCAAGGCTTGTTCCGGCTCCATCTGACGCCGAGGAACCGCCCGTTTCCGAGGTCCCGCCCTTTGCCGAGGCCCCGCCCGCCACCACCGAAACGAGCCAGCCGGTTTCGGCGGAACCACTCTCACCAGCCCCTTCGGGCACGATTTCACCGCTTGTTGCTTCGACGTATCCACAAACGCCAACCCAGACGACGGCGCCCGTGCCTGCCCAGATTCCTCCTTCGGCATTTCCCCAAGAGCCGATAGTCCCGTCATCGTACGCCAACCCCGCACTGCCGGTAACGGCACCGGCGGCGGCCATGCCACCGGTGTCACCTGTAAGCCCTTCGGGCTCGCCAAGCCAACCTGAGGCGGCGGCATTGGCACACCCGGCGTCTTCCGCCGAGACGCCCCCCGTTGCCGAAAAGACAGTCAAGACGGCAAAGATCGTGGTTCCCGATGAAGCCAAGGAATCCTCAGGCATTCTGGGCCGCATCACCGATTTCTTTTCCTTTGGCTCTGGAAAAGACGAGGAACCCCCGTCCCCATTGCAGGCTTCACTGCCAAGCGTGGAACGCGAAACATCCCTTGAAACTGCGACGGCCCTACCGGCCGAACCCGAAGCGGAGCCTGAGACCCGACCCGCCGCGCCGGAGGAAGAAGAAGCCCGGGATCGCCCCGGCATCCTCGACAGCATTGCCGGGTTTTTCTCCTCCGAACCGGCAAGCCGGGAACCGCCCCCTGCCAAGCCGTCCGAACCGGCGGCGGCCTCAGAACAGGTTCCGGCCCCTCAGGCACTAACGGAGCTGGTAAAGCCTCCCGCGCCCTACAAGAGGGCGGCAGCACTATTCGAACCGGCTGTGCCGAGCGAACAGCCGGCGTCCCCCGTGCCCGCTTCGGGCGCAACGGGCAAAGGTGAAGCGGAGCCTCGGGAAACGGCCTTGCTGGTTACACCCAGCCCACCGCCGTCACCCCCTGCAAGAGCCATAGAACTCGTCGTCGGAAAGTCGATGAAATTAGGGAACCCCAGGGCCGTTGAATCGTCCAACATCTGCGTCAGAAAAAAAGCGTTGGACAATTGGTTCTGCGTCGAGTCCGTTGACTGGCCGGACGACATTGGCGACGCCTTCCAGGTCCACACCACACTCTATCGGGGCCGCAAGGCCATTGTCCGATACGAGGGCGGGGTGGTGACGCAGATTCATGCGCTGTTTCCGAAAGGCAATTTCTGGGCCATTGTCCGCCACTTCACCGAACGCTTCGGGGTGCCGGCCGAAAAGACCGACAATTGGGCGGTGCTGGCCGATGAACCGAACCGCCGCAATCGGACGGTGCGATGGCGAGACACGACGGCCGAGGGCGCTGGGGACGGCATTCTCGAAGTGCGGGAGATCGACGACCTTCGCTGGTCCTCTCAGCCCGACACAAGGCATGGCGTCGTCTGGCTGCACCGCGAGGACGCAGATCCGATTTTCCGGTATGTCTCGTGGTCCGATTTCCTGTTGGCTCGGGTCGGGCAGACCTTGCAATTGCAGGAACTAATCCAATAGCTATTCTTGGCGGGTATGCCGGTTATCGGTTAGATGCCCCAAAGCCGTCAATTCCCTCACCGAACACTAAAATATTCTTGAAAAAAAATTTTAATGAACCCGAATAGTAGCACAACCCTATCCCGTCAAGGCACCCTATCGCCGGTTCAGCCGTCCAGTTCATAAATGACTGGCGTCGTCATCCCCGGGTCGTCGTGCAACCGCCAATAGAGGTCTTGGAGCCGGGCCGTCACCGGGCCAGGCTGCCCGTCGCCGACGGGCTTGCCGTCAATGCTGCGGACCGGCATGACGCCGCCGGCGGTCGAGGTCAGGAACACCTCGTCAGCGCCGCGGAGTTCGGCGGCGCTGACGGGGACCAGCTTGCCGTCGATATTGAGCTCGGCGGAGAGTTCCAGCACCGTCCGCCGGGTGATCCCCTCGAGCACGCCGCTATCCGGCGACAACAGTTCGCCGCCCCTAAGCGCGAAGACGTTCCACCCCCGGCCCTCGGTGACGAAGCCGTCATTGTCCAGGAGCACGGCATATTGGGTATTCCGCTCATAGGCTTCGAAGAGTGCGCCGACGAAATCCAGGCGCCCGAAGTTCTTGACCGTCGGGTCGACGGCATGGGGTGGGATGCGGACGGTGTCGGCGACGATGATGTCGCAACCGTTCTCCATCTCTTCATCCGAAACGATGGAGTGGTAGGGCGTAGCCCAAGCGAGAAGCCGGTTCACGCACGTACGCAAATCCTTCTTCGCCGTCTCGGGAGACCCCCGGGTGACGATGACCGTCAAGAAAGCATCGTCAAGGCCGGTGCGGGCGACGCAACCATGGCATACGTCCTTGATGGCTTCGATGTCATAGCCCAAGGTTTCGTAGCCGCGCGCCTCAATGAAGGACTGGAACCTCGCCATGTGATCGTCGAGGCGGAAAAAGCGGCGCTTCCGGACGTGCACCGCGTCGTAGCACATGTCGGCAAGCTGGAATCCCATGTCGGTGACTGGGATGCGGAGGTCTGAAAAGGCCATGAACTCGCCGTCCATGAACCCGACACCTTCGCCGTAAGTTGCTTGTTCAGTCATGTTTCAGTGCTTGATGTAGGTCCAGCCGGCCAGCGGCAGTTCAATCAGTTCGGCGATGCCAGACAGAACCATTTTCGCCTCGTCGATGATCACCGGCTTCTTGCACTCTGCCCTAGCCATCCTTTCATGGGTATTGGTGCAGGCGTTAAAGCCGAGGCCTTCCTGCGCCGCCGCCATGCCGGCCATTCGCTCGTTCACCGGCGGCGTATCCTAGCGCAACATGTGCAAGCCGAGCCTGTGGGCGACGATGCGGATTTCGATCTTTTTTCCTTGCTGGCGATAGTATTGGTAAAAGTTTCGGCGTTGTTAAGCACGTAATTCAACCGTTCCGGATCGTCAAAATTGATGTGGAACGAGACCTTGCGGTCCTCATGGTCACGGACCGGGCTTTCAGTCGCCAACATGATACCCCACCCCTCCGGTTCCGGCGCCGGACCCAACATCAAAGGGCGTGAATTCGACGTAAGAAACATCGGTTAAGTCCTAAGCTTGCCGGGGAATCAGTAGAAAGCTACCCATTCGCGGTGTTTCAAAAAAACTACAAGCATCCGGGTACACCGGCAAGCGGATTCGGGCTCGACCGAATTTCCACCCCCGGGGCCGCCTTAGGACCAGCGGCTAGCCGGGGAACGCCCAAGGGGAACAAAAGTCGAATCCAACCGCTTGACAAAGCCCTCTTCCTGAAATTACCGGGGGCTAATTATTCATGAAAATCAATAGCTAAAATGGAAAAATCGGCCTGTGACGGCGGTCGCTGACCGCCACTCCATTCTGGGTTATCCTCCCTGTCGAAGCTCGCGGGCTGACGGCCCCATATCGTTCTTGGATGATGGGCCGTCAAGTTGCCCACGAAAAGGCAACCCATCGGAAACGATGGCACGCAAAATGACCGGCCTAAGGCGAATGCTACGGTGGCGGCGTTACCATAAGGAGAAACAAATATGTTTTTTGAAATTCAAAATGCGGTCCAGGCGATGTGGATTATTTGATGCGGATTATTCAAGCCGTTGCCTTACGGTGATCCCTATTTCGCCATTATCGCCTTGTTCGTGGCCGTCGCGGTTTTAGCCAAGCTGATTGCCGGACGGGAGACAGCCTAATGAACCAGCCACAGAACATCACCAAAAAGCGCCAGTTCGAGCGTCACCCCCTTATGCTGGAAGCCGAGGTTTCTCACGCAGACCAGATCATCGAATGCGTGATCTTCGACGTTTTCGCCGGCGGCGCCAAGGTGCGCCTGAAAAGGGCCGGCATTGACGCTCAAAATTCGCCCATCAAACGCGTCCTCCTGCACATTCCTCCGTTCGGAGAGTTCGAAGGAGATATCGTCTGGACCGATGACGAATACATGGGCATCAAATTCTACGAAACTCACAAGGCGGTGGTGAACATGCTCCTCGAAAGGGCATCAGGAAACGTCGCCTGAGCCCACCGTTCCTCCCCCTTCGCTGATCCACACTCCCCCAGCTTCCGGCGATCGAAAGCCGACGGTTCCGAAATAAGAACAAAAAAAGAACATTGACTTGCCGAGGCGTCCGGGACCATGATGGCACATGCCATCCGATGTTGTTGAGATAGGCCGGGCCCAAGGGCCGGAGCGCGCTGGCGACCCCTGCCCCTTGGCTTTCTTCGTGTCCAGGATCGAGGCCGGTTTTCCGTCGCCCGCCGACGATTACCTGGAAGGCAGGCTCGACCTCAACAAGCATCTTATCGAACGCCCGGCGGCGACGTTTTTTCTCCGTGTCTCGGGCGATTCCATGATCGGCGCCGGCATTTACGCCGGCGACATCCTGATCGTCGACCGCTCGATTGTCCCAAGCGACGGCAAAATCGTCATCGCCGCCATCGATGGCGAATTGACTGTGAAGCGTCTTTACCGCCGGGATGGGCATATTCGCCTGTTGTCCGAAAACCCCCGATATAAACCAATTGAGATCGCCGCCGGGCAGGATCTGCATGTCTGGGGCGTGGTTATCCATGCCGTCCATTCCTTCGACTAAGGGCCCCGCCGGCGTTGCCGGCAACACGAGCCTCGTCGGCCTGGTCGACGTCAACAATTTCTATGTTTCCTGCGAACGTGTGTTCGACCCCCGGTGGGAAGGCCGCCCGGTGGTCGTGCTGTCCAACAACGACGGCATCATCATCGCCCGCTCGCAAGAAGCGAAGGATCTGGGAATCGTCATGGGCGAGACGGTCCACAAGGTGAAAGATTTCCTGAGGTGCAAGCGTGTCCGGGTCTATTCGTCAAACTATGCACTCTACGGCGATATGTCCGGACGCGTGGTCTCGGTGTTGAAGCGGTTCACGCCCTATCTGGAGGTCTACAGCATCGATGAATCGTTCCTCGACTTCACCGGCTTCTCCGACCCGGCGGCGCACGGCCTAAGGATCAAGGACGCCGTTTACCGGTGGATTGGGTTGCCGGTCTCCGTCGGCATCGGCGCCACCAAGACGCTGGCCAAGATCGCCAACCGGGTAGCCAAGAAGAACTCCGAACACGGCGGCGTGTTCGTCATGCCCGATGACCACGACGCGCTTTTGAGCACGCTCCCCGTCGATGCCATATGGGGCATCGGCCGCAGGCTGGCGACGCGGCTGGAAAAGATCGGCATCGCCACGGCGCTCGATCTCAAAAACGCCGAGTCCAAATTCATCCGCGCCCGTTTCAGCGTCGTCGTCGAGAGGACCGTGCTCGAGCTTCGGGGCCAGCCGTGCCTGGACCTAGAACTGGTCCGGCCGGACCAGAAGGGAATCATGGTCTCGCGCAGTTTTGGGCGGCGCATCACGGGGTATCCGGACATCGCCGAAGCCGTCGCCAGCTATGTCAGCCGTGCCGCCGAAAAACTCCGCCGCCAGGACCTGGCCGCCAACAAGCTGACGGTCAGCCTCCGTACCAGCCCGTTCGATACCCGCCAGGAGCGACACGCGAACGCATCCGGCTTCGTGTTCCCGCAGGCGACATTCGATACCCCGTCCATGATCTCCGCCGCGCATCGTTGCCTGAAACGGATCTACAAACCGGGGCCGGCCTATCAGAAGGCGGGCGTATTTCTGGACGCGCTGGAGAAAACCGGCCACATGCAACTGAGTCTTTTCGCCAACGCCGACATGGACAAGTCACGCGCCCTGATGAAGGCCGTGGACCACATCAACAGGGATTGGGGCAGCGATACGGTACGGTTCGCCGCCACCGGCGCCCGGCGTCCCTCCGGCGCTCCGTGGTCGATGAAACAGGACATGAAGAGCCCGTGCTATACGACCCGGTGGCGGGACCTGAAGCGGGTCGGGGATTAGGCCTATTGATGAACCCTTCGCCAGGGCGTACCCTTGCCAGCGCTAAACCACGCGGCAGAGGTGAACCCAATGACGGCAACCGAACCCCAAGCGCCCTTGAAGGTCTATTGGCAGCCCGGCTGCTCGAGCTGCCTCAAAACCAAGGAATTCTTGATCGCCAACGGGGTAACGTTCGAATCCATCAACGTGCTCGAGGACGAAAAGGGATTCCGGGAGCTGAAAGCCCTCGGCCTCAAACTGGTGCCTATCGTCGCCAGAGATAAGGACTGGGCCAACGGCGCCGTTTTCCGCGACGTCGCCCGCGTCGCCGGGTTTGAATGGGACAGCCATGAGATGCTGGCGCCCAAAGACATGGTGGCCAGGATCAACGGCATCCTCGTCGGCGCTCGGCGCTTCACCGGCCAGATTCCCGAAGACGTGTTGGACACCAAGCTTCCGGACCGCCCGCGCACTTATCGCCAACTGGCGTACCATATCTTCAACATCCCGGATGTGTTCCTGGACCGGGTCGAGAAGGACGCGCCCTATACCTATGAGGCGTTAGCCAGCATCCTGCCGGACGGCATGGAGACCAAGCAGGACCTGCTGAATTACGGCGCTGCCGTGCAGGACCGGCTGAAAGCCTGGTGGCAAGCGGCGGGCCGCAAAACCGACTTCGAGCAGCCGGGCAAGGTCTATTACGGCGACGTGACGCTCCACGAGGTGCTGGAGCGCACCGGCTGGCACTCGGGCCAGCACACGCGGCAACTGATGCTGACCCTGGAAAAGCTAGAGATCGAGCCCGACCGGCCGCTGACCGACATTGATTTCGCCGGCCTGCCGATGCCCGACAAAGTCTGGGACAACGAGAAGTCGTGGAATTGAGGCGGCGACGGCTCCCCGGCCGCCACTGAACCTGTTCCACTCGATTCCGTTAACTGATTGGATTCCAACCACAAACTTGTTTTGTGCCCATAGATGCCCATAGAAATTTCGGCAAAGGTCCACAAAGGTCTGCTTTTGACCCAGCTAACGTTCGCCGGCCCTTTTTGGAAGGCCGGGGGTTGTTACCCAAGTGCCACCCAAAGGCATCTGCAGCCACGACCTAAAAACTTAACCCATTGATATAGTTGGCTGGGGCGCCTGGATTCGAACCAGGACTAAGCGGGTCAGAGCCGCTCGTTCTACCGTTAAACTACGCCCCAGTCGCACCGTGTGTTTAGGCTGCCTTCACTAACACAGCCCTCTCCCAAAGGGTAAACCATTTTGAGCCCGCCCCGGAGCGTTCTAGAATGGGTCGAGGATGGATAGGGAGGCCCGCCGCGTGCCCAAAGAATTTCCGCTAATGGCCCGGCGCCGACCGCGCCGGCGGTCTCCGCCGCCCAACTATGCGGCCATCGATCTCGGCAGCAACAACTGCCGCATGCTGGTGGCCCGCCCGGCGCCAGACGGGCTCAAGGTAATCGACGGGTATTCGCGCATCGTGTGCCTGGGCGAGGGGGTGGCGGCGTCAGGGGAACTGGCGGAGGCCGCTATCGAGCGAGCCGTTGAGGCACTGAAAACCTGCGCCCGCAAAATCAAGGTCTGCAACGTCAGGGAAACCCGCTCCATCGCCACCCATGCCTGCCGCCAAGCCGCCAACGGTAAGGCGTTCCTGAAGCGCGTCGAGGAGGAAACAGGCCTAGTCCTTGAGGCCATCTCGCCCGCCGAGGAGGCCCGTTTGACCCTCGCCGGGTGCACGCCACTGCTCGGGACCGGCCATCCTCGGGTGCTGATGTTCGACATCGGCGGCGGCTCGACCGAGTTAATTTGGATCGCGGCCGGGCCCGGCGAGGAGCACCGCACCATCGATGTCCTGTCGCTTCCCATCGGCGTCGTCAGCCTAGTCGAGGAGTTCGGCGAAGACGTCCTACCGCCGGACGTCTTCGACGGCATCGTCGGGCGCGTCGACGAGGCCCTGATCCCCTTCGAGGACCGCCACCAAATCCTGAGCAGGATCGAAAACGGCGACGTCCATATGCTGGGCACGTCGGGCACGGTAACGACATTGGGCGCCATTTACCTGGGTCTGCCGCGCTATGACCGCTCCCGCGTCGATGGCCTGTCGATTCGCTTCGAGAGCATTTACGCCATCGTCGCCCGGCTGGCGACGCTGGATTTCGAGGCCCGAAACTGCTACCCCTGCATCGGCTCCGGACGCGCCGACCTGATGATCATGGGATGCGCCATCCTGACCGCCATTTGCCGGCGTTGGCCGGCTGGCACTCTGACCGCCGCCGACCGCGGCATCCGCGAGGGGCTGCTGTTGGGCATGATGGCCACCGACCGCGCACCGGCCCCATGACAAGGAAACTCAGGGGCCCCGACGGCGCCGGGCTCGGCTCGGGGAGAGGCCGGACCGAACGCCTGCAGACGCCCAAGGGTCGGAAGACGTCTTCGGTCTGGTGGCTAAAGCGCCAGCTCGGCGACGCCTACGTGGCCGCAGCTCGGGAACAGGGATTGCGCTCCCGCGCTGCCTTCAAGCTCGTGCAACTGGACGACCACTTCCGGTTCCTGAAACCGGGCCGGCGCGTCGTTGATCTCGGCGCCGCGCCCGGCGGCTGGACGGTGGTCGCTGCCGGACGGGTCAACGCCGCCGGCTCCGCCAAGGGCAAGCATGGCCGCGTGGTAGCGCTCGACCTCCTAGAAATGGACTCGGTCCCCGGGGCAACGCTCCTCAATGTCGATTTCCTCGACCCGGAGACGACTTCCCTCCTCTCTGAAGCCCTGGCGGGCCCCGCCGACGTGGTGCTGTCGGACATGGCGGCGCCGGCGACTGGCCATGCGGGCACCGATCATCTTCGCATCGTCGCCCTGCTGGAGGCCGCCTTCGACTTTGCCTGCGGCGTGCTGACCCCCGGGGGCTGCTTCGTCGGCAAGGTGTTCAAGGGCGGCACCGAAGGCGAACTGTTGAAAGCTATGAAGAAACGCTTCAAATCCGTACGCCACGCCAAGCCGCCGGCGAGCCGAAAAGAGTCGACGGAAACCTATGTCGTGGCGGCGGGTTTCAAGGGCTGAGCGGGGGGGTTGGCAACCACCGGTTTCTGTGTATGATTGCGCGCCAACTCTATGTTTCGAAGGACTGGAGGCGGCATGAAACTCCCAGAATCGCTGACGTTCGACGACGTGCTCTTGGTTCCCACCAAGTCCGATATCCTGCCCGCCGATACCGAAATCTCCACCCGCCTGACCCGCACCATCGAACTCGGAATCCCGCTGCTGTCAGCAGCCATGGATACGGTCACCGAAAACAAGCTCGCAATCGCCATGGCCCAGGCCGGTGGCATCGGCGTCATACACAAGAACCTCAGCCCCGAGGACCAGGCCGCTGAGGTCCGCAAGGTGAAGAAATTCGAATCCGGGATGATAGTCGACCCCGTCACCATTACCCCTGACGCGACCCTGGCCGAGGCGCTGGAGATCAAGGAAGCCCACAACATTTCGGGCATCCCGGTGGTCGAGGAAGGGACCGGCAAGCTGGTCGGCATCCTGACCAACCGCGATGTCCGCTTCGCCACCCAACCCGACCACCCGATCAGCGAACTGATGACCCGCCACGAGGCGGACAGGCCCCTGGTCACCGTTGCCGACGGGGTGGAGTTGAGCGAGGCCAAGCGGTTGCTACACGAACACCGGATCGAGAAGCTTCTGGTGGTCGACGGCACATTTTGCTGTATCGGCCTGATTACGGTCAAGGACATGGAAAAGGCCCAAGCCCACCCTAATGCCTGCAAGGACGAAAAGGGCCACCTACGGGTCGCCGCCGCTACCGGCGTCGGGGACGAAGGCGCCGCCCGCGCCGAGGCCCTGTTGGACGCCGGCGTCGATGTCGTTGTCATCGACACCGCCCACGGCCATTCGTCGAGCGTGCTGGCTTCGGTGGAAAAGGTCAAGAAGCTTTCCAACTACGTCCAAGTGGTCGCCGGCAACATCGCTACCGCCAACGGTGCCAAGGCGTTGATCGACGCCGGCGCCGACTGCATCAAGGTCGGCATCGGGCCGGGTACCATCTGCACGACGCGCATGGTCGCCGGCGTCGGCATGCCGCAGTTCTCGGCCATCGTCGAGACGGCGCAAGCGTGCCGGAAGGCCGACATCCCGTTCATCGCCGACGGCGGCATCAAGTATTCCGGCGACCTGGCCAAGGCCATCGCGGCGGGCGCCGAAAGCTGCATGATCGGGTCCCTGTTCGCCGGCACCGACGAAAGCCCGGGCGAGGTGTTCCTGTTCCAGGGCCGGTCGTACAAATCCTATCGCGGCATGGGCTCCCTCGGCGCCATGGCCCGGGGGTCGGCCGACCGGTACTTCCAGGAAGAGGTATCCGACAGTCTCAATTTTGTCCCCGAAGGCGTCGAAGGCCGAGTCCCCTACAAGGGGCCGGCCGCCAACATCATCCACCAGCTCGTCGGCGGGCTGCGCGCCGCCATGGGCTATACCGGCAACGCCACCATCGCCGAGTTGCAGGACAACGCCCAATTCCGCCGCACCACGGCGGCGGGGCTGCGCGAAAGCCATGTCCACGACATCACCATCACCCGCGAGGCGCCCAATTACCAAACCGAGAACTGAGCTCCGGGAACGTCAACGATGACCCCGGGTGCCCGCATCGAGGCGGTGATTGAGTTGTTGGAAGAGGTCTGGGCCGAGGACGAGCCGGCGGACGCGGATCACCGCTGATCTGGCGTTGGCCGAGAATTCATCGCCGCAAGAAACGGCGGTTATGTTTTCGGTCGCCCAGTATTGCCCCGAAACCCCGGGGCCACTTTTTATTGCTTTTCTCCACCCTTCGAAGCCACTTTTCTTACCTCGAAGCCACTTTTCTTACCTCATCTTACCTCATCGATTCTTACCTCATCTTACCTCATCGATGATTTTACCGTTTTTTCCTTTGATATGACTGAAAAACTTGCGATTCTCGGCCTTTTACACTATATATTGCCGGTGAATAGTGCATGATATCGGTCATCATGTTTACTGAATAGACGTTTAAGGGTAACCACTTCTGGACAGCCTGAGGATGCTGGTGCGCCGCTTTTGGTGGCAAGGCGCTGGTTTCGTTCCGGAAAATGGAGTTTTGATCGAGCGTCAAGACGTAGGAGTTTGCTCATGGCCAGCCGCCGCAACGATAATAAGAAGCCTCAATCCGACCGTCAGAACGAGCGTAAGAAACGCCCCTGCCTGATGTGCGCCAAGGATTTCGTGTCCGAGCACTTCGGCCAGCGCGTTTGCCCGACCTGCAAGGGTACGGCTGCCTGGCGTTCGGGTGGCGAGGCCGCTTGAGGGCAGGCATTTAGGGGCCGGGCTTTTAGGAACCGGGAGCCGTCACCAGCATCGAGAATGTAGGATGAGGATGAGCAAGAGCAAAAAAAACCTGTTCGATTCTGGCCGCGCCCAGAAGAAGATGGCTAAAGCCTTCAAGCAGCTGGCCGCCAAGCGGGCCAAACAGGCGAAGAAAAAGGCCTTGAACGAAACCGAGCAAATTCCGGTTTAAAGCCCCCAAATGTCCCGCAGGGTCGCCGTTCCCGGCCCACCCCATTACGCCGGTTTTCCTCCCGGCGTTTACTATTTTGAAATCATACGCCGCCAGGATGGCATTTCTCATAGGAGGTTTGCCATGCAACACGCAGCCAAACCCGGCCGCAAAGAGGACCGTCCGCTGGTTGACCCGCATCCGACCGATTAACCGGGCCATCCTTCGACACCGCCTGCGGCCGGCTCGGGATGAGTCTCATTGATCACGATTACCGCCGCGCCTCGTCCTGAGAAGCCCGCGCCTGCGGGCGTCTCGAGGGATGCCAGCTACAGCAAGCCCCGCCGCCGGCCCTGTTTCTGAACATACCGCTGATGGTACTCCTCGGCCCGCCAGAAGTCGGTGGCCTTGGTGATTTCGGTGGCGATCTTGCCGCCGGCGGCCCCTGAGTTCTCGAGCGCCTCGAGAGAAGCCCGGGCGGCCGCTTCCTGTTCGGGCGAATGGAAAAAGATGACGGATCGGTACTGGGTGCCCACTTCCCGGCCCTGCCGGTTGAACTGGGTCGGGTCGTGACAGGTCCAGAAACCCTCCAACAACCGCTCATAGCTGGCCTGCTCGGGGTCGAACGTCACCTCGACCACCTCGGCATGCCCGGTCTGGCCCGTGCACACGTTCTCATAGGTTGGGTTCCGGGTCGTGCCGCCCTCATAGCCGACGGCCACGTTTGTCACCCCCTCGACACGGCGGAACGCCTCCTCGACGCCCCAGAAACAACCGGCTCCGAATGTCGCTTTTTCCATCTTTCCTTGCCGTAACAATTACAGAAAGAACCCCATACCATGCATAATAGGGCATCGCGGACCAGGGACAAGGGCCGGAGACAAAGGACTGGCCGCCCCATCCCCAACGGCTAGGAGGCCCATGACCATGCCCAAGACCCTGGTGGTGGTCGACGACGACCCGGCGATGGACGCAATGTTCTGGGAAGGCCTCGGCCAGCGAGAAGGCGGGGAGTTCCCCCTGGGCGAGGGGACTCTCCTTGACGCCGGACCCTTCGAGGCCCACATTTAAAAAGTTCCGAGGGGAGCCCCGACAAGGGGCTGAGAAGCCGACGGCCCTCCATAGCGCGCAGAAGGGGCACGGCGACCCTAAGAACCTGATCCGGGTAATGCCGGCGAAGGGAAGGGAGTTCCAGCCGATGAACGTTATCACCAAGCCGAAAACGTCAGACGTCACTACCGGGCCGCTTCCGGCCAGCCGCAAGTTCTACGCCCGTGGCAAAATCCACCCCGGCATCCGCGTACCCATGCGCGAGATCGCGGTGCACGAGACCGCGAACGAGCCGTCGCTGGTCGTCTACGACACGTCCGGGCCCTATACGGACCCGGGCGTCACCATCGACATTGAGGCAGGCTTGAGCAGGCTCCGCGAGCAGTGGATCAAGGCCCGCGGCGACGTCGAGGAATATGAGGGCCGCGCCGTTAGGCCCGAGGACAACAACGCCGACGGTGAACGCCTGGTGCCCGAGTTCCCGGTCCGGCACAGGCCGCTCCGGGGCAAGGGCGGCACCGCGCCAACGCAGATCAAGTATGCCCGTGAAGGCGTCATCACGCCGGAGATGGAGTTCATCGCCATCCGCGAGAACCTGGTCCGCGAGCACGACCCCTCCCGGGCTAAGGCCCGCATCGACGAGGGCGAGAGCTTCGGCGCCTCGATCCCGGAAATTGTCACCCCCGAATTCGTCAGGGACGAGGTCGCCCGCGGCCGCGCCATCATCCCCGCCAACATCAACCACCCGGAATTGGAACCGCAGGTCATCGGGCGGAACTTCCTGGTCAAGATCAACGCCAACATTGGCAACTCGGCGGTGACGTCCTCAGTGGCCGATGAGGTGGACAAGATGGTGTGGGCGATCCGCTGGGGCGCGGATAACGTCATGGACCTGTCGACCGGCAAGAACATCCACAACATCCGCGAATGGATCATCCGGAATTCCCCGGTGCCCATCGGCACGGTACCCATCTACCAGGCCTTGGAGAAGGTCGACCGGGCCGAGGACCTGACCTGGGAGATCTTCCGCGACACCATCATCGAGCAGTGTGAGCAGGGCGTCGATTACTTCACCATCCACGCCGGCGTGCGCCTCAAATACATGCACTTGACGGCGAACCGAGTCACCGGGATTGTCTCGCGCGGCGGCGCGATCATG
>CAZQZB010000045.1:2209-14609 GCA_964597695.1 uncultured Thalassospiraceae bacterium | reverse complement strand
TTGAAAAAAATGGCGCACCCGACAGGATTCGAACCTGTGACCTCTGCCTTCGGAGAACAGGGGAAACACATCATGTTTGGCCCAAGTGGCTTCGTTTGCACCATATCTTGCTCCAAGTAACCCAAGTGTTCACGTTTCGCACACGGTATTTGGTACGAGTGTACCAAAGAGCACTGTCTATAGCTCGAGCGCGTCGGCCGCATCGCGTAGATGATCAGGCTGGTAGCGGGCGTAGATCCGCTCGGTGACACTCGTGCTTGAGTGACCCAGGTACTGACTTATTTTTGACATCGGCACGCCGGCGCCGGCCATCCAGACCGCGGCCGTATGCCGGAGATCATGGGGCGTCACATCCTCGAGGCCGGCGGCCGCAACGGCAGCCGCGAAACCTTTCTTGACGTCAGCGCAAGGCCGGCCATGCCACTCGACCAGATACCCGCTGACGTTCTGTTCGCGGGCCCTTTCCAAGACCCTCCTCAACGTCTTAGTCATCGGCACCGTTGCCCGCTTCTTGCCGCTCGGCTTCACGCCAAGCCAGATCTCATTAGGGTCCCACCGAACCTGGGGCCATGTCATTTGCAGGATGGCCTCCTTTCGCCCGGCCGTCGCGATGGCCAGGTGTAGGAACACTTTTAGGTGCGCCGCCGTCGTGGCCGCTAGAAGCCCGGCGAACTGGTCTCGGGTCAGGTGCCGGTCCCGGGGCGCCGGCGCCGGCGGCATCTCGATTATGGCCGGGGTGTTCTTGTCGTGCCACCGTAGCCCGGCGCGGAGCGTGTTAAGTTCCTTGATGATAGTGCCGTCGGCGCGGCCAGCCCGGCGGCGTTGCCTGATGTAATCCCGGCAAGTGAGCCGGCCGATCTGGTTGGGCGTCAGCGGGCCGAAAAAGTCGGCAAGCTGTTTCCACGCCCAGCGCGGCCGCTCCTTGTCGACGGCCCTCTGGTCCAGGTCTCGCAGGTACGCCGCCATGATGTCGGCTACCGTGGTTCCTTGGGGGGCTCCGAGGGCGCGCTCGATTTCGCGGGCCTTCCGTTCGGCAGCTTCACGATAACGCCGCTCGGCGGGGAGGCCAGTTGAAAATCGACGACCGTCGGCGGTTCGGCAAGACCACTTGCCTCGGTGTCTGGTGAGCATGATTCGTAATCTCGTACTGCTAAATCCGGGATCCTTATTAAACGCCCGAGCCGAAAGTGTTGCAAGGCACCGCTACTAACAAGGTCCCTGATATGCTGCTCGGAGCATTGCCACCGATCTGCGAGTTGGGGTACAGAGAAAGGCCTCATTCCAACAGTCTCCACTCTATCGGCACGCCGGCCTCCTTTGCCCGTCGGATCCCGACCGACATCCCCCTGGACACGCCGTGATCGACGTACAACACCACGGCCTCGGCGCCCGCCAGCCACGCGTGGCCGGCGTCGATGCCAAGACGCCGGTCCTCCGGCACGGTGTCGTCGAGGACACCAGGCTGAGTGTAGAGGAGGTGCGACGCGATGGGGGCCTCGCCGCGTTGCAGGCAGTCGTTCAGGCAGGCGCGGGCATACTTGGTATTGCGCTCGACGGCGCCCTTAAAAGGACTTTCTAAAATAACCCGCCTCATAGACTGCCCCCGTCGTCCCTCTTGACGGCGTCGAATGCGTCCGTGAGGATTCCCATGCCGCCCGCGCTATCGTTGTAGTTAGCGGCGCGCTGTAATTTTCGGATAGCTTTACAGTGGAGCTGGCGTGCCCTTTCTGTGGATACGTTGTTTTTATCGGCCCGGCCTCCTTTGCCCGTCGGATCCCGACCGACATCGCGTCCGATCTCGGCCCACGTCGCGCCCTTGGCGCGCATAAGAACGGCGGTACGCTCCCTGTCGGTCAGCTTGAGCCACAGAAAAGCATCGAGCCGCTCCAGGGCCTCTTTCTTTTCCATGAGCAACTCCGGGTTTCTTTGCGCCGGGGCATTATCCGCCAGCCATTGCATCTCTTCTCTCGACGCCGACAGCTCGCCGCGATTGATCGGGAGGGCCTTCTCGATATGCTGAGGCGGGAAAAGTTCTTCGGGCATCCGGCCCAGGACGGCTGCGATCTTGAGCACCGTCTCCTTCCATTCCCCGGTCTTTTTATGGATGGGAAGCGCCTTTAGATTAAGGTATTCACCCAGGGTACTTTGAGTGATCCCCGTCGCCCTATACAAATCCGCCACCGTGTAGATTCTGGAATCCCGCATGGCCGACAACAGCCAGTTGTTCCTCACCTTAAGGGTTATGTTGTAGTCCTTCATTGATCATACTTCAGCGCCGGCGCCGACGCTCCAGATGAGATGCCGAGCTGGGGGTAGCTGTGGTCCCAAACATACCAGGCGAAATTATGCCGCGGGCTTGCCCTGTCGTCGGTGAACCATCGCGGTCGTTTGGTCAGGACGATCTTCTGGGCATAGAAAGGATTGCGGCCAAAGAGATGTTGGCGTCCAGCAGCGCAGTCATATTCATTCCTCAATAGCATAGCGACGATGCCGTGACGCGCCATGATAAGGTCGAGGGCCCGACCAATGAAATTTTTGGCCAACGTATACGGCGGATTGGTAACGATGGCGGTGGCCCCCTCCGGCCCAGGGGTCTCAAAGAAATCTTCAGTAGTAATATCGTCGGCCCGAGGGTTGATATCGGTGGCGACGACGCTGTAGCCGGCCCTAACCAGGGGCCTAACCATAGCGCCGTCGCCGGCGGCAGGTTCCCACAGGAGGCTCATAGGGAACGTGACGTGCCGCAAAAGAACCTCGGTGCACCACTCGGGGGTGAAATACGCATCATCGTCGACGCGGAGATAGCCGCTCTCGCCGTACATCGATGACGTCATTTTAGGGCCTCCGCAGCGTCGCCGGCGACCTGGATACAGACCGCCTTGGCGATGCTGTAGGCGACAGTTGATTGGATCCGGCCCTTGCCGTCACGCCTCTGCTTGACCCAGGTCAAGGCCTGGATGAGGCGCCCCCTGCTTTTTTCGCAATTCGCGGCAGAGGCGTGGAGGATATGATCCGTTTTGGTGGCGATGCCGCCTTCCGGTGTCACGACCACTAAATAAACCACGAGGAGGATTTTCAATTGAACCTCCTGGTTTCTGGCTCAGTGTACAGGCTCTTGATCATCATCTCTCGCCGACGGCGGCGGCGGCGTTGCAGAACGATGCAGGCGCCGACGAACACCGCCATAGGCAAAAAAGCGATGATGAGGCCCACGAGATAGCTCACAGAAGATGCCCCCACTGCCGGAGGACGCGGTTGCAGAGGCGGACATAGCTTTGTTTGTACCACCGCCAATGGATGACCACGGTGCGGGCCTCGAGCAGGTGCAGGCGCGTCGGCCGGGTCATGCCGCTTCCCCCTCCGCCGCGGCCTCGCCGGCGGCTTCCTCAAGCTCCTTGTATAGGTCGTAAAATTGAGCGCGCGCCCAGCGCCGGGTGAAGATGCCGTCGGGGTTAAATGGCACGGACTTATTGCTGTCGAGATCCAACAGTCGAACTTCAAGGATCTCGACCTCCCCGCCCTCGGCCGGCTGGCCGCCGCCGCCGGAATAGCGGACGGCGCCGACAACCGGCGTGACGGTGGCCTCTACCTCGAGGGTATTATCGCCGAGGTGATAGGTGAAATTAACGGTTTGTGCTTTCATGCCGCCACCTTCTCGGCCCTCGCCGACAGCCAGTCGGGATATATAGCGTCACTGGCCCTTATCGGCATGGCGACCGACACGACGTCGTCTACGCCGTCGTAGGTCACCGTATGCGGCGCGTACTGATCACTGCCGGTGAGGCGGAGCCCGAGTTCGGCGCCGAGGATCTTGCGCGTGTCGCAGAGGATCTTGAGTACGCCGTAGGCGAAGGCCGCATCGGTCGCACCGCCGATCTCACCTGGCACAACGCGGCGCCAGTCAGGGAAGGTGGCGTCGATCTCGACGCTGGGCTCTATATAGAGGACCTGCCCAGAGATGTCGCAGACCGTCAGAACGCCGGCGTCGAAGACGGCGCGATCGGCTGCCTTCTTCTTTAGTGCCGTGATGGCTTTTGGGGACACCGGTAGCAGACCGGTCTGGCCCTTGGGCGCATCGTCGTCTTTCGCGACGGTCAGGACGTGGCCATTGGTGGCGATCGCCAGGCCGTCTTCAAAGCGAACACCGCAAAGGTAATAGCGAGCTTCCTCGGAGGAAGCGGCCTGGGCGACGCAGGCTAGTTTTTGAGAGTTGAATCTAATCATGGTCAGTGCCTCCTAAATGTTATCGAATTCAGCCTTACGGCTAAAACGACCGGGATCATGGGTCGCATTCCATTCCTGGCAGAGATCGACAGCTTCCGCTTCTGTATCGGCCCGGCCGATGGTGCGTTGCTTGCCGGCGTGGGGCTCGAGGCCGTTCGGCCAGTCCTTGTTCGAACGCCACCACGTTCGCGTGAATATTCTATAGGTCATGCCTGATCCTCCCTCACCGCACCCTTACCGGTGCGGATGTCCTCGAGGACCTGCCTGGCTCTTTTCAAAGAGACACGGCTGATAAAGCCCTTCGAATAGCCGAGCTTGGCAAGCTGCCCCCTTGCCTGAGTATTTTCATCCTGGATCTTGGCAAGACCCTTGCCGACGACGCCCGCGAGGGGCGCCAACCGCGGCGGCTTAAGCTTGGGGGAAGGCGGCAAGGCCTCAAGTCTGGCCCTGCCTTTGGCGACGGCCTCCTCGCGGTCGGGATGACCGACGCGCAGGAAGGTGGGGATGCCGAGGTCGACATCGTCGCGCCGGGCGAACTCTTTCTGCACGGCGGTGACGGTATCGGCGTCGTTATGAAGGTCAGCAGCATCGAGCTGATACTGCAACTCGGTGCGGCTATAAGATTTATATTTGGTCATTGGTCAGTGCCTCCTATTAAGTGTTTCTCTCACGCCCTTACCCCGGCCACCGCTCTCTCGCGGCTCCGGGGCTGGGGGCTGATGCCCGATGGGGTTGGGGTTAGGCGGCTTCTTTTTCCTGTAATTCAATCGCTAGTTTTTCTAATGCTGGGTATTCTTTGGGCTGGATTAGGCTGTGATGGAATAAGAAGGCTAATTCGTTATACAAGTCACGTTCTTGGTCGGTCATCTTTCTCTCTCCCTTTGTTTCTTAGTTAACCAGCGCACCGACGCCGGTCGAGAGCGTCGACGGCCTTGAAGGCCGCCACCGCGGGGGCGCCCAAGATCTCGATAACGATCTCGATTCCGCGGGGGGTGGGTAGGATGCCGTTGCGAAGGTCGCTGGCAACGCTATCGCGGAATCCGCCGCGACCGTCTTCGAGATCATCGGCAAGGGCGATGATGGGCTTGAGGGCCTCAAGGCGAGCCGTCTTTTCGGCGACGTGCCTTTGCTCGGCCACTTCCCAATCTGTGAAGCCGCCGTTGCGGTCACGCTGGGCCTGGAACTCGGCATCGATGGCGGCGTGACGTTTGGCTTGAGCCTTCTCGCGGGCGCGGCGGTTCTTCTCCGCCTTCGCGATGTCGATCAGGCCTTGGTCACCTGTCTTCTCGATGCAGGTCGAGCCTACAACGGAGCGGACGCCATCAGCGGAAACGATATGAAAGCGGATGCGGATGCCGGTGCCACAATGGCGACAACCATCGGGTTTCTCGTCGACATCGACGAAGCGGAAGGGAGCCTCCCCCAGGCCGCTCTCAGTGAATTTATGCGTGTTCGTCATTGGTCAGTGCCTCCTCTAATATTGAGAATGTATAGGCACTGACTATAGGGTGTCAATGAATTTTTTAGCTAATGACTTATTTGATTGTAATCACTAGCTATTGGGGACGCCCAAGCGGATGGCTAAGGCCTGTTTCGAAACGCGAAGTCGTCGGGCTAATTTTTCGAGGTCGAGCTCCTCGTCCAGAAACGCTTTTTCGAGGATCTCGTCGGGCATCAGGATCTCGGCCGCCAATCTATTCGCTTCCACTTCCATTCCGGTCGACAACCCCGAGCGCCGCAGCTCGTCGTCGATAATACCGTCGCCGATCTGGTGGCGATGTTCGAGGTAGTGAACGATCTCGTGGGCCAAGGTGAACCGCTGACGATTCGGATGATGATTAGCGTTTAGGGAAATTTGATACCGATCGTTCGTTCGCCGGATCCCCCCGCAAAACGTATCGACGGCCTCGACCTGCACGACCTCTATATTAAGGCGCTGGCAAATACGGCCCAAGTTCACGGGGACGCCGTCGGCCATGACATCGTGAACAATGCGCCAGGCGGCCTCATATTCGCCGAAGACATCATCCTCATCCCACGCATCCGAGGGAGCATCGGAACCGGGGATGCCGTCGTTCCCAAGCGGGGTGCCGTCGCCTGCGTACATCTCCCCCGCACCCGTCATCAACCAGGTTAAATCAATCCCCAAGAGCTTCGCCAGTTTCCCAACCCGGCCGACGTCGGGCCGGGATTTACCATGGAACCAGGCGTTCACACTCGGCTGGCTCACTTTCAAGTAGCGAGCGATATCAGCCTGCGACAGCTCTGATTTTTCGAGGGCGTATTTGAGACGCTCTAAAAACATAACTCACTGTATAGCGTAACCCTATATTAATCAACGAAATAGCCTATCCCTATTTTTTTGTTGACCGCTAATAGCCAATACCTTAGAAGTGGGGGATGCGAACCGATCCCCTAAAAAAGGCAATAGCTATCGCCGGCGGCGTGCAACGCCTCGCCGACGCGCTTGGCATTCGCCAGCCGTCCGTCAGTGGCTGGAAGCGCACCCCCGTGCTACGGGTCCTGGACGTGGAGCGGATCACCGGCGTCCCCCGCTCCGAGTTGCGCCCGGACATATATCCGGCGGACCCCATCTGATGCCCAGATACCAGAACAATATTATCTGCCTCGGCATCGACCCAGGCCTCTCGGGCGCCGTCGCCCTCCTCGGCCATGGGTATCTAGCGGTCGCCGACATGCCGGTCATGGGCACCGGCCGGCAACGGTTGGTCAATGGCGCCGAGTTGACCCTCCGACTTAGGGGATGGAGCCCGGACATCGCCATCATCGAGCGGGCAGGCGCCTTCCCAGGCCAAGGGGTCAGCTCAATGTTCAAATTCGGGCGCTGCCTGGGCGTCGTTGAAGGGATCCTCCACGGCCTCACCTGCCCGACCGAATACGTCGCCGCCTCGGTCTGGAAGCGCCACTTTAATCTACCAAAGGATAAAGAGAGCTCGAGAATGAAGGCGCTCCAACTCTTCCCCGGCCTGGCCCAAGACTTGGCCAGGAAGAAAGACGAAAACAAAGCCGAGGCACTTTTAATCGCACACTGGTTTTTGACCCACAGGGACACAACAAATGACAACCACCTCAATATCGGAACCTAACCCCGCCGCCCGCAGTGCCGAGGACATCCTACGCTCGGCCCTGGATATCCTATTGGAACGAGGCCGCATCTACGGCCCGGCGGGGGTCCACTACGAGGATCTAGCCAAACTGAAGGGCGCCTATTTTTATAGAGAGCCCACCGCCAGGGACATGGCCCTCGAGAACGTGCTCGAGAAGCTCGACCGGCTGCGCCGCTGCGACGCCAACGACCCCGCATTCAAGGACTCAATAATCGACGCGATCAATTACCTGGCGATCGCCTGGGAAATAGCATGATGGAGCATGATAATGGCGCCTAAGAACGGCTTCGAGATACACGGCCTGAAACACTCATCGGTCAGCCAGATCAACAAGTGGATCGAGGCGCCGGACGCCTGGGTCGCACATTATTTATTCGGCCGCCGCGGCTCGGGGTCATCCGCCATGTGGCGTGGGATTTTCACGGAGCAGGCCCTTGTCGGCGTGCTCGCCCACGGCCAGGACATCGATGACGCCGTGGCCCGGGCGGAATCAGATTTTGACGACAAAATCATGTTCGACGACGACGGCCGGGCCAATAAGGAACGAAGCAATATCCGGCCCATGACCGAGCTCGCTATTTCGAAGCTCGAGCACCTCGGCAAGCCGGATTTCCCCGAAGGGCATGACCAGCACAAGGTCAAAATGACGTGTAGGGGTGAGGGCTGGTCGCTGCCATTCATCGGCTACATCGATCTGAAATATCCTAAGCATAACCGCATCGTCGACCTCAAGACGACGCTACGCATGCCGTCCGTTATGTCCTTCGCCCACCGCCGGCAGCGCGGGTTCTATGAGAAGGCCAACGACGGCTACCACGTCTATTTCCTGTACGTCACGCCGAAGAAAGCCGAATTCAAGGACCATGGAAATCCCGACGAGATCATGCAGGAAATCAAGTTCCACCTGAACCGCCAGGAGAAATTCTTACGCGCCGGCACCAAGGACCAGCTCAAGGACATGGTTCCCGTCAATCCCGACAGCTTCTATTGGAGAGGCGACGAAGCCACCAGGATGGAGCTCTATGGGATATGAGGCGGTGCCTGAAAAATACCCGAAGGACTGAGGTTGAACAACTCGAACGGCGCTTAGTAAGAGTCAAGGACAGCGCCGGCACCGCTTTTAAGATGATGGCTAATTTTCCGGGGACCGACAAACAGATGCGCGCATACGCGACCAGGCTGTCCATAGCCGCGATTGACGATAGGGATTTGGAGCTCGTCCGCAGAATGACGCACAGCGACTTAGGTTACGACATCACCGGACATTGTGAAATATGTTCGATCAATTTGACTAATCCAGACGGCCGACCCAATGAGAAGGCCATGCCGTGCAACTTACCAGACTGTCCATATGAATGAAAAGAATTTGGATGAACGAGCCCGAGAGGATCGTTGGCCCAAGTTGGAAGGCCCCGCCAAAGGCCCGGTAAACGAAACGCAGGCTGTGTGCCTGACATCCAAAATAGTTCCCGTAGTGGGAAAACTGGCCGAAGGCCAACAACACAGAGGAGACTAGACGATGTATGACTTTGATGAAGGCGCCTCCGGCGCAGCGGGGCCGTTCCTGAATTGGCACGCCCGCGAGACGACCGACGGCGAGATTTCCGGAAGGACGTTCTCTCTCAGGGATGCCGACGGCAATCGCGAAGACGTCACGCCCAAGTTCAAAAAGGGTGTGGCATTCGACCTATCTACACTCAGGACGGGCTGGTGCTACTCGAACGGATCCCCGGGCGTCGCGCCCGAGTGGCAGTGGAACGACAGCCCCGCCAGATTCTCGCCCCAGCCGGCCGACGTCGGCGGCGATAAGTGGAAAAAGGGCTTCGATGTCCGTATCGCCATCGACAAGGAAACGGCCGCGACGTGGTCACAGGCCGGCGCCGGCGCATGGACGGGGCTGGTCCAGCTTATGAAAGCGGTCAAGGCCGACGACAATTACGACGAAAATAAGGCCGCGATCGTCATCTTCAAGGGCGGCGAGGAGCTGAAATACAAGAAGGGCTCGACCGTTGTGCCAACCCTTGAGCTTAAGAAGTGGGCCGACAAGCCCGAATGCCTGACGGCACCGGTCGAAGACGAGGCCGACGACGATGAGGCTGAAGGCGACGACGAATTCTAATCGTCGGGTGGGTATCTGCCCACCTGCCTGACGGTAAGGGAGGGGGTCAAACCTTTGCCCCCTCCCCCCCGTCGAGCCGCCAGAGGCACTGACCAAAGCACTTCTAAGGGCAGGACACTTCTTTATGTCACGCTACGAGAGATACGGCAAAGAATTATCAAATCTGGGATACGACATCACCCCCCTCAACGGCAAGGTGCCGATCTTAGCCGGATGGCATAAGCGCCCAGCCGCGGCCAAGGATTTTAAGCGGTATACCAAGTCCAACATAGGCATCGTATTGGGCGGGGCGTCGAACATCGTCGCCGTCGACATCGACGTCAGGCATGAGGGCGCGGCCGGCGTCATCAAGGATCTGGCGCTCAGCGAACTCGGGGCGGCACCAGAGCGGGTCGGAGCGGCGCCCAAGACGCTGCTGGTGTATCGGTGCTCGGAGCCCTTCACCAAGGTCAAGACGGGTATCTACGACATCGAAGGCATGGACGCCAACGTCGAGATCCTGGGCGATGGCCAGCAGTTCGTAGCTTCAGGCAAGCACCCCGACACCAAAAAGAATTACCGCTGGCCGAAAGACAGCATCATGGACGTCGGCCCGGGCGGCCTAACCAAGGTCACACCCAAGGACCTCACCGGTTTTCTGACGATGGCGTCCAATGCCCTCGCTGAACATGGCGACATCAAAGCACGGTCCCTGTCGGGCAACAGCAAGAACAACATGCACTTCGATTTCGCCAACAGTGAGCAGCAATCAACGGCCTCCAAGATACGCGCCGCCATGGCGTACCTGCCGAACGACGATCTCCATTACGACGACTGGGTCTACACCGCGCACGCCATCAAGGGCGCGCTCGGCGATGGCGGCCGGGAACTGTTCACCATCTGGTCGAGAAGATCGAAAAAATACGACAGCAGGGAGACGGACAGGCTCTGGCACTCGATCGGCGAGGTCAAGACCATCGGCGCCGGCACCGTATTTCATATGGCCGCCCGGCATGGCTACGATCCGGCGGAGCAGGCCAGGTCCGAGATCCTGGAGAAGGCGGCAAGGCAAGAGCGGCCAGAGCAGGAAGAACAGCCGCAACAGGTGGGCCCGGAAGATACGATAGATAAGAAAGAGCAGGTGAAGCATGACACCGGTGAACCGCCGCCGCGCTTCGCCGTCACCTGGTGGAAGAATATAGAAGCGACGACAGACACGACGGATTTCGTCGAGGATACCCTGGGTGGTCAACAGATGTCTGTGGTCTACGGTGAATCAAATACCGGCAAGACCTTCTGGGTGCTCGACCTCGCCTTCCACATAGCCACCGGCCGAAACTGGAACGGCCTCGAGGTCGACAAGGGTGCTGTCATCTATTGTGCATTAGAAGGCGCCCACGGCATCACCAACAGGATCGCGGCGCTGAAGTTCCATTATCAGGGCGACCTCGATAACGGCGATGCCAATCCACCTCTCGGCGTCATCACCACCTCCATCAACCTGTTGGACCCGAAGGCCGACCTTGGCGATCTGGTCACTGCCATCCAGCTCGAACAGTCCAGGATGGACGTACCCCTGCGCATACTTGTCATCGATACCCTGGCAAGGGCCCTGTCGGGCGGCAACGAGAACAGTCCCGACGACATGGGCGCCCTGGTCAAGAACACCGACGTCATCAGGGCCGCCACCGGCGTCCATGTCTGCCTCATCCACCACAGTGGTAAGGACCAGGCCCGCGGAGCACGCGGCCACAGCTCACTCAGGGCGGCCACCGACACCGAGATCGAGATATCCCGGCCGCCTGGGGGGGATATTTCAATGGCGCGGGTGACCAAACAACGGGAATTCGAGGGCGACCAGGAATACGCATTCGGCCTGACCGTCGTCGAGCTTGGGATAACCAGGCGCAACAAACAAAAGACGTCGTGCGTTGTTTATGAGGCCGACGTGAAAGACGCCAAGCGGGCCAAAAAAAGGCTCCCGTCAGGTAAGAATATGAAGATCGCCCTGAAAATACTGCTCAAGCTCTTGGATACGGACATCGCATATATCAGCACGGCCGAGGGTGCGCCAGGGTGTAAAGGCGTCAATATCGAGCCATGGAAACAGGCGGCATTCGAAGAGGCGCAATGGGGTTACGAAAGGCAAGCCAACCGATTTGATACGGCAAAAACAGCCCTAATTGCCGATGGCTTTGTCGGTCATAAAGGAGATTTCTTTTGGATAATTTAACCACCGTTTCCACCGTTTCCACCGTAACGGTGGAAGACGGAAAACGGTGTTTTACCACCGTTTCCACCGTTCCCCCTATAGGGAACGGTGAAACGGTGGTCACCGATCCCCGAAAACAAGGGTATTAACAATGAAGCAACGTAGACCAGATCGATTGACCAACCCAGACGCGGTCGGCTCCGCTCAGGCCGAGGCCATCTATGCGGCCTGCCGCTCCACCGACACCGTGGCGGTAGCCATGGAGCAGAAGTGGGGCTTCGACAGGCTGCCGACACTGGTCGAAGCCGACCTCGCCGCTAAGTTTGGCCGTGCCAAGGCCCAGTTGGATGCCGCCATCGACGACGGCGACGCTGAAATGGTGGCGCAGAAGGCGAAGGCAATGGCGCGCGGATGGCGCGCATTGGACGCTGCCGCGGACGCCGCCGGCGCCGACGTCGTGGTTGACGTCGCGTTGGGATGGCTGCGCCGGCATCCGGAGACGGGCGTTGGGTACGTTATCACAAAGGACAATGCCACGGCAGGCGCGCTTAGGGCCAACGGTGTCGGCGGCCGTATCTACACCATGGCAGAGGTCTGCCGCATCATCGAGGCCCTCGAGGAAAAATCAAATGGCGTCGTCCCGGAGGCCAAGGATATATGGGAAGCTGAGGTCATTAATGTCCGTAATGGCGGCGACACACTCGATGACAAGATTCCATTTTAAATAGACGCAGCGAC
>CAZQZB010000045.1:0-2109 GCA_964597695.1 uncultured Thalassospiraceae bacterium | reverse complement strand
GTAATGGCGGCGACACACTCGATGACAAGATTCCATTTTAAATAGACGCAGCGACCTGGGCCTTCGACTATGGGGGTCCAGCTCGGTGCGCCTATTGTGGCATCGAACTAAATAGGAGATCATTGTGAAAAATCAAGTGACAGTCGAGTTTATAACTGTATCGCCGTTAGGTGATATCTTTACCGCGTTGTCGATGTTGAATCCCGACAACCTCAACGTCAAAATCAATACCGTTGTCGGCAACGGCAATGGGGGACGTCGCACCACCCGTGGGGGTAACGGTGTGAAGAGGGGTCGTCCGTTGCACTATAAGGATGATCGTATTGTTTGGAACAAGGAGGAGGGGAACATTAACATCGCCGCCAGCCTCGCCAGAATGAACACCTCGCGCGACATTTTAATGAACACCCGCACTCGCGTCGGCACTACCGAATATGCTGTAAAACAGGGTATGTTGCGGCAGGACCGGCAGTTTTAGATATTAACGACCGTCCTATGTGTTTTTACCTCATAGGGCGGTTGTTTTTATGGGAGAAGGGGGATTCGCATGAGTGTTTTAACGGCGGACGGCTTTGATGACGCTATCATCGGTATAGGGCGGCGGTGCGGTCAGCTAGATATCGTTGCCTATGATGAGAGCAAGGTGATCGCCATCCTTATGAAGCGAGAGAAAATGAGCTATGAGGATGCCATTGAATGGTATGAGTTTAATATTGTCGGTGGGTGGCACGGTGATCAAACACCGTTGTGGGTAACCGTTGGGGCTAACCCGCTGGAGCATGAGTAAGGGGGGAGTCTAAGGTACTCCCAAAGACTCCCACTCCCTCACACCAGCTCCCTTAAACTCCCAGGAGCGGGGTACGTTCGCCTTTAGGCCACTACATATTGTGGTTTGTATGATTTAAACATACTATATCTTGTGTTCCATCATCTTTATTAACCTTTTATCGGTGGGTGAGCGTGATGTTCGAGCCCCTTGTCCTGGTCGCCGCCGTCCTGGCGGCCCAGCCGGTCCCCAAAAACGAGAACAGCGGCGCGCCTCTTTCGTTTTGTCAGGTCGCCCGGCCGATCTACGTCCAGATCGAGGACTATCGATACCTGCAATCCACAGATCACGGTCAGGTCCTACTTGACGATCTCGAGCTATTTAATCAAGCCATCGTCAATCTATGCGGCGACGTGCCGCGAACGATTGTTAAGTAAGGGCCCTGTGGTCGATCGCAAGCCGGCCGATGCGACCGAGGTCGTCGTCGAGCAGACGATCAGGGCCGGCACCTACCGGTTGCGCCGGCGCGGCCTGCTCGAGCAGTGGCGAACGGATGGGGGTATCGATTCGGCTATGTATGATGCCGGCCTTCGGTTCGAGCGGGATTTCGAGGCGGCACATATGCGGGATCATTATGGCGGCATGATGGAGGAAAGACTTTCTGGCGTCGGCGGCACCGCGAACCATGAGAAGTGGGTGCTGCATTCTCTTACGGCCCGGACCCATGTTCGGGAGGCTTTGGCCGCGGTGGGGCCGGTCGGGGGTTCGATCCTGTGGGGTGTGGTCGGCAATGCCATGACCCTTAAGGATTATTCCCTTCGTCAGCGGTGGGGTGCCGGCCGGGCCATGGACGTGCGTCATGCCCGCGGCGTGTTGGTGGCCGCCTTGGGTACGCTGGCCCATCATTACGGATACAGCAAACCACAAGATGTTGTGTTTAACGTTGACAGTAACCACTAGGTATAGTAATTTCTGTCATCATTTAGAAAGTGTGCCTTGATGGCATAAAGACTAAATGGTCCTCCCTGTGGAATACCTCGCCCCGGTGCCTCCAAAGCCCGGGGCGGTTTTTTGGAGACACATCCTGTGGCTATTAAGGTGTTGACCGACAAGCAGGCTAAATTCATCGAGGAGTATTGCCTCGATCAGAATGCGACTCAAGCCCTTGTGCGCGCGGGTTACAGTGAGAAGGGTGCGCGTCAATCAGCTTCCACCTTACTGGCTAAACCTGACATTCGCGACGCTATCGACGCACGCCTGGCCCAACACCGCGAACGTTGTGATGTCACGATCGACAGCCTGACCGGCGAATACGAAGAGCACCGCCTGGGCGCCGTCGACAC
>CAZQZB010000044.1:0-14640 GCA_964597695.1 uncultured Thalassospiraceae bacterium | reverse complement strand
TCGCGGTGTCGGATATCTACGTCCAGAAGAACCTGGAGAATCTTATCGCCGCCCTCGCCCGCCTGCGTCCCGACCATCCGAACCTCACCCTCAAAATCGCCGGCCGGCCCGTCGACGGAGCCTACTTCGAGCGGCTGAAACGGCGCGCCGCCGAGGCGGGCCTGCAAGACAGCATCGAATTCCTGGGCGAGCTGGGGACCGTGGAGCTGGTTACACTTTACCGGCGCTGTCAGGTTTTCGTCTTTCCCTCCACCGCCGAGACCTTCGGCAACCCCCTGGTCGAGGCGATGGCGTGCGGGGCACCCGTCGCCTGCTCCAACACTGCGGCGATGCCCGAGATCGCCGGGGACGGTGCGATTTTCTTTAATCCGGACGATGTCGGGGACATGGCGGACGCCATCCGCCGGTTCCTGGACGACGGGGCGCTCGGCCGGAAAATGAGCGAGAAGGCCCTGGCCCGGGCCCGCAGGTTCTCGTGGCAGCGGACCGCGAATGAGACGATTGCGGTCCTCAAGTCGGCCGCCGGACGAAACACCGATCGGTAAAATCGGAAAATGCGACAACCCACCGGGGACACATGATATTAAGAGGCACCATGGCGCCCGAGGCTGATACGCTCTATTCCCTTGCCGGCAAAAGAGTCTGGGTGTCGGGTCACGCGGGCATGGTCGGCCGAGCGCTAGTCCGTCGGCTCGCCGAAGAGGACTGCGAGGTCCTGACTGCCGGCCGCGACGAACTCGACCTCCGCCGCCAGGCTGACGTCGAGGCGTGGATGGGAGACATCAAACCCGACACTGTCATCCTCGCTGCCGCTACCGTCGGCGGCATCCTTGCCAACGACACCCGGCCGGCGGAATTTTGCTACGACAACCTGGCCATCGAGGCCAACGTCATTCACACCTCCCGGACGGCCGGCGTCGAGAAGCTTCTGTTCCTAGGAGCGGCGTGCATGTACCCCAAACTGGTGCCCCAGCCGATGGCGGAGGAGACGCTGCTGAGCGGCCCCGTCGAGGAAACCAATCAGTGGTACGCCATCGCCAAGATCGCCGGCCTCAAGATGTGCCAAGCCTACCGAACGCAATACAAATGCGATTTCATCTCCGCCATCCCGGCCAACCTCTACGGCCCAGGCGACAACTTCGATTTGGAGGCCGGTCACGTCATCCCGGCCCTGATGCGGAAAGCCCATGAGGCCAAACTGGCTGGAGGGGCGACGTTCGAGGTCTGGGGCTCAGGCAAGCCGAAGCGCGAATTCATGTACGTTGACGACCTGGCCGCCGCCCTGGTTTTCCTGATGACGCGCTATTCAGACCCCGCGCCCATCAACGTCGGCACTGGCGAGGAAGTAACGATCCGCGAACTGGCGGAAACCGTCGCCCGGGTCGTCGGCTTCGCGGGTGAGTTGTCGTTCGACGCCGGCAAGCCGGACGGCATGGGGAGGAAACGCCTGGACAATGCCCGCATGGACGGCCTTGGCTGGGTGCCGAATGTCTCCCTCGCCGAGGGGCTTGCCCGCACTTACGAATGGTTCGTCGACAACACCGCCGACGATGCCGCGTAGGTCCCCGCAATGACGAAACGCGTGTTCGAACTCATTCGCCGGGGATGGCGGAAGCCACCCCAGGTGATAATCCGTTGGCTGGTTCGCCAGGCGCGGTCCGAGCTGGACCAGCATCTGGCTCGGCGCCGGTCGCGGCGGATGACGCCGAGCCGATTGCTCGCCGCCGTAAAGGGTGAAAACCTCGACAGCCTGTGGGCGCGGCTGGCGGAATCCCCTTTTGCCCCTTACACCGAACCCATATCGGCCGGGGATTACGAAAATTTTTGCCCCGGCGACGGCGCCCGCATCATCGAGGCGGCAGAAAAGGCGGTCGAGCGGCGGGTCGATCTTCTGGGTTCGGGCGAAGTCGCGCTCGGCCGGCCCATCCAGTGGCATCGGGATTTTAAGAGCGGCCATAGCTGGCCGATGGCCCCTTTCCACCGCCTCAATATCCTGGACCTGGACCGCGACAGCGACGTCAAGGTCCCGTGGGAACTGTCGCGCCTGCAGTGGTTGATTCCGGCGGGCCAGGCTTACCTCTTGACCGGCGACGAGCGCTATGCGGAGGCCGCGAGACAGGTCATCAAGGAATGGGCGGAGGCCAACCCTCTGGCCCGCGGCGTCAATTGGGCCTGCACCATGGACGTGGCATTGCGCGGCATCACCTTGGCGTGGCTGTTCCACGTCTTCCACCGCTCGGCCAAATGGTGGGACGGCGATTTCCGCGATGATTTTCTCAAGCTTCTTTACCTTCATGGCGATTTCACTTCCCGGCACTTGGAATGGTCGGACGTCAACGGCAATCATCTGCTGGCCGACGCCGCTGGGCTGGTGGTGATGGGCCTATTCTTCGGCACCGGGAACGGACCCCGGTCCTGGCAGAAACGGGGATGGAAAATCCTTAATGACGAGCTGCCCAAACAGGTGTTCGCCGACGGGGTCGATTTCGAGGCCTCGACCGCCTATCACCGGCTTGTCCTGGAGCTGTTGCTGCTGCCCGCCCTTCACCGCCTGAAACGCGGTCTCGACGTCCCCGGCGAGTACGCATCCCGGCTTCGCCGCATGGCGGCCTTCACCGCCGCCTATTGCCGCGCCGACGGCACCTCGCCGCTGTGGGGCGACGCCGACGATGGACGGGTCCTGCCCTTCGGCCCCCAGGCCTGGGGCGACCACCGTTATCTTGTCGGTCAGGTGGGCTTGGCTTTCGGTGATACCAGCCAAGCGGCCACCTCCGCCGGCCCCGAGGTGTTCTGGATGATGGGGCCGGACGTTGCTGCCGAGGCGGCCGAAAGCGCCCCCGAGGCCTCCTCGGAGTCCCCATGTTTGGGCTCCCAGGCCTTCCCCGATGGCGGCGTCTACATCATGCGCTCGGGCGACGGGAAGACCGGCCCGGATCACGTTTTCATCGACTGCGGGCCCGTGGGCCTCGGCGGCCGCGGCGGCCACGGCCACAACGACTGCTTGTCCTTCGAGGCGGTTCTCACCGGCGCCGCCCTGATCACCGATTGCGGGGCCTACGTCTATACCGCCGATCCGCTCTGGCGGAACGATTTCCGGTCGACAGCCTTTCACAACACACCGATGATCGACGCCAAGGAGCAGAACCGCTTCGTCGATCCCGATTACTTGTGGACCTTGAGGGACGACGCCACCCCCGACGTCCGCCATTGGCAAACCTCCGATGACGCCGATTGGTTCGTCGGCGCCCACGGGGGGTACCGCCGCCTCGACCCGCCGCTGACGCTGGTGCGTGCCATAATGCTGGAAAAGGCCGGCCACCGGCTTCTTATCGTCGATGATTTCGAAGGTGGCGGCAGCCACGGCATCCGCATCCCCTATCACTTCCATCCCGGCGTCGTGGCGGAGCCCGTGGAGCCGGGGTTGTGGAAGCTCCGGGCCGGGGACAGGGATTTCCTGCTGGCCAGTGACGGCGAAGGCTGGTCCTCGGCCCTCGGCGATGGCTGGGTGTCGCCCAGCTACGGCGTCAAGAACCCGGCACGAGTCTTGACCTTCATGCTCGACGGCCCGCCTCGGCCCCTGGCCCTCGCCCTCATGCCGGCCGGCGGGGCGTCTGACGATCCGCTGCAATGGATAAGGGACGCCAAGACCCGCCTTCCCGAGCCCGAACCGGGCTAAGCCTCCGGGGTCAGAAACTCGGCCAGCGGCAGGGCGAGTACTTCCAGCGCCTTTCTCAGGTCGTCCAGCACCAGCTGTTCGTCGGGTTCGCCCGCATGGGTGTCAGCCGTCGTCGCCGGGCCGTCCGATGCCTCGCCACCGGACCCCGGCGTCACTGGATGGCGTTCGAAGCCGAGGCCAAGGCCCTTCAACGCCTTGACCGTCAGTTCGGTGACGGCAGTGGTTTCGCCGGATGGGTTTTGCGACGGCGTCTTGACCAGATCGCAGACAAACTGGAACTGGCCGGTACGGCCGGCGACCAGGTTATCGCGAATCCGGGTTGCAAGCTTTCGTCCACACGACTCTTATTTCCCCTTGGAGCAACCGGGTGAGGCTTGCAAACTGCGGCCGATCCGTCAATTTTATATATTGCCGGATATCAGAAGAGCAAAACAATGCCCGAACCGCGAAGCCTCGACCTGATCAAGAAACTAGTGGCCTTCGACACCACCAGCCGGGAATCCAACCTGCAGCTTATCGCCTTCGTCCAGGAAATCCTCTCCGGGCTCGGTATCAAGAGCATGCTGGTCCATAACGAGGAAGGCACCAAGGCCAATCTCTACGCGACCCTCGGCGACCCCGGCAAGGCCGGAGTCATGCTGTCGGGCCACACCGACGTGGTGCCGGTGGACGGGCAGGCCTGGGACACCGACCCCTTCCAGGTGACCGAGATTGATGGGCGTCTTTACGGCCGCGGTACGGCGGACATGAAAAGCTTCATCGCCATCGTGCTTTCGTTTCTGCCCGAGTTCATCGACCGCGTCCTCAAGACCCCAATCCACCTTGCCTTTTCCTACGATGAGGAAGTCGGTTGCATCGGGGTTCGCCGCCTGATCGATAAACTCAAGGACATGCCGGTGCGCCCTGCCATGTGCATCGTCGGCGAGCCGACCTCAATGCAGGTGGCCACTGGCCACAAGGGCAAGCTGAGTTTTCTGACCCAGGTGCGGGGCCTGGAGGCCCATTCGGCGCTGGCGCCCGAAGGCGTCAACGCCATCGAATACGCGGCCGAATTGATCGCTTATCTCAAGGGCATGGCGCGGCGGCTCGAAGCCGACGGCCCCTTCGACGAGCATTACGATATCACCCATTCGACGGTCCACACGGGCACGATTTCGGGCGGCACGCAGCTTAATATCGTGCCCAAGGACTGCTGCTTCGAATTCGAGTTCCGCACCTTGGCCGAGGACAACCCGGAGGCCCTGGAAGCCGAAGTCCGCGCCTATGCGAAGGAAACCCTTGAGACGAATATGCACGCCGTCGGCCCGGAAACCGGCATCGCCATTGAATGCACCAACGAAATGCCGGGGCTGGAAATGGACGCAGACGAAGACGTAGTGACGTTCGTCAAGGCGCTGGCCGGCCGCAACGATCACATCAAGGTGGCCTTCGGCACCGAGGCCGGGCTATTTCAGAAACGTGTCAATATTCCCACCGTCGTCTGCGGCCCCGGCGACATCGCCCAGGCCCACAAACCCAACGAGTTCATTACCTTGGCGCAGATCGCCAAGGGCGAGGACTTCATGCGCCGGCTGATGGATGAGGTCTGCGGGGGTTAGAAGGCTTTTTTGGCGCCCTTTTTTACGCCCATTTTCGCCATGGATCAGGCCATCCGCCGGTTGAAGGTCAATGGACCGGGAAGAAGAGAGATACCTCACCTAATTTCTTATCAAACGAAACGAGCGGCGTATCGCGCCCGTTATCGAGAACGCCTTCGGGTACATTTTTTTCGAGACCACAAGCGATTGGGGATTCGCGCCGGGACGGCCGTTATGGATCCTATTTGCCTCTATTTTGGCGTTTTCGCTCTTCCTACATGTAGGCGATCCTGGTCCCGGAGCCTAAGGAATATGGGATCCATTGTTTCTGGCCCGATGCCAAGGAACGGGTGGCGGATTACAACGTGCAAAGGAGCCGGTACGGATCAAAGTATCGGACTTTAAGGAATTGCGGATACTTTTTTGGGGCCTCTATTTTAGCGTGTTGTAGGCCTTCCATATCGGCTGGCGGGACCTGAACGTGGGCAGTTGGATCGGCCGCATGCAAACCCGGGAATACGCGCTCCGCGCCACGGGTTGGGTCCGCGTCGTCTCGGGAGTCCAATCCCTCACAAGCGTCTATCTTCTGGCCCTGTGGACGTTGGTCTATTTCGTGCGGCCGTTAGAATAGGCCGTCACGGAAAGAGCAAACAAACTGTCGGTTTGTGAGTGGAGACCCTAGCCGCCGTCCTCGGGGAAGACGGCGCCGGGCGTGTCGTTGCCGGCGCCGTATAAGTCCTCGACCGCCAGCAGCGTCACCAGGGTGGTGTCAAACAGGGATTGCAGCGCTACCGGCGCGGTGCTGGTGCGGCAGGCGGTGAGGAACGCCTTGGCCTCTTCGGCGAAGCCCTTCTGCCGGGTCTGGGATTTGCGGCTTTGGGTCCGGCCCCCGGCGGCGAGTTCCAGGGACCGGTAATCGGCCAGGACCGCGACCCGGTCCTGGCCGAAGACTTCCAGGCGTTCTTTCGGGTACTCCCCGTCGCCGTTGGAAAAATAATGCACCGTGCCCATGGAGCCGTCGTCGAAACGGATGGTCAACGTCACCACGTCGGCGGCGGCCAAGTCCGGGCGTCCGGGGTTTAATCCCGTGGCGTGAAGGTCCACCGGCCTAGCGCCGGTGATGGCCTGCAGGGTATCGACGAAGTGACAGGCCTCGCCGACGATGCGCCCGCCACCGATCTCGGGGTCGTGAACCCAGGCGGCGGCGTCGTTCTTGGGGATGCGGCCGGCGTTGACGCGGTAAATCATCCCCAGGGGCTCCTTGCGGCCCTCGAAGTGGGAGATCACGTCCCTGACCAGGGGGCTGTAACGGCGGTTGAAACCAACCATCAGGATTCCCCCGCCCTCCTTGGCGCCCTCTTTGGCGGCGACCTCGATGCCGCCGAGCTCGGCCCGGGTAAGGCACAGGGGCTTTTCCACGAACACGTGCTTGCCACGGCCCAGGGCCTCGATGGCATAACGGGCGTGGCTGTCGTGACGGGTGGCGATGACGACGGCGTCCACGTCGGCGTCTTCGAACACCCGGGTTGGGTCGGTGGCCGAATACCCCGCCCCCGTCGTTTCCTTCAGGGCCTCGGCCGACAACCCCCGAGCCGAAATCACGCCCCGGACGTCGAAGCCACCGGTATTCATCAACGCCGGCACCAGCACCGACTTGGCGAAGTTGCCAGCACCAATGATGCCGAGCCCCACTTGGCCCGCGACCTTTTTCGGGGCCGCGGAGACTGTTGGTTTAGGCGCGTCAGCCTCTGCTTCGTCACCGTAGGTCAGAACAATACCGACGGTGAAGTCCGACGCCGGGCCCGAAATCAGGTCATAGGCCTCGTCGGCCTCCTCGACAGGGAACCGGTGCGTGGTCAATGCCTGCATATCCAGCGTGCCAGCCGCTATCATGTCGAGCACCGCCTTCATGTTGCGCCGTTCCGTCCAACGCACGTAGCCGATGGGGTAATCCCGGCCCTTTTCCTCGTAATCCGGATCGTAACGTCCGGGCCCGTAGGACCGGGATTGCATGATTTCCAGTTCCTTCTTGAAATAGGCGTCCCTGGAGATGTCCATCTTGATGTCGCCGACGACCACCACACGCGCACGGTCGCGGCAGTGGGGCGCGATTTCCTTGAAGGGCGCGCCCGAATCCCTCGATCCCGCCGTCAGCAACACTGCGTCGACGCCGTGGCCGTCGGTGGCGGCGGCAATTTCAGCGGCCAGTTCCGGGTCATCGGGGGTGGCAGCGACCTCGAGGCCGAATGGGCGGGCCATGTCCATCTTCGCGGTATCCGGATCGAGGCCGATCACCTTTAGGCCGGCGGCGCGACAAAGCTGCACCGTGATCTGACCGACCAGCCCAAGCCCGGCGACAAGCACGGTGGCCCCCAGTTGCTGGTCCGCCTGGCGCAGCCCGTGCATGGCGATGGCGCCCAAGGTCACATAGGCCGCGTCCTCGTCGGCGACTCCCGGCGGCACCGGCACGAACAGGTTGCCCGGGATGGCGGCAATCTCTGCGTGGTTGGCGTAACCGGCGCCGGCGCACGCCACTCGGTCGCCGACGGCAACGCCGGTGACCCCGGAGCCGACGCCCAGGACTTGGCCGACCAGCGAATAGCCCAGGGTCCGGGGCTCGGCGATGACGTTCCGGACCGCTCTGAAGGTGGACCAGAAGCCGCTGTCCTTGACCTTGCGGTAGACCCGGCCTAGCAAGTCGGGCCGGGCTAGCGCCTTGCCCACGTAGCCTTTCTTGGCTAGGCCGACCATGGCCCGGTCGGTGCCGGCGCTGATGAGCGACGCCGAGGTCTTTACCAGAATGCCGTTTTCGGGGACCGCCGGGGACGGCATGTCCGCCACCGAGATTTTCCCGGTCTTGAAATTCTGTACAACGATTTTCATGGGCCGGCCCATGGGTGCAAGGGTTTCAGGGCCACAAGGTAGGGAATTTGACCCGACGAATCAATGGGATAGCACCAACCCCCGGCGGTTCCCGAAAACCGGGACCGCATCCAATCAGTTCATCTTGTTGCGGACGATGAAGAGGCCGTCATCCTGAACGTCAAAATATTCCTCAATCGCCGGATGGTTGATGGGTTCGGGATTTTGGTCGGCTTCCAGGTTTTGTTCCGAGACATAGGCGATGTAGGGGACCTTTTCGAGCGTCTCGGCGAACAGGTGGTAGAACGGCTGGTCCTTTTTGGGACGCACCTCTTCCGGAATGCTGTTGTACCATTCCTCGGTGTTGTCGAACTCGGAATCGACATCGAAGACGACGCCCCGGAAACCATAGATTCGGTGACGCACCGGCGTGCCGATATGGAACTTGGCGGTCCCTTGGTCCATGGCCCGAGTCTATCATCGCCCGCCGGGGCTGCAAACCCGCACATGAAAACTCCCGGAAATCCAGGCAAAACAAGGCCCGCGACCCCAACAAGGCGGCGGGCAGCGGCGGGTTTTAAAATTTTTCAATTCTCAGAGCGGATTCACGCGATTCGCTCCAGGCGGCGACGCGCCACCGCTAGCTTGGCTGGGCCTCTCGGAGCCAGCCCGGGGTCTTTCCATTCAGGCAGGCCTCCTTTTCCATCGTCGTGCCGAACAAAGCGTCCGGCGCATCTAAATGGTAGGAAAGGAAATACCGGCACGCCTCATCGGGTGCAGCCTTGCGGGGCTCGTACTTCTTTACCGAAAACATATCCAACCCTCCGTCGCTCCAGCCTTTCGCTGGTCGCCCCGACAATACCGCTGTGATGCTTAAAAGAGTCTGAATAAAAATGCGTTTTTCGTTCCGCCTTTGTAACGGCTTTTGGTTTCGAAGAAGTCCCTTCTCGCCCGCCGCCGCCCTGACATCAGAGCGGGTCAATCTGGGTGGACAATGCTCTAGGGGGACTATCCTTTCCCGCTACCCTTGGCCTTTTCCTTGGCTTTTTCCCTAGCCCAGGTGTCGCGTAGCGCCATCGTGCGGTTGAACACGAGGGCTCCAGGGGCTCCGGCGGCCGGGTCCCAATCCAGGCAAAAATAGCCCAGGCGCTCGAACTGCACCGTCTCGCCGGATTCGGCGTCCGCCAGGGCGGGCTCCAGGCGGCAATCTTTCAAGACCGTCAGCGATTCCTCGTTTAGGTGCCGGGAGAGGTCGCCGTCCCCGCCAGGCTTCGGCTCGGCGAACAGGTGGCCGTAGAGCCGCACCTGGGCTCGGACTGCTTCGGCGACCGACACCCAATGCAGCGTCGCCTTCACCTTGCGCCCGTCGGGCGCGTTGCCGCCCCGGGTTTCGGGATCGTAGGTGCAGACGAGTTCCGTCACCTCGCCGGCGTCGTCCTTGATGACCTCGGTGCAGGTGATGAAATACGCATACCTGAGCCTGACCTCGCGCCCGGGGCCTAAGCGGAAGAACTTCTTCGGCGGGTTCTCCATAAAATCCTCGCGCTCAATATAGATTTCGCGGCCGAACGGCACCGGCCGGGTACCGGCGGCCTCGTCTTCGGGGTTGTTGACCGCCTCCAGGGTCTCAGCGCCGCCTTCCGGGTAGTTGTCGATGGTGACCTTGAGTGGCCTCAGCACCGCCATCCGTCTCAGCGCGGTCTTGTTCAAGAGTTCCCTCACGCAATGGTCCAGCAACGCCATTTCGACGACACTGTCGCTCTTGGTGACGCCGATGCGCCCGCAGAAGTCCCGGATTGCGGCGGCGGGAAAGCCGCGCCGGCGCAACCCCGCCAGGGTCGGCATGCGCGGATCGTCCCAGCCGCCGACGTGGCCGTCCTCGACCAGTTGGATGAGACGGCGCTTTGACAGCACCGTATGGGTCAGGTTGAGGCGCGAGAATTCGTACTGATGGGGCCACGATGGGACGGGCAGGTTATCGATGAGCCAGTCGTAGAGCGGCCGGTGATCCTCGAACTCCAGCGTGCAAAGCGAATGGGTGATGCCCTCGATGGCGTCGGACTGGCCGTGGGCGAAGTCGTAGGTGGGGTAGATGCACCACGCATCGCCGGTGCGTGGGTGGGGGGCCTTGAGGATGCGGTAGAGCACCGGGTCGCGCATGTTGATGTTGCCCGATGCCATGTCGATTTTGGCCCTGAGCACCCGTTCGCCGTCGGCGAATTTGCCGGCCCGCATGCGGCGGAATAGGTCCAGGTTCTCGTCGGGCGGACGCTCCCGGTGGGGGCTCGGCTTGCCCGGCTCGGTCAGGGTGCCCCGTAATTGGCGGATTTCATCGGCCGTGAGGTCGTCCACATAGGCCTTGCCGCCGGTGATCAAGTGTTCGGCCCATTCATAAAGCCGCTCGAAATAATCGGAGGCGAAATACAGGTGCTCCCCCCAATCGAAGCCGAGCCAGCGGATGTCCGATTGGATGGAGTCTATGTATTCCATCTCTTCCTTGATCGGATTGGTATCGTCGAAGCGCAGGTGGCAGCGTCCGCCGAACTCGGCCGCGACGCCGAAATTCAGGCAAATGGACTTGGCGTGGCCGATATGGAGATGCCCATTGGGCTCAGGCGGAAAGCGGGTGAGAACGGCCTCGATACGCCCTGAATCCTTGTCTCCCTTGATGACGTCGCGGATAAAATCGCGGGTGCCGTCTTCGTTGTCCGTGGTTTCAGGGTCGTTCATGGCGCCGCTTTAAGGGATCAAGGGACTGACTTACGCATCGTCGCCAAGGCCGTTGGCGAAGTCCAGCGTCTTGTGAATCGAGGCCGGGGGAACCCAAGCCCGCACGCTCGGCGGTTGACCGCCACGATTGCGGAATAGCGATCAGGCATGGCATACACTTGGGACGGAACGGAGGAATTGTCCCATGCTTTACAGACACTTGCTCGTCGTTCGGTTCGGGCTGGTCAACTTCGTGGCGGCCGCCTTGCTGGCGGCGGCCTATCTTCATGGGCGGAGTTGTTCCAGCGGCTTATTAAGATGAAGCCAAAGGAAAAGGGCGCCTTAAGGTAAAACACCTCGACGCCGACAGGGGACAGGAAAGTGTTATATCGGTCACTGGGTGCGGCTTTTGTTTTCTCTGGCACGCCTAACCGTCAGGCACCCACAGGCAAAGGCCTGACGGCTGCGGCGGTTCAAAGTCTCTACGCTGGGTTCGCTTGGTTTGGACACGCTCGCCCGACAAAAGGTCGATCATCCGGCCCGATTTTGTATGATTTAGGGGCTTCAACCTTCGTGGCTGAATGTCCGCTTATAGCCAAAAGCAGACATTCAGCCACGAAGGTTGAAGGGCAAAATCATCCGATTGTGGAGTGTTTATTATGGGGTTTATGAAGAGCAATAGTAAACTGGCTGTTCACTGTTAAGCTACGAAATCTGGAATAACCCAGCTTAATACGACGATCAAAGAGCAATATAGCCATAGACCAATTTGTTGGTTTTTAGGTTTCGTTGACTTGAACACAATGTTGACCAATGAACAGAAGAGAACGCCGTAGGCAGGCCAAGGAAGCCAGGAAGCCAGAAGCCCTACACTTACTGGGCATCCTCGCCCTTCAAGAAGGTCGCGGCAATGAGGCTATCCGTTATCTGAAACGCTCCCTTGAACTGAACCCCAGCAATGCCGAATGCCTCAACAATCTGGGCCAAACCTTTGAAAGTCTTGGCCGGCTTGAAGACGCCATCGCCGTTTACCGAAAGGCCATTTCCCTGATACCGGATTTCGCCGACGCCCAAACCAACCTGGGCAACGTGCTCACGGAAAAAGGCGAGTTAGCAGAAGCCATCAAATGCCATAGGCGTGCCTTGGAGAACAATCCCGGTGACCCGGAGATACTCTGCAACCTCGGTGGCACGCTTTTGCTGCAGGGAAAGACAAAGGAAGCGATTACCAGTATCCGCCACGCCCAGGATGTCGCCCCCGAACATCCGGCGGTACTGTTTAACCTTGGCAATGCATTCAGAGATGGCGGCAAGCTGGAAGAGGCCGTTGCCTGTTACCAACGCGCCTTGGAGAACAATCCCGGTGACCCGGAGATACTCTGCAACCTCGGTGGCACGCTTTTGCTGCAGGGAAAGACAAAGGAAGCGATTACCAGTATCCGCCACGCCCAGGATGTCGCCCCCGAACATCCGGCGGTACTGTTTAACCTTGGCAATGCATTCAGAGATGGCGGCAAGCTGGAAGAGGCCATCGTCTACTACAATCGCGCTTTGGAGAACAATCCCGACGAACTGGTGGTACTCTGCAACCTCGGTTACGCCCTGCATGCCAACGGGAGCCCCGATGAAGCCATTACCACCTTAGAGCGCGTGCTTGAGATCGATCCCGATTTTGTTGACGCCCATTACAATCTTTACATCGTGTTTCAAGACCAGGGCCGGGTGGAGGAAGCCTTCAAAGCCGCCCGACATACGCTACGCCTGTCCCCAGAAAATCCCCAGTATTGGAATAATTGGGCGGCATGTATTTCTCAGATGGACGGGATTTCTCTTGACGACCGACTGTTCCAAGAACTCGAAACATACCTCGATTTCGAAACTGCGAAGATAGGAAAAACACCTTCTGTTATCCAGGAACTCGTTCTACGGGACGCACGCCTGGAGGAGCTAAAGCTTCTGGCCGATGCTGACGACATCCCTGCTCTTGCCGAGAATCTGGCCAATGGCAACGGTCTACGTGCGCTTTCAACGCCCTTATTATTGCGGTTCATTCCGAGATCACGCGTCATCTCCATCAAGCTTGAAACGTTTCTTACCACGGTACGGCAGGCCTTCCTTCATCTTGCCCATGAACGGCGACTTGAGCGGACCGTCACCACGCACGATGGTCTGAACTTCCTGACAGCCCTCGCCCAGAATTGCTTTCTGAACGAGTACGTTTATCTCGAAACGGTTGAAGATACACGCCAGGTCGACGCGCTTGTGCTCACTGTAACCGAAACCCTAAAGAAAGGCGGCACGGTCAAGGAGGCATTGCTTGCATTGATTGCGTGTTACCGCATTCTGGGAAGCCTTGATAATGCCCAATCCCTGCTGGAACGGGAAAATTTCAGCCAAGGGTCTCCGCTCGCGAAAATTCTTGGGCAACAGATCCGCGAGCCCCAGGAAGAGCGGAAAATCCGTTCTCGAATACCTCGGCTCACGACGATCGACGATGAAGTTTCCCATATGGTGCGCAAGCATTATGAGGAAAACCCTTACCCACGCTGGCTCGATTTAGGCACTATCAAACCCGAAAGGCTGCATTCCATCTTGACTCATCAGTTTCCCCACCTGAAGGAACGAGCCATCAATTGGCCGACTGCCCCCCAAATTCTTGTCGCCGGGTGTGGCAGTGGCTATCAGCCCATCCATACTGCATGCCACTTTAAGGATGCCTCGGTTCTCGCCATTGACCTTAGCCTCACCAGCTTGGCCTATGCGGAACGCAAGAGGCGCGAACTGGAGGTAGGCAACCTTGAACTCATGCAGGCTGACATAATCGAACTTACTGGGTTGGGGCGCCGTTTTGACATAATCATATGCAGCGGCGTGCTCCATCATATGAACAACCCCGAAGCAGGTTGGCGCGTACTTGCCGATTTGCTGAAACCCGGAGGGTTCATGGATGTCGGCCTTTACAGTGATCTCGCCCGCGGCCCCGTAACCGCCGCCCGGTCGTTGATCACCGAAAAAGGCTACCGCCCGACGCCGGGCGACATTCGCCAATGCCGTTACGACATCACGAAATTGGCCGACGATCATCCTGCTAAAGACCTCTGGACATGGAGCGACTTCTTCACCACCTCAACCTGCCGCGATTTGATCTTCCATACCCAGGAGCATCGTTTCACGATTTCAAGGATCGCATCCGCTCTCAACGAACTCGCCCTGGAATTCATTGGCTTTACCGGCTTTTCCGCCTACCGCGTCTTGTCGCGCTACAGGGAACGCTTTCCCCAAGACGAGCACATGACTAACCTCAACCTGTGGGACGAGTTCGAACGAGACAATCCGGATACCTTCCGGAGCATGTATCAGTTCTTTGCCTACAAATCCGGCGGAAAGGAATGACGTTTTCGCTGGAAAGGGGTGATTTACAAGTCCCGCCCGATTGAGATTGACCTTCCCCCCGTTGAAACCGCCAAGGATATTACAGCGGCGCTTGGGGCAGATCACCCTCGACATCGAGTCTAACTTAAAAAGTGGTATCGTTCGTGGGGGCAGGTCACACTCAATGGGGGCAGGCCATGACACTGCCCGACACGGACATTCTCGGACACTGGCGACGGCCAAAAGTGCCGAAAATTGTGCCTCCATCACTTCAATAATTGGTCACTTGACCCAAGGCGGGTAGCAGACTTTGTTAACGCTCTTGGTAATTACTCTAAATGGATGACTATGACGCAAGACTATCTCATTGAAATCGAACCGGTTGATATCGAACCCTACAGGGAAGGCAACACCGGAATTCCTTTTATGACCACTTTCGACAGC
>CAZQZB010000043.1:0-15138 GCA_964597695.1 uncultured Thalassospiraceae bacterium | reverse complement strand
GAGGTTGGTGTCCAGGCCCTTGGCCTCCTCGACAGTGATCACCCCTTCATTGCCGACCCGCTTCATGGCCTCGGCGATCATCTCACCGATTTCGGTGTCGCCATTGGAGGAAATGGTCCCGACTTGCGAAACCTCCTCGCTGGTGGAAACCTTCTTGGACGACTTCACGATAGAATCCACAACCGCCGACACAGCGATATCGACGCCACGCTTGAGGTCCATGGGGTTCATGCCGGCGGCAACCGCCTTGCCCCCTTCACGGACGATGGCCTGCGCCAGAACGGTCGCCGTGGTGGTGCCGTCGCCGGCCTCGTCGGCAGTCCTGGAAGCCACTTCACGGACCATCTGGGCGCCCATGTTCTCGAACTTGTCGACAAGCTCGATCTCCTTGGCCACGGTGACGCCGTCCTTGGTGATTCGCGGCGCGCCGAAAGACTTGTCGAGGATCACGTTTCTTCCCTTTGGACCAAGAGTGATCTTGACCGCGTCGGCCAGAACGTCGACGCCGGCAAGCAGGCGCGTGCGGGCGTCGGTGCTGAATTTAACTTCTTTAGCTGGCATTTATTTGTCCCTTATTTCTTGCTGATGATGCCCAAGATGTCGGATTCCTTCATGATGATCAGCTCATCGCCTTCGATGGTGACCTCGGTCCCCGACCACTTGCCAAACAAAATCTTGTCGCCGGCCTTGACATCCAGGGGCGTAACCTTTCCGCCCTCTTCGCGTGTACCGGAGCCGACGGCAATAACCTTGCCTTCCATCGGCTTTTCCTGCGCGGTGTCGGGAATGATGATCCCCCCCGCGGATTTTTCATCCTGCTCTACGCGTTTAACCAAAACGCGGTCATGCAAAGGCCTGAATTGCATTGTTTGTCCTCCGTGAACTTATTGAATTCAAGGGAGTTATTTGGAATGATTAGCACTCCCATGCCTTGAGTGCTGATCATTTATGGTTGTTTGCCCCGACTGTCAAGGCCGGCGGCGGGATCTTTGGCAGCGCCGGATCAGCGTTCGGCGATTCCCGGATGCCGGATTACCGTAGCGGCGTCCCAAATGGCGATGAAGAGGGTACGAAACCGATAGACGGCGATGGGCTTGGCGGCGTCCGGCAGGGTCTTGTGATAGGCGACGATTCTGCCGTTAGGATGGGCGTCGAGGAAGTTCTTTTCGTCGGCGTTCTTGACTCCGACCACCGCCATCGGCTTCGTCAGCCGTCCGAGGAAATGGTACTGCCCGTGATATTTGCCGAAATTGGCCAACGGGATGCCTTGGCGTTCCCATTCGGCGAGGCGTAACGCCAATGGGCGGAGGTCATAGACCGCGGCCAGGACCGGCTGCAACGCCAGGTGTCCGACGACCACAAAAACGGCACTGAGCGCGGCCAGGGCGCCGATCCGCCCGGGCAAGAACCCTTTGCCAGAAAGCAGGACCGCAAAACCGGCAACCACCAGGACCAGCCCCCATTGTGCCGCCAGCAAATCCAGCCACGGGGGCGCGCCGGGGAAGCCTAAAACCGGCAAGGCGACAAGGGCCGTGCCGGCGATCACGGCGAACAGGCCGGGGACCGCCTGATTGATAGGAGGCGGTCCCTGAATTTCTTCTTTTTCCTCTGGTTTTTCCTCTTCGGCATATAACAAACGGGCGAGAACCAGGGCAACCGCCGGAAGCTCCGGCAGCAGGTAATGGAATTGCTTGCCGCTGATGGCGGAAAAAATAACCAGTGCCGGCCCGAACCAGGCGATGCAGAGCCGGACCCCGGGATCATTGGAGAATTGCCGGAACCGGCCCGCCGCCTGCCACGCCGGCGGCCACAGCGCCCAGGGCAGCAACAACACCGGCAACACCGCCCCGTACCACCACCAGGGCTGCCTGTGGGCGAAGGAAGAGACGATCCGCCCCGCCGACTGTCCCCAGAAGATGGCGTCGCGGTAGGCCTCGCCCCCCGCCAACCCGGCAGGCACCGCCCAGGCGAGTCCGATGGCGGCGCCAAAGACGACGGCGCCGAAGACGCCCAAATACCACCGGCCCCATCCCCGGGAAGCGATTTCTTCACCGCCCGCCAAGGATTTGCCCCACCAAGGCGCCAACAGGGCCACCGGCAAGGTATGCAGAAGTATCGCCGGCCCCTTGGTCAGAACGCCGAGGCCGATGCCGAGGCCGAGCAGGCAGAACCCGGACCAGCCTCCATGTCGCCATGTGTGGACGACCCCGACAAGCCCCAGCAGGGAGCAAAAAGCCAAGATCATGTCGAACATGGTCAGGGTCGTGAACAGTGCCCAAAAAAGGCCGCCGAACAGCAACAACGGTGCCACCAGGGCAGCCGGGGCGGCATCCGGCCAGAGTCCACGGGCCAGGCGGGCGGTGAGGAACAGGCTCGCCAGCCCGAACAGCGGCGCCACCAGGGCGGGCCACCATTCGTTGACGCCGAACACGCCCCAGCCTAGGTTGACCAGCCAGAAAAGAAGCGGCGGCTTATGGCTATAGAACTCGCCGTTGAGATGCGGGACCAAGACGTTGCCGTCGAGCCACATATCCCAGGCCACGGCCAGGTAGCGCGTCTCGTCCACCGGCAGCGGCGGACGGGTGGCAAGGGCGGTCCCCACGACCACAATCCAGAGCCCGCTCCACAATATGGGTTGCCAGAGGGATTGCCCGTCGTGCCGCATCACCGGCTAGACCTCAACCTGGCCCGGCGGGGCGGCTGCCGGCGGGGCCGGAGTCCCCCTCCCCGTCCCCATCGGCGATGCCGTCCAGTTGGCGCCCGACCTCGTCGTCGAAGGTCTTGCCGTTGCGGTGCTTGCGGTAGAGATGGATGCCAAGGAAGCCCGACAGGATGAATAAAACGGCGCTGAGGCTGATGCGGAACACGGGATCCAGGCTGATGCCGCTGCCCACCAGCGCGAACACCAACATCTGCGGCACATAGCCAATGGCCGATCCGGCGATGAAGGGCAACGCCGGTACGCTTGACACCCCGGCCGTCAAGTTGATCAGGAAATTACTGCCCAGAGGCAGGAAGCGGATCAACAAAGTCATGGTAAACGGGTTTTCGCCGAGAAAATTCTCGATCCGCTTAATGCGGCCGGAAATCCGTTGGGCCACCAGGTCGCGGCCGAGAAGCCGGGCAAACGAGAAAGCGGTCATGCAGCCAAGTGTCGCCCCCACCAGCGACAGCCCCGTTCCATAGACAAAGCCGAAGGCATAACCCGCCAAAAAGGCCACCAACTGCCGGGGCAGCCCGCATGACGTCATGGCCCAGCCGACAGCCAGAAAAATCACATAGCCCCTCCACCCTTGGCCGCGGACGTCGGTATCGATCCAGGCCTCGTCAAAAATGCCGCCGAGATCCGTAGCCTTGAGCACCACGCCCAGGAGAACCAAGCAAACGAAGAGGGCCAGGCTCCTGATCAGGATTTTCGAATTCACGCGCCGGCTTCCTTCTCGGATTCGATCTCCGGTTTCGAGACCCGCCGCTTCAACCACATGACGCCCAAAAGATCAATGATGCCCGACTCCCCGTCCGTATCGAGAGGAGGCATCACGGCGTGGCGCTGCAGCCACATGACCCCCATCATGTCGACGATCCCGACCCAAAGGCGGTCCCAAACGCCGTATTTGGTGGCCTCCCGTTCCCGCGGCCGGTGGTTCACCGGGACCGAAACCACCCTCCCACCCTGGAGCAGCATCAAGGCAGGTAGAAACCGGTGCATGTGATCGAATCCGGGCATGTCGAGATAGGCCTGACGGGAAAAGACCTTAAGTCCGCAACCGGTGTCCGGCGTCCCGTCGCCCAAAAGCGCTCCCCGGACTCGATTGGCGACCCGGGAGGATGCCCGCTTGATCCATGAATCCTGCCTCTTCCGGCGCTGCCCGGTGACCAACAGCCGGTCCCGGTCATCGGCGTCCGTGAACATCCCCAACAGTTTCGGAATATCGGCCGGATCGTTTTGCCCGTCGCCATCCAAGGTAATGATGGTCGGCGCACCAGCCGTCTGGACGCCGGTCATGATGGCGGCGCTCTGTCCCGCTGGGACGCGGTGGCGGATGACGCGGAGCTCTAGGCTTACCGATGCCAGCCGCCGAAGCGTCCCGGGGGTTTCATCGTCGCTGCCGTCGTCCACGTAGACGATCTCGTAAGGCTTGTAATTGGCCATTCGGGCGCGGATCTCGGCAATCAGTGGTTCGATGTTCCCGGCCTCGTTTTGCACCGGCACGACGACCGAATAATCCGGGACACTGCTATCCAAAGAACTGTCCATATCGGCTTCAAGGGACGATTGGGCGCTGGTATAAACCCCGACTCGGTCCACTGAAAGCCCTTTCCCTTCCCGGAGAGGCTTGGAAACGGCCTTTCAAGCCCCGGTCTTCGCCCCCAGCCGGTCCAACCGCAGCCGGTGACGGGAATCGGTGAGCCGCTTGGCACCGCTCATGACGGCGACAAAAGATCCCAAGGCCGTACCGCCACCGATCAGGAACATGATCAGAAGCTGATACTTGACCGCCTCCACCGGTTCGACGCCGGCCAGGATCTGGCCGGTCATCATCCCGGGCAGCGACACCAGTCCCACCGCCGCCATGCTGTTGATGGTCGGGATAAGTGCCGACCGCATGGCGTCGCGGATGACGCCGTGCATGGCCTCGGACGCTTCGGCGCCCAACATCAACCGGGCCTCGATGCCGGCCCGCTGGAACTGGGGGCCCGAAACCAGGCGGTCGAGGCCGAGGCTGACGCCGTTCATGGTATTGCCGAGGATCATGCCGAGGATGGGAAGGGCATAGCGCGGGTCATACCAGGGGTCGGCATGGATCTGGGTCACCAACCCGAAAACGGTGACGATGGTTCCCGCTGCCATCATCGACCCGGTGCCGAGCCCGTAAGCCCAAAATCCCTTGAAGCGCCGTTCCTGGCGGGCCATGGCCTCGCGCCAGGCAAACAGCACCATAACCAGGGCCGCGAAGCCGGTGAAGAAAGGCGACGCCAACGTAAACAGCGCCTTCAGGATCAACCCGACAAGGGTCAACTGCACCACCATGCGCCCGCCGGCAATCAATAGCCGCCCCCCCAGCCCCAGGCTGAGCGCAAACGAAAGGCCGGCGTTGAAAATCAGCAACAGGGAAGCCAGCTCGATGTCCCAGTAACTGAGGGCGATGAAATTCAAGGCGTGCCCTCCCTTCCGCCTTCTTTTCCGCTGCCGGTTTGCGGCCTGGAGACAGCCCTCAATGCTCACGCCTCCATCAGGAAGTGGCGTGATGCCATCCGGTCCGCCTGGCCGGCGTCGTGGGTGACGAACATGATCGCGGTGCCCGATTGAAGCCGTTCGTGAAGCATCCTTTCGACCTTAGCGGCGGCTTCCGGGTCCAGTCCCGAGGTCGGTTCATCCAGAAGCAGCACCCGGGGGTTGGTGAGAAACGCCCGGGTGAGCGCCAGACGCTGTTTCTCCCCGGTCGACAGTCTCTCCACGTTCCATTCCAGGGCTTCCGCCAAAAGCCCCAACCGGCCCATCAAAGGCACCGCAAGGACCGGGTCAGCGAAATGATCGGCCACCCGGTCCGCCCACCAGCCGGCTTCGGCCGGCACATAGACGATCTGACGCCGCCACAGGGGCGCCGGGATCGCCTCGCGGGGGACCCCGTCCAGCTGACACCTCGCCCGAATTGGGATCGAGATCGACGATGGCCCGCAACAGGATCGACTTGCCGGCGCCGGACGGCCCGCCGAAGGCGATGCATTCCCCATCGGCCAACTCCAAATCCACGGGATCAAGCTCGGGACAGGTGAGGCGGTTGATTTTTAACACGAGAAGGGCTCCATGCCGCATATTGGCCGAGACGCCGGTCACCGACAAGCGAGCCTGCAAAAAAGGAGCCCCCCATGACCAACAGTACGCCTACGCCCGAAATTTCACACACCGAAATCGCGCTCCGTGAATGGGTCGATTTTAACGGCCACATGAACGTCGCCTATTACGTAATGGTGTTCGACCATGCCACAGACGTGTTTTTGAATAGCGCCGGCGTCGGCAAGGACTACCGCGACAACACCGGTCACTCATTGTTCGTCGTCGAGGCCCACGTAAGCTACGAGAACGAGGTCCATGCGGGTGAAGAACTGGGCGTCACCACCCAGCTCCTGGGCCATGACGCCAAGCGGCTGCATATCTTCCACCACATGCACCGCCTGGACGAGAAAGGAGCCATCGGCGGCCTGGTCGCTACCAACGAGCTGATGATCCTGCATGTGGACATGAAAAACCGGCGCGCCTCGCCGCTGCCGGAAGCGGCGGTAAAGCGAATCGAAGCCCTGGCGAAGGCCCAGTCCGCCCTTCCCCGCCCCGTCCAGGCGGGCCGGTCCATCGGCTTCAAGGCCAAAACCAGCGCCACCGGCTGAGGATCCGAAAAAAGTTCTTGGCCCCGGCCGCGATCCGGGGTAATTCCCGCACAATATGCTTCAAGTTCCGGGAACCCTTATCGAGATGAACGCCCCATTTTCATCCCGGGCCCGTATTTTCCCTTGTTATCCCGTTCCCAAAACCTGCCGTCCGCCGGTTTCTTTCCCTACATGAATCCCACCCTTTACGACCGAGCATCGGAAAGTGATCCAACCATGACCGGAATGGGGAGATCGAAGAGGCATGTATAAAGAAACTCTCTCCAAAGACTTGAACAAACTCGTCAAAGTCGAAGCGGCGGTACGCCTGACGGCGAAGCCCATGACCGCTATCGGCCTCGCGGCCATTTTCCTGGCCATCGTCTGGGTAGCAGCCAACGCCATCACAGCGGGCGCCGAGAACCAGGCCTTCATCGTCGCCGCCGGCGTTATCGGCGGCTACATGGCGCTTAACATCGGTGCCAACGACGTCGCCAACAATGTCGGCCCGGCGTTCGGCGCCAAGTCGCTGACCATGGTGGGGGCGTTGATCATCGCCGCCATATTCGAATCCGCCGGCGCCTTTATCGCCGGCGGCGACGTGGTGAAGACCATCTCCCAGGATATTATCGACCCAAGCCTGATGCCCAATACCAAAATTTTCATCTGGACGATGATGTCGGCCCTGTTGGCGGCGGCGCTTTGGATCAACTTCGCGACTTGGGTCGGGGCGCCGGTATCGACGACGCACTCAATCGTCGGCGGCGTCATCGGCGCCGGGATCGCGGCAGCCGGGTTTTCCATCGTCAACTGGGGGGTGGTGGGGAAAATCGCCGTAAGCTGGGTGATCTCTCCGGTTCTGGGGGGGATCATCGCCGCCCTTTTCCTGGCCTTCGTCAAATCCCACATCATCTATCAGCCGGACAAGGTCGCCGCCGCCAAACGGTGGGTGCCGGTGCTGGTAGCGTTGATGGCCGGGATCTTTTCCTCCTACCTGATGATGAAGGGGCTGAAGAAAGTCTGGAAGCCGGGCCCGGAAACCGTGGCCGTCATCGGCGTCATCGTCTTCACCGTCACTTGGTCGATCGTCAGGCCGCTGATCGTCAGGCGCGCCGAAGGCATGGAAAACCGCAACCAGTCGATCCGCAGCCTTTTCCACCTGCCGTTGATCTGCGCCGCAGCGCTGTTGTCCTTCGCCCACGGGGCCAACGACGTCGCCAATGCCGTCGGCCCCTTGGCCGCCATCGTATCGAGCGTCGAAACCGGTGCCGTCGCCGCCCAAGTGGAGATTCCTTACTGGGTGCTGTTCGTCGGCGCCATCGGCATCACCATGGGGCTTCTGTTGTTCGGCCCGAAGCTGATCCGCACCGTTGGCACCCAGATTACCCGCATGAACCCCATGCGGGCCTATTGCGTGGCGCTTTCGGCGGCGGTCACGGTCATTATCGCCTCGGCGCTCGGTTTGCCGGTCAGTTCCACCCACATCGCCATCGGCGCCATTTTTGGCGTCGGATTCTTCCGCGAGTGGCTAACGGAGAGACGCACCCACATTAATCACGGGCGCATTCAAAAATCGCTCAAAACGCCCTCGGAATGGGACCTCCTGCCGCCGCTGGAAAAGGCTCAGCGCCGCAAGCTGGTCCGCCGCCAGCATCTGTGGACCATCGTCGCCGCATGGTTGATTACGGTTCCCCTGTCGGCGATCTTCGCCGGGGGGATTTTCTTCGTTCTCAGGGCATTGCTGGGGTAACCGGGCGCTTTTGGAAAGCCGGCACGAGGAACGCGGAGGTTGATTCCCTGGCCCGGCCAGGCCCGCTGCCGTTGAGAGGTTTTAAAGTCCCCTATTCAGCTTCAGCCAGTCATAGCGGTCCTGGGAACTGACGGTCACCTTAACGATCTTTATCTCCCCCCTCCCGGCCGGCAGCAGGTCGATGGGCACCTCGGTCCCGGCCTCGCCCCGGGCCCAAATCTTGCGGTAAAAATCGGCGACGTTTTTGATCCGATTGCCGCCGACGCCCATGATGATGTCGCCAGGCTTGATGCCGGCAACGTCCGCCGGCCCGTCGGCGGCGACCCGGGTGACGAAAACGCGGCCATCCTTTTCATTGCTGTAGACCCCCAGCCAAGGATGCCTGGGCGCCGAAACCCGGCCTTTTTCCAAAAGCTCGGCCATGATCGGCTTCAGCCGGTCGATGGGGACGAACATGTTGCCGGGGACCGGCCTCAGCGCCGGGATGGCGTCACTGACGACCAGAGAACCGATGCCGACCAGCCGGCCGTCTGGTCCGATCAGGGCGGCGCCGCCGTAAGAAGGATGCGGCGGAACGGTGAAGATTGCTTTTTCCAAAAGGTATTCCCAATAGCCCGCGAACTCCCGGCGCGAAGCCACACGGGCCGGCATCACCGGTATCGGCCCGCCCTTGGAGATGACGACGACGTTTGCCCCTTCGGCCAGATCGACCGACGATCCCAGCTCGACCGGTTTCACGCCCAAGGGCTGTTGGGCGCGCAGCAGCCCAAAGCCCGTATTGTGGTCATAGGCCACCGGAACCGCCGGCACCAGCTTGCCGGTGGCGTCGGTGACGGCCGCCGTCGTGGCCTCCATCATCAGATACCCGATAGTCAGAACTAGGCCGTCGCCATCGATGACGATGCCGCTGCCCGACCTGATCGTGCCCAAGTGCTCGGCGGTGCGGGCGTCTTCGGGAATCATGGTGCTGATCCCGACCACCGCATCGATGACATCCTTGCTGGAAATGTCATCGCCGGCGGCAAAGCCGGAGGCAGCCAAAACAGCCGTTATCAGAGCCGCCGCCACAACCGTGGAAAACCGCCGGACCCCAGCGGCGGCGGATCGGTTTACTGGGCGAGCCTTCACGAGAGGTCCTTCCACAGTCCCTCCGACGAACAAGGAGCCCATTTTATCATAGCCGCCGTCCCGGACCGAAGAAAATAGCCGGCGGCGGGGGAAATCTTGAATCAGTAGATAAAAACGGCGCCGCCCACGTGCTATATAGTCTCCATGGCCGACGCTTTTGAATTGACCGATCCGCCGCCGACACCCGCCGGCCTCCCCGGCCTTCCTTACCTGGACAGCCTCAACGAGACCCAGTTGCAGGCCGTTGAGGCCCTTGACGGTTCGGTGCTGGTGTTGGCCGGCGCCGGCACCGGCAAGACGCGGGTGTTGACGACGCGCCTGGCGCATTTATTGAACCAGGGCCATGCCAACCCGGGCGAAGTGCTGGCCGTGACCTTCACCAACAGGGCGGCCCAAGAGATGAGGGAACGAGTGGTGGCGTTGCTCGGCCGGCCGGTAGAGGGCTGGTGGCTCGGTACCTTCCATGCCTTGGGCGCCCGCATCCTCCGCTCCCACGCCGAGGCTGTGGGATTGCGATCCAACTTCACGATCCTCGATACCGACGATCAGGTACGGATGATCAAGCAGCTCCTGGAAATCCACGCCATCGACGACAAGAAATACCCGGCCCGGATGTTGGCCGCCATCATCCAGCGCTGGAAGGACCGGGGGATGAGTCCGGACAAGGTCCCGGAGGCGGATGGGACTGCCGCCGAAGGTCGCCTGCTTGGGCTTTATGCCGACTACCAGCAAAGGCTGAAGGTGCTTAACGCTGCTGATTTCGGGGATCTTCTGTTGCACTGCCTAAGCATTTTCCAGGGGCGGCCGGAAATACTGGGCCGGTATCAGCGCCAGTTTCGTTACCTGCTGGTCGACGAATACCAGGACACCAACGTCGCCCAGTACCTTTGGCTTAGGCTTCTGGCCCAGGAGCACAAGAACATCTGCTGCGTCGGCGACGATGACCAGTCGATCTATTCGTGGCGCGGCGCTGAGGTCGAGAACATCCTCAGGTTCGAGAAGGATTTCGACGGCGCCCGGGTTATCAGACTGGAACGCAACTACCGCTCCACGCCGCATATCCTGGCCGCCGCCTCGGGCCTGATTTCCCACAATGAAGGACGCCTCGGAAAGACCCTGTGGACGGAACTGAACGGAGGCGAAAAGGTGCGGGTGCTGGGGGTGTGGGACGGTGAGGAGGAAGCGCGGGCCACCGGGGATGAAATCGAGGCCCTGTACGGAAATAAACAACCCTTGAACGAGGTCGCCGTCCTGGTGCGCGTCGGTTTCCAGACCCGTGAGTTCGAGGAACGACTGATTACGTTGGGCATCCCCTACCGGGTGATCGGTGGCCCCCGGTTCTACGAGCGTCAGGAAATCCGTGACGCCATCGCCTACTTGCGCGTCATTGCCCAACCCGACGACGGCCTAGCCTTCGAGCGCATCGTAAATCTGCCGAAGCGTGGCCTCGGCCGAGCGACCCTGCAAACACTTCACCAGTTGGCCCGGGCCGAGGGGATATCGTTGACCGCCGCCGCGTCGCGCCTAGTCGAGACCGACGAAATCAAGCCCAAGGCGCGTCAGACCCTGTCCCAGTTGCTAGACGACTTCGGGCGTTGGCGCGAAATAGTGGACGCCAAGCCTCTCCCGGAGCTAGCGGGCCAGGTGCTGGACGAATGCGGCTACACCGCCATGTGGCGGGCCTCAAAAGCCATCGATGCCCCCGGCCGGCTCGACAACCTCAAGGAGCTGATCGTCGCGCTGGAGGATTTCGAGAACGTCGGTGAATTTCTGGAGCACGTCAGCCTAGTGATGGAAAACGACGACCCCGCCGTCGCTGACAAGGTGAATCTGATGACCCTTCATGGCGCCAAGGGTCTGGAGTTCGACACCGTGTTCCTGGCTGGTTGGGAGGAAGGGCTGTTTCCCCATCCGAGGACGCTGGACGACAGCGGCACCGCCGGGCTGGAGGAAGAACGCCGGCTCGCCTACGTCGGTCTGACCCGGGCGCGCAAGAGGGCCATCGTGTCGTTTGCCGCTAACCGCCGCGTCCACAACCAGTGGCAAAGTGCATTGCCATCGCGGTTTATCGACGAACTGCCCGCCGAACATATCGACATCCGCTCCCAGCCCGGCCTTTACGGCGGCGGAGCGCCGGGCACCAGCCTGGGCTTCAGCGATAACCCGGCGGTTTTTAACGCCGCCGGGCGGCGGTCCCGGAGACGGCAACGGGGACGGCTCCGGGGACAAAAACGGGGAAGTGGCGTTATCGAGGGCGCCCTCTTCCACGCCTTGCCCGGAGGAGCCGCCCCCGGGGAAGACGCCGGCGGCAGCTTTAAGGCCGGGGAGCGCGTCTTTCATCAGAAATTCGGCTATGGCCGAATCGTCGCCATCGACGGCGACAAGTTGGAAATTGCCTTCGAGAAGGCTGGTGGCAAAAAGGTCATCGCAAGTTTCGTCGAGGCGGTTTGAGCCCAATGCCCACGGCCACCTTCCTCTGGCGGATCGAAATCCAGGTGCCCGGGGTTGCGGGTCCGGCATTCTGGCGCTGGCCATGGCCAAGACCTAGCGGGTGCCGGTCTTCGCCAGCGACATCGACGACGAGGCGGTGCGGGTAACCGCCCGCAACGCCGAGCTCAACGGCGTCAGGCGGTTGGTGCGGACGGCCCGCGGGCCCGGCTACCGGACTCAGGCGGTGACCAAGGGCGGGCTTTATGATTTGATCATCGCTAACGTCCTCGCCCGCCCAATCCACCGATTGGCCGGAGAGTTGGCCCGTGACCTGGAAAGGCGCGGCATCGCCGTGATGTCGGGATTTTTGGAACGAGGCAGGGCCCTGGTGCTGGCCCGCCGCCGGGCCTATGGACCAAAGCTGTTCAGTCGGATCATCATCGACGGTTGGCAGACCTTGGTCATCGTCCACTGAACGCAAAACGGCCCGGGGCGGCCAATAACCCCGGGCGGCTTCCTCATCGAGCCAGCCGTGGACAAACTGGACAAGGGATTAGGCGGCGGCTACCTTGCGCCGGCAACCGAAGAATAAGGAGTTCCCGCCACTATGATCCGAGTTTTCATCGGTTTCGACACGGTCGAGACCGTCGCCTTTCACGTCCTCGCCCATTCCATCCACGTCCGCGCTTCCGAGCCGGTATCGGTGACGCCGCTGATGCTGTCGCAGTTGTCGGACGTGATGACGCGGGAACGCCATGAACTGCAGTCGACAGAATTTTCGTTTTCCCGGTTTCTGGTGCCCTATTTGTGCGATTACGAGGGCTGGGCCGTGTTCATGGACTGCGACATGCTGGTATTGGACGACATGGCAAATCTATGGAAGCTGCGTGACGATAAATTCGCGGTCCAAGTGGTCAAGCACGACCACGTGCCCAAGGAGACCACCAAGTTCCTCGGCCAGCCGCAAAGCAAGTACAAGAAGAAGAACTGGTCCAGCGTCATGCTGTACAACAACGCCCAATGCAAGGCGCTGACGCCTGACTTCGTGAATTCGGCTTCGGGCCTGGAACTGCACCGCTTCCAATGGCTTGAGAGCGACGACCTCATCGGCGAAATACCGCACCGCTGGAACCGGTTGGTGGGTTATGATGAGGCCATCCCGACGAAAGACGTCTCGAACCTTCACTACACCATCGGCGGCCCTTATTTTGACGACTACGCCGATATCGATTACGCCGGCGAATGGTTTACCGAGCGCGGCGCCATGTTGCGTTGTGACCAGAAGCCGAAGGACGCCTGAGCCTTAGCCGCGGCCGGCCAAAGGTGGCCTCACCGTTCACGAAGCGCCCCCATTCGCCGAAGGAGATGCCCAGGAGATCGCAGAGTTCGGCCAAGGCGGGCCAACGCCTGTTCCTTGGAAACCGTGGGACCCGCGGCCGCCATCTCCCTATTCCACCGTGACGGAATTTGTTCCAAAGGATGGGTTCATCATTGTCTAACCCCTTGCCAATAGTCTTTTTTTACACCGTCATGCTTGGACACGAAAGACCCTCTTAGACTTTGGGTCATTTCTCCATCGATCATCTCGTATCCCTTCGACTTCTTTGATGCATCCAGATATTCCAGTTGATCCTCTACAATGGGGAATTTGAACGTGACATCGATGAGGTGCTCGTTGGTCTTGGGATCGAGGTTCACTGTCAGTCTATCTACCACCCCTTCGAGGTACTCCTTGCGATCCTCTGGTGAGAGGTGGTCAACGTCATCGTACATCTCATGAAACTTGCCGACCCAATCGATCCATCGTTTCTGATCAACCGTTTCTTAGATGTGTAACCGACACTGTTCCAACTCACTCCTGGCAGAATCCAGTTCATCTCGAAGGTTCTTCTTTACCTGTCGATAGAGTTTTTCATCCATTCGTTCCAACATTCGATCCGTCTCGATCTTTGCGATGGACTCCTCGATCCGTTGGATACTCGTCTTGATCCTTTTCTCTACCTTCCTCTGCTTTCTGAGGTCGGACTTGTATTCTGCATGTGGCTCCTGAATCATATATCGGCGGTCCATTCGCATTTGTTCAAACCGGTAACATGATTGAAGTGGATGTGGATGAGCGGCGCATTCATCTCGATATCTCCGATGAAGAGATGGAAGTACGTCGATCGAAGTGGTTGCCGCCTGCACCTATTTACGAACGGCCGTTCGTAATATTAAGTGCGACATCGACGTGAAAATCCCGGGATATTCACTTGCTTCGGAAACTTGAACTGTTCCGTCACTTATTTCTCGAAGTTCCACGGACTGACGAACCAATCTTTGGTTTTCCAGGGTTTCTTGCTCATCGCGTTATCTTCTCAATATGGGGTGTTTTAGCCTGAAAATGTTTAGGCGGTGATATCAATATCCTTCTTGCAAGGAAACTTTTTACGTTTTTGCGTCAACTTCGCGCTTTTTAATGTGTTCTACGACGCCTTTTTTGCCTTCTTCGGTTTCTGGATCCCAGATATTCTCGTGTTCCAATAGGCTGTCGCCTTCCCATTTATGGGATGTATCGCCCATATAAACAATAAACACTTCGCAGCCATCCGGATACTCGTACGGACCATGGGGAATGTCCCAACCGAAGACGTAATCACCCGGGCGAAGGTCCTTACCGGCGACGCACATACGGCCTTTGGTTACTAAGATCGAATGCCAGCTTTTGTGGGTGTGCGCGGGTTCGACATATCCCGGAGGAAACTGCTGTTTCATGTCGATGCGACCCATTTTCGGGTCATGGTTAAGAATCTTGACCTTAACACCCGGAGGCAGTGTTAACAGACCACGAACATCATCGCTTTCCCACTCGACTTCATGATCGTGAATTGCGCGAAATGTGTGATCGAAACCATCATCCGACATATGACTTTCCTCCTGAGATTATGTGTTTTTATTAAACTGAGTTAAGTGGTCCAGCGTACCATACCGGCAACCCGGGGTAAAATCTGTGATAAGGCTGGACCTGCCACGGTGGTCACGAGCACATCGCCCGGCCCGACACGGCCAACTCGCATTCGCAATTAATCACGCATGCCTTGCCGGTCGCCCACTCAATACGCCCTGGATGTCCACGAAGCCCTGGACGGCGTTTCCAAATCTCATCGGGCACTGTCACCGGCGCCACATTTAAGGGCCGCGCCTGAAGCTTCAGTGGAGGTAGTTTCTCACCAATCTGATCAACGATGAGATCTGTCTGGCGAAGGCATAATAGTGCATCTTGAATCTCGTACTTCACTTTCAAAGTATGTGATCATACTCTCTTTGATGGAGTAAGTGGATTCCCTACCCCTGCTCTGAATGGATCAGTTTCCGCTCCACGTACTGAATACTCAGTGGTCCGATCTCTAACCTATCCTCTGGTATCGAACTTAGACGTTCATCCCTCAATTGTTTTTTCTTGGGTATTGAGAAAACGTGTTTTC
>CAZQZB010000042.1:0-15385 GCA_964597695.1 uncultured Thalassospiraceae bacterium | reverse complement strand
CGTTGGAGATGAAGTGCTTCATTCCGTTAACGATCCAACCGCCGTCGCCCTTCTCAGCCGTGGTGTGGAAGGAGCTGCGGTGGGGAATAAAATAGTTGGACGCAGTTTCCGGTTCGGTAATACCGATGGCTAGAAGGCACCGGGGGTCGTCACGGAATTTCGGGATATACCGAACCCTCTGCTCCGGCGTCGTCGCTTTCTGCAATACTTGCGCCAGCTTTAGGGTTTGGGCCATCACCACGGAAACGCCCATGTCGCCTTTTGCCAGTTCCTCAATGACCATAGCGGTGGTCAGTGAATCTGCGCCGAAGCCGCCCCAATCGTCGGACAGCGTCAAGGTGCGGATGCCCGCCTCGTCGGCCTTTTCCACGATCTCCCAGGAAAAGCAATCAGCCGGGTCATTACGGCGGTCGAGATCGGCCGCCACCGGTTCCACCACCGCCTGGTTAAACCGGCGCACGGTCTCAAGGATCACCCGTTGCTCTTTGGTTTCAACGAAAATACCGCTCATTCCCAACCTCCGTTATTCCGTCCAGCTCAAGCCTTTCGCGCATAGGTACCCCCATCCGAGAGGGAAGGGGGTTCGGGCAAACGATTAAGACGGGCGTCAATGGCGGGGGCGTCTTCGGGCACGTGAGCGATCATATCACCAGTCGCCGTGTTTTCGGCATCGAAGGTTTTACTTAAAATCGTCGTGGCTTGACGTTCGCCAGCAACCATCTGGTACAGAGAAATCCTCATCATATTTCCGTCCGAACAAATTGGACAAGGCCAGGTCCGCCGCCACCATCAAATCCCCTGGGCAGCGCCTTCCTGGGTGCCGCCGGCTCCGCGCAGGTAATTGCTGTCGATGTAGTGTTCCACATAAGCCTGCATGGTCGTCGACTCAAACTTTGCCGGATTGTCGTCGCTGACACAGGTATCCAGGGCCTGGCTGGAGGTTTCCGAGTTGGGATTGAAAAACGTTGCGATCGAATAGCGGTCGTGTTTCGGCTGCACCACCCGGTGGGGCGTCGGCAGGAACCGTCCATTGGTCCAGCGGTTCAGGAATTCGCCGGTGTTGACGACGACGCTCTTGTCCACCGGGTCAGGCCACATCCATTTTCCGTCGCTGTCGAGAACCTGCAGGCCCGGTTCATCCGCCAGGGGCAGCATGGTCAGGAAGCTATGGTCGCAGTGGGGCGAGACACCGAACTGATTATCCTCAGGTTCAAGCGGTGGATAGTAGGAATTACGGCTCCACATGATGGGATCGGTGAAATAGGGCTCGAAAAAATCGGCGGGCTTGTCTAGGGCCAAGGCGTAAAGCGGCAGCAGTTTGTGGCCCAGCGCCGCGATGGTTTTCTGATAGCCGACGACGGCGTCACGGAACCCGGCGATATCTGGCCACCGGTTGGGGCCGTGGAAGCGCCGCCGTTTCAAAACCGCCGGATGGTCGGCAGGACGGTCTCGGGCAATGGTCAGGGTTTCGTTAAGGTCTTTTTTGGTGTTCTTATTAATCACCGATGTGACGTACACGGTTGAACGGATGGGCACATAGCCCAGCGACGTATCGTCGATAGTGAATGTCAGCTTTTCTTCCAGCGGCAGCGCAAAAAAATTTTTGAACGCCCCGTAAGCGGCGTCAAGCCGGGCAAAATCGACGCCATTGTTGATGACGATATAGAACCCGATGTTTTCCTGAACGTGCCGAACTTCAGCGGCTAGTTGTTCCCGGGCGCCGGGCGCACCGGCCAGATACGGCCCCATATCCAGAACTGGAATGCGCTCGTATTTGCCAGTTTGAGGATTGATCGCGGTATTCATATTTCGGTTGATTCAGACACAAAGTGCAACATTTGAATTGAACGACAGTTTGACGTCAATGCCGTGTTCTTTCAAGATTGCTCTCGAAATGTTTGTTCAGGCGGAGATAATTGACAACGACCGCGAGACTTGATCAGACCATCAGCAAGGCTGCGGCAAGGGGCTGGAGCCAGCCTACCCGATTGCCGACACCGCATCACCATTGCTGTGTGTTGCCAAAATTTCCTAACGAGAGAGCAAAAAATGGACGATATCGAAAGAGCTGACGCCCAGGCCCGGCGGGATGCGAGTGCGTTAAAGAAGAAAATCAGCCGGGCCGATCCGGATACGCTTGCGCTGCTTTTTACCGAAGCACGCTCCCACAATGGTTGGCGGAACAAACCGGTCACCGAAGAGCAGCTTCGTGCGCTCTATGACATTGCGAAGATGGGCCCCACTTCCTTTAATCAGCAGCCGATGCGGTTGGTCTTTGTGCGAAGCCTTGAGGCCAAGGAAAAGCTGGCGCCGGCGCTGATAGAAAAGAACCGGCACAAGATGGTGAGTGCGCCTGTTACGGCCATCATTGCTTATGACTCGGCGTTTTATGAAAAGCTTCCTGAGGTGTTTCCCCAAAATCCCAATGTAAGAAGCATTTTTGAGGGCAACGAAACGATAGCGGCCACGAATGCGTTCAGAAACGGCACTCTGCAGGGAGCCTATTTTCTCCTTGCGGCGCGCGCAATTGGTCTTGACGTGGGACCTATGTCGGGTTTCGACAACGCCAGCGTAGATGAAATGTTCTTTGCGGGCACCAGCCTGAAATCCAATTTTTTGTGCGCCTTGGGCTATGCGGACGAGAGTAAGATATTTCGCAGGCTACCACGTCTGAAATTCGATGACGTGGCGCAAATGATCTGACTGGAGTTTTGGTCATGAGCGAACCGAAATTCACAAAGCACGATATTTTCGAGAAATAGCCGAATCGGATTCAATGCATGCCAGTGATGCCCGTAGTTTATGGTTCGGCCTTGGCTGGCCAATGAAGGTGGGTTCAGCCATCGCGTGACGTTCTCCGACGGCAAACGCACGCTGGACTGAGGCGCCATGTTGTTCGTCATACACGGCATAGACAAGCCGCGCAGCCCGCTCAGAGAGCAGTTTATCAACGAGCATCGCGCCTATTTGGCCGCCAGCCCGATACGGATCATGGCCTCAGGACCTCTCATGGATGATCGGGGCGAACAGATGATCGGCAGCGTCATCATCATCGATTGCGAGAACCGAAGCGCGGTCGATCGGTTTATGGCCGATGAACCGTTCAACCTGGCAGGACTTTTTGAAAACCTAACGATCAATCGTTGGCATAAGCGTGTTGGCGATATCGCACGCCAGGAGCACGCCGGGTAATGAACGTCTTCTGCAACAGGTCTTCGACCCAAAGGAGCCGTCATGCAAGACCAGTTTGACTTGCAGGTGAGCCCGGCACGGATTGTGTTTGGTGAAGGATCCATAAGCCGGGCGGGCGAGATGGTCCGCTATCTTGGCTGCGCCCGGGCCTTTGTTTTGTCCACGCCCCAGCAAAAGGACCAGGCAGATGAACTGTCGAAATCAATTGGCGAGCTAAGCGCAGGCGTCTACGCCAGTGCCACTATGCACACGCCGGTAGAGGTGACCGAAGATGCCTTGAACTTATTTTGGGCCGCCGGTGCGGACTGCACGATTGCGCTTGGTGGCGGCTCGACGACAGGTTTAGGCAAGGCCCTGGCCTACCGGACCAACTTGCCCCAGATCGTTATCCCGACGACCTATGCTGGATCAGAGGTAACGCCCATTCTCGGTCAAACGGAAGCGGCGGTAAAAACAACCATAAGCGATGCGAGAATACTGCCCGAAGTCGTCATCTATGATCCCCGAATGACATACGGGCTGCCGGCTTCCATGACCGTGGCAAGCGCGCTCAATGCTCTGGCCCATGCCGCGGAGGCGCTATATGCGCAAAACCGCAATCCCCTAGCCACGCTGATGGCCAGCGAAGGGATACGGGCGTTGATTGAAGCCATGCCCGTTATCGACGGTGATCCTCGGAGCCCTGAAGGCCGCCGCCAGGCGTTATTTGGTGCATGGCTGTGCGGTTCCGTACTGGGATCGATCGGCATGGCCTTGCACCACAAACTCTGCCACACCCTTGGGGGTGCCTTCAATTTACCGCATGCGGAAACCCATGCGGTTGTCCTGCCTCATGCGGTCGCATTCAACGAGGTGGCTGTTGCCGATCTCTTGAGACCCATCGCTGATGCGCTGGGCGCGGATAATGCCGGTATCGGTTTGCACGACTATGCAAAGTCGATATCCGCGCCAACTGCCCTGGAGGATCTCGGGATGCCCGAAGACGGCATTGACCACGCGGCTGATCTTGCCGTGGCTAATGCCTACTGGAATCCGCGCGCCTTCGATCGCAAGCAGGTCCGGCGAATAATTGAAAATGCCTTTTACGGTCGTGTGCCAGAGCGGATTCAGTGATGAAGCCGCGGTTAGCCATGATAGGTCGCAGCGATCTGCCCAGTGCCTGGGGTCGAAATAACTGGTGGCCCGCCCGCTGTCTGTTTCCTCCGTTGACCCGCTTCGGCGCGGGGCTCCAACGTTGTCGGCACAACGTGGGTCGTTGTGATGATGGCACTGATATGTGCCGATGTGATGGCGAGGAGCTTCTTTGATCAGCCTTTGCCCCGGGTGCCTGAATTCGTGGGCTATTCGATCGTGGCCGTCGTTATTCCGCAGTTGTCCAATACACCGCAATTGAAAAGGCTCACTCGCGCGGATGCGTTTATCGAAGCCTTGATGCTTTCCCGCCCAGTCGCCGGGAGCCTCTACAATGCGGTCTTTCATCTTTGCGGGTTAAGTGTTCTCGCGCTGATCGCCTATGGCCTCATTCCGGATGCGTTAGAGTCCTATGAGTACAACGAGTATTTTGGCCAGCAAGGGAAAATCGTTATTCCAGTGTGGCCGTTCAAAGCGATCATGGCTCCGTGCGCGGTGGTAACTACAGGGCACCTATTTCATCGTCGACGCCCGGGTCGTGGGTCTTAATTGCGGTCCTATGCCCAGCTTCAAAAATGCCAGCGTTGACAAGGAGTTTTTTGGCCGGACCCATGTAAAATCGAATTTCCAGTGCTCGTTCGGACATGTAGACCGGAAGTCCGAATATGAACGAGCCCCGCGGTTCGCGTTTGAGGAAGCGTGTCAGGTCCTGTGAGGGTGTGCGTTAAATTTGGTTAGAAAGCAATTGAAGGAGAAGCAAAATGACCGGCGAAAATGAAAAAGGATATTTTACCGAGGCCGATAGCGCCGAGGTCGTGACAGGCCGCAATGCCAGTGCCGGGGAGGAACGCCTAATCCAGATTATGAGCGCGGTCATCCGCCACCTTCACGCCGCGATCAAGGAGATCGAACCGACCCAGGAGGAATGGTTCCAGGCGATCCAGTTTCTCACAAAGACCGGTCACATGAGCGACGACTGGCGGCAGGAATTCATTCTCCTGTCGGATGTGCTAGGGGTTTCGATGCTTGTTGACGCCATCAATAATCGCAAGCCGAGTGGCGCAACCGAAACCACGGTGCTTGGGCCATTTCATGTGGACGACACACCGTTTTTGGAGAACGGCGCCAACATTTGCCTGGATGGGAAAGGCGAACCTTTAGTCGTTCATGGCAAGGTTCGAAGCGTGGGGGGCACGCCAATCGAGGACGCGCGCCTTGATGTCTGGCAGGCCAATGACGAAGGGTTCTACGATGTTCAGCAAAAGGGCATCCAGCCGGACTTCAATCTGCGAGGCAAGTTCCATAGCCAAAAGGACGGCGGTTACTGGTTTCGGGCCGTGAAGCCACGGCACTATTCAATTCCCGATGACGGGCCGGTCGGCGCGCTGCTGGAAAAACTCGGACGTCATCCCAACCGTCCGGCTCATTTGCACTACATTGTAGGTGCCGATGGGTACGAGGAGATCACGACCCACATATTCGTACCGGACGATCCCTATATCGATTCGGATGCTGTTTTCGGGGTGAAAAAAAGCCTGCTGGCCGATTTCGTCAAGGTAGACGATTCAGTCCGGGCGGAAAAATTCAGCGTCGCCAATCCCTTTTGGGAGGTCGAGTTCGATTTTGTCTTGGCGCCGAAGCTGGGTTGATTTGTTGAGGTCGAAAAATGATCGAAACCGGTTTCGAGGCACTATCTGAAGCGGTTGCTGACCTTCGCGATGGCGCGCAAATCTTGTTGCCGGGATTCTTCAAGGCGGGACACCCGACCGATCTGGTTCACGCCTTTTTGGATCAGACGTTGTAGTCCCAAAAAAGCTGATAGTCCTTGTCGTGCATATTCTGATTAATTTCGCATTCTCGGATCAATGCCGGCTGCGCGAACGATAATAAGATACCCTGCAATGGCGGTTCCGCGTTTACACCTTGCCAAGTGCCTTGAGGATCCGTTCCGGGGTAAACGGCATGTCCGAAATATGTTTGCCGAAGGGTTGAATGGCGTCATTGATGGCGTTCATGATGGCCGCCGGCGCGCCGGCCGTGCCCGCTTCGCCGACACCCTTGGCCCCAAGTTCGGAATCCTGTGTCGGCGTTTCCACATGGCCGACCTCAATATCGGGCATCTCCGCAGCCATGGGCACCAGATAGTCGGCCATGGTGGCATTCAGATATTGGCCCTGCTCGTCGTACAGGCATTCCTCATACATCGCGCCGCCAATGCCCTGGACCACACCGCCCCGAATTTGTTCGTCCACCAGCATGGGATTGATGATGGTTCCGCAATCGTCCACCACCCAACATTTGAGTAGCTTGACGAATCCCGTGTCTACATCGACCTCCACATGGAAGGCCTCGAAGCCGTTGGTGAAGGCAAAAGGAAATGCCTTCGGCACGTAGTGGCGGGTCACCACTAGTTCGGGCTGCACGCCTTTCGGCAAGGTGTCGCCGCGGAAATAGACGATACGGCCAAACTCGCTCAGGGGCATGCGTTCGGTGCCGTCTACCGCATCGACCACGGCACCGTCGCGAATATCCAATGTCGCTGCGTCGGCTTGCAGTATTAGGCCCGCGATCTCTAGGATGTTTCCGCGCAGCGCCTTACCCGCCCGCAGCGCCGCCTCGCCGCCGATACCGGCAGCGCGCGAAGCCCAGGTGCCGCCGCCGTAGGGAACCACGTCCGTGTCTCCGGATACGACGCGGACGTTCTCCATGGGCACGCCGACGGCGGTCGCCGCCACTTGGGCGACGACCGCGTCGGACCCCTGGCCCTGTTCGGTGACGCCGACAGTGCAGGTAATCCCGCCGGTGTGGTCGAGCCGCATTGTGCAGCCTTCCTGCGAACTGATGAAGGCGCCGCCGACCCCGTAAAAGGCGGGGCTGGGATTGGTGACCTCGATCATGCTAGCAAAGCCGATGCCGCGGTAGACGCCCTTGTCACGAAATTCCGCTTGTTCCTGCCGGAGCCCGTCGTAGTCCATCATCTCCAGAATTTTGTCCAGGCATTGGTGATGGGACAACTGCTCGAAAACCAATCCCGTGGCGTAGGTATAAGGATAGGCATCGTCGGGAATGAGATTGCGCCGGCGAAGATCGACTGGATCTATGTTCAAAGCGCGGGCCGCCGCGTCGACCAACCCTTCGCCGACGGCACATGCGACGGGATGGCCGACCGCGCGGTATTGGCACATGCCATTCTTATTGGTGAAAACCACCCGGGCGCGGGCGCGGTAGTTCTCAATCATGTACGTGCCGCCGGTCAAGTTGACTACCTGGTTAGCCTCGATCCCGCTGGTTCGCGGATAGACCGAAAAGGGGCCGATCCCGGTCAGATCGTCCATGTCGATGGCCGTGAACTTGCCCTCCTTACTGACCGCCATACGAGCCTTGACGCGATGGTCACGGGCGTGAATGTCGGTAACGAATGACTCCAAGCGATCGGCGATGAACTTGACCGGACGTTTCAACATGATGCTGAGCGCCGCGGCGGCCATTTCATCTGGATACGTGTGGACCTTGATGCCGAATGAGCCGCCGACGTCTTTGCAGACCACGCGGATATTATCCTCGTTAAGGCCGAAGTGCTTGGCGTACAAATTCTTCATCATATGAGGCGCTTGCGCGGACAGGTAAACGGTCAAATGCTGTTCCGCCGGATTGAAGTCGGCGATGATTGCGCGCGTCTCCAGACAGACGCCTGTATGGCGGCCGAAATTAAAAGTTTCCTCAACCACGCAATGGGCATCGGCGAAGGCCCTATCAACTTCCCCGATATCGACCTCGCGTTGAAAGCAAAGATTGTCGCCAAGGTCCGGGTGGATGAGCGGCGTCGCGTCCTCGAGCGCCGTTTCCATGTCGGTGACGACGGAAAGTTCCTGGTAGTCGATGTCGATCAATTCGACAGCGTCCTCCGCCTGGGATCGGGTTTCAGCGACGACGGCAGCGACGGCTTCTCCCTGCCAGCAGGCCTGGTCCACGGCGATTGCATGCTGTGGCGCTGATTTGAGGCCCTTTAGATGGGTGAGAACACCGATCCAGGGGGTGCAGTATTCAGCCAATTCCCGGCCCGTGACAACGCGAATGACCCCCGACGTCCCTTGTGCGGCCTCGGAATTAATGGCGCCGATCTTTGCGTGGGCAAAAGGGCTGCGGCAAAAGGCGACGTGCACCATGCGCGGCAGCGTTATATCGTCGACATAGGTTCCGCGGCCTTCCAGGAGCCGTTTGGCGCCCGAGCGAGGTACGCTTTTACCGATGAAGGAGTTGGGCCGATCGAGCACCGTGAGGGGCGAATTTTCGGTCATAACGACTGTTCGCTGCGTTTGCGGACGACGGCTTCAATGGCGTCGACAATGGCCTGATAGCCCGTGCACCTGCAATAATTACCGGAAATATATTCTCGAATTTGATCCCGTCCGGCGCCGGGGTTGGACTTCAGCAAATCAGCGGCGGCCAGCAACATACCCGGGGTACAGAATCCGCACTGCAGGGCATTGCGTTCGTGAAACGCCTCTTGCAGATCGGCGATCTCACCGCTATCCGACACCCCTTCGATGGTTTCGACCTTGGCGCCCTCAGCCTGCACCGCCAACATCAGGCAGCCGCGGACGATTTCCCCATTCACGCGGAGCGTACAGGCGCCGCAGACGCCGTGTTCGCAGCCGACATGAGTACCCGTCATTTGCAGGTCTTCGCGCAGGAAATCGACCAAATTGCGGCGCGGCTCAATGGCGCACGAAATATCCTCGCCGTTAACGGACAGACTGACCATGTGTGTGCTACTCATTGCCCTCACTCTCGACGAGTTGCGACAACACCCGCCCGACAAGGACGCGCGCCAAGTGGCTTTTGGTTGCTGCGGAAGAGTGAAGGTCCTTGTCGATTCCATGCAGATCCGCTTCAAGGGCGTCCTCGGCCGCCTTTATAGTCTTCGGCGAATAGTCCCTTCCCTCAAGCGCGGCTATGGTCTCGGTTGCCATGATCGGGCGGTCAGCCACAGAAAAGAAGACGAGGCGGAGGTTCCTGAATTTCCGGCCGTCGACGGTTCCCTTGGCGGCGAGGCCGACCAGGGCGTAGTCACCTCGGCGTCGCGCCAACTCGTCAAAGGCAACGCGTTCAGTCGCACCGATAACCGGTATGTCAACCGAAACCAAAACTTCGTCGGGTTCGAGGGCGGTGTTGAATATTCCCAAAAAGAAATCAATGGCCTTGATGGCACGGTCGCCGCGTCTGCTGGTCACATTGATGATCGCATCGGAAGCGATGGCGCAAGCGGGTAGTTCGGCGGCCGGATCGGCATGGCTGAGGCTGCCGCCGAAGGTGCCCCGGTTGCGGATCGCCGGATGGGCGATGTGAGGTGCCGCCAACTTCAACAACGGTACATGTTGAGCCACAAGCGCGGAAGTGCCGAGATCCCGGTGGCGGGTCAGGGCGCCGATCCGCAAGGTGCCATCGGTTACCGATACGCCGCTGAGTTCTGCAACATGGTTAATATCCACCAGCACCCGCGGCGCGGCCATGCGCATGTTCAAAATCGGCATCAGGCTTTGGCCGCCGGCAACAATCCGGGCTTCGTCGCCATGGCTTTCAAAGGCGGCAAGTACGTCGTTCAGAGCCGTCACCCGCACGAATTCGAAGGACGCCGCCTTCATGCCCACGAATCAGAAAAGGATGCGATTATCGGCTTCACTGAAATTCCGTTCTTCAAGCTGCCCGAGAATGTGAGGGGCGACTACGCTTCAAATGCTGGAACCATTTTCGCCCAGTAGCTTTGGACTGTCAAAATGATAACGCGTTAAAGGCTTATCCCTTTGCTTCCGGTGCGATCCACATCTTGTGTGTAATGTGTTTGGTTCGCATGCCGATACCGAGGAGAGTGCGGATAATCGGGCATGGCAAGGCTCCAAATGACTTATGTGTTTGATTTGCCCCCATCATGCCACCACCCCAAAGTCATCAACGGTTTGTGGTCCCGGAGCGTCAGGGATAAGCCTTACGCGTTATTTGAATTTCGGGTATTATGTTCGGGAAATATGGTAGTGTTTTTCCGTGGGCGCTGAGAATGTCCAACCAATCAATGGCTTTCCGGTATCGTAGAAGCGATTCCGGATATACAAAAATCAGGGAGGATTCAATGAAGACCCGAGGAAATAAAGTTGGCATCCGTACATGGTTGCTGAGCGGTATCCTTATGGCTTCTGTCGCCATTTTTTCACCGCTATCGTCCACCGCGCGTGCCGCGGAGCCCATTAAGATCGGTTTCAGCATGGCGCTGACCGGCGGTCTTGCAGGGGCCGGCAAGGCTGCGCTCATCGCCATGGAAATTTGGCGGGAGGACACCAATAAGGCCGGCGGCCTGTTAGGGCGGCAGATTGAGTTCGTCTACTATGATGACGCTACTTCGCCGGCCAAGGTGCCGGGCATCTATACCAAGCTGCTCAACGTCGACAAGGTGGACTTGGTCGTTTCCAGTTACGGCACGAACGAAATTGCGCCGGCCATGCCGATTATAATGCGCAAGAAGCTTGTGTTTCCGTCGCTTTTCGGCCTCGCGGTCAACGACAAGTTTAACTACGACCGCTATTTCCAGATTATGCCGTCCGGCCCGGTCCCGAAAGATGACTGGTCCAGAGGCTTCTTCGAGATCGCGGGCGCGCAAAATCCAAAACCGAAATCCATCGCCCTGCTTTCCGCCGATGCTGAATTTGCCCGCAACGCGGTTGCCGGCGCGCGGAGAAACGCCAAGAAAATGGGCCTGAAAATCGTCTATGACAAAACCTATCCGCCCGGCACGGCGGACTTCTCGCCCATCGTTCGGGCCATCAAGGCGACCGCACCGGATATGGTCTATGTCGGCTCATACCCGCCAGGCTCCGTGGGAATGGTCAGATCGGCCAATGAATTGGGGCTCAAGGCGAAGATGTTCGGCGGCGGCATGGTCGGGCTGCAGTTTGCCTCCATCCAGAAAAAACTTGGGCCCAAGCTAAATGGCATCATCAACTACGATTTCTGGGTGCCGGAACCGACCCTCAACTTCCCGGGCGTCAATGCCTTCCTGAAAAAGTATCAGGAAAAAGCCAAGGGCAAGGGCGTTGACCCGCTCGGCCACTACCTGCCGCCATACGCATATGCATACCTGCAGATTTTGGGACAGGCGGTGGAAGCCGTCGGCAGCCTGGATCAGGGCAAAATCGCCGAGCACATGCATAAAACGACCTATACCACCGTCGTCGGTCCAGTAAAATTCGGTTCCAACGGCGAATGGGCGAAAACACGTGTATTGATGGTTCAGTTCCGGGACGTGAAACCCAATGACCTGAGCCAGTTCGAAGGACCGGGCAAGAGAATCGTTCTCTATCCCAAAGAGTGGAAATCGGGTAACATCGCCTATCCGTATAAATAGGAAACTCTGACCTAGTCGGCAAATAAGCAAAAGATTTTTGCGCGCCGCGAACAAGCGGGAAAGCCGGCGACTGCCATGTTTTTAGATCTGTTTTTGAACGCGGTAGTCGCCGGCGTCCTTCTTGGCGGATTCTATGCGGCGGTCGCGCTAGGGCTGTCGATTACCTTCGGCCAACTTGACATCGTCAACATTGCCCATCCGGCATTTGTTATTGTTGGGTCCTACACGGCATATATCATCAACGAAAATTTCGGGTTCGACCCAATCCTCATCGGGGTGTTGGCCACACCTTTCTTCTTCGCCGCGGGCGTGCTGCTCTATCGATTCTACTACGCCACCTTCGAACGAACAGGCCAGGAAAGCCTGAGCGGATTGGCTTTTTTCTTTGGCATCATGTTCATAATCGAAGTTGTACTAATCATGGTTTATGGCGTCGACTACCGGCTGGTCGAGGCTGGATACATCGGTAAGACAATCCATTTCGGATTCATCACCATTCCCATCCGAATGCTTGCGCCCTTCTTGACGGCATCGGCGATAACACTAGCCGTATATCTTTATCTTTCGCGGACCTTCAACGGCCGGGCCATCCTCGCGGTTTCACAGGACCGGCTTGCACTGCAACTGATGGGCGCCGATCCGGTCAAAATCAAACAGCTGGCTTTTGGTATCGCGGTGGCGACAGCGGCCATCGCCGGTGCTTTGGTTATCATCATCGGTCCGGTGGAGCCGTCCGTGGGACGTCTCTACATCGGCCGGGTATTCGCAATCGTCATTCTCGGCGGCATGGGCAGCATCGGCGGGACCATGTCGGCGGCGTTGATAATTGGCATCGTGGAAAGCCTCATCGCCACATTCTACGGCCCGTCGTGGGCTCCCGCCGTGGGGTTCACAATACTCCTGGTGACGCTAGCATTCAGACCGCAGGGTTTGTTCGGTAGAGCGTAGATGAAGACAAAAATCCAACCATTTTGGCCTTCCATGGCCGCCATATTCCTCGCCGGATTTATCTTTACCGAGGTTGCCGACAACGAGTTCTATTTCTTCGCCAGCTATGTCGTCCTTCAGGCGGTGATCATGGCCACGGCGTGGAACATTCTCGGCGGTTATACTGGCTACGTGAATTTCGGCAGCGCGGGTTTTTTCGGCGTCGGCGCCTATACGGCCATCGCCTTGCACAAGGCTTTCGGCCTGCCGCTTCCCCTGCTCATACTTGCCGCCGCCGCCCTAAGCGGCTTGATCGGCCTGGGCGCCGGCTACCTGACGCTTCGGATCAAGGGTGTATACTTCGCCATCTCCACCTTAGCCATGGCTATTGTGTTGGAGACGATTGCCAACAATTGGGAGTATGTAGGCGGTGCCAGCGGCGCCTATATCCTGACGCCCGAGGACTCGCTGTTCTTTGATAGTTACATTGAAATGTTGTTCATGTTGATCCTCAGCCTCGCCATTGGCTCGGCAATCGTAGCGCGGTACCTGAGCACGTCCCGTATCGGCCAGGGATTGGCAGCCATTCGCGACGATGAAGTCGCCGCCGAATGCAACGGCGTTCCCACGCTTAAGCTAAAACTCATTTCTACCTCCGTGATGGGTGCGATGATGGGGGTTGCCGGTGCCCCCTATCCGTTTTTCGTCACCTTCGTCGACCCCGTATCGGCCTTCAACCTCCTCATTGCCATCAATGCCATTGCCATGCCCATGATCGGCGGCACGGCGACCTGGCTTGGCCCCATTATCGGGGGATTGGTGGTTGGTGGCATGCAGGAAATCATAACCGTGACCATTTCCTCGGAAATGAACCTTCTGGTCGTCGGCGTCATGCTCGTCGGGTTCATCACACTGGCACCGAAGGGCATTGTCGGCTTGGTTCAGGACTACTTGAAAAAGAGGCGGGCCCGATGAGCGTACCTGTCCTTCAAATTACCGGTCTGACCAAGAAATTTGGTGGGTTCGTAGCTCTCAATCAGGTTAGTTTGCATCTTGGGCGCGGTGAACGTTTGGGCCTGATCGGACCCAACGGATCCGGCAAAACCACGATGATCGACTGCATATCGGGCGCCCTCATCAATGACGAAGGGTCGATCCTGTTCGAGGACCAGGAGATCAAGGCGCTGCCAGCGCACAAACGCGCGCGCCTGGGCGTTGTCCGCAGCTTTCAAATTCCTAGGCCCTTCAAAAGTATGACGGTACTTGAGAACCTGTGCATCCCGTTGGATTTCGCGGCGCGGGACCGGGTCGGGCATCGCCACATTCACGACCAGGCCATGGAAGTATTGCAGACTGTAGGGTTTGCCGACCACGCCCATGAATTTTCCGCCGACCTGACCCAGGTGGACCTCCGCAAGCTGGAACTTGCCCGCGCCATGGCGGCCAAGCCGACATTGCTGATTTCCGATGAAGCCATGGCCGGCCTTTCCAGCTCGGAAGTCGATGAAATCCTAGAGATTTTGCTGACCCTCAATGAACACGGGGTCGCCGTCATCATGATCGAACATATCATGCGCGCCGTGATGCGTTTTTCACAACGTATCGTCGTTCTCGACGCCGGCCTGAAGATTGCAGAGGGCACGCCGGAAGAAATTGTTCAAAACCCCGATGTGGAAAGGGCCTATCTTGGCGAGTAGCATCAGCATCAACAATGTGAAGGCGGGTTACGGCCCCGTTCGAGTACTGCATGACGTAACAATTACGGCGAACGACGGCGAAACCGTCGTTCTCCTGGGCTCAAACGGCAACGGCAAAAGCACTTTGCTCAAATGCATCATGGGCGTCATCACCCCGATGGCCGGGGAAATCGTTCTCAATGTGGATGGCGAAAGCATCTGCCTTGTGGGCAAGGCGCCGCAGGAAGTCGTCGATTTGGGAGTCATCCTGGTGCCCGAGGGTAGGCGCCTGTTTGCCAGTCTGAGCGTTGAAGAGAACTTGATCCTCGGCGCCTTCCGAAAAGCAGCTCGGGCGAAAATTGACGAGAATTTGGACTTCGTGTTCGAGGCCTTTCCCGCACTCTTCGAACGGCGTCGTCAGATGGCCGGAAGCATGAGCGGCGGCGAGCAACAGATGGTAGCCGTCGCTCGGGCGCTGATGTCGGAACCAAAAATTCTCCTTGTCGATGAACCCTCGGCCGGGCTGGCGCCGATTTTGGTCAGCCGGATGATCGCCAAAATCAAGGAATTGAAAGAACGTCGCAACTTGACCGTCCTAATGGCGGAGCAGAACTTCAACCAAGCCATCAAGGTTGCCGATCGCGGCTACATCATCGTCCATGGCCAGATCGAGTTCGAAGGCAAAACCGTCCAGGACCTAAAAAATAATGATATGATCAAAAAATATTACTTGGGTGCCTAAGGGCCTGGCCGATAACCAATGAAGTTGTGTTGATGGTTTCCTTCACGGACCGGTTGCCCTATTCGGCAATCGTCGATCGACCGTTGTTCCCTTCGAGCCTACCATGCCACCCCCGATGACGACGACGAAAGCCAAGGGCAGAATGTCGAAATCAATCGTTGGAGGGTTGTCATGCATCGTCAAAACTGTCGAAAAGCTTCTGTAATTGCTATTGTTTTCCTTTGTCTGTGCTCATTCTCAACAGCGGGCAAATCTGAGCCGATTTACCATGAAAAAACCTACCCTGCGGGTTCTGGACCTTTTCCAGCGGTTATCGCATTA
>CAZQZB010000041.1:0-15592 GCA_964597695.1 uncultured Thalassospiraceae bacterium | reverse complement strand
ATCGTTCCGACGTTGCAGTGCGGCTTCGTGCGTTGAAATTTTTCCTTGGCCATCTTTCTCAATCTCCCAATTGTGGGTTCTCCCGGTAGGGCGCCCTACCCTGCAAGCCGCGTCTGGATTTCCTCGAAAACCTGGTTGGGCACGACCGCGTAGTGATTGAAATGCATCGTGAACTGGGCCCGGCCCTGGCTCATGGAACGAAGCGAATTAACGTAACCGAACATGGTGGCGAGCGGCGCCAAGCCATTAATGACCCGGGCATTGCCACGCTGGTCCATGCTGCTGACGTTGCCGCGGCGGCTGTTGAAGTTGCCGATGATGTCGCCGAGGTAATTATCGGGCGTCACGATCTCGACCCGCATCATCGGCTCCAAAAGCTGAGGTTTGGCTTTTTGCGCAACTTCACGGAAGGCGGCACGCGCTGCAATCTCGAAGGCCATAACGCTGGAATCCACGTCGTGGGAATCTCCGTCTAAAAGCGTCACCTTCAAATCGGTAACCGGAAAACCGGTCATGATGCCGGCTTCCATGGCGCTTTGAAGGCCCTTTTCGACACCGGGGACGTATTCCCTGGGCACTGCGCCGCCACGCACTTTATTCTCGAATTCATAGCCGGACCCGGAGGTAAGCGGCTCGACCTTAATTTTGAGGCGGGCGAACTGTCCGGCGCCGCCGGTTTGTTTTTTGTGGGTGTAATCGACTTCGGCCTCGGCCGAAACGGTCTCCCGGTAGGCAACCTGGGGCTGGCCGATGTTGGCATCCACCTGAAACTCGCGAAGCATCCGGTCGACGATGATTTCCAAGTGCAACTCGCCCATGCCACTGATGATCGTCTGGCCGCTTTCGGGATCGGACGACACCTTGAAAGAAGGATCTTCAGAGGATAGGCGGCCCAAAGCGATGCCCATTTTTTCCTGATCGCTCTGGGTTTTCGGTTCGACAGCGATATCGATCACCGGATCGGGGAACTCCATGCGCTCAAGGACCACTTGACCTCCTTCATCGCAAAGCGTGTCGCCGGTAGTCGTGTCTTTAAGCCCCGCCAGAGCCACGATATCGCCGGCCCAGGCTTCCTTTATGTCCTCGCGGGCGTTGGAGTGCATCAACAGCATCCGGCCGACCCGTTCGCGCTTGCCTTTGACTGTGTTCATCAGACTCTTGCCGGTTTCGACCATGCCCGAGTATACGCGAATGAAGGTCAGAAACCCGACGAAGGGATCGTTCATGATCTTGAAGGCCAGCGCCGCGAAGGGTTCGTCATCGGAATTGTGACGTTCGATGGCTTCCACGGTGCCGGCCTTGATGCCTTTGATGGCGGCCACGTCGGTCGGCGACGGCAGGTAATCGACAACGGCGTCCAATAACGGCTGCACGCCTTTGTTCTTGAACGCCGCGCCGAGCAATACGGGAATGAAATGGCCGCTGATGGTGCCCGAACGGATACATTTCTTGAGAATTTCCTCGTCGGGCTCCTTGCCTCCGAGATAGGTTTCCAGCGCCGCATCGTCTTGTTCCAGCGCCGTTTCGATCAGCTTCACCCTGTATTCGGCGGCTTTTTCCTTCAAGTCGTCCGGAATGTTGGTTTCTTCGAAATCGGCGCCGAGTGTTTCTTCCTTCCAGATGATCGACTTCATGGTTACCAAATCGACGACACCGGTGAAATTGGCCTCGAAACCAACCGGCAACTGCATGACCAGAGGATTGGCACCCAGGCGGTCGGCGATCATTTCCACGCAGCGGGAGAAATCGGCCCCCGTACGGTCCATTTTGTTGACAAAACAGATTCGCGGGACACCGTATTTGTCCGCCTGACGCCATACTGTTTCCGACTGCGGTTCAACCCCGGCCACCGAGTCGAATACGGCCACGGCGCCGTCAAGTACACGGAGGCTGCGTTCCACCTCGATCGTGAAGTCCACGTGCCCGGGGGTGTCGATGATGTTGATCCGATGGTCCCGCCAAAAACACGTCGTCGCCGCCGACGTGATGGTGATGCCGCGTTCCTGTTCCTGCTCCATCCAGTCCATGGTGGCGGTGCCGTGATGGACCTCGCCGATTTTATAGGACTTGCCGGTGTAATAGAGAATCCGTTCTGTAGTCGTCGTCTTGCCGGCATCGATGTGGGCCATGATGCCGATGTTGCGATATTGATCTAGGGGAGTTGTGCGAGCCATGGTTCGGAATCCTGGGAGATTACCAACGGTAATGGGAGAAGGCCTTGTTGGCCTCCGCCATTTTATGGGTATCCTCACGTTTCTTAACTGCCGCGCCGCGATTATTGGCCGCATCCAGCAATTCCCCTGACAACCGCTCGATCATGGTGTTTTCGGAACGTTTGCGGGCCAGTTCCACGATCCAGCGGATCGCCAGCGCCTGACGGCGGGCGGCGCGGACTTCGACCGGCACCTGATAGGTGGCGCCGCCGACCCGTCGGGAGCGAACCTCGACGGACGGCCTTACGTTTTCTATGGCCTCATGAAATATCTTAAGCGGATCCTGCCCGGCTTTCTTTTCGATGATATCGAAAGCGCTGTATATGATTTTTTCAGCAACCGACTTTTTGCCGTCAAACATCAGGCTGTTGGTGAATTTGGCGAGAACCAGATCCTTGTATTTAGGATCCGGGAGAATTTCTCTTTTTTCGGCGGCTCTGCGGCGGGACATCGGAGAAATTCCTTATTTCGGGCGCTTGGCACCGTATTTGGAACGCTGCTGGCGGCGGTTGGAAACGCCCTGGGTGTCAAGGGTTCCACGGATAATGTGGTAACGCACCCCAGGAAGATCCTTGACGCGACCACCGCGAATCATGACCACCGAATGTTCCTGTAAGTTATGACCTTCTCCCGGAATATAGGACGTTACCTCAAAGCCATTGGTGAGCCGAACCCGGGCGACCTTGCGAAGAGCCGAGTTTGGTTTTTTAGGGGTCGTCGTGTAGACGCGGGTACACACGCCCCGTTTCTGCGGACATTGTTCAAGTGCCGGTACCTTGTTCCGCATTTCAGGCGATTTGCGCGGGTTGCGAACCAATTGGTTAATTGTCGGCATTCGTCTCGTCCAAACTTCTGGGTGCTCAGGCCACCCGGTTTACAGCCCATGAGGGCAAAAAAACCCAAATACTCATACATTCACCGGCATCAAGGATCCTAAATCCCGATGCCAAGACCTTGAAATAAATACCCGATCAAGGGTCAAACAAAATGCCCTCCCAGCCGTAACCAAGATGCCCGGAGGCTAAACACACAAATTTTTTCAAATCGCCTTGGTAACTGCGTCTAGACCGGACGGCCTACCACCAGCCCCAGCGGAGTGGGGCGGAATATAGTGACGCGCCCTGACTCCGTCAAGTACTAAAGAACGCTTATTTCAAAGGCTTTCGGGGGGAGCGGAATAGTCCACACTTGCCCGAAATCAGGCTGCCGCGGCGATCCTTATTCGGCTCCTTCGGGGGCCGCCTCTTCGACCACCGTTTCACCTTCCGCGGCTGCCAATTTTTCCTTTTCCTTGGCCTGGATAGCCAACAGTTTTTTGTCCCGTTCGGCGGCGATTTTACGGAAATTGTTCATCACACTTCCCGTTCCAGCAGGAATCGGACGCCCAACGATGACGTTTTCCTTGAGTCCAATAAGGTCGTCGACCCGGCCCGAAACGGCGGCTTCGGTTAACACACGCGTCGTTTCCTGGAACGACGCCGCCGAGATGAACGACTGGGTCTGTAGGCTGGCCTTCGTGATACCTTGCAGCACCGGCATAGCCTGAGCCTGCTTGCCGCCTTCCTTCTTGACCCTGGAATTAACCGCTTCGAATTCCTTGCGGTCGATGAGCTCGCCAATCAGGTAGGTAGAGTCGCCCCCATCCACGATTTCCACCTTTTGCAACATTTGGCGAACGATAACCTCGATGTGCTTGTCGTTGATTTTCACGCCTTGCAACCGGTAAACGTCTTGAATTTCATTGATCAGGTACTCGGCCAAGGCCTCGACGCCCAACACGCGCAAGATATCATGAGGAACCGGGTTACCGTCCATGAGGCTGTCGCCGACTTCGACGTAATCACCCTCCTGGACCGAGATATGTTTGCCTTTCGGTACTAAATACTCGCTCGGCTCTTCCTTTTTTTTATTTGGAACCACGATGATCCGGCGCTTATTTTTGTAATCCTTACCGAATTCGACCCGCCCGTTGGTTTCCGAGATGATCGCGTAATCCTTTGGCTTGCGGGCTTCAAACAGTTCCGCGACCCGCGGCAGGCCGCCAGTGATGTCCCGAGTCTTAGCAGATTCACGGGGAATTCTCGCCAGCACGTCACCCCCATGGACCATTTGCCCCGGTTCCACCGACAGGATTGCGTCCACCGGCAGGAAATACCGGGCCTCGAGCCCGTTTTCGAGGGTAATAATCTTGTTTTTCTTATCGCGGAGCGTGATCCTGGGTCTGAGGTCGGCGCCCTTGGGCTGTTGTTTCCAATCGGTCACCACATTCGAGGCAATGCCGGTGGCCTCATCCATCTTTTCTATCACCGACAAGCCTTCAATTAGGTCCATGAAATTCGCAACCCCTTCCTTTTCGGTGATGATCGGCAGGGTATAAGGATCCCATTCGGCAATTTTATCACCAGGCTTAACCTTAGCCTTGTCCTTAACTAAAAGCCGGGCGCCATACGGAAGCCGGTAACGGGCGCGGTCCCGGCCCCGTTGGTCGACGAGGGTTAGTTCGGCGTTCCGTGACATGATGACCTGGACGCCTTGGCTGTTTTTGACGGTCCCGCAGTTTTTGAGCTGCACTTTGGAATCGACGTTGGCCAAGACCCTGGATTGTTCGGCACCCCGCTGAACGGCGCCGCCGATGTGAAAAGTCCGCATGGTCAACTGGGTGCCGGGTTCGCCGATGGACTGTGCGGCGATCACGCCGACAGCCTCGCCAATGTTGACCGGCGTTCCGCGAGCTAGGTCCCGCCCGTAGCATCGGGCGCAGACCCCTTCTTTGAGTTCACATGTCAAAACGCTGCGGATTCGCACGGATTCGATATCAGCCGTCTCGACGGCCACGCAGGCTTCCTCCTCGATCATGACTCCAGCCTTCACGATGGTCTTACCGGAAGCCGGGTCCTTCACGTCCTCCGACGCACACCGGCCGAGGATTCGGTCGCCAAGGGGCGAGGCAATAGCGCTGCCTTCAACCACAGCACTGACGAAGATGCCCAATTTGGTTTTGCAGTCTTCCTTGACGATGATGCAGTCTTGGGCGACATCGACCAAACGCCGTGTCAGATACCCCGAATTGGCCGTTTTGAGCGCCGTGTCGGCTAGGCCCTTGCGAGCACCGTGTGTGGAGTTGAAGTACTCCAAAACCGAAAGGCCTTCCTTGAAGTTGGAAATGATTGGCGTTTCTATGATTTCACCGGACGGCTTGGCCATCAGGCCGCGCATGCCGGCTAATTGTTTCATCTGGGCGGCGGAGCCGCGGGCCCCCGAATTAGCCATCATATAGACCGAATTTACCGGCTTTCCGGGCTGTTCCATGGATATGATTTGCATCATTTCATCGGCCACTTTGTCGGTGCAGTGTGACCAGGCATCCACGACTTTGTTGTATTTTTCACCCTGGGTGATCAGGCCGTCCAGGTACTGTTGTTCGAATTCCTTGACCATACTTTCCGTTTCGCTGACCAACTGCTCCTTGGCTTCGGGGACTACGAGATCGTCCTTGCCGAACGAGATACCGGCCTTGCAGGAATAGTTGAAGCCCATGCCCATCAGGTGGTCGGCGAACATCACCGTTACTTTCTGACCGCAATGGCGGTAAACCTCGTCGATAAGGTTGGTGACTTCCTTCTTGGTCAGCACCCGGTTGATCAGGTCGAAGGAAATGAGCGGACTGCGGGGAAGGATTTCGCTCAGCAGCATGCGCCCCGGCGTCGTTTCAAGGCGGACGACGGTGTCGTTCCCATCGGCATCGAATTTGTGATAACGCGCCTTAATCTTCGCATGCAGCGATACGACGCCGGCATCGAGAGCCTGCTGAATCTCTCCGATATCTACGAAGGCCATTCCTGCCCCGGGCTCGTCTTTAAGTTCCATGGTCAGGTAATAAAGTCCGAGCACAATGTCCTGGGTGGGAACGATGATCGGTTTGCCGTTGGCCGGGCTGAGGATATTGTTGGTGGACATCATTAGGACCCGGGCTTCCAACTGGGCTTCCAGGGATAACGGCACGTGCACAGCCATTTGGTCGCCATCGAAGTCGGCATTGAACGCCGCGCAGACCAGCGGGTGAAGCTGGATGGCCTTGCCTTCGATCAACAGCGGTTCGAATGCCTGAATGCCAAGCCGGTGCAAGGTTGGCGCCCGGTTTAGGAGCACCGGATGCTCTCGGATAACCTCCTCTAAAATATCCCAGACTTCGGGACGCTCTTTTTCAAGCATCCGTTTCGCCGCCTTGATGGTGGTCGCCATTCCGTACAGCTCCAGCTTGGCGTAAATGAAGGGCTTGAAAAGCTCCAGCGCCATCTTTTTTGGCAGGCCGCACTGATGCAGCATCAGTTCTGGTCCGACCACGATTACCGATCGGCCGGAATAATCGACGCGCTTGCCAAGCAGGTTCTGGCGGAAACGGCCCTGTTTGCCCTTGAGCATGTCGCTGAGCGACTTCAACGGCCGTTTGTTGGCGCCGGTAATGGCGCGGCCTCGCCTCCCGTTGTCGAAAAGGGCGTCGACGGATTCCTGAAGCATTCGTTTTTCGTTACGAATAATGATCTCGGGCGCGCGCAGCTCGATCAATCTCCTCAGGCGGTTGTTGCGGTTGATCACGCGGCGGTAAAGATCGTTCAGGTCCGAGGTTGCGAAACGGCCCCCGTCCAGCGGAACCAGCGGGCGTAATTCGGGTGGGATCACCGGGATCACCTCTAGGATCATCCATTCGGGACGGGTACCGGATTGGATAAAGGCCTCGACCAGCTTCAACCGCTTCACATATTTCTTCCGTTTGGCTTCGGAGTTGGTTTCCTTGAGGTTGATGCGCAGGTTGGCCAGTTCTTCTTCCAGGTCAATGGCCGCCATCATTTCGCGCAGCGCCTCGGCGCCGATGCCTACCGAAAAGGCGTCTTCGCCATATTCATCAACGGCCGTTTGGTATTCCCCCTCGCTGAGGGACTGATGCAGTTCCAGCGGCGTGAGGCCCGGTTCGATCACCACATAGGTCTCGAAGTAAAGCACGCGCTCCAGATGTTTCAGGGTCATGTCGAGCAGGAGGCCGATGCGCGAAGGCAGCGATTTCATGAACCAGATGTGGGCGACAGGCGAGGCCAGTTCGATATGCCCCATGCGCTCGCGCCGAACCTTCTGCAGGGTCACCTCGACGCCGCACTTCTCGCACGTGATGCCCTTGTATTTCATACGCTTGTACTTGCCGCACAGGCATTCGTAATCCTTCGTCGGGCCGAAGATGCGGGCACAGAACAATCCGTCCCGTTCAGGCTTGAAGGTCCGGTAGTTAATGGTCTCGGGCTTCTTGATCTCGCCGAAGGACCAGGAGTGGATGCGCTCCGGCGAGGCGATGGAAATCCGGATGTGGTCGAAAGGCTGGGTGCTGCTGGCCTGCCCGAAAATTTTTACCAATTCATTCATTTGTTCTTCTCCTAATGCAGGACGCAGTTAATCGAGTTCTACGTTGAGGCCAAGGGAATGAAGTTCCTTGACCAGAACGTTGAACGATTCCGGGATGCCGGCTTCGAATGTGTTGTCGCCGCGAACGATGGCCTCGTAGACCTTTGTGCGGCCGGAAACATCGTCGGATTTAACCGTCAACATTTCCTGGAGCGTATAGGCGGCGCCATAGGCCTCCAGCGCCCAGACCTCCATTTCACCAAATCTCTGGCCGCCGAACTGCGCCTTGCCGCCCAGCGGCTGCTGGGTGACCAAGCTATAGGGGCCGATGGAACGGGCGTGAATCTTGTCGTCGACAAGGTGGTGAAGCTTCAGCATATAAATGTAGCCGACCGTTACCTGACGATCGAAGGGCAGGCCTGAACGGCCGTCGACGAGGGTCACCTGGCCCGAGCTGTTCAGCCCTGCCTTTCCCAACATTTCGACGATATCCCCCTCGTGGGCGCCGTCGAACACCGGCGATGCGACAGGGACGCCGCCTCTGAGGTTGTTCCCGAGCTCGAGAATCTCTTCGTTGTTGAGGCTGTTAATATCGTTACGAAAGGCCTTAGGCCCGTATAGGTCCTTGAGCTTGACCTTCAGATTTTTCACACCGCCATCGGGATCGCCGGCATCGAGCAGTTCACCGATCTGCTTACCGAGGCCGGCGCAGGCCCACCCTAAATGGGTTTCCAGAATCTGGCCGACATTCATCCTCGACGAGACACCGAGCGGATTAAGCACAATATCGACGGACGTGCCGTCTTCAAGATACGGCATATCTTCTATGGGGACGATTTTGGATATGACGCCCTTGTTGCCGTGGCGGCCGGCAATCTTGTCCCCCGGCTGCAGCTTGCGTTTCACCGCCACGAAGACCTTGACCATTTTCATCACGCCCGGACTGAGGTCGTCGCCACGCTGCAGTTTATCGACTTTGTTATCGAAGCGTTCCTGGAGCTTGGCAATGTCGCCTTCAAACTGGCCCTTGAGCGACTCGACGTCCTTCATCACCTTGTCGTTGGCAACTACAATCTGCGAACATTGTCCGGGGGTGAATCCACCCAACACCTCATCGTTCAGTTTGGTGCCGTACTTCAGGCCCTTGGGCCCGCCGGCCGCCTTCTTGTTCAACAGCAACGTCACCAGGCGGGCCTGAAAACTGCGTTCCAAGATTATGCGCTCGTCGTCGCGGTCCTTGGCCAGCCTTTCGATCTCTGCCCGTTCAATCGCCAAGGCACGCTCGTCCTTGTCGACACCGCGGCGCGAGAACACCCGAACCTCAACCACCGTGCCGCTGACGCCTGGCGGCAGCTTCAACGACGTGTCGCGGACGTCGGAAGCTTTCTCGCCGAAGATCGCGCGCAGCAGTTTTTCCTCTGGGGTCATCGGGCTTTCGCCTTTCGGCGTCACTTTGCCCACCAGGATATCGCTGGGTTTGACCTCGGCGCCGATGTAAACGATGCCGGCTTCGTCAAGGTTCTTCAGCGCTTCCTCGCCGACATTCGGGATATCGCGGGTGATTTCCTCTTGGCCCAACTTAGTATCGCGGGCCATGACCTCGAATTCCTCGATATGAATCGAGGTAAATACGTCGTCGCGGACAATGCGTTCCGAGATCAGAATGGAATCCTCGAAGTTATAGCCCTGCCAAGGCATGAAGGCGACCAGTACGTTGCGCCCCAAGGCCAGATCCCCGAGGTCGGTTGACGGACCATCGGCGATTGTATCGCCGGCCTCAACCCGGTCGCCTACCTTCACCAGAGGGCGCTGGTGAAGGTAGGTGTTTTGGTTCGAGCGCTGAAACTTGAGCAGGTTGTAGATATCGACGCCGGTGGCCGAATGCGATTTCTCCTCGGTGGCGCTGACGACGATGCGGGTGCCATCGACTTGATCGATGATCCCGGATCGCTTGGCGACAATGGTCGCCCCTGAATCACCGGCCACGGTGGCCTCCATGCCGGTGCCGACCAACGGCGCCTCGGTCTGAATCAAAGGCACAGCCTGACGCTGCATGTTGGCCCCCATCAGCGCTCGGTTTGCATCATCGTTCTCAAGAAATGGGATCAATGCGGTCGCCACCGACACTAGCTGCTTGGGCGATACGTCGATGAATTCGATGTCCTCAGGCCGGGCCATCAGGAAATCGCTGCCCTTTCGGCAACTCACCAAGTCGTCAACGAAAATACCCTTTTCATCGATCTCGGCGTTGGCCTGGGCAATGGTATAACGGCCCTCGTCCATGGCCGAGAGATACACGACCTCCTTTCTTACCTTGGAATTTCCAACCCGCCGGTACGGCGTTTCGATGAAGCCGTATTTATTGACCCGGGCATAGGTGGCGAGGCTATTGATGAGCCCGATATTCGGACCTTCGGGAGTCTCAATCGGACAAATGCGTCCATAATGGGTCGGATGCACGTCGCGGACCTCGAAGCCGGCCCGTTCGCGGGTAAGGCCGCCCGGACCCAGGGACGAAAGCCGGCGCTTGTGGGTGATTTCCGACAACGGGTTGGTTTGGTCCATGAACTGGCTGAGCTGTGAGGAGCCGAAGAATTCGCGCACAGCCGCCGCCGCCGGCTTGGCATTGATCAAGTCATGGGGCATCACGGTATCGATGTCGACAGAACTCATACGTTCCCGAATCGCACGCTCCATGCGCAAAAGGCCAATCCGGTACTGATTTTCCATCAACTCGCCCACTGACCTTACCCGGCGGTTGCCGAGATGGTCAATATCATCGATTTCCCCACGGCCATCCTTGAGTTCAACCATTGTACGGACGACCTCAAGGATGTCTTGCTTGCGCAGGATTCGGAGCGAGTCCTCGGTTTCGAATTCCAACCGGGAGTTCATCTTGACCCTGCCGACGGCCGAAAGGTCATAACGCTCGGAATCGAAGAACAGGGTCTTAAAGAGCGCCTCGGCGGTTTCCAGAGTCGGTGGTTCACCGGGACGCATTACCCGGTAAATGTCGACCAACGCTTCTTTACGGTGCGAATTTTTGTCAACGGCAAGGGTATTGCGGATGTAGGGGCCGACGTTGACGTGATCAATGGCGAGCGACGGCACTTTGTTGATTTTGGCTTTGTCTAGAATCTCGATCATCTCTTCGGTGATCTCATCGCCGGCCTCGATGTAAATCTCGCCGGTCTTTTCGTTGACCAAATCGACCGCCACGTAACGACCGATTAGGTCTTCTGTCGCAACCCGTTGTTCCTTCAGGCCCTTCTGAACGAGTTCGCGGACCAGCCGCGGCGTAATCTTGGTGCCGGCCTTGGCGACGACGCGGTTGGTCTCGGCGTTGACCAAATCTTCCGTCAGCTTCACACCGCGCAGGCGGTCGCCGAGAAATGCGGTTTTCCAGCCCTTTTTCTTGGCCCGTGTGAAGATAACTTTTTTATAGAAGTAATCGAGGATGTCCTCGGGCGACATGCCTGTCGTTTCTTCCGGCGACAAGGTTTTACCCGCCTTTTTGCGCCGGGCGCGAAGATTTTGGGTTTCCTCGCTCTCCAAGGCCATTAGCAGTGTCGTTACCGGCAGTTTGCGGCGGCGGTCGATGCGGACGTACACTAGGTCCTTGGCGTCGAATTCGAAGTCCAGCCAGGAACCGCGATAGGGAATGATGCGTGCCGTGAACAGGAATTTGCCCGATGAATGGGTCTTGCCCTTATCGTGGTCGAAGAATACCCCCGGCGAGCGGTGCATCTGAGATACGATCACCCGTTCAGTGCCATTGATGACGAAAGTGCCGTTGTACGTCATCAGCGGCATGTCGCCCATATAGACGTCCTGTTCCTTGACGTCCCGGACCGACCGCGACAGGGTTTCCTCGTCGACATCCCAAACGACGAGACGCAACGTCACCTTCAAGGGCGCCGCGTAAGTCGTCCCCCGCTGCCGGCATTCCTCGACATCGTACTTAGGGGGCTCAAATTCATACTTGACGAATTCCAGGGTGCCGCGCTCGGAGAAATCCTTGATCGGAAAAACCGTCTTGAAAACCGCTTGCAGACCATTGTCGATCCGCATTTGGTCCTTTGTATTCCGCTGCAGGAATTGCTCGTAGGATGTCTTTTGAACCTCGATAAGGTTGGGCATTTCGACTGTTGCCGCTAGACGGCCGAAGTATTTGCGCATGCGCTTTCGGCCCGTGAAGGAATTAATCATTATCGCTCCTCACGCTTCATTTCACACTGGCTTCCCGTCCGACCGGTCACCGCTTCCGGACGGGAGAAGCCCCGCTTTTGATATCCCGGCTGGATCCGTGCCGAAGAATTTCCCATAGAACCCGGCCCGGTCCCCCGGCGTAGTAGGCGCACCCACTTTACCGGCCGCGGTAAGGCCCATGCGGGCGGATGCGTATTCCAATCGGAGCGGTTGGCGGTCCCGAGAGAACCCAGGGCCGCCGCCCGTTCCTGTAATTGATCGCACGTGGCGCCGAACCCGAGGACCGGCAGGCCCACGCTATTTCAATTCGACCGTGGCGCCAGCCTCTTCCAGTTTCTTCTTGATTTCCTCGGCCTCTTCCTTGCCAGCGCCTTCCTTGATCGCGTTAGGCACTGATTCGACCAAGTCCTTGGCCTCCTTCAAGCCAAGCTGGGTAATAGCGCGAACTTCCTTGATGACGTTGATCTTCTTTTCGCCAAAGGCGACCAGGATAACGTCGAAGGCGTCCTTATCAGCTTCGGCTTCCGCGCCGACTTCGGCGGCGGCACCGGCGACGGCGACGGCCACGGGTGCGGCTGCGGAAACACCCCACTTTTCCTCGAGCATCTTGGAAAGTTCGGCGGCCTCCATGACGGTCAGGCTCGAAAGGTCGTCTGTAATTTTTTCTAGGTTAGCCATGAATTGATCTCCTTAGGCTTGAACTCTGTTGACACTAGAACTTTTGCATTCACACCGCTTCGCCCGTTTCCGCACGGGCGCCCATCACCCGGGCGATCTGCCCGGCGGGCGCCTGCAGGACGACGGCTATACGGGTCGCCGGGGTACTAATCACGCCGACGATTTTTGCCCTCAATTCGTCCAACGACGGTAAGCTTGCAAGTGCTTTGACGGCCGTGACATCGAGTTGTTCATCACCAAGGGCGCCGCCCAATACGATGAGCTTGTCGTTGGTCTTGGAAAAATTGACAGCCGCTTTGGCCGCCGCCACCGGATCGTCGGAATAGGCCATCGCCGTCGGACCGGTGAAGAAGGTTTCCAGGGGCTGGAATTTCGTCCCTTCGAGAGCGCGACGCGTGAGCCGATTTTTGGTGACTTTGAAGTTGGCGCCAACTTCACGCATATTATCCCGAAGAGCGCCCATTTCGGCTACCGTCAACCCGGAATAATGGGTGACGACAACGATGGACGCGTCTTCGAACGTTTTATGCAACGAAGCGACGATGTCTTTTTTTTGAGCTCGGTCCACTAATCGTCTCCAGTTCGTGGCAGCCGCCCCTAAATCGGTCAGGGGCTGCACCGCCGTTGCACTTTGATCCCCGAGGACCCAAACCCGTCCCAGGGGGTCGACTCGCCTGTCCAGTGCAACAGTTCAAGCCGCTCGCAAACGCCGTTCGGGCGCATGAAAACGGTTCTCACACTGTCTCGGCAGGCGGGCTTGTCCTTTTAAACCACCGACCGGCAATGGGGCCGGCGGCACCTGCTGTCTCGGACAGGTTGGAAGCGGTTGTCCCGACCGCTTCCAACACCACCCAGACCCCTTAAACGCGGTCTCGGCGGCGATTCAAAAAACCTCCTCCCGGCGGTGCCGGGATCAAATTGTCAGCCTGAAAGGCTGGCGACATCCAACCTGACGCCCGGACCCAAGGTCGAACTCAGGCTGACCCGTTTCATATAAACACCCTTGGTACCGCTCGGCTTCGCCTTGACGATGGCGGCAACGAAGGCGGCGACGTTTTCAGCCAGGTCACCGGGCGAAAAACTCGCCTTGCCGACGCCGGCGTGGATGATGCCTTCCTTTTCGACACGAAACTCGATCTGTCCCGCCTTCGCCGCCTTGATGGCGCTGGTGACGTCGGGAGTTACCGTTCCCACTTTGGGGTTGGGCATAAGCCCCTTGGGACCAAGGATTTTGCCCAGTTTCCCCACCACTGCCATCATGTCGGGAGTGGCGATGCAACGGTCGAAGACGATTTCGCCATTCTGTATTTTTTTTGCCAAGTCCTCGGCCCCGACGATGTCGGCGCCTGCGGCCTCCGCTTCCTTGGCCTTGTCGCCCTTGGCGAACACAGCCACCTTTAAAGCCTTGCCCGTGCCATGAGGCAGGGTCACGATACCGCGCACCATCTGATCGGCGTGTTTGGGATCGACCCCTAGGTTGATGGCGATTTCGATGGTTTCGTCGAATTTACTTTTGGCGGCGTCCTTGATGATCTTGATGGCTTCGTTGATCCCGTAACTGGTTATGGGGTCGATGCCATCGTAAGCCGCTTTCAAACGTTTTCCGCGCCTTGCCATGGCCTTTACTCTTGCACCTCGATGCCCATGGACCGGGCCGAGCCGGCAATCATCCGGCAGGCCGCATTGATGTCCTTGGTGTTGAGATCGACCATTTTTTTCTCGGCGATTTCGCGGACCTGCTTCATGGTCACGATACCGACGGGTACTCTGCCGGGTTCGCTGGTAGCTTTTTCCAGATTTGCCGCCTTTTTTAAGAAATAGCTGGCCGGCGGAGTCTTGGTGATGAAGCTGAAGGTGCGGTCCTGATGCACCGAAATCACACACGGGATCGGGGTACCCGGTTCGATATTCTGGGTTTCGGCGTTAAACTTCTTGCAGAACTCCATGATGTTCAAACCGGCTTGGCCTAGGGCCGGGCCGATGGGCGGAGACGGATTTGCCTGGCCCGCCGGCACCTGCAATTTGATGTATCCTGTTATCTTTTTTGCCATTTCATCGCCTCGATCACTACCTTTCTGAGTCGCGCGGTACAGCCGTGGCCGGCCTCCCACACAATACTATTCCTAGAGTTTCGCTACCTGCGAGTATTCCAACTCGACCGGCGTTGCGCGGCCGAAAATAGAAACCGCTACCTTCAATCGCGCCCTTTCCTCATCTACTTCCTCGACTAGACCGTTGAACGAATTGAACGGCCCGTCACAAACCCGCACCTGCTCGCCAATCTCAAAGGTAACGGAAGGTTTCGGCCGTTCGATGCCTTCCTGCACCTGATGCATGATGCGTTCAGCCTCGCCGTCTGAAATGGGTATCGGGCGTCCCTTGGAACCCAGGAAGTCGGTGACCTTGGGGGTGTTCTTCACCAAGTGCCAGGACTCGTCCGTCAAATCCATGCGCAACAACACGTAGCCGGGAAAGAACTTGCGTTCGGCCTGGACCTTCGAGCCGCGGCGCATTTCCACCACTTCCTCCACCGGCACCAGGACCTGCAGAATTTCGTTGTCCACGTCACTCTGTTTGGCCTGTTCTTCAATGGATTGAGCGACCTTTCTCTCGAACCCCGAGTACACATGAACCACGTACCAATGCGCCGCCATTTGGTTCAGCCTCCGAGCCCAAAAATCAATTTGACGCCAAATTGCAGAATTTGATCGACGATCAGGAAAAATATCGACGCCAAGATCACAAACACGAACACCATCGCCGTTGAAATGGAGGTTTCCTTTCGGGTCGGCCAAGTCACCTTGGCGGTTTCCTGGCGCACTTCTTGGATGAATTCGGCTGGCGACGTCTTTGTCATTCAGTCTGTCCACAAACCTTGCATTGAATCCTCGAAACCGGGGCCGGGGCCGTTTCTTCCTCTGGAGTTGGCAGGGGCAGAAGGATTTGAACCCTCGACCTGCGGTTTTGGAGACCGCCGCTCTACCAACTGAGCTATACCCCTATCCGGTTATTCGAGGTCTTTTCTTCCAGGACGGTTCGCCTCTCGTCCCTATTCGACGACCTTGGCGACGACGCCGGCGCCCACCGTGCGCCCGCCCTCA
>CAZQZB010000040.1:0-16399 GCA_964597695.1 uncultured Thalassospiraceae bacterium | reverse complement strand
GAAGTATTTAGGCAGCGTCGTCCCTTACACCGACAACAAGCATGCGACCCTCAACTCGGCGGTGTTCACGGACGGCTCCTTCGTCTACATCCCGCCCGGGGTTAGATGCCCCATGGAACTGAGCACCTACTTCCGCATCAACGCCGCCAATACCGGCCAGTTCGAACGCACGCTCATCATCGCCGATAAGGAATCCTACGTCAGTTACCTGGAAGGCTGCACCGCGCCCATGCGAGACGAAAACCAGCTTCACGCCGCCGTCGTCGAGCTGATTGCGTTGGACGATGCGGAAATTAAGTATTCCACCATCCAGAACTGGTATCCAGGTGATGAGAATGGCAAAGGCGGCATCTTCAACTTCGTCACCAAACGGGGCGCCTGCCGGGGCCGTAATTCGAAGATTTCCTGGACCCAGGTTGAGACAGGTGCAGCTATCACCTGGAAGTACCCAAGCTGCATTCTGCAGGGCGACAACTCGGTTGGGGAATTCTATTCCATCGCCATCACAAACAACTACCAGCAGGCGGACACGGGCACCAAAATGATCCATCTGGGACGTAACACGTCGTCGAGAATCATCTCCAAGGGGATCTCGGCCGGCCGCGCGAACCAAACCTACCGGGGCCAGGTCAGGATTTCTTCCAAGGCAAAAGAGGCGCGCAATTTTACCCAATGTGATTCGTTGCTTATCGGCGACAAATGCGGCGCCCACACCGTGCCCTACATCGAAAGCAAGGACAAAAGCGCCATCGTTGAGCACGAGGCGACGACGTCCACCATCTCGGAAGACCAATTGTTCTATCTCCGCCAGCGTGGCATCCCGGCCGAAGATGCGGTGGCCCTGGTGGTCAACGGGTTCTGTCGAGAAGTGTTGCAGCAACTGCCGATGGAATTCGCCGTCGAAGCGCAGAAGCTGGTCGGAATTTCTCTGGAGGGGAGCGTCGGCTAGGACCCGATCTGCGGCCCGATCTCCGGTTCGATAAAATGCCAAAAAAGAAAGCTGAAAATAAAATGCTGGAAATAAAAGACCTGCACGTAAACGTTGACGGCAAGGAAATCCTGAAAGGGATCAGCTTGTCCGTCAAACCTGGTGAGATGCACGCCATCATGGGTCCCAACGGATCGGGCAAAAGCACGCTCAGCTACGTCATCGCCGGTCGCGATGGCTATGAAATTACCGGCGGGCGAATTAGCTATCAGGGTGAGGATCTGACCGGGATGGAACCGGAAATCCGCGCCGCCAAGGGAATTTTCCTGGCTTTTCAGTATCCGGTGGAAATCCCCGGCGTTCCCAACACCACGTTCCTCAAGGAGGCACTCAACGCAATCCGGCGTTTCCGGGGCGAGGACGAGCTGGACGCTTTGCAATTCGTCAAACTGGTGCGCGAAAAGGCGAAGGACTTGGGGATCAACGAGGACATGCTGAAACGGGCCGTCAACGTCGGCTTTTCCGGCGGCGAGAAAAAACGCAGCGAGATTCTGCAAATGGCAGTCTTGAACCCTAAACTAGCAGTGCTCGACGAAACCGACAGCGGGCTCGACATTGACGCGCTGAAAATCGTCGCCGAAGGCGTCAACAAGCTGCGCTCGCCCGAATGCTCGACGCTGCTGATTACCCATTACCAGCGGCTTTTGGACTACATTGTTCCGGATCAGGTGCATGTGCTGGCGCACGGAAGGATTCAACGCTCCGGCGGCAAGGAACTAGCCGTGGAGCTGGAAGAAAATGGCTACGCCGAGTTCAGCGAAGCGGCGGCCTAACCGGCCCGGGCCGAGAGGGATGAGAGAGAAGCAACCATGACAGGGCAATTGTCATCCGCGATGCCGTTCGTCGAGGCCTTCGATCCGGTAAAGCATAATTTGCCGGGGGCCGAGCTTGGGTGGATGAAGGCGCTACGCGAAACGGGCATCGAACAATTCAATGCCCTTGGCTTTCCGACGCCGAAGCAGGAAGCCTGGAAATACACCCGTCTCAAGTCGTTGGAGGACACCCGCTACCAGCCGGTCATCGACGAAGACGGTATGACGCCCCTTGATTCCATCCCTTCGGTTCTGCCGAACCCGAAAGACCGTCCTCGGCTGGTGTTCGTCAACGGGCGCTCGCGCCCGGAATTCCGGATCGAGGGCGATCTGCCGGACGGGGTCAAGATGGAATATCTTAAAGACGTCCTCGTCAGCGAGGCGGATTGGACCCGGGAGCACCTCGGGCGCATCTGTCAGAACTTTGGCCAGCCGCTGTTCGCCTTGAACACGGCGATGATGGATTCGGGTTTCGTGCTCCGTGTCGATGCCGGCGTCAAAGTCGAACAGCCGATCGAAATAGTCTTCATCGGCGGCATCACCGACCGGCCGGTGGCTTATTTCCCGCGCAACCTTATCGTGCTGGGCGAAGGCGCCCAAGCGACCCTGGTCAAGCATCACATGGGAATGGGCGTCGGCGCTTATTTCGCCAACGCCGTCACCGAAATCGAAATCGGCGCCGAGGCGACGCTTCGCCATTACAAAGTTCAGGCGGAAGCGCGGGAGGCCACCCACCTCAGCACCGTCCATGCCCGTGTCGGGCGGGACGCCACCTACGAAAGCTTCAACCTCTCCATCGGGGGCCGCTTGTCCCGCAACGAGGTATCCGTCCGGCTCGAAGGCGAAGGCGCGCACTCGGGGCTCAATGGGGCCTATTTGATGCGCGGCTCAGAGCATTGCGACCACACCACGGTGATCGAACACCTGGTGCCCAACACGTCCTGCCGTGAGATATTTAAGGGCGTCCTGAACGACGAATCCCGGGCCGTCTTCCAAGGCCGCATCGTCGTCCACAGGGATGCCCAGGGAAGCGACGGCCATCAGCTTTGCAAGACTCTGTTGTTGTCCAACGGCGCCGAGATCGACGTCAAGCCGGAACTGGAAATCTATGCTGACGACGTGCAATGCACCCACGGCGCGGCCTCCGGGCAGATGGACGAAACGGCGCTGTTTTACCTGCGGTCGCGCGGCGTACCCGAGGCCCTGGCCCGGAACATGCTTGTACAATCGTTCCTTGGCGAAGCGCTGGAGGAAATCCAGTCCGACGAAGTGCGCAAGGCGTTCACCGACCAGGTCAACCACTGGCTGCCGGCGGCGTGCTTCCTGTCCGAGGAATGGAGGGCGGCATGACCAGGGACTCTTCCGCCCTCGAAATCGCGCCTGAGAACGCGCCGGTCGCCACCGCCACCGCCACCTACGACCTGGAGAAAATCCGCGCTGATTTCCCGATCCTCGCGCAGTTGGTCTACGGCAAGCCCCTAGTCTACCTGGACAACGGCGCCAGCGCCCAGAAGCCGAGACAGGTCATCGACGCCATGAGCGAGGCCTACGAGATCTATTACTCCAACGTTCACCGTGGCGTGCACTGGACCTCTCAGCATTCCACGGAAGTCTTCGAGGCCGGCCGCGGGAAAGTGGCGGCGTTCCTGAACGCGTTTAGCGAGAACGAGATCATTTTCACCCGTGGCGCCACCGAAGCCATCAACCTGATCGCCGCTTCCTGGGGGAGGAAGAACCTCGAGGCAGGCGATGAGGTCATCATTTCGCACATGGAGCACCACTCCAATATCGTGCCCTGGCAGATTGTGCGGCAGGAAAAGGGTATCGAGCTGAAAGTCGTGCCTATCGACGATGACGGCAACTTCCTCATGGCCGAATACGAAAAGATGCTCTCCCCTCGCACCAAGATGGTGGCCGTTACCCACGTATCTAACGCGCTCGGCACCATCGTGCCCGTCGATGACGTGATCCGGCTGGCCCACGAACAGGGCGCATTGGTACTGCTCGACGGGTGCCAGGCGGTGCCGCACATGGCCGTGGACGTTCAGGCCCTGGACGTGGATTTTTACGTGTTCTCTGGCCACAAGCTTTACGGGCCCACGGGCATCGGCGTGTTGTGGGGCCGCGAGGACCTGCTCAACGCCATGCCGCCCTATCAGAGCGGCGGCGATATGATTGCGTCCGTCACCTTCGAAAAAACCACCTTCAAGAAGGCGCCCCATCGCTTCGAGGCCGGCACGCCGGCCATCACCGAGGCCATCGGGCTCGGCGCCGCCGTCGATTACGTCGGCGCTATCGGGCTCGACAATATTTCGGCGCATGAAGAAGGCATCCTCCAGTACGCCACCGAGCGACTGTCCAAGGTCGAGGGTTTACGAATCATCGGTACCGCCCTGGAAAAGGCGTCGATCATTTCCTTCAACATGGAAGGGGTCCACCCCCACGACCTCGGCACCTTCGTCGACCGGCAAGGCGTTGCCGTCCGCGTCGGCCATCACTGCGCTCAGCCGGTGATGGAACGCTATGACGTGGCGGCGACGGCCCGCGCCTCGTTCGGCCTTTACAACACCCGCGAAGAAATCGATGTCCTGATCGATGCCATCAACAGCACCAAGGAATTTTTCGGCTGATGTTTGACGACCTTCGCGATCTTTACCAGGAGGTGATCCTGGATCACGGCAAGAGCCCGCGTAATTTCCGCCGGCCCAACGACGCCACCTGCCTGGCCCACGGCAATAACCCGGTCTGCGGCGACATGCTGGTGGTTTACATCACCCTCGACGACGACGGGCTTATCCTGGACGCCGCCTTCCAGGGACAGGGCTGCGCCATTTCCATGGCGTCGGCTTCGATGATGACCGAAATTCTCAAGGGCAAGACCTCCGAAGAGGCCCGTCGGCTGTTCGGGGGTTTTCACGATATGTGCATCAACGAGGATTTCGACCCTGCCGGACTTGCCGATTGCGACGAGGACGCGGTGGACCGCCTGAGGATGCTGTCGGGTGTGCGCGAATTTCCCATCCGGGTCAAATGTGCGACCCTGGCGTGGCACACCATGCAGGCCGCCGTCAACGGCGAAAAAGAAATCTCAACGGAACTGGATACACCCCTATGACCATGGAACACGACATCCCTTCCAATTCCAGCAGCTCGCTTGATCAGGCCCCTGCCGAGGATTTCACGGCTTCAGCGGGCCAGCCGCTGGCCGACGGCGTGGCGGTGGCCGGCGACGAGGCCGTAATCGAGGCCCTGAAAACGGTGTTCGACCCGGAAATTCCGGTCAACATCTATGATCTCGGCCTGATTTACGGGTTCGTCATCGACGGCCAAGGCGGGGTCAAGATCGAAATGAGCCTGACCTCTCCGGGCTGCCCGGTAGCCGGCGATCTGCCGGGCTGGGTCGCCGACGCGGTCGGCAAGGTGGACGGCGCCGGCGAGGTCAAGGTGACCTTGGTCTGGGAACCCGGCTGGACCTCGGAACTCATGTCCGAGGACGCCAAACTGGCGCTCGGCGTGGATTAGGACTATTTAATCAGATGTAAGGAAAAGAGTGAACCATGAACGACGCCACCCCGCAGATGATCACGCTTACCAAAGCCGCCGTAGAGCGCCTGAAGGTTCTGATGAATAACAGTGACGAGGGAGTGCTCGGGCTGCGCGTCGGCATCAACACCAAGGGCTGCTCGGGGCTGTCTTACGTTTTCGAGTACGCCAAGGAAAAACAGCCCTACGAGGAAGAAATCGAAACCGGAGGCGTCAAGGTGTTCATTGATCCCATGGCTACTATGTACCTGGTCGGCTCCGTTATGGATTACGTGGAGGACAAGCTGAAAAGCGGTTTTGTTTTCACTAATCCAAACGAAAAAAGCCGCTGCGGCTGCGGCGAGAGCTTTTCCGTTTGATTTTTGGGCCGCCCTTTGCCGAAAGTCACCTTCATCGAACCGGACGGAACCCGCCGCGAATTTGACGCAACAGAAGGTGATACCCTTCTCGATGTCGCTCAGCAGAATGGCATCGACCTTGAAGGTGCCTGTGAGGGGTCGATGGCGTGCTCAACCTGCCACGTGATCGTGGACGACGAATGGTACGGACTCCTCGAGCCCTCTTCGGAAGAGGAAGCCGACATACTCGATCTGGCCTTCGGCCTGATGCGGACGTCTAGGCTGGGGTGTCAGATCAGCATCACGGCGGCGCTGGACGGCCTGGTGGTCAGCCTGCCGGTCCAGCACAGGAACCTGTTGGACGGCTGAAGCACTTGCCCGGTGTGCCTTATAGGCGCATCTTTCGTCTGCTCCGTCCCCGGTTTCGTGCTTTACCGAATCGGTATCAAATCATGTCCAACGCCCTTCCCGGTTCGATCCCTCTAATCCCCCTTGCGGACATCATCGCCTTTGTCTGGTTCATGGCCTGTTGGGTGGGGTATACTGTTTTCGCCGACCGGCTGGGCGTGGCCCGCCGCCCGGCGACCCAGGTGATGCACGATTACCGGGTACGCTGGATGGAGCGCATGCTAGATCGCGACAACCGCATGGCCGACATCAACATCGTCACCGCCCACATGCGAAACGGCATGCTTTTCGCGTCCATCACAATCCTCATCCTAGCCGGCGTGATGACCATTCTCGGCAACCTGGGCAAGGCCCGGGAAGTGACCTCCGAGCTTTCCTTCGCCATCGAGACCTCCCAAGAGATGTGGGAGATCAAGGTCCTCGTGCTGCTGCTGATCTTCGTCTACGCCTTTTTCAAATACGCCTGGTGCCTGCGCCAGTTCAATTTCGCCCTCGTCTTCATCGGTGCCGCGCCGCTTCCCGAAGAGGTCAACGCCCTCGATCGCCAGGATTATCCGGAACGGGGCGCGCGGCTGATGGCTCGCGGCATCAACGCTTTCAACCGGGGGCTCCGCGCCTATTACTTCAGCCTAGCTCTGCTGGCCTGGTTTTTTGGGCCGGTTTTCCTGGCTGCCGCCGCGGTCTGGGTGGTGGCGGTGGTCTACCGGCGTGACTTCCGTTCCTTGACCCTGCAAACGCTCAGCCGCGAAGATGACCCCGACACCGGCAAAGGCAGCCCATGAATACTTTAGGTTTCGATAAGTCTGCCGCCGACACCCGCGTCGTGGTTGCCATGTCCGGCGGCGTCGACAGTTCGACGGCGGCGGCGCTGATGGTGGAACAGGGCTTCGAGGTCATCGGCGTGACCTTGCAGCTCTATGACCACGGGGAAGCGACAGCGCAAAAGGGAACCTGCTGCGCCGGCCAGGACATCCATGACGCCCGGCGCGTCGCCGATACCCTGGGAATCTCCCATTACGTGCTCGATTACGAAAGCCGGTTCCGGGAACAGGTGATGGAGGAATTTGCCTCGAGCTACCTGGCCGGCGAGACGCCCATTCCCTGCGTTCGCTGCAACCAGACGGTCAAATTTCGAGACCTTTTGGGCATGGCTCGGGATTTGGGCGCCGATACTTTGGTCAGCGGCCATTACGTGCGGCGCCTCGTTGGCGCCCAGGGACCCGAACTCCACCGCGCCCTGGACGGCGGCAAGGACCAAAGCTATTTCCTGTTCGCCACTACCCGGGAACAGCTCGATTACCTGCGCTTTCCCTTGGGCGGCATGGAAAAAGCCGAAACCCGCCGCCATGCCGAACGCTTCCGACTGCCGGTCGCCAAGAAGCCGGAGAGCCAGGATATATGTTTCGTTCCCAACGGGTCTTATGCCCACGTGGTCGAGAAGCTGCGTCCCGGCGCCGCCGATTCGGGAGATATCGTTGACGGCGTTGGCCGGGTCCTCGGCCGCCATGAAGGCATCATCCATTTTACCGTCGGCCAGCGCCGGGGTCTTGGCATCGCCGCCGCCGGACCCCTTTATGTTGTCCGCGTCGAGCCCGAAACCCGGCGCATCGTCGTCGGCTCCAAGGAAGCACTGCTGACGGAACGATTTGACGTCGGCGCCATCAACTGGCTTGGGGTCGGCGAGACGCTCGAAGAAAGTCTTGAGGTAAAGGTCAAGGTCCGTTCGACCGCGATACCGGCAAGAGCGACGGTGAAGGCCTTGGGCGGTGAGGTGGCGGAGGTGATTTTGCATCAGCCCGAGGCTGGCATCGCCCCGGGTCAGGCTTGTGCCTTCTATGATGGAGACCGGGTCCTTGGTGGTGGCTGGATCCGGCGCGACGAGAGCCCTCATGCCAAGGAGCAGTGATAATGACCCATAGGGATCGCCCTTCGACGGGCCGTAAGGGCGACCAGAACGGCGGCTTGCCGAGGCTTTCGGACAGCGTCACGCGCGTCTCGCGACACCCCGCATCGCCACGCCGCACGCTCCTTGCCGAAAACCTTGGCAAGCCGCCCCTAAGAGTCATTGTCATCGCTCCTTGGTATTAAGCCGGAATTTCGCGATGACGCAAGACCCCTATGTGGCCTTGCGCGAACAGATGGTTCAAGTGATCGCCATTTATGCGCGCTGTTCCAGGGAAAAACTGGGCAAGGATGCTTTCGACCCCAAAATCATGGAGGTCATGGGCACCCTTCCCCGGCACGAATTCGTCCCACTGGAGGTCCGGCCTTATGCCTATGCCGATGGACCACTTCCCATTGGCTACGAAAAGACCATTTCGCAACCCTACATGATCGCATTGATGACCGACCTTGCCAAAATCGAGGACGGTGCCACGGTGCTTGAGGTCGGCACCGGCCTTGGCTATCACGCGGCGATCCTGGCGGCGATGGGGGCGAAGGTGTTCAGCGTCGAGATCGTGGATGAACTGGCAGGCCAGGCGCGGGGAAACCTCAAGCGTCTGGGGTATACGGATGTCGAGCTGCGCATCGGCGATGGCTCCCACGGCTGGGCTGATCATGCGCCTTTCGACCGCATCATGGTCGGCGCCGCACCCGAACTCATCCCGCCGCTGCTCATCGGCCAACTCAAACCCAGCGGGAAAATGGTGGTGCCGGCGGGTATGCCCGACTCCCAGCAGTTGATGGTGGTGGAGAAGGACGGAACCGATAGGCTGAAAACCCGGGAAGTCGTCCCGGTCAGGTTCAGCGCGATGGAAACCGTCAACTAAGCATTTGAGCTTTCGCCTCGTAGATCGCCCGCCAGACCTTTTCCGGCGTCAAGGGCATGTCGATTTTAAGAACGCCTAGCTCCTTGAGGGCGTCCAGCACCGCGTTGACGACTGCCGGCGGCGCCCCGCAGCACCCCGCCTCACCGGCGCCCTTGACGCCTAAGGGGTTCTTCGCCGTCGGCACTTCCTCGTAATACTCGATTTCCATCATTGGAATGTCGTCGACTCGGGGCAGAGCGTAATCCAAAAACGAACCAGTGACGAGTTGTCCGGCCTCTTCATCATAAAGGGCCTGTTCCATAAGCGCCTGGCCGATCCCCTGGGTGATGCCGCCCATAACCTGTCCGTCGGCGAGCATGGGATTGATGATGGTCCCGAAATCATCGACCACCCAGTAGCCGGCGACGTCAATGACGCCAGTTTCGGGATCGACCTCGACCTCGGTGGCATGGCAGCCGTTGGGGATGGAAACGGCTCCGCGCTCGTAGGTGGTGCCGGTGTTCAGTTGGCCCGCTTCCATGCCGTCGGGAAGCTTCGATCCGTCGAAAGATGCATTGATTACATCCCTTATGACGATCGAGTTGTTGGTCCCGGGTTCGAAGAAAGTGCCGTCCTCGAAATCGATGCGGTCCGGAGTCGTCTCGAAAAGGTTGGCGGCGATGGCCTTGCCCTTGTCGACGATCTCGCCCGCCGCCTGCACGACGGCGCTGCCGCCGACCTCGAGGTTGCGCGAGCCCCCGTGGCCGCCGCCCAATGGGGTGGCCTCGGTGTCGCCTTGGACGTAACGGACGCAATCCAGCGGCAAGCCAAGGTGGGCGGCAAGGATTTGCGGCATGGAGGTTTCATGGCCCATGCCCGTGGACATGCTGCCGAGGGCGAGTTCCACCGTGCCGTCGGGCTGGAACTTGACCCCGGCGAACTCCTTCGGGCCACCGCCGGTGCATTCCATATAGGGCGCGACGGCAAAGCCCCGAAGACGCCCTTTCCGGCGGCTGGCCTCGGCGCGGGCGGCAAAGCCGGCGCGGTCGGAAAGCGCCAGGGCGCGCTCGAAGACCGCCGGGAAATTGCCGCAATCGACTTCCAGCCCCATGGCCGTAGTCAGCGGCAGGGCGTCGCCGAGAATCAGGTTCTGGCGCCTGAGTTCGATCGGGTCGAAGCCGAGTTCGCGAGCCGCCAATTCGATTACCCTTTCGATCTGAAACGACGCCTCCGGACGCCCGGCGCCCCGATAGGGATCCATCGGGCAGGTGTTGGTGAACACCGCCCGGGACCGGTAATACATGGCTTCGAAGGCGTAAGGTCCGCCCTGGGTGCGGGCCGAACCGGCGGTCGGCGTGAATGACCCCACCGTGCCGCAGAAGGCGCCCAGGTTGCCGATGGTTTCGGTCCGGAGCGCCCGGAAAGTGCCGTCACTGTCGAGCGCCAACCGGACCGTGCTAACCTGGTCGCGGCCGTGGGTGTCGGAGGCGAAACTTTCCGAACGGCTGTTGATCCACTTGACCGGCCGGCCGAGCCGCTTGGCGGCGTAAAGGATCAACGCCGGTTCGGGGTAGGCTCCGTTCTTGACGCCGAAGCCGCCGCCCACGTCCGGTGCGATGTGGTGGAGCTTTTCCTTGTCGATGCCCAGCACCTTCTCGGCGAAGGTATCTCGGTTGGCGTGCACGTTCTGGGTTGCGTTGTATAGCAAGTAACTGTCGTTTTCCGGATCATAGCGGGCGATGGCGCCCCGGGGTTCGATGGGGGCACCGGTAACGCGGTTGTTTACGATGTCGATGGTGATAATGTGGTCCGCCTTCTCGAAGGCCGCCTGGACAGCCGCCTTGTCACCCAGTTCAAAGTCGATGCACAGGTTGCCCGGACTATCGTTCCAAAGCCGGGGCGCGCTGTCCTCCAGGGCCTTGACCGGATCGGTGACCGCCGGAAACGGCTCGAAATCGACGACGATCAGGTCCAGCGCCTCGGTGGCGAGGATGGCGCTTTCCGCCACCACCAAGGCCACCGCCTCGCCGACGTGGCGGACCCGGTCCATGGCCAGGCAATGGCGGAGGGGTTCCGAGAAATCCGAGCCGTCCCTGTTCTTGCGCACCGCCGATTTCGTCGGTATGGGGCCGAAGCCTTCCCGCTTCCAATCCTCTCCCGTAACCACCAGCAGCACGCCGGTAAGCGCCAAGGCCTCGGTGGCGTCGATGCCCTTGATCCGCGCATGGGGGTGGGGAGAACGCAAGACCGCCGCATGGGTCAGGCCCTCCATGGAAAGGTCATCGATAAACGTGCCTTTGCCGGTGAGGAAGCGAATGTCCTCGTTGCGGCGTAGCGCCTGTCCTATCCCGGGCCTTTCCATCCCTATGCAATCCTTTCCAGGGCCCGCCGGGCCATAACGCCTATCAGGTGCGCGCGGTATTCCGCCGATGCATGGATGTCGGTGTTGAGATCATCTGCAGGGACCGAAATCCGCCTCAAGGCACCGGGGGTGAAACCTTCGCATAAGGCTTCCTCCATCCCGGGCATGCGGAAGACGCAGGGTCCAGCCCCGGTGACCGCCACCCGTACCCCCTTCGAGCCGCGGCTGATCATGACGCCGACCAGGGCGAAGCGCGACGCCGGGTTTTTGAACTTGGAGTAGGCGGCCGCTTCGGGAATGGGAAAATCGACGCGGGTGATCAACTCGCCCTCTTCAAGAGCCGTTTCGAAAATGGCGGTGAAAAAATCATCGCCGGGGATTTGCCGTCGGTCGGTGTGGACGGTGGCACTCAGGCCGACGACCGCCGCGGGGTAATCAGCGGCCGGGTCGTTGTTAGCGATGGATCCGCCAAGGGTGCCCAGGTTGCGCACGTGCGGGTCGCCGATACCCCCGGCCATCTCGGCCAGGGCCGGGATCGCGTCCCGGATGCTGGCGGAAGACGCGACCTCGGCGTGGGTGGTCATGGCGCCGACGGTGACGGTGGTTTCGCTGACGGAAATCCCCTGGAGCTCTTCGATGCCGGCGAGGTCGATCAGGTCTGTCGGCATGGCTAAGCGTAGCTTAAGGACCGGGATCGTGGTTTGGCCGCCGGCCAGGTACTGGGCGTCTTCGGCCCGGGTGAAGGCCTCCAGGGCGGAGAAAAGGCCGCCAGGGCGGTGGTAGTTGAAATCGTGCATGGGATTAGGCCCGCATGGCCTTAGCGCCGGCGATGACCGAAATGACGATATTCCGGTAACCCGTGCAGCGGCAAAGATTGCCCTCAAGCCCGCTTTGGACCTCGGTTTCGCTGGGGTCGGGGTTTTTCCTGATGAAAGCGACCGACGCCATGATCATGCCGGGGGTGCAAAACCCGCATTGCAGTCCGTGGTTGTCGCGAAACGCTTCCTGCATGGGATGTAGGCCGCCTTCCTGTGTCAGGCCCTCGATGGTCGTCACCTCGGCGCCGTCGGCCTGAAGGGCAAGCATGGTGCAACTCTTGACGGGCACGCCCCTCACGTGGACGACGCAGGCACCGCACTGGCTGGTGTCGCAGCCGACATGAGTGCCGGTCAGCCGCAGGGTTTCCCTGAGGAATTGAACGAGCAGCGTCCGCCCTTCCACTTCCCCCAACACGGGCTTACCGTTTACTCTCAGGGATATCCTCGCCATCGTGATCCGTTTCTTGGTTTCGTTGTTCGATGCTGGCCGCGCCGCCGGGGTAACTTTATATCACCCTCCACCCCCAAGGAAAGCCGCCACAGGGCGGATATTTCCTTATGGCCGGGGCCGAGGTCGAGCCACCAGGAATTTAATGATGTCGCTAAACACGAACCGGACCTCGACGAGATAGTGGCCAGGTTTGGAAACATAATGCTCGGTCTTCCGATCGAAGGCAGCGCCGTTGATTTGACGCACCTAGTGAGCCCAAAGACCCATGACCGCCCGGCGTACCGGTTGGGCGGGGACGGCGTATTCTAAGATACGGATTTTGTCCCCCGGGCGGCAGATACGGGCCAGTTCGCGGAATTCAGGAAGTTGTTGTTCGGGTTCAATAACGCAGAACAGGAAGGTGGCAACAATGGCGTCGAAGGAATCGTCGGCAAATCCTGTTTCCATGATGTCTCTTGACCAGTTCTGTCTTAAACCCCAGCCGCCCGCGGCGTTTCTTGGCCCGGGATAACATGGCCCGGCTCAGATCGATGCTGCTTACTTGGGCGTCCATGGGGTAGAAGGGCGTGTTGCGTCCGGTGCCGACGCCAGCATCGAGGATCCGTCCCTTTAGGCCGGCCAATGGCGCCCGACGAAAGGGCCGGAAGTGCCGGTTTCCCTCTTGTCTCGTCCTTAACCGGGTTGTCGGCAGGATCGGCGAGGGGGTGCACCGGACGGCGAATCCAGTTGACCGGGAAAAAAAAATTCATAAAATTGCCCTGGAAAGGACGGACCTGGGATGAAAAATTCCGGCCTCTACTCTTTTGGGCCAGACGGCGCTTTGTGGACCCAAATCAATTCCATTCACCGGCGGCCGTCGACTGTCGAGGAGCTGGAAGGCTGTTGCCGCGAGATGGGGGAGGCAGTCCATCACTTGTCCCGAAAGACGAAACCCCCTCTAGATCGGGTTCCTCTGCCTGTCGCCGTCTAGGCCCTCCCGCCGGGCGTCAATCTCTGTCGTTGAAGGTTATGACCCTCGAAGACATCACGTTGAACCTCAACGCTGAGGGACCGAAGTCCCGGTTTATGAAACTCAGCCTTACCCTGGTATTGTTAAATGAGGAACACATCGTCAGGATCGAGTCGCGAATACCCCGAATTATCGATAGTGTTACCTCCTATATGCGTGAGCTGAAGCCCGAAGAGTTAGCGGGGTTGGCCAATTTTTACCGGGTTCGCGAAAATCTTTTGGCGCCGGTCCAGGTGGCGGTTGCCCCGGTGAAGGTGACCAGTATCCTTTGCAACTCAGCCCTGATCCAGTGACCGCGTTACCCGCCCGGGGATCCGAGGAGGTCCGGGAGGGGGCCAGAAGTCCGATTTACCTAAAAAAATTCACGTTATCCTCGTTCTCCCCGTAATTCACAGGGGGGGCTGGGACTCATTCCGGGTTACGCTTAGGCCCAGGGCTCGGTTGTCCGGGCAAGAATCCTCCCAAACAACTTCCCGCCGGACGCGGCGGGGTTTTTTGTTGGCCGCCGCCTAATTCGCCGCTTCGGCGGCGCCGTCGTCCAGGCTCGGGAGTTCGCCCGCCCGTTCTAGCGCGTGCCGGGCTTCCTGGGCTTCCTGCTGGCGTGCCCACATGCCGGCATAGGTGCGGCCTAAGTCTAGCAACGCCCGGTGGCCGCCGCGCTCGACGACGCGGCCTTGATTGAGGACCAAGATCTCGTCGGCGTCGATGACGGTGGACAGGCGGTGGGCGATGGTCAGTGTCGTGCACTCGGCCGAAACGTCCCGGAGCGAGGTCAGAATCTCCTGTTCCGTATGGGTATCCAGCGCCGAGGTCGCCTCGTCGAAGACCAGGATGCGCGGGCGCTTCAATATGGTGCGGGCGATGGCGACGCGCTGCTTTTCGCCGCCAGACAGTTTCAGACCCCGCTCACCGACTTTCGACGAATAGCCTTCCGGCAGGTCCATGACAAAGTCATGGACCCTGGCCAGCCGGGTGGCGTCCTCGATCTCGCTCGGCGTCGCGCCGGGCGCCCCGTAGGCGATATTGTAATAGATGGTGTCGTTGAACAGCACCGTGTCCTGGGGCACCATGCCGATGGCGGCGCGCACGGAATCCTGCGTAACCTCGCGGATGTCCTGGCCGTCGATAAGGATGCGGCCCCCGGTGACGTCGTAAAAGCGGAACAACAGCCGGGAAATGGTGGATTTCCCCGCGCCCGATGCCCCGACGATGGCCACCGTGCGGCCCGGGTGCACCGTGAACGAGACGCCCCCCAGGACCGGGCGGCGGGGGTCATAGGCGAACGAGACGTCCTCGAACACCACCTCGCCGCCGCCGGGCGCTAGCGCCCGGGCACCGGGCGCATCGGCGATTTCGGAGTTTTGCTCCAACAGTTCGAACATGGTCTCCATGTCGGTCAGGGACCGCTTGATCTCTCGGTAGACGAAGCCGAGGAAATTCAAGGGCAGGAACAACTGGATCAGATAGGCGTTGACGAGCACGAAGTCGCCGATGGTCATGGTGCCGCCGACAACACCGGACCCTGCCATCAACATGGAGACGGTTACGCCGATGGCGATGATGGCGCCCTGGCCGATGTTCAAGTAGGACAGCGTCGTCTTGCTCTTGACGGCGGCGTGCTCATACCCCTTGAGCGACGAATCGAAGCGGTTGGCTTCGTGTTCCTCGTTGCCGAAGTACTTGACGGTCTCGAAGTTGAGGAGGCTGTCGATGGCCTTGGTGTTGGCCTCCGAGTCGGTCTCGTTCATGATCCGCCGATACTTGATTCGCCATTCAGTGACGATCAGCGTCCAGGCGATGTAGCTGCCCATGGTGACGAAGGTCACAAGCGCGAACCAGACCCCGTAAAGGTTCCAGAGCACGGCGCAGACCAGCCCAATTTCCAGCAACGTCGGCAGCACGTTGAACAGCATGAATGTGAGCAGGAATTCGATGCCCTTGGTGCCGCGTTCGATGGCGCGGCTGACGCCACCGGTCTTGCGGTCCATGTGAAAGCGCAAGCTAAGCCGGTGCAGGTGCTTGAAGGCCTTCAAGCCGGCCTGGCGGATGGCCTGCTGCGCGACCTTGGCGAAAACCGCGTCGCGCAATTCTCCGAATGTCTGGGCCAACACCCGGGCCAGCCCGTACCCGACAAGCAGCGCCACCGGCACGGCAAGGATCGTGGCGGTGCCGGTGCTGAGCGCGTCGACGGCATGCTTGTAGAAGATCGGCACCACCACGTTGGTGGCCTTGGCCAGCGCCAGCAGCGCCATCGCGACGATGACGCGAAAACGAAGCGCCGCTTCGTACTTGGGCCACAGGTACGGCAAAAGGGTACGGATAGTCTTAAGGTCATTTCTAGGGCCGGTCCTGGACGGTCCCGGTTCAATGCTGCGCATGGTTCTCCTCGATCCGGCGGCGGCTTCCCGCCCGCCTATACATATCGCCTAACATACAGGGTTTTTTTATACTTGAGGTCTTCCCAATAAATTCGTACTGCAAATGTGGCGGAACGACAGGAAAATGGCCTGTATCGAGGGGGGGGGGAAGCGATTTGCCAGTTGGCTTTGAAGATGAGTTGGAAGTTCAATTGAAATAAGGGCGTATTGAGAATAACAAAGTTGAATTGATTGTTAGGATGTTTTTTTGCAAGGCGTAAATTTAATAAACAAGGCTTCCATAATACATAAAGTGTCACGGTCTTTGACGGGGGGGGGTGGCAGTGTTTATCTTTGTGGCAAGCTTGGCGGCCTGCCAATCGCAGACCGACGAGGCGGCTATAGGCTCTACTCCGGCCTGGTTGAAGGTCCAGGACTTCTATGTCCGGGCCCTGGCGGGCCGTTCGACGGGAACCGGGCCGATGGCCAACGAAAATATCCTCGCGTAATCAGGACCGGTGCCGACGCCGGCTCGCGCGCCGTCCTGCTCAACGTGGCGTTGT
>CAZQZB010000039.1:0-16726 GCA_964597695.1 uncultured Thalassospiraceae bacterium | reverse complement strand
GGCGAAGACATCATCAGTGACCCGGCGGCGATAACCGAGATCGCCCCTGAGACGGCCGAAATCGACCCCGAAGGCCGAGACACGGGGCGGCAATAGAAATGCCATCTTCATGGCGTCGGAGCGAAGCAGCACCGTCACCGGCTCCCCCTCTTTGGCAAGGTCGAGAAAACGCTCGACCACGTGGGCGAACAGCACCGTATCACCGAGCCCGCCGCTGGAAATTAGCAGTACGCCGTTGGCCGGGCCCGGGCGCAGGGTCCGGCGCCGCTTGCGGTTCAGCCACCAATCGAAGAAATGATAGGTTTTTAACATTGAGCGCCCGTTCGGAGATGAATCTCGCCGTCAATAGGCGGCATAGGATTTTTCTTCGCTCAGATGCGATCCGAGAAGCTTGTTGATCTGGCGCTTCAACCGGGAACGCTTGTCATTGTTCAAATAGACACCACGCGCGAACTCGATGAACTTGTCGCTGAAATCCTTGTCGCGTTCACAATCCCGGATATCGTCCTCAATCTCCCAAAGCCGCTCGTTGACCTGTTTCAGTTCGGCGCTCAGGCGCTCTAGCTCTTCCGAGGACTCAACGGCGGCATTACGGGCGGTGCTCAGCATCTCCCATTCGCTTTTTACATTCTTCAGCTTTTCCGCATCGTCGATGCGTTCGAGCTTGATCTCGAGAATGGTGATCTTGTCGATCAACTCGCCCGGGGAAACCTCGACGGAAATGCTTCTAGCCAACGGGATACTCCTTCGTGATTATGGGACGCGGATGAGATCCTCACCACATGGGGTAGATGTCTGAGGGGTCGTTTTGCTTCTGGGGGGCCGATTTTTTTTTCTTGACGAGGGCGGCGATCACGAATATCGCAACCAGTATCGCCAGCCCGCCCCAAAAAAACATATTGTCCATCGGTGTTCCATCCTTTGCACTTTCTGAATTCCGGGGTCGAACCACTCAACTGGTTGGGCGCGTATATTATCGTGGCTCCGGATGGGTCACAACGGCGCACCCATGTCCCGGGCAGGCTATAGCCGCGATCGGCCGGGGGCGCAATAACGCGGACGCCCAATACGGGGGAAATTGGAAGCCGATACGATGATATTCCTGCAAGACATCTGGAACGCCGTCGGCGGCCTGCTGGCCGTCGTGTTGGCAATCGAGATCCTGCCCGGCCTCTGGAGACGGCTGAGCCGGCGTATCCGCTATGGCAGCGAGGGCAAGGCCGACTACCGGGCTCTCGCCGACGCCTACGAGGGGGCGGACTGGGTGCGTCGCTACTATGTCGACATCTGGAAGCTGAAGATCGACTGGGCACCCCACGTGGGCGGCAGGATGCGGCCATTTTCGGCCCCCGGCATCACCGTTGAAGAGGGCGGCCTGCGCCGCACCTGGCATCCGGAAAGGACGGACGCGGCGGCCCCCGTAAAACGGATTTACGCCTTCGGCGGCTCGACCATAATGGGGATGGGAGTGCGCGACGAGGGGACGGTACCCTCGCTGCTGGCGAAAAAGCTGGCCGAGGCGGGACACGCGGTTGAGGTGGTGAACTTCGGCCAGCCCGCCTATACCGCGATCCAGTCATTCATCGCGTTCAGCGAAGAGCTCGCCCGGGACAACGCGCCCGACGTGGTGCTGTTCCTCGACGGGCTCAACGAGGCGATCACCGCCGAACAGACCGGCAGCGCCGGCACGGTGTTCAACGCCGATACCAGGGCCGAGGAATTCAACCTCTTACAGCCGTGGCGGCGCCGGACGCTCGTTCGTCATGTGCTACATGCGGTCTTCCCCAGGATCATGCGCCGCTACCAGACCCTGGAGGACGCGATCAGGCCAGCCGCTTCGTCACCGTCCGACGCGCCGGCCCTCGACGCCGAGGCGATCGAGCCCCTGAGCCGTGCCGTCGCCCGCCGCCACGTGGGCAACCTGCGGCTCATTCGGGCCATTGCCGACGACAACGGGGTGTCGACGCTTTTCTTCTGGCAGCCGACGCTGTTCACGAAGCAGCACCTGACCGATCACGAGGCCCGCTATCAACTGGACGGTGCGCCGGTGCCGAACCTCCGCCGACCCTTTTTCCGGGCCGTTTACAGAGCAATGACGTCGGACCCCAGCTTCCGCGCCATGCCAGGCGCCGTGGACATCAGTGGCCTCTTTGACGACAGCCCAGAGCCCTGGTTCATCGACCCGTTCCATCTAGCCGAGAAGGGTAACGCGGCAGTCGCCGACGCCATGATGCCGCACGTCGTCGCCGCCCTCGAAAAGTAGTCCTGAGAGCCGCTCCCGCCGGCCGGGGCGTCAATCGGTCTTGCGGGCCAGGAAAACGAAGAAGCCCGGGAAATACTTGCCCGCCGCCAGCCGTTCGGCGGCGATCCGGGCATAGCCCTGCTCTTGGCCGTAAAGCTCGTCAACGGACTCGAACGGCTGGAACCGGTTGATCGAGGTGGATTCCAGCGTCATGCCACATTCCTCGATCACCGGCACCATCTCCCCCAGCGTGTGCTGGGTTTCGTGGGGATGCAGCACTTGGTCGCGGAACCACGACGCGAGGTGCGTGTCCTCGGTGATGCGGCTGTCCAGCTCCCGAAACCGGTCTTGCATCTCATCCTCGCTCGCGCCGGCCGCCTTCATGGCCCGGAAATGATCGAGGAACGGCCGCCGGCCGGGCTCATGATAAAGCCCGACCAAGAGATGCCCGCCGGCGGCGACGAATTCACCGCCGAGACGCCGGACGGCGCCGGCACAATCGACCGTGTGGTGAAGGACGCCGAATGAAATTACGAGCGGGTAGGGGGCGTCCGGTACCCATGTAAATAGATCGGCGACCCGGAATTGCGACCCGACCTCTAGTTCCGCCGCCACCGCGCTTGCGCGCTCTACCGCCACCGGGTTGAAGTCGAGGCCGAGCGCGGAGCGCCCGTAGTGATAGGCGATGCCGTTGGTCAGCCAGCCGGTGCCGCAACCGATCTCCAGCACGCGTACCGCCGGATCGCCGAGAAGCGGCGGCAACACCGGATACACGGCGATGGCGTCCCGGGCCCGAATCTCACGCGCGTGCTCGGTGACGGACTGGCGGTAGTTGAAGGGCAGCGCTTTGTAGAATTCCAATACCGACTGCCCGATGGCTCTCTCGTCCTGCAATCCGTCCCTCCCGCGCTCCATTAAACACCCATTGCCGCCCGAGATTATCGGTAACGGCGCGAAAGAAAAAGCCACGCCGGCGAAACGCAGGCAAAGGGGCCTAGATTTTACCCTGCCGCCATTTATAATCTCGCGGCGAAGTCCACCAACGCCGACCGGGGAACCATCGTGAGCAGCACCAAAGCCGCCTTCATCGGGCTCGGAAATATGGGCTATCCCATGGCCGGGCACCTAGCCAAGACCGACGTTGAGGTTACCGTTTATAACCGCACCGGCAAAAAGGCCGAAGCCTGGGCCAACGAATACGGCGGCGCTATGGCAGAAACCCCGGCCAAGGCGGCCCAAGGCGCGGATATCGTCCTCACTTGCGTTGGCAACGACGACGACTTACGCGCTGTTATCCTCGGCGACGACGGAGCGCTGGCGGGGATGGGGGAGGGGGGCCTCATCATCGACCACACGACGGCGTCGGCCATCGTCGCGCGTGAACTCGCCAAAATGGCCTCCGAGGCGGGCATCGGCTTCCTGGACGCGCCTGTCTCCGGCGGCCAGGAAGGGGCCCGGAATCGGGTGCTGACGGTCATGGTCGGCGGCAAGGAGGCCGACTTTGCCAAGGGTGAGCGGGCGATGCAGAGCTACGCCAAAGCAGTCATCCTGATGGGGCCGGTGGGGTCCGGCCAGTTGACCAAAATGGTCAACCAGATTTGCTGCTCCTGCGCTATCCAGGCCCTGGCCGAAGGCATGAACTTCGCCGTCAAGGCCGGCCTCGACGCCCATCAGGTGGTCGACGTGATCTCCAAGGGCGCGGCCCAGTCTTGGCAGATGGAAAACCGCGGCAAGACCATGGTCGACGGCAAATTCGATTTCGGTTTTGCCTGCGACTGGATGCGCAAGGACCTGGATATCTGCCTCGACGAGGCGCGGGTCAACGGCGGGCAACTCCCCCTGACTGCGTTGATCGAAGGCTTTTTCGCCCGACTCCAGGCCCGGGGCGAGGGCCGGCTCGACAACACGGCGCTCTATCGCCTGTTGAGCGACGCCTAAGAGGGGACTGGAATTAATGACCAAAACAGCCTTCATCGGCCTCGGCGTCATGGGGGGGGCCATGGCCGGGCACCTGGCCAAGGCCGAGCATGACGTCACCGTTTACAACCGCACCACCAAGAAGGCCGAGGCCTGGGTCGCCGAACACGGCGGCGCCATGGCCAACACCCCTGCCAAGGCGGCAGAGGGGTGCGACGTGGTTTTTGCCTGCGTCGGCAACGACAATGACCTGCGCACCGTCGTTTACGGCCAGGACGGCATCCTTTCAGGCATGAAGAAGGGCGCCCTATTCTGCGATCACACGACGGCCAGCGCCATCGTTGCACGCGAAATCGACGCTAAGGCCCGCGATCTTGGCATCGGATTCCTCGACGGTCCCGTTTCGGGGGGCCAGGCGGGGGCGGAAAACGGCCAGCTTACGGTCATGGTCGGCGGCAGCCAAAAGGACTTCGACGTCGCTGAGCCGGTGATCCAGGCCTACGCCAAGGCGGTGACGCTCCTAGGCGCAGCGGGCGCTGGGCAATTGACCAAGATGGTCAACCAGATCTGCTTCGTCGGCCTGGTCCAGGGTCTCAGCGAAGGCTTCGCCTTTGCCCAGGCCGCTGGGCTCGACGCCAAAAGGGTGGCAGACGTGATCGCCAAGGGCGCGGCCCAGTCCTGGCAGATGGACAACCGTGCTGAAACCATGATCGACGACAAGTTCGATTTCGGCTTCGCCGTCGAGTGGGTGCGCAAGGATTTGGGCATCGCGCTGACCGAGGCCCGCGGCAACGGCGCTCTTCTGCCCGCCACCGCCCTGGTCGACCAGTTCTATGCCAGGGTCGCCGCCATGGGCGGCAACCGCTGGGACACGTCGAGCCTGATCCGGCTCCTGACCCGTAAAGGCTGAAGACACCCCGCCTAGCTTAGGTTAGGCGACTTCGTGATCGGCCGTCAGTTCGAGGGCACGCCACCATGCCGGAGTGATCCCAGGTGTTGCTGCCGCGCGCCGCGCAGGCGTTGAAGAGCTCCTGTACGCTCGCCGTGTTTGGCAGGAAGTCGTAATGGCCAGTGCGGTGGATTTCGATCTCGGCGTCAAAGCGGATCGGTATGTAACAGCCGCCAAGGACCGCCGCCAAAAAGACGATCAGGACCAGGGGCTTGATAAAATTAACCGATTTCATGCGGCTATCTTATCACTCTTCGCCCTTGACCTGGGTCCAGTAAACCTCAAGCACTTTGTCGACGGAAAGATCATTGATCCTTTTGCCGTCGGCGTTAAGCAGTGCTTCCATGCGGCGGAAGCGGCGTTCGAACTTGGCATTGCCGCCGCGGAGCGCCGTTTCCGGGTCGATTCCGAGCTTGCGGGCCAGATTAGCGCAACAAAACAGCAGGTCGCCGACCTCGTTCCTAAGCTTGGCCGCATCGCCGCCGGCGGCGATTTCGGCCTCGACCTCGGCCAGTTCCTTGCGCACCTTGCCAATCACCGGCCCCGGTTTGTCCCAGTCGAAGCCGACACGGGCGGCGCGTTTTTGCAGCTTCAGGGCGCGGGTGAGGGCAGGAAGGGTGGAGATCACCCCGTCCAGGGCGCTCGACCCGTTGCCGTCCGGGTTTTCGGCGTCACGGGGGTTAACGGCGTTGTTCTTGGCCTCGCGTTCCAGCCTTTTGTGTTCCTCCCAGGCCACGGTCTGGGCTTCGACATTGTCGATCCTGGCGTTGCCGAAGACGTGGGGGTGGCGGCGCACCATCTTGTCGGCGATCCCCTCAACGACGGCAGCGAAATCGAAATCGCCGTCCTCGCTGGCCATTTGGGCATGGAATACAACCTGAAACAGCAAATCGCCCAATTCGTCCTTCAACGCCGCCATGTCGTTGTTGTCGATGGCATCGACGACCTCATAAGCTTCTTCAATGGTGTGAGGGGCGATGGAAGCGAAATCCTGCTCTACATCCCACGGGCAACCGCTGTCGGGATCGCGGAGCCTGGCCATGATCCCGATGAGTCGTCGGATGTTGTCGTTTTCTTCACTCATGAGGAAACTTTCGGAAATAAAAAGGCCGGCTTTCGAGGTAGGGTCCTAAACGGGCGGTGGAAGGATTTAATTCGGGCATATTTACTATTTTCGGTGCCTAGGGGTAAAATACGGGAATTTGAAAATGTCGCATAATGTATATTATGGGAATTTTTATTAAATAATTTGTTTACAATAACTTATATGTATTTTCCGTAGTTATTTCGATCACCTATTCGAATTGCCAAAAACAATTAAATTCACTTTTCAGGCTGCCGTTTTCCTACCCTGCCTAACGGCGAAGATTTTTGTCAAAATTACCCGTTATCGTCATCGACAACCTCGATCACCATGCCGTCGTAGGCGACTTCCACGCCTTCGGGCACATAGGCGCTTAATTCGGCGTAATCGATGGCGGTACCCAAGTGCGTGAGCACGGCCCGGGCCGGTTTTACCCTTTCGACCCATTCCAGCGCCAAATTCACATGGGCATGGGTCCGGTGCGGTTGCCACGAAAATGCGTCGACGATCCACGTTTTCACGCCTTCCAGGGCCTGAAAGGACTCTTCCGGAAGCCCCAACAGGTCCGTCGAGTACGCGAAATCGCCAAAACGGTAACCCAGGGTGTGCGTGTACCCGTGATCCTGGTCGAAGGCCTGGATGTCCATGCCGCCGACGGAAAAGCCTTCGCCAGGAGAGATTTCGGTGATGTTGAGGACCGGCTTGTAATAGAAATCGGCGTCAGGGTCCAACGGGGTCGTCACGTATTCAAAGCGTTGATGGATATGGTCCCGAGTCACGGCGTCGGCAAAAACCCGCAGCGGCGTGTTCATGGCCTTGTTGACGCCCCTAAGATCGTCGATGCCGTGCAGGTGGTCGGCGTGGCCGTGGGTATAGAGGATAGCATCCAGCCGGTTGGTCCCGGCGTTCAAAAGCTGTTGGCGGAGGTCCGGCGAGGTATCCACCAGCACCGTCGTGGTCCCGATTTCAATCAATAAGGACGGCCTCAGCCTCCGGTTTCGCGGGTTTTCCGGATCACAGGCGCCCCAACCCTCGCTAAGGGACGGGGTTCCGCTCGACGACCCCGAACCCATGATCGTCACCTTCATAGGTTTGCTCCCGCCTCGGCCTTGGAAAACAGCTGGAAGAAATTGTCGGTGGTGGCGGCGGCGAACTCGTCCGCGTCCATATCCTTGAGGCCGGCTACCTGGGCAGCGGTGAAGGCGGTAAAGGCCGGCTCGTTGCGTTTGCCGCGCTTCGGTACCGGTGCAAGATAAGGCGCGTCGGTCTCGACTAGGATACGACCCAGGGGCACGTCACGGGCGATGTCGCGAATCTCGTCGGCCTTATTGAAGGTGACGATGCCGGAAAACGATATGAAAAAGCCGATCCCGAGCACGCTTTCGGCCAGTTCCCCGCCGCCAGTGAAGCAATGGATAAGGCCCGGAAAGGCCCCGGCCTCGTTTTCTTCCAGCAATATCCTCGCCAAATCGGCGTCCGCATCGCGGGTATGGACGATGACCGGAAGGCCGGCTTCACGGGCCGCCCCGATATGGGCGCGGAAGCTTTTCTCCTGCATGTCGCGAGGACTGTTGTCGTAGTGGAAATCGAGGCCCGTTTCGCCGAAACCGACGACTTTCGAGTGCTCGGCCATGCGGATCAGGTGTTCGGCCGTCATCTCGGGTTCGTCCCCGACATTATGAGGATGGACGCCGACGGTGCAGAAGACGTTGTCGTATTTCTCGGCGATGGCGAGCACGCCTTCAAACTTGGTGACGCGGGTGCAGATGGTCAACATGTGATCGACCCCAGCCTCGCCGGCGCGGGCCATGACGCCGTCGAGCTCATCCTCGAAATCGGGAAAATCCAGGTGGCAGTGGCTGTCGACCAGCATTATTCCCCCTCCCCGCCCTTCTCCTCTTCCTGGAAGCGCGGGAACACGCCTTCGGGCTGTGGCAGTTGGGTGCCGGTAGCTAGGGCGTGGTCCGGCCCCAGGGACGCGAACGTGCGGGCGTCATCGGGAACCGCCAGCTGGTCCAGCAACTTTGCCGAAGAATCGGGCATAAAGGGCTGCGTCAACAGGGCTAGGTGGCGGATGGTTTCCACCAGCACGTAAAGCACCGTTCCCATGCGCCCGGGATCGTCCTTAGCCAGCTTCCAGGGTGCCTGGGCGTCGACGTAGCCGTTGGCGGCGCGCACCACCGTCCACATGGCCTCCAGGGCCTCGTGGAAAGCCTGCGCGTCGATGGCGTCCCGTACCCGTTCGATGAGCTTTTGAACCGCCGCTAGAAGTCCCTCATCAGTTTCCGTCAACGCCCCCGGCTCCGGCACCTTGCCGCCACAGTTCTTGGCGATCAACGAAAGCACCCTTTGGGCCAGGTTGCCGTAGTCGTTGGCCAGTTCGCTGTTCATCCGGTTGACCATGGCGGTGTGGGAAAAATCGCCGTCATTGCCAAACGGTACCTCGCGCAGTAGGAAATACCGCACCGGGTCGAGGCCGTATTTCTCCACCAGCTTGATGGGATCGATGATGTTGCCCAGCGACTTGGAAATCTTCCGTCCCTCGTTGGTCCACCAGCCGTGGGCAAAGATGCGCTTGGGCGGCTCCAGCCCCGCGGCCATCAGGAAGCCCGGCCAGTAGACGGCGTGGAAGCGCAGGATGTCCTTGCCAACCATGTGCAGGTCCGCCGGCCAGTAGGCGACGTAATCACCCTTGTCCGTCTCCGGGTAGCCGACGCCGGTGATGTAGTTGGTCAGCGCGTCCAGCCATACGTACATGATGTGCTCATCGTTGCCAGGTACCGGCACCCCCCACTTGAAAGTTGTCCTGGACACGGATAAATCCTGAAGCCCGCCGGAGACGAAGCTCTTGACCTCGTTCATGCGGGTCTTGGGCAAAACGAAGTCCGGGTGGTCCTGGTAGTGCTTGAGCAGCCTGTCTCCCCATTCGGACAGCTTGAAGAAGTAGCTGGGTTCCTCCACCCATTCGACCTCGGCGCCGGACGGCGCGGTCTTTTTGCCGTCCGGCCCGTCGGTCAGTTCGTCCTCGGTATAGAACGCCTCGTCGCGAACGGCGTACCAGCCGGCATAGGAACCGAGATAAATCTCATCCCGGTCGGCCAGCCGCTTCCAGATGTCCTGGCAGGCCTTCTTGTGCCGCGCCTCGGTGGTGCGGATGAAATCGTCGTGGCTAAAGTTCATGAACCCGGCCAAGTCGCGGAAGTTCTTTGCAACCTTGTCGGTGAATGCCTGCGGGTCCATACCCGCGGCGGCGGCCGATTTCGCCACTTTTTGGCCGTGTTCGTCGGTGCCGGTCAGGAACTTAACGTCAACCCCGTCGAGCCGCTTGAAGCGCGCCAGCGCGTCACAGGCCAGCGTCGTATACGCATGCCCGATGTGCGGGTCGTCATTGACGTAGTAAATCGGCGTCGTCAGGTAATAGCTCTTGGACATTACACGTCTCGGCCTTTTGACGGGGATCAAGGGGTCGATAACGACAAGGCGAGCGGCTTCAGGACCGGACCGCGTTTTCCAGGGTCAGAAACACGTTCAAAACCACCTGTTTGCGGTCCAGGTGGGCGCTATCGGTCTTGGCCAGCAGGTGGTTGATCTTTTCCCACACCTCAAGCCAGCGATCAAGGCTGGCCGCCCGCACAAGACGGCCCATCAACTCTTCTTCTTCCGCCGGAAGGCCTGCTTTCGCCTTGGTTCCGATTCCGCCGGCGGCGGCCGACCGGATCAGCCTCGCCAGCCACCAGCGGAAAAGAACACCGGCCATCCAAAAGGAGTCATCGGCGCCGGACTTGCCCAAGCGTGCCCCGAAGGCGTGAACGGCGCCGACATCGAGATCGGGAAGGGTTTCCAAAAGATCGGTCATTTCCCGATAAAGATCGAGCCCGCCCTCGGCAACAAGGGCCAGCGCGCGGCCCGGGCTGCCCTCGGCGAGATGCGCCAGCAGTGGGGCGTCCCCGGCATCCAGCCCGGGAAGGACAGCCGCCGTCAGCGATGCCACCAAGTCCCCGGAAAGCGGTTGCAGGGCTAGCTTGCGGCAACGGGACCGTATGGTCGGCAGCAGCCTTCCCGGGTTGTCGCTGACCAGTAGCAAAAGCGAACGTCGGGGCGGTTCCTCAAGAATCTTGAGGAGTGCATTGGCGGCGTTGGGATTCATCTCGTCGGCCTTGTCGATGATAGCCACCCGCCAACCCCCCTCGCCCGCCGTCAGAGAGAAAAACTGGCCAACCGAACGCACGTCATCGACGACGATTTCCGTCCGCAGCTTGCCGGTCTTCTCGTTGACGGTGCAGACCACGGCCTTCAGGTCGACGTGCCCGCCGGAGGCAACGCGGCAAAATACCGGATGTTCGGGCGAAATATAAAGCGAGTCCGCCTTTTCCTCCGGGTCATCCAAGCCCAAGCCCTCACCGAAAAGCCCCTGTCCTGTTTCTAATCCTTCTCGGGGCCTCCCACCACCGCCGGCAAATACGAAGCGGGCGAAACGGTAGGCCAGGGTCGCCTTGCCGATGCCTTCGGGCCCGGAGATCATCCAGGCGTGGGCCAGGCGGCCGCTCCCGAAGGCATCCGAAAGGATACCCTCGGCCTCTCGATGGCCCAGAAGTTCGGGGTTTTCCCTGGGCGCCAGTGGATCATCGGGAAGGACATGGGGGGGTTCGACGGTCATTTTAGCGCCACGCCAAGGCGGTTGTAGACGATGGTCCTAATCCATTTATGGACAGTGTCCTTGTCCTCGGTAGCGTCGATGACGGTGCAACGTTTAGAATTGCGCCGGGCAATATCCAAAAAACCGTCACGAAGCCGTTCGTGAAATTCAATCCCCATGCGTTCATAGCGGTCCTCGCCATCTTGGCGCCGCATGGCCCGCGCCAGGCCTTGGTCCACCGGAACATCGAGAATGATGGTCAGATCAGGCTGGAAATCGCCGAACACCATTTGATGGAGCCGGTCTATGGCAGCCCCGCCCAGGTCATAGCCATAGCCCTGATAAGCGACGGATGAATCGGCAAACCGGTCGGTAATCACCCAACGCCCTTCCGCCAACGCCGGTTCGATGGTGTTTTTCACATGTTCAATCCTAGCGGCGTAATGAAGCAACGCCTCGGTCATCGGTTGCCAGCGGTCGACGTCGCCATCGACGAGAAGCCCGCGGATGATCTCGGCCGAAGGCGCACCGCCGGGTTCCCGGGTGACCACGGGGTCGAGCCCGACGGCCTCAAGGGCGTCCGCCAACATCCGGACGTGGGTCGATTTTCCGGCCCCTTCGCCGCCTTCCAGCGAAATGAACTTGCCAATAGCCACACGATCAGCCCTATCCATCAGCCCGCTTGGCCCCAAATAATAGCCTTCAAGGCCGTGCCCAGGCGTCCGATCAGGCCCAATCGACTGACCTCGGCGCCGGCCATCAGCGGCACCCTTAAGGGTTCCCGGCCGGGCACCGTGACAACTAGTTCGGCTAAGCGATCGCCCTTGGCGATGGGGGCCGGGATGGGATTGTTAAAGTTCACCGACACCTTCATAGCCCGGCGCACTTTTCTCGGCAAAGTCACCAGCATGTCTTTCTCGATGACCAGCGGCACCATCGGGCTTTTGCCCAACCACACGTCGGCCTTGGTCACTTCCTCGCCGGCGCTGAAAAGACGATAATTGTTGAACTCGCGGAATCCCCAGGTCAAAAGTCGCTCCGGTTCGCGGCTGCGGTCCCTTTTCGTCTGCAGGCCGTTGACAATCAGGATCAGGCGGCGGTTGCCCTTGGTCGCCGAGGCAGCAAGGCCGTACCCCGATTTCTGGGTGTGTGCCGTCTTCAATCCATCGGCGCCGATGTCTTTGTAGAGCAGCGGGTTGCGGTTCTTCTGACGGATGTTGTTGTAGGTCAATTCCTTTTCCGAGTAATAGCGGTAGTACTCCGGGAAATCCTCGATCGTTCGCCGAGCCAGGGTCGCCAGGTCGCGGGCCGTGGTTAGGTGCTCCGGGTCGGGCCAGCCGGTGGCGTTTTTGAAGACGCTGTCCTTCAGCCCCAGCTCCTTGGATCTTTGAGTCATTTTCTCGGCAAAAGCTTGTTCGCTGCTGGCCAGGACTTCGGCGACGACGATGGAGGCGTCGTTGCCGGACTGAACGATGATGCCGCGGATCAGGTCTTCCACACGAACCCGCTTCCCCGGTATCAGAAACATCGTCGAGCCTCCGCTTTTGGCGCCGCCCTTCCGCCAGGCGTTCTCGCTGACGGGAAACGTATCGTCAAGCGACAGGCTGCCGTCCCTGAGCCGGTCGAATATCATGTAGACGGTCATCATCTTGCTCATCGACGCCGGCGCCATCGGCATGTCGGCGTTCTTCTCGAACAGCACCTCGCCGGTCGCCGTTTCGACCAGAAAGGCCTGTTCGGCAAGGGTTTCGATGGCCCGGGCCGGCGGCGCCGAAACCACGAACATAGCGGCCAAAAAGGCAATGACCGGCCCCAATGCGCCTAATTGGCAGGGTTTTGATGGTTTGGCCACCATGGATCGTTCCCGGATCATTTTGGCCGGTCGGCCGGCGTCCCTTTCAGTTGGTAGCACCGGATTGTGACCACGGCAAGGCGGAGGACACCATGGCCGGCAATTCGCAAGCATGGCCAATGCCGACGCCCTAAAATGCCTCAATCGACAATGATACGGGCATTCGGATACCCGGCCCGGATTGCCGATTCCAGCATGCGATCAGCTTCGGAAACTGACTCCAGCGGACCGACGCGAACCCTGTAAAAATCCCTGCCGTTGACCAGCACAGACGTCACCTTGACCGGTCCAACCGGGGTAAGCCTGGCCTTAACCTTGTTCGCGTTTTCAAACCGGTTGAAGGCCCCAGTCTGAATAAAAATATTGGTTTTCTTGACTGGCCTTTGCGTCACCAGGCTTGTTTGAGTGCCATCGTTGGAGACGGTTTGCAGGATCGCGGATGCCGGACGTCCCCGGTGGAGAGGATTATTTTTTGGCGCCGGGACGGCGTTGGCGGTTGGCGCCGGAAGGGAGGCAACTGAGGCGCCGGCCGGTGGCGCCAGGGTTTCGGTCTTGACCTCCGGCTTCAGAATACGGCTGACGGTGATCGGTGTGCCGGCCTGGGCCAATTGCACCTGGGATTTCATCCGCACCGCCAGCGCCCGGCTTTTATCGGCCATAATCTGAACCCGCACCCGTGCCGTGCCGACCCTATGGAACCCCAGTAATTGGGAGGCGCGGCGCGAAACATCAATAATGCGTCCACGAGCGAACGGTCCGCGATCATTGACCCTGAGGATCAGGCTGCGGCCATTTTCAAGATTGGTAACACGCACGAAACTTGGCATCGGCAACATCCGATGCGCCGCCGTAAGGGTATTCATGTCATAGATTTCGCCGTTCGCGGTGCGCCGGCCATGGAATTGGACGCCGTACCAGGACGCAATACCCGTTTCATCATATTGGTAATTCTCGGCCGGATAGTACCAAACACCATAAATCTGGTACGGCTCGCCGATTTTGTAGCCGGGCTGAGGCGTCTCTTCGATGGCGCTGGTGATCTTTTTGGCGGCGTGGACAATGAACTCTGTTTCGGCGCAGGCCGACAGAACGAACCCGGCAAGAACCAGGAAAACGCAACGCAACCCAGCCCCCGCCTCCTTCATGTCAAATCACGTCTCGCCATAGTCTTCACCGTTATCAATATCTGGTATCGTCGGGAATGGCAATCCACGTTATCTGGTTGCACGGATGGAAATCCCCCAGTTCTGCCAGGTCCCGCTGGCTATCCCTGCCGAACACCGCCGTCAGCCGCCGTTGGTGCCGCGGAGCCGTTCGAGAAGGCCGATCGTCGGGTATCCGTCGGCCGGCAGCAGGGCCTTTTCTTGATAGACCTTGAGCGCGCTTCTTGTCTTCGGTCCGACAACCCCATCGGCGGCGCCGGTGTCATATCCCTTGGCCGTCAACAAACGCTGCAAACTTTGGATATCGGCCCTGGAAAGTGGCACTTCCCGGGCCGGTCTTTGGTTCTGAAACGGCCCGCCGCCGACCAGCCGATCGGCCAAATGGCCAACCGCGATGGCATAAAGCAAAGACCGGTTCCACTTCAGGATAGTGCGATAGTTTTGATAAACCATAAACGCCGGCCCGTTATAACCGGCGGGCAGAACGATGGAACCCTCTGCGTCCTCCTTCGGCAGGTCGCGTCCGTCGATGCGTCTGACGCCGATAAGTTGCCATTGGGCAAGCGATTTTCGGACATCCAAGCCGGTGAGCCCCAAACTTAACCCTTTGGGCAGCCGGATTTCTCTTCCCCAGCTCCAACCGTTCCGCCACCCCGAACGGGAAAGATAATTTGCGGCCGAGCCAAACATGTCCGGAAAGCTCCGCCACAGATCGCGCCGGCCGTCGTTATCGGCATCGACGGCGAAATCTCTATAAGTACTTGGAATGAATTGAAAATTTCCCATTGCGCCGGCCCAGGAACCGGTTGCCTGGATGGGCACGTCGCCACGGCTCATAATCGTTAACGCCGCCATCAACTGCTGCCGGAAAAACCGGCTTCGCCTCGGATCGTGGGCAAGCGTCGTCACTGCCCCAAGGACAGAAAAAACGCCTGAATATTTTCCGTAATTGCTTTCGAGTCCCCAAAAGGCGACGATAAATCGCGGCTGCACCCCGAATCGGCGGGCGATTTTTTTCAACAACGGGCCGTGTTTCGCCAGCAATTCCTTCCCGCGCCGGATACGGGCCTCGTTGACGCTGTTGTCCAGGTATTTCCAGAACGTGAGGGTGAATTCAGGCTGCTTGCGGTCGAGTTCGATGATCCGCTTGATCGGCCGGATACCGGCGAAGGCCTTATCGAGGAATGTCGCGGTAATGCCCGCAGCGCGGGCCTCTTGACGGAAGCCATCGAGCCATTGGCCGAACGGCGGCGGCTCGGCCGCCGATAGTGGCCGGACGGCGGTCACCGCTAGCAACGGGGCCAAAAGCAGAATCCGTTTAATCATGTCCGTATTCACGCCCGACGTTTTCTTCATCGCCGGATCCACAGGTTCGCTCTGAAACCGGGAGTCAATCGGTGTTTGCTCCTTCTGCCATAGGCGAAACGGCGTCGCAAGTCATCGCCTGGGCGCCGGAAACAAGGAGTCGGTTTTTCCGCCCAGCCAATAAATAATCAGCCCCAAATATTCGTGTATGGCGCCGCCAAGGGACTCCATGCCGTTGGCGAAGTTGAACCGAAGGGGGGCTGCCGTCTCTCTGTAGGTGGAATAATCGACGGGATAGGGAACGACGTTCCATCCGGCTTTGCGAAAGGAACCGACGGCCCTAGGCATATGAAACGCCGAGGTGACCAGAATCCAGGTCTTCCGGGGCTTCGGCTTGGCCAATCGAAGGCTGAATTCGGCGTTTTCCGCGGTGTTTCGGGATTGGTCTTCGAAGACCACCCGCGCCGAATCGACCCCCAACTGCTTGAGCAGAGGGGGAATCAAATGGGCCTCCTTCAAATCCTGGCGAAGCAGACTCCCCGAACCGCCGGTGAAGATAATCCTTGCCGACGGGTAGCGCTTGGCCAGCAGCGCCATCGCAAACAGCCGCTCGACGCCGGAACCGACGGATACCTGTCCGCGGGCCTTGGTCATAACGGGATTGACGAATCCGCCGAGGACGATAACGCCGTCGACCCTGGCCAGCGGTTCGCCGATCGCCGGAAACCTGTCCTCGAGAAAACCGAAAAGCCAGCTTCCAACCGGAATAACGGCGAGCAGCACTCCGACGACAGCGACAAGGGTGACCAGCCTACGTCCCCAACGCCACCACCGAGTCCACAGCAGCCATAAGCCGAGGCAAAGAAAAACCAACAGCATGTTGCCCGGGTTGGCCACAAACCACAGTACTTTGGAAAGTACGAAGAACATGACTGGTGATACCCCGGCAGCCTAAAGACAGCAACCGGTCCCTCTCAGAACTAATAACCACTATCCGATCAAAATGAACTATTCTAGTGGTGGTGGAATTTGGGTTCTATCGCCATAGATGCGAAGGTTGCCTCTAAATTTTTAGTTGATAGGAGAACAGAGATGCGTGCGTTGATGATTTTAGGGCTTAGCATATTCCTTCTTGCCGCCCCGAGCTTGAGCTACGCCGACGGAGATGTCGTTGACACAGTCACCACCGCAGTCAAGGAAAACCCAGGAAAGTCAGCAGGAGTCGCGGGATGTGCAGCTGTCATCATCTTTCCTCCTGCTGCAATTTGGTGCACTGCAACCCTTTTAGGTGGGGCTACAATCGATGGTGACGTTCAAAAACTAGTGAAAGAAGCCGTGAAATAGTTGAGTCGGCATCATCAAGCGTGATTCCCCCCTTCGCCATCGCCGCCGTTAAGAGTCCCAAACTTAAGAGACGTGCTTCAGGTCCAGTTCCAGGATACCCTCGGCACCGGCGTTGCGCAGCTTGGAGATGAGGTCACGGACTTCGCGGCGCTCGACCACTGTTTCAATAGCAACCCAGGCCGAATCGGTCAGGTGGTTGACCGTCGGGGCATGCAGGCTGGGCAACAGCTTGGT
>CAZQZB010000038.1:0-16887 GCA_964597695.1 uncultured Thalassospiraceae bacterium | reverse complement strand
CTACCGCGACGCCGCGGCGGTGACCGGCGGCCAGCCCACGGCCGGGCCGCGCGCCGTCACCGTAATTACCCAACAGGTGCGCGCGGAAGGGGTCGAACGCATCGCCGTGATCTCCGATGAGCCGGACAAGTACCCCAAGGGCGCCGACTTCGCGCCCCGGGTCAGTTTCCATCACCGTGACGACCTCGACGGCGTACAGCGCGATCTCAGGCAGACCAAGGGGGTTTCGGTGCTGGTTTACGACCAGACATGTGCCGCCGAGCTGCGCCGCCGCCGCAAGCGCGGCCAGATCCCGGACCCGGAGGCGCGGCCGTTCATCAATCAAGCGGTCTGCGAGGGTTGTGGAGATTGCGGGGTGGTTTCCAACTGTGTGGCGATTACGCCGGTGGAGACCTGGTTGGGCCGAAAGCGGGCCATTGACCAGTCGGCTTGCAACAAGGATTTCTCGTGTCTCAGGGGTTTCTGCCCCGCTTTCGTCACCGTCCTGGGCGGCGAGCCCAAGAAACCGGCTTCCGTCGGCGACATTCCCTTCGAGGTGCTTCCCGAACCGGACCTGCCGACGGCGGGCGAACCCTATGGCATCGTCGTCACCGGCATCGGGGGCACCGGGGTGGTCACCGTCGGCGCGGTTCTGGCCATGGCCGCTCATCTTGAATCCAAGGGCATATCCGTGCTCGACGTGGCCGGGCTGGCGCAGAAGAACGGCGCCGTTTATTCCCACATCCGCATCGCCGACGACCCGGAAACCCTGCATGCGGTCAGGATCGCAGCCGGCGGCGCCCGGCTTTTGATCGGCTGCGACATGGTCACCGCCGGCGGTGCCGAAACCCTGGGCCAGCTCAAAGAGGGATACACTTCTGCCGTGGTCAATGCGCACCGGACCATGACCGCCAATTTCACCCGTGATGCGGACATGGTATTTCCGGACAAGCGCCTTAGAGACGCCCTCATGGGGGCCGTCGGGCCCCGGGACCTGGATTTCATAGACGCTACGCGCTTGGCACTAGCGTTGCTGGGCGATTCCATCGCCGCAAACATGATGATGGTCGGTTTCGCTTACCAAAAGGGGCTGTTGCCAGTCTCGGAGGCGGCCATCGAGAAGGCGCTGGAACTCAACGGCGTCGCCGTCGATTTCAACCGCCAGGCCTTTCTGTGGGGCCGCCGCGCCGCCCATGACCTGGAAGCGGTCGAGCGAATCGTCACCCCGACCCAGTCCGACAACGCCCGCCCCGATTTGGTTTCGCCCGCCAGCCGCCGAATTGCCGAACTGACGCTTTATCAGGACGCCGCTTACGCGCAACGCTACGCCGACATGATCGAACGGGTCCAGGCCACGGAAGCCGGGAAAGCCAAGGGCAAAACAGGCCTCGCCGAGGCGGTCGGGGAAGCGTATTTCAAGTTGCTTGCCTACAAAGACGAATACGAGGTGGCGAGGCTCTATACGGACGGCGAATTCCTAGCCCAGCTCCGCCAGCAGTTCGACGGCCAGTTCAGGCTCGTCTTTCATTTGGCGCCGCCGCTGATCGCCACCCGCGACCCCCATACCGGCGAGCTCAGAAAGCGGGAATTCGGGCCCTGGGTGATGACGGTGTTCAAGTTGCTGGCCGGGCTCAAGGGGCTTCGCGGCACGGCGTTCGATATTTTCGGCTACACTGCCGAACGCCGGATGGAGCGCCGCCTGATCGGCGAATTCGAAGCAGTGTTGGAGGAATTGCTGGTCGGGCTCAACCCCGACAACCATGCCCTGGCTACGGAAATTGCCGGCCTGCCGATGCGAATTCGCGGGTTCGGCCACGTCAAGGAACGGAACCGCCTGGCGGCGAAGGAATGCGAAACCCAGTTGTTGGCGGATTTCCGGGGATCGCCCGAAAAGGCCGACGCCGCCGCATAGATTAACGGCAAAAAAAGTCCTCGCCTTAAGTTTGGATGATTTTTCGTGAAGGTTTTATTCGACCCAGGCAATGCGCAGGATGTTGGTGGCGCCGGGCGTCCCGAACGGCACCCCGGCGGTAATCACCAGGGAATCGCCGACAGCGGCGAACTCCTCTTGCTTGGCGACCCGGATGGCCTTGTCCACCATATCCCGGAACGTAAGCAGGTCCTCCGTCTGGACCGAGTGCACACCCCAGGCAAGGGCTAGCTTGCAGGCGGTATCGTGTCTCGGGGTCAGGCCAAGGATCGGCACCTTGGGCCGTTCGCGCGCGCACCGCAACGTCGTCGACCCGGTGGAACTGAAAGTCACGATGACGGCGGCAGACACGGTCTGCGCCACCTGGCTGGCGGCATGGGTGATGGCATCCGCCGCCGTCGCCTCCGGCGCATAGCCCTCGGCATCCATCACCTTGCGGTAATGGGGGTCCATCTCCACCTGCTGAATGATGCTGCTCATCATGGTCACCGCCTCTACCGGGTAATTACCGACGGCCGTTTCCGCCGACAGCATGACGGAATCGGCGCTGTCGTAAACGGCGGTGGCCACGTCGGAAGCCTCGGCCCGGGTCGGGGTCGGCGAATTAACCATGGATTCCAGCATCTGGGTGGCGATGACAACGGGCTTGCCGGCGCGGCGGCAGGCGAAGACGATGCGTTTCTGCAACGCCGGGACTTCTTCCGGCGGCACTTCCACGCCCAGGTCGCCGCGGGCCACCATCACCGCGTCGGAAAGGTCGACGATTTCTTCGAGGTGATCCAGGGCGGCCGGCTTTTCTAGCTTCGCCATGACCCCAGCCCGCCCGGCGATGAGCTTGCGGGCATGGGCAAGGTCCTCGGGCCGCTGGACGAAGGACAGGGCCACCCAGTCGACGCCCAACTCAAGGCCGAAACGCAGGTCGTCCAAGTCTTTTTCAGTCAACGGCGACAGGTCCAATACCACGCTCGGCACGTTGACGCCCTTGTGGTCGGAAAGGGTGCCACCGGTCACCACTTCGGTATCGGCGAAGTCGGGGCCGCAATCGGTCACCTTCAGCCGTATGCGCCCATCGTCAAGCAGCAGTTTCGTTCCCGGCTCCAGCGCCATGAAGATTTCGGGGTGAAGCAGGGGAGCGCGTTTTTCGTCGCCCCATGTTTCGTCCAGGTCGAGACGGAACGGACTTCCCGGATTCAATGTCACCTCGCCGCCCGTGAACGCGCCGACCCGCAGCTTCGGCCCTTGCAGATCGACCAGGATGCCGACGGGCCGGTGAAACTTCGTTTCCAGGGAGCGGATGATCTCGCAGCGGCGCTTGTGGTCTTCCTGGTTGCCGTGACTAAAATTCAGGCGGAAAACGTCCGCCCCGGCCTCGAAAAGGTCGGAAATCATCGCCTCGGTGGACGTGGCGGGCCCCAAAGTGGCAATGATTTTGGCGTTGCGCATCCTTCGCATAATGCCCAACCATACGCATCGCCCTGGAATTTGCCAATGTTTATAAGGACCTCCGCAATAGCCCCGGCGGCACGCCCGAAGCATCAAGGGTGACGGCATGGGCCCGTTGATTGCTCCCAGGTGGCTGGCCTCCGGTGAAGGGCCCGGTTAGAATGCCATAGATTGCCTGGGGCGAGCGGGCCGGACTTGGAGAAATCCACAAGATCGAAGTCAAGCCGGAGCAGGAAAAAACCGAGGACGAAAAACTGTTACATGGACCATCCTTAGAGGGCGAGAGAATCACCAAGGATGAGATCGACAAGTTGTTCGACAAGGGGAACCGATGGCACGCCTGAAAATTATTATTTTGGCGGTTTTCCTGGGGGCCCTCGCCATGGGCGCTGATGCCACCGCCGCCGACCCCGACAACATCCTTGTCATGGACTTGAAGGACGGCCCGGTCATCATCGATTTGCGCCCCGACCTGGCGCCCCGTCACGTGGCCCGGATCAAGGAACTGGTGCGGCAGGGGTTTTACGACGGGCTCGTCTTTCACCGGGTCATCGACGGGTTCATGGCCCAGGGCGGCGACCCCACGGGCACCGGCACCGGCGGCTCGGGCAAGAATATCAAGGCGGAATTCTCCGATCAGCCTCACGTCCGCGGTGCCCTATCCATGGCCCGCTCATCCCATCCCGACAGCGCCGACAGTCAGTTCTTCATCGTCCTCAAGCGGTCCAAGTGGCTGGACGGCAAATACACCGTCTGGGGCCAGGTCACCAAAGGCATGGACAACGTCGACAAGATCAAAAAAGGCGATGAGGCCGGGAACGGGGTCGTCAAGGACCCGGACCGCATCGTCAGGATGCGCGTCGCCGCCGACATCAAAAAATAGCCGCCCCCGCCGGCCCTATCAAGGAGCGCCGGTTTCCAATTTCAGGGGTACGGCGCTTTTGAGGTGGAGGTCGTGCTGCGGGAACGGGATCTCGATCCCGTGTTTCTTGAAACGGTCCCAGACCCCCAGCAAAACCTCGCTTTTGACGTTGGTGAGACCGTTCTGGGGATCCCGGATCCAAATTCTGAGCTCCAGGTTGACGGAACTGTCCCCGAAGCCCAGCAGGTGACAGACGGGCCGGGGGTCTTCCAATACCCGTTCGGGCTCCCCGGCCGCTTCGGTGGCCAGTTCCATCGCCTCCCTGATGTCCGTCCGGTAGGAAACTCCGAAACCGATGCGCTGGCGCACCAGCCGGTTGGAGAAGGACCAGTTCTCGACCCGCTGCGAAATCATTTCCTCGTTGGGGATCAGGTGCTCGGTACCGTCGCGGGTGATTAACGAGACGTATCGCGCGCTCAATGCATTAATCCAGCCGTAGGTGTCGCCGATGGCGATGACGTCGCCGGGCTTGACGGAGCGGTCCATGATCAAAATGACGCCGCTGATCAGGTTCGAGAACACCTTTTGCAGGCCGAACCCGATACCGAGGCCGATGGCGCCGGAGAAAACGGCGAAGGCGGTAAGGTCGATGCCGACGGAATTGAGCCCGACGACGACTGCGATGGTGAACAGCAAGACCCGAAGCAGCTTGCCGAACAACACCCCCGCCGCCGGCGTTACCCCCGGCATGCCGCGCAGGCGCCGTTCCATCAACCCCGAGGTCACCCCGGCAAGCCATAACAGCGCAGCCAGGGCGATGACCGCCTTGAGGACGCCGAGAATGGAAATCCGGAAATCACCCATGTGCATAGCCATGCTGTCGAGGACATCGGCGGTCGGTTCCAGGAGCCCGGTGATGTTGAGGGCGGCGATGGTCCACGCCGCCAGGGCGATTGCCCTTGACCAGGCGGCGTTTCGGATCAGGGTCGTGCCCAGGCGGATGATGACCCAGGCCGTCAACAGGCTGACGACGATTTCTATCAGGTGGTTGGGCCAGCCGGCGCGCTCGGCAGCAAAGACCGAAAACCACTGTAGCGCCAGCCAGATGACCGGCAGGCTGAGGGGCGCCAGGGCCTTGGTGACGGGACGCACGAAGCGGTCGTACCAGGGCGCGTCCCAGCCCTTTTCCAGCCAGCTGCGGAAACGGGCGGCGGTGACCCAGGCGATCAGGAAGGCGATGGCGACGACGGCGAGCTGGATCACCGTGCTGAGGAGGAAGACTTGGGTGTTGGCCCAGGCCGTGATCTCAGTGAACTGGGCCTCGATAAATGCGGGATCGAAATATTTTTCCAAATACGCCCCCAAATCCTACGCCGGACCGGCGGGCCTAAGAATAGGATAGCCGGCGAGCGCTCACCAGGGGAGGCCGGGAACCCGCTTGTTTCCTGGGATTGGGCCGACCCCGCCGGAGAGCCGAAGGAGGGAGAATGGCCGACTCGGGGCCCGGAGTACGGTGGCGAACGGCTGCTGACGGCGGCGGTGGGTCAGCCCGCCTGGCCGAGCGCCGTCTCGATGGCCTCAAGGGCGGCGGCGGCGTTGGCCCCGTCGGGACCGCCGGCCTGGGCCATGTCGGGACGCCCCCCCCCACCCTTGCCGCCGACGGCCTCGGACCCGGCGCGCACCAGATCGACGGCGCTGACGCGTTCGGTCAAGTCGTCGGTGACGCCGACGACCACGGATGCCTTGCCGCCGCTCACCGAAACCAGGGCCACGACGCCGGACCCGACCTTTTTCTTCAGGTCGTCAGCCAGGCTCTTGAGTTCCTTCGCCGGCACGTCCTTCAGGAGACGCGGCTGGAACGGGATGCCCCCCACATCCTTGACCTCGGGGGGGGCGGCGCCGTTGCCGCCGCTGGAGGCTATCTGCCGGCGGACGTCTTCTATTTCGCCTTTCAGCTTCCGGCACTCGCCCAAGAGCGTCTTCACCCTTTCCGGCACATCGGCGGGCCGAACCTTCAAGAGCGCCGCCGTTTGACCGAGAATGTCATCGGTTTCCGCGGATGGGGCCCCGGCCTCATCGGCCTTCATGGCGCCGCTTTTCTTCTCGTCCTTCCTGGAAACGCCGCCGCTGCCGGTGGCCATTTGGCGGCGGGCATCGACCAAGACCCGTTCCAGCTTGCGGCGCTCGCCCATGAGCATCCATACCCTTTTCGGCACCCGCTTGGAATTCACCTTCAAAAGCGCCGCCGTATCGGCGAGTGATCGCGCGGCGTCGGCGAAATAGGCCTCGGCGCCGTCGCCGGTCAAGGCCTCGATGCGCCGGACGCCGGATGCCACGGCGCCTTCGCTGATGACCTTGAAGATCCCGATGTCGCTGGTGCGCTTGACGTGGGTGCCGCCGCAAAGCTCGGTGGAGAAGGCTGCATCCAATTCCTCCTCTCCCATCGAGACGACACGCACTTCGTCCCCGTATTTCTCGCCGAACAGCGCCAAGGCGCCGGCCTCGACCGCGGCGTCCGGTTCCATCAAATGGGTGGCCACCTCGGCGTCGCCCGCGATCTGGCGGTTGACCTCAGCCTCGACATCAGCCAGTTCGCCGGCTTCGATGGCCTTCGGGTGGCTGATGTCGAAGCGCAGCCGGTCCGGCGCCACCAGCGACCCTTTCTGCGTCACGTGACCGCCGAGGCGGCGCCTGAGCGCCGCATGCAGCAAATGGGTGGCGGAATGGTTGGCCCGCACCCGCCGGCGGCGGCCACTGTCGACGGTCAGGACCGCGTCGTCGCCCACCTTCAGGGTACCCTTATCGACCCGGGCCAGATGCACAAAAAGCCCGTCGGCCTTTTTTTGCGTGTCGGTGACGGTGAGGGACGCGCCCCTGGCGGCCGACATGGTACCGGCATCGCCGACCTGGCCGCCCGCCTCGCCGTAAAAGGGGGTCTGGTTAACGACCACGGCGGGCTCGTCTCCGGCTTCGGCCTGGTCCACGGACGTGCCGTCGATCACCAAGGCGGCAACCCGGGCTTCCGCGACCTCGGTCTCGTAACCAAGGAATTCCGTGGCCCCGGCCTGTTCGCGGATCTGGAACCAGATTTCCTCGGTCGTCGCGTCGCCGGAGCCGGCCCAAGCCTTCCTGGCTTCGGCGCGCTGGCGGTCCATGGCGGCGTCGAAGCCAGTTGTATCGACGCTTATGCCTTTGGCCCTCAGCGCATCCTCGGTCAGGTCGAGGGGAAATCCGTAGGTGTCATAGAGCTTGAACGCCGTCTCGCCCTCCAGCCGGTCGCCGTCGCCCAAGCCCGCCGACGCCTCGTCCAGCAGCTTGAGGCCGCGGTCCAGGGTCGTCTTGAAGCACTCTTCCTCCAGTTTCAGGGTCTCGATGACCAGAGCCTGGGCGCGCTTCAACTCAGGGAACGCATGGCCCATTTGATCGACCAGGACCGGCACCAACTGCCACATCAATGGGTCTTCGAAGCCCATCTGGTGGACATGGCGCATGGCCCGGCGCATGATCCTACGAAGCACGTAACCGCGGCCCTCGTTGGACGGCGACACCCCGTCGGCGATGAGGAAGCTCGTCGCCCGCAGGTGATCAGCGATGACCCGGTGCGAGACATTGTGCTCGCCCCGGGGGTCGGTGCCCGAAGCCTCGGCCGAGGCCTCGATCAGGGCGCGGAACAGGTCGGTATCGTAGTTGTCGTGAGTGCCCTGCATGACGGCAGTAGTTCGCTCCAGCCCCATGCCGGTATCGATAGAGGGTTGGGGCAGATCCGGGCGCTCCTCCGGGGTCACCTGCTCGAACTGCATGAAGACCAGGTTCCAGATTTCGATGAAGCGGTCGCCGTCCTCGTCCTCGCTTCCCGGCGGGCCGCCGGGGAGGCCCGGCCCGTGGTCGTAGAAGATCTCCGAACACGGCCCGCACGGCCCAGTGTCGCCCATGGCCCAGAAGTTGTCCGACGTCGAGATGCGGAGGATGCGGCTTTCTGGTAGGCCGGCGATCTTCTTCCACAGGTCGAAGGCCTGATCGTCCTCGGCATAGACGGTGACCAGAATCCTGTCCTTCGGCAGGCCGAACTCCTTGGTGACAAGGTTCCAGGCCAGCTCGATGGCCAGGTCCTTGAAGTAATCCCCGAACGAGAAGTTGCCCAACATCTCGAAAAAGGTGTGGTGGCGCGCTGTGTAGCCGACGTTTTCAAGGTCGTTGTGCTTGCCCCCGGCGCGCACGCATTTCTGCGAGGTGACGGCGCGGTTATAGGGCCGCGTCTCGTTGCCGGTGAACACGTTCTTAAACTGCACCATGCCGGCGTTGACGAACATCAATGTTGGATCATTCAAGGGCACCAGCGGCGACGAAGCCACGACCTCGTGGCCGTGGCCAGCGAAATAGCCCAAAAACGCCTTGCGGATGTCGTTGACCGATAGCATGGGCGTTAATTTAGGGTGCTGAGGCGGAGAAATAAACGCCCGATGGCGGCCCCGGCATCCGGGGCAAAAAAAACGCGGCCCGTTGAACGATCGTTCAGGGAAGGAACTCTTCGCCCGTTATTCCCCGACCGCCTTGCCGGTCTTGGATTTGGATTGGGCCTCGGGGGCGGGCCCGGGATCGATGGCGGAGGGTGCGTCGGCCTCTCCGCCTGCCTCGGCGTCTTCGTCGTCGCCTTTGTTTTCATCCGGGCCGGCCATCATGTCGCCGGAGGTGAGGCCGGCGTTCTGGCGGATCAGGGCCTCAATCCGGACCGCGACATCGGGGTTTTCCGTGAGATAGGCCTTGGCGTTCTCGCGGCCCTGGCCGATGCGTTCCGAATTGTAGGAGAACCAGGAGCCCGACTTCTCGATGATGCCACCGGTGACGCCGAGATCCAGGATCTCGCCAGTCTTGGAGATGCCCTCGCCGTAGATTATGTCGAATTCGACCATCTGGAACGGCGGCGCCAGCTTGTTCTTGACCACCTTGACCCGGGTCTGGTTGCCAATCACTTCGTCGCGGTCCTTGATGGCGCCGATACGGCGGATTTCCAGGCGTACCGACGAATAGAACTTGAGCGCGTTGCCGCCAGTCGTCGTCTCCGGGTTGCCGAACATGACGCCGATCTTAATCCGGATCTGGTTGATGAAGATGAGGGTGGTGTTGGACTTGGACACCGACGCCGTCAGCTTCCTGAGCGCCTGGCTCATGAGCCGGGCCTGCAGGCCGACGTGATGGTCGCCCATTTCGCCTTCCAGTTCGGCCCTGGGCACCAGGGCGGCGACGCTGTCCACCACCAGCACGTCGACGGCGCCGGAACGGACCAGGGTATCGGCGATCTCCAACGCCTGCTCGCCGGTGTCAGGCTGGGAAATCAGCATCTCCTTGACGTTGACGCCCAGCTTCTTGGCGTAAATCGGATCAAGCGCATGCTCGGCGTCGACGAAGGCGCAGGTGCCGCCGTTCTTCTGGGCCTCGGCGAGGGCGTGCAGCGCCAGGGTCGTCTTGCCCGAGCTTTCGGGTCCATAAATCTCGACCACGCGGCCGCGCGGCAACCCGCCGATGCCGAGCGCGATGTCGAGACTGATTGAGCCGGTGGAAACGATCTCAGCCTCCACCACCTCGCGCTGGCCGAGGCGCATGATTGAGCCCTTGCCGAAGGCGCGTTCGATCTGGCTGACGGCCGCCTCCAGGGCCTTGTTCTGGTCCACGCTTTCCTTCTCCACGAGACGCAACGGGGTTTCCGACATGGTACAGCCTTTCTTATTTCACATGTTTGACAATATTGACAACGAATCAACGAATGCGGTTCCCAGCCAATGTACGTGTTTTGTTCTCATTTGCAAGAACTATTTTTAATGTATTGAATTATAAAGGTAAATTTTAATTTATTCGCCCTATGTTCCGAGAATTTTAGGGGGTGCGGTTCGTGAATCGCGCCGGTTGCCGGTTGGACGAACGTCCCCTTATGAACCAGAGCGGACGTTCATTGGATTCGTCCGATTCAGTTGATGTGTGCGGAAAAAAAGTGGTTTCCCCGCCCTGCCTCATCATGGCGGACGGCCTACCGCCCCCCTACCCCGCCATCACCTCTTTGACCTTGGACGCCAGGCCCTTGAGGCTGAAGGGCTTGGCCAGGAATTCGATCGTTGGGTCACGGTCGATTTTGTCCCGGAACATGTCTTCGGCATAGCCCGAAATCAGGATCACCTTGACGTCAGGGAGTTTGTGGCGGACCAGCCGCACCAGGGTGTGCCCGTCCATGCCCGGCATGACGACGTCGGAAATGATCAGGTCGATAGTCCCGTCGGTACCGTTGATGACATCGAGCGCGCGCTCGCCGTTATCCGCTTCCAGCACGTTGTAGCCCTTGTTGCGGAGCGCCCGGGCGCCGAACATGCGGACCGCGTCCTCGTCCTCAACCAGAAGCACGGTGCCGGCCCCGGTGAGATCGGCGTCGGCGGCCTCGGTGGCGGGGAATGGCGTGGCGGAATCGGTCTCGGTTTCGCCAGAGTCCTCGTATTCGGGCAAATAGATACTGAATGTGGCGCCTTCGCCGGGGGCGCTGTCGACGAAGATGAAACCGCCGGACTGGTGGATAATACCGTAAACCGTGGAAAGCCCGAGGCCGGTGCTGGCGCCGACCTCCTTGGTCGAGAAGAACGGCTCGAAAATCCGCTCCATGTCTTCCTTGTTGATGCCGACTCCGGTGTCCAAAACCTCGATCAGAACATACCGACCGGAAGCCATGAGATCGTGCCCCCGTTGCACCGGTTCCTCGAGGCTCAAGTCCGTGGTCCGAATGGTGACCTGGCCGCCGCCGGGCATGGCGTCCCTGGCATTGACCGCGAGGTTGACGATGACCTGGTCGAACTGCCCGCGGTCGACTTTCACCGTCTTGAGGACGCGACCATGCTCCATGACCAAGTCGATCTTCTCGCCGATCAGGCGGCCCAGCAGGTTCGCCAGCTCGTTCAGGGCCTCGGTGACGTCGAGGCGCACAGGCACCAGGGTCTGCTGACGGGAAAACGCCAGCAACTGGCGGACGAGATTGGCCGCCCGGTTGGCGTTCTGGCGGATCTGCTGGATGTCGGCGAAGGACGGGTCGTCGGGACCGTGGCGGGTCAGCAGCAGATCGGCGAACCCGATCATCGCCGTCAAAAGGTTGTTGAAATCGTGCGCCACGCCGCCGGCAAGCTGCCCCACAGCCTGCATCTTCTGGGATTGTGCGAACTGAATCTCGAGGATTCTCTGTTCGGTGGTGTCGATGAAATGGAGCGCCAGGCCCGAAAGCTCGCCCAAGGCGTTCTCGAGGCGGCTGGCGTAAAGGGAGGTGATCAGCTCCCGCTCGCCGGGACCGGGCATGCGGACCTGCATGTGGGTGGCCCGGGCCATACCTATCACCACTTTCGAAAGCGCCGACGCTACGTCACCCCGGTCTTCCTTGGACACCCGCTCGGAAAACGGCTGTCCGATCAGGACCTCCGGATGGAGGCCGATGAGCTTCAGGAAAGCCCGGTTGCATTCAGCGATGTTGCCCTCCAGGTCCAAAAGCACGATCCCCACCGGCGCCTCGTCGAACAGCCAGTGGAGGCGGATTTCAGACCCGCCCTTGGCCTCTCCGGCTTGGCCGTCCCCGGTTTGCCAGTCGGCGTCGCGCAGCACCATCGAACGGCTGTAGGCCGGCCTGCCGCAGGTATCGTCGCTGAACGACTGTACCACCGTCGCCTTGAAGGTGCTGCCGTCCTGGCGCCGGAACGAAACGTCGCGGGTGAATTCGCCCTCCGGTACCGTGTCGGAACCGGCGGCGCTGCCGCCGGGCCCGAGGAAATCGCCAAGGGGCCGCGACACCATGTCCTCGGGCGTCTGGCCCAGCCAACCGCCGAGGGTCTGGTTGGCGTAAAGGATATTGCCCCCCCCATCGGCCGAGAAAAAACCGGCCGGCAGCAGGTCCAGGAAATCGGCCAGGTTGGCTTCCTGCTCGCGGCGGACGGCGTCGACCTCGCGCCGGGCGGTGATGTCCTCGACCCGCCACAGGGCGCCGCCTTCCGGGGCGGCAACGGGGCTGACCGTTAGGCGCCGCCATTCCACGACGCCGGACGGAGACGAGACGGGGACTTCGGCGCGGCCGCCCTCGCCGGACACCGCACTGGCCGACAGGCGCTGAAACTCTGCTTCGGCCTTTTTACCTTCGAGGACCCGGGCAACGGCGTCCAAGGACGTCAGCTTCCCCTCGCCGCCGGTTTCGGCGGCCATGTGAAACAGGTGGTGAAAAGCCAGGTTGGCATAGACGAAAGACCTGTCGGCGCGGGTGATCAGGAGGCCGTCGCGAGAATCGTCGGCCGCCGAAAGGAGAAGCCGGGAGACCGGATCGTCGTCATTGGCAGCTCCCAGGTTCCAGGTCAAGCCGGCCAAGGCGGCCAGCGCCAGGCCGGAAACGGCAAGGGCGAGCGCGGATACCGTCTCCCCCCCCAGGTACAAAAACGCCGCGATGCCGGCCAGCGCCGCGGTGGCGATGACCCAAACCATCGACCGCCGCAGGACGGACGGCCTTTTCTCGGTTCGTGTAAGACTGTTTCCCGATCCTGTCACCCCGGCCCCACCTTCGGCCCATTCCGGAAATCGCCAAGCCGACTTTCAGGATACCCTATTGTACCGGCAGGTCGCCTTCGTTCACTCTTTACGGCTCCAGTAGGTCGCTCCTTTTGCGCATGACGAAGCCGATAATCTCGGCCACCGCCTTGAAGTGCTCGGGAGGAATTTCCTTGTCCAGCTTGACGGACGCGAAAGCACAGGCCTCTTTTTTCGTCCTGGCCGCAGACCGCGGGCAAGGAAGAAATTTATTCGTCGCGGTGGGTTTTTTCCATCCGCTCGTGGCGTTCTTGGGCCTCGATGGACAGCGTCGCGATCGGCCGTGCCTCCAGTCTGGACAGACTGATGGGCTCATTGGTTTCCTGACAGTATCCATATGTCCCGTCGTCGATCCTTTCTAAAGCCTCGTCAATCTTTGTGACCAACTTGCGGGCGCGGTCGCGCGTCCTCAGTTCCAGGGAGCGTTCCGTTTCGGTTGATGCCCGGTCGGTAAAATCAGGTTCCAGGCTTCCCCCTTCCTGAAGGTGTTGAAGGGTGTCGTTGGATTCATTCAGAAGCCCGGACCGCCAGTTCAAAAGCTTATGGCGGAAGAACTCAAGCATTTGAGTGTTCATGAAGGCCTCTTTAGCAGAGGGACGGTAATCGGGGGGCAATGTGACGTTCATCCTTCCGGAACTCCCAAGTCGTGTTCGTTTTTTTAGAGGCCGGAATATAGGTGGGGCGGGGGCCTGCCGCAAGAGGCAATTTTGGCACGAAAATTTCCTCTAGGTCACTGAGAATGCAGAATTAAATGGGAAAGCGCCGGGTTTGGTGCCGAGTCGGCCTATAAATCGCGGGTCAGTTTTGCAATTTCGAGTTCACCCCGGCTGCCGTTAGGCAACTTCCCGCATGTTGGATCCTTGCGCTAAAAGCCGCCCCAGAATAATGTTAATGAATTCGTTAACGGAGGCGTTGGGAGCACAACATGCGCGTTCTTCTTGTCGAAGACGACCCCAGCCAACAGCAAAGCATCAAAATGATTCTTGAAACGGCCGGTATGGTCGTTGATACGACCGACCTCGGCGAGGATGGGCTGGAAATCGGTAAATTCTATGATTACGACATTATCGTTCTCGACATCATGCTGCCTGACATAGATGGATTCGAGGTCCTGCGCCGGCTGCGCGACAGCCGTGTCGATACCCCGGTTTTGATTCTGTCAGGCCTGACCGAAGCCGAGGACAAGGTCAAGGGACTGGGCACCGGCGCCGACGACTACCTGACCAAGCCTTTCAACAATAAGGAGCTTCTGGCCAGAATTCAGGCCATCATCAGACGGTCGGCGGGGCATTCGCAGTCGATCATCGAAACCGGACGGTTGAAGGTCAACATGGATTCCCATACCGTCGAAGTAGAAGGTAAGCCCATCCACCTGACGGGCAAGGAATACGGGATTCTGGAACTCCTGAGCCTGCGTAAGGGGACGACCCTGACCAAGGCAATGTTCCTCAACCACCTTTATGACGGCAGGGACGAGCCCGAAGTGAAGATCATCGACGTCTTCATCTGCAAGCTGCGCAAGAAACTGGCCGCGGCCACCGGTGGCGAAACCTACATCGAAACCGTCTGGGGCCGCGGGTACGTGCTGAGGAACCCGGAAAACGAATCCGAAAAGGTCGCTGCCAAGGCCTGATGTCCCAAAATGTCCTGTGTTTAATGAGTTCCGACTTCAGGCGGGGACGACGCTGTAGATACCACGCTGGCTGGGAACGGGTTTGAACCTGTTGGAAACGCCAAGCACGGTTTCGGCGCCGCCGAGAAAGAGCATGCCGTCATCGGGCATCAGTTTGCTTATGCTTTCAAGAACCTTGCCCGTCCTCTCCTGTTCGAAGTGGATCAGCACATTGCGACAGAACACGACGTCGAAACCGCCGCAATATCCTGGTTGCGGCCCGGTGCCACGAAGCGGCGCGTTCAATAGGGGCTGTGATGTGTTTGTGGGTCCACTAAATTGCCGGGCAAAATTATCTCGATACCCGGTTAGTCTAGAGAATAAACGGTTATCGGAATGTGTCGGAATGTTTCGATTCTTGGCTAATTTTTATCGACCTGCGTCGGACGGAAATACCACCGCGAGCTGGATTTCGCCGTCCTGGCCGGCGGAAGGCTCGATCAAGGCGCCCAAATCCCGGGCCAATGACTGGGCGAAATACCCTTGAACATTGCGCGCCGTGAGCTCTCCCACCTTGGCGCCGTCGGCCATGGCGGTGTCGATATCGTCCCTCAGTTTGGCGCCTTGGCCTTCGGCGGTAACGGCGACGCCAAGGCCTTCGGGAAGTTCGGCGAAGCGAAGGCCGACCGTGCCACCTTTGGGCAACGATTCGGACGCGATTAACACCATATTCAGGACCACCTTGACGACGGACGGGAGGACAGGGCCCTGGGGTTGAGCGTTGCCGTTTTCGGGCCAATCCAAGCCGACCTTTCCCTCGGCCAGCAGCTCGGCCGCCAGCGCCTGCGCCTCGGTTAGGGTCGCCGTCCCCCCGGTGCCGGCGCCGAAGCCGAACGCAATGCGGAAAAAAGTCAGGCGCCGGGTGGCCTCGCGGCCGCTTTTGGCGATCAGCTCTAAGGCTTTGCCATCCGCGTCCAGGCCTTCGTCGAGAAGTTCGAGCCCGGTGTTGACAGCGCCGATGGGACCGACGAGATCGTGGCAAAGCCGCGAACATAAAAGCTGCGCCACCGAGAGATCGACCTGCATCACCGCCCCTTTCCCAACCGCCATCGAATCCGACGCCCCTGACGCCCGGGCGCCGGCATGGCCAAGCGCCTTTAAGATAGCGAACTCTTCGGGAACTGCCTATTCCTTGCTTCCGGCGGCAACGGGGTAGTGATATACATAATTTTAGACGGCGGCGGAAGGCCGTCATTCTCTTGGATCAAAGGCTCAAACCTTGAGCCGGCAATAGCCCGGGAGTCTATTTCTTTACATGCCAGCCACAGACGCCAGCAATATAAGGGGAAGCGCCAAGGGCGGGAGGACGTCGGCGTTTTTTCCCAAGGGCCGCCAGGTCGACCCCGAGGCCGCCGAAGAGATTCGCGGGCTTTTGGGGGACCGGCCGCGCCGATGCGATCTCCTGATCGAACACCTGCACCTGATTCAGGACCGTTTCGGGTATCTTTCGGCCCCTCATCTGGCGGCCTTGGCCGAGGAGATGAAGCTAGCCATGGCCGAAGTCTACGAGGTCGCCACCTTCTACGCCCATTTCGACGTCGTCCGCGAAGACGAAACGCCGCCGCCGGATTTGACCATCCGCGTCTGCGACAGCCTGACCTGCGAGATGATGGGGGCGCGGGACCTTTTGGACGGCCTGCAAAAGAAGATGGGCGGCAAGGTCCGGGTCGTCCGCGCCCCTTGCATGGGCCGCTGCGAGACGGCGCCGGTGGCCGAGGTCGGCCACAACCACGTCACCGGCGCGACGGTGGCCACCGTCACCGCCACCGCCGACGGCGGCCACACCCATCCCGTCAATCCGCCTTATGTGGATTTCGATGCTTATGAGGCCGGTGGCGGTTACGCGCTACTCAAGGATTGTCTGGCGGGCAGGCGGACGGCCGACGGCCTGATCAAAACGATGAGCGCGTCGGGCCTTCGCGGCCTTGGCGGCGCCGGGTTCCCGGCCGGCAAGAAGTGGGAAATCGTCCGTGGTTACGCCGGACCCCGCCTGATGGCGGTCAATGCCGACGAAGGCGAGCCCGGCACCTTCAAGGACCGGGTCTATATGGAAACCGACCCGCACCGCTTCCTTGAGGGCATGCTCGTCGCCGCCTGGGTCGTGGAAGCCGCCGACGTATACATATACCTCCGCGACGAATACCCGGGGCTGCTGGGCGTGCTGTTGGAAGAAATCGCCAAGGTCGAGGCGGCGGGGCTGAACCAGGCGACCAAAATTCACCTGCGCCGCGGCGCCGGCGCCTACATCTGCGGCGAGGAATCGGCGATGATCGAAAGCATCGAGGGCAAACGCGGCCTGCCGCGTCACCGTCCGCCTTATGTTGCCGAGGTCGGGTTGTTTGGGCACCCGACGCTGGTCCAGAACGTCGAGACACTCCACTGGGTCCGCGATATCGTCGAGAAGGGGCCCGA
>CAZQZB010000037.1:0-17202 GCA_964597695.1 uncultured Thalassospiraceae bacterium | reverse complement strand
CGCCCTGCCGTCCACCGCCTCGCCGGACCAAGGCGTCCGCGGGAACGGACGGGTTGCCATGTCCGCTTTTGGCTATTAGCGGACATTCACCCGCCTAGTGAATTACGTCCGCTCTACGGCCCGCCGATTTCGGTTCAGGGGTGGCAGATGCCGATGGTGGCGTCGAACGGGACCAAATGGAATTCCGAATACGGCCAAATTTCCAAAATTGGACTGTCGGAAGGCCGCGGAGGTGGGACTATACCAATGACGGTGAAAATTGGGTACTGTCGATGTTGATTTGACGGTTAGCTGGGAAATGTCGGTTTACAAGCGGCTCGAAGAAGACAATTCCGATCCGAAGGCGGGCACTTGGTGATCTGCCGTTTCCGCGACAAACCCCGGTTTGAAGAAGTCACCGCGCCCGACGATGCCGCCGAAATCGTCGACCAAGTTATGGACCAGGAAAAACACGTTAATTTTCATGATCAACTCGCCCTATGCGCTGCATGGCCTTTCCCTCCGGTATCCGACACCGCACATCCAGCGCACCATATACTTTCTGGCAGAGTTTCATGAGCCAGTTTTCGACCTGAAACCCTATCAGGACGATACCATGTCCAGGCCGCTAGAGCCGGTAGGGATTGACCGACGCCACGAAGTGGCTTCGTTCCTTCATGATCCACGCTGAAGGCTCGGTGAATGCTGGAACAGGGGCGTCAGCTGCATAGGGAAGGCCACCTTGAGGAGGCGGTGGCGGTCTATCAAAAGATTCTCGGCAAGGACCCGAGAAACGCGGAAGCGCTCCATCTTCTGGGGGTAGTGTCCCTTCAAGAGGAGGATTTCCTGCAGGCAATCCAGCTCATCCGGGATGCGATCGCCATTGCGGGCGAAAACCCCGACTATTTAAACAACCTTGGTCAGGCCCTTTATGGCGCCGGGGACCTTCCCGGGGCGCTGGAAAGTTACCACCGGGCGCTCATAGACAGCCCCCGGCACCTGAACGCTCTCAATAATCTCGGTATTACGCTCTACGACCTGGGGCGGCTGGAGGAAGCCAGGGAAGCCTACGAAGCGGCTCTGGCCCAGGATGGGGGCGGGCCCGACATTCTCCACAATTACGGGGTTCTGATGCAGGCCATGGGCAACCTGGAAAAAGCCCAGGAATCCTACCTCGAGGCCTTGGACCTGGAGCCCCGGATGGAGCACACGCAACTGAGCTTGGGTTCGGTCTTCAATGAGAAGGGGAACAAGGAAGCGGCCATCCGCGGCTATCAAGCCGCCGTCGAATTAAACCCGTATTATGTGGAAGCCCATGAAGCGCTGAAAATGCTCTATTGGGATTTGGGCCAACAGGACCGCATGGACGACTCCTATTATCGTGCCTGTGAATTGCTGCCCCAATCGTCGGAAGTCCATTGCAACTTGGGCAAGGCGTTGAATTTTTCACAGAAATTGGAGGAAGCGGAAAAAGCGCTCAACCGGGCGCTAACGCTTGACGCTGAAAACGCCGAAGCTCACAGCGAGCTGGGTTGCCTGTACACGAAACAAAAGAAATTAGATGAAGCCGTCGCCGAACACCAAGAAGCCGTCCGCTTGGATGGGGGAAATCCGTTGTTTTTGGAGGAATGGGGCAATACCCTTTCCGTTGCCGGAAATTTCAAGCAAGCCGTCGGCATTTTTGAAAAGGCCCACGAACTGCATCCCAGGCGTAGCAGCATCCTGGGGGCGTTGACCATCGCCATGAACGAAACCGGCGACAGCAGGGTCTCTGCAATCATCGACATTGACGAATTACTCGCCACGCGTTTTCTCGAGGTTCCGGACGGTTTCGATGATCTTGATGCCTTCAACGAGGCGCTTCACGCCGAACTCGAAGCGATGCACACCGACCATCCGGAACCACCGGGCCAAACCATGAAAGGTGGCACCCAGATTACGGGCAGCCTTTTCACCGGCCCGACGGGCTTGAAGGCGGTGTTGAAGGAAAAGATTACAAAGGCCCTTTCCGAATACATCAATTCATTGGAAAAGGACCCGGATCATCCTTTCCTCAGGTACCTTAATCCCGATTTTCGCTTCACCGGGGCCTGGTCGACCATCCTTCACGGGTCCGGGTACGACGGCAGCCATATCCACAATGAAGGTTGGATCAGCGGCGTTTACTACATTAAAGTTCCCGACCTTCCGGAAGACAGGTGGCAGGCGGGCGAAGGCTGTACCCAGATCGGCGAGCCGCCGCCTATGTTCGTATCGGAACACAACAAGGCCCAGCGGTTGATCCGCCCCATACCCGGCATGGCGGTATTCTTCCCGTCCTATTTCTGGCACGGGGTGCGGCCCTTCGAAAAGGAAGCGATCCGCCATTCCATGGCCTTCGATGTCATCTAAGCTTGATGTTGGGCGCGGCAGGCATTGAGCGAGCGATCCCTGCCGTGTCAGGAAAACAGCCCGACCCCGACTTAGCAATGTGGGTGTTAGACCGAGGTTGAAAAACAGGTTAAACGCCTTTGACTGTCCCGTTCCATTCCATCCGTTATGGTAAGCTGTTGGGGCACCGGCAGACCAGCACGACAGCGCGCTACGCGCACTGGGCCGACAATCCGTTAAAGGCGACGGCAGATCGGATCTCCAACACCATTTCCGCCACCGTTCGCTTCGGGGGCGCGCTTTGCGAACCCACCTGGGTGGTGTTGAACACCGTGCCCTTGTGCGTGTGGATGCTGGAGAGGGACGACAGCCCCTGGTATCCTTCGGTCAAGTTGTTCCGGCAGACGGGACGGGGCCGGGGACGGACGTGATCGAACGGATGGCCGGCGAACTGGCGGCGCTTGCTGGAGGCTGACGGGTCCTGGACAACCTTTGTGGCGGCGCCCACGGTGCCGCCCTGGAAGGGCAGCCCGGCTAGCGGACCCGGAACGCCGACGGCGCCCTCAAAGCGTCGCCCCACGAAGAAACCGGCCATACCTGGCATCACCCCGACCAAATGCTGTTCTACTACACCCAGTTCGGCGGCCGGGCGGTGGCGGGGCCGGGCTTCAAGAGCGCCATGCCGGGATTCCAAGGCATCCTCAAGAACCGCTGGTCGCCGCCGGCTAAAGAACGCCAGCGCCTTATCGACGAACGCAGCCGCTGAGCCGCGGCCGGTCGATACGGGCGAAAGGGCGACACCGACCCTCTACGTCCTAATTCTGGGGGCCCTTCCCGCGTGTTGCTAATTTACAACATTGTGGCGGGAAAAAACCAAATCGCCCCTTATTAGCTTCCTGGTAACTCTAAAATCCGTAGGATGGCGGGGATAGGAAATTTGGTAGCCAGTGGTTCGACTTTAGGGACCTTGGGGGACCAGGTTCTTAAGCAGGGTTACCACGAACAACAGTTTTACGGTGAAGGAGAAAACAGATGGATATCAAAACCACACTTAAGGCTTCGGTAGCAGCGGCGGCCCTTTTTGCCTTTGCCGCGCCGGTAGCGACGACGGCCAACGCCGACGAATCTTTAAAAAGCGGTAACAAAAACAGCTTGACGATGTCAGGCCAAATCTCAAGGGCCCTTTATTGGGCCGATGACGGCCCGCACAGTGGGCTGTTCAACACCGCAGGCGAAAGCGCTACATCCCGCATCCGCTGGATAGCGGGCGCGACAGTCAACGAGAGCGTCACCGTGGGTGGCTTGATTGAAATGGAAATCCCGCATAGTAGCGATGACTCAAATGCGAAATTCTCCAGCGCTACGGGTGCGAACCAAGGTGATGAGACCTTTGGTGACCAGAATACTTGGGCGCTCCGCCAAGAGCACATTTGGATCAAACACAAGACGATGGGCAAGCTCTCCCTCGGCAAAACCTCCGAGCCTACGGACGGTGGCTGGCGGGCGAATTTTGCCAAGAATGGCGGTACCGGTGCGAATTACTCTCATGAAGCGTTCGGTGGGTCTATTGAATTCATGATCGGGAACAGCTTTACCGGCATCACCGCTGGTGCTACCCGTAGCGACCTGAGCCCCGGCACCAAGCAATCCCTCATACGCTATGACCTGCCGACGTTACCCGGCGGCGCCAAGATCGGCGTGTCTCTAGGTGCCAACGGCGCCACGGCCGTCAATGGGTCGATTTCGGGGAAGGCCGGCGCCTTTTCGACCAAGGCGGGAATCGGCTATAAAAATCTGAGTTCAAGTAGCACAAGTGAATACGGTTTAGCCGCATCGCTTGGCGCCTTGCACTCCAGTGGCATTCACGCCTCCATCGGCGTAGCCCAGCAACCTATTAAAACCCTAACCGCAACTGCCGGAAACAAGAGCCATGTTGGCGGGAACGTTGGTACCAACGCCAAAATCTTCGCCGCTGGCGCAACCGGCTTTGCCTTCGGGTATGGTAGGTCGCTAAATGCTGGTGCTCGCGGTCAAGTAGGCGAGACTTTCGCCTTCACCGCCGCCCAATACTTCGATTCCATCGGCGCGTCGGTGACGTTGGTCTACAGGAACCATCAATACGAAAACGAACGCGTTAGCCATACGGGCATAAGCGACATCGACCTGTTAGGTATTCATACGGTGTTCAAATTCTAACGACGAACATCCAAGGGCCGTAGGGAACGCGTGATCCGCGGACCGAAAGTTCTTTTCGAGACATCAACCGGGGCTCAAATGAGCCCCGGTTTTTTTTGTCTCGGGATTGACCGCCAAAGGCCCGCGGACGACAATCGCCTCCCGCGGGCCCCTTTGCGGGCCCGGCAATCCGGTCGTGCCGCCATGAGCAGAAAAAAACGCCACCGCCCGAAAACAGGCCGGCGCCAGGCCGAAGACGCCAGGTCCCTCGCCGCCAGGGCCACCGACTGCCGCCGCCGGGGCGAGAACGAGAAGGCTCTCGAGTTTTGCCGTCAGGCGCTGGCCCTCGATCCCGACGACGCCCATGTCCTTCAGCTGATCGGCGGCCTTGAGCTTGAGCGGGGAAACGGCGAGGCCGCCTACCGCTTTCTCGAGGCGGCGGTAGCCAGGGACCCCGGGACGGCGCTGGCCCATGAGACGCTGGCAGAGGCGGCGGCGGCGACGGGCCGATACGATACGGCGGCGGCGGTGCTCAAGCGGGTGCTGGAAGCGACCCCGGGAAAACTTGCGGCGCTGAGCAATCTCGGCAGCGTCCTGTTGCGGCTAGGGCGCCGGGACGAGGCCGCCGCCGCCTACGAACAGGCGCTCGCCATGGAGCCCCGGTCGATCCCGGTGCTGTGCAACCTCGCCATCCTGAGGGCGGAGGCGGGCGATTACGAGGCGGCGCGGGCGCTCTACCAGCGCGTCTTCGAGGTCGCCCCCGACGACGCCGAGGCCCATCACGATTATTCTCGGATCAAGACCTTCCGGCCCGGCGATCCCGACTTGGCGGCCATGGAACGGCTGCGTGTCCGGCCCGATCTCGATTCGGAACAGGCCGTGTTCCTGGATTTCGCCCTCGCCAAGGCATACCAGGACATCGGCGACTGGGACGCCGCCTTCCGGCACGTGGCCAGCGCCAACCGCCTGAAACGGGCGACCCTGGCGTTCGATTTTGCCAAGCAGGAGGCGCTGGTGGACGACATCGTCTCCGTGTTCGACGCCGCATTCATCGAGGCCCGTCAGGGCACCGGCTTCGACGATCCGCGCCCCATTTTCATCGTCGGCATGCCGCGCTCGGGCACGACCCTGGTAGAGCAGATCCTGGCCGCCCATCCCGGCGTCTACGGCCTCGGCGAGATCGACCAGTTGCGCGACGTCATCTTCGGCCGCGCCGACGCCGGACCGGGGGTGGGGGGGATGAGCGCCGAGGGGCGCGGGTTTCCAGACGGCGTCGTCGATTTCGGGCGCGGAGATTACCGGCGCCTCGGCGAGGCCTACGTGAAGCCGCTGGCCGAAGGCGCGCCCAAAGTGTTGCGATTGACCGACAAGACGCCGCGGAACTTCTTCTTCGTCGGCCTCATCCACCTCGTTCTCCCCGGCGCCCGGATCATCCATTGCGTCCGCGGTCCCATGGACACCTGCCTGTCGTGCTACCAAATCCATTTCAACGTCGGCCAGGAGTTCACCTACGACCTCACCGAGCTTGGCCGCTACTACCGTCTCTATGCCCGGCTGATGGACCACTGGCGAGCCGTGCTGCCGGGCCGGTTCCTCGATCTAAGCTACGAGGACCTGGTCGACGAGCCGGAACCCCGCATGCGCGAGTTGCTGGATTTCTGCGGGCTCGAGTGGAACGAGGCGTGCCTCGATTTTCACAAGATCCGCCGCCCCGTCTCCACAGCCAGCGCCCATCAGGTCCACCAACCCATTTACCGCACGGCCGTCAAACGCTGGAAGCGCTACGAGACGCACCTGGGAGCGCTGCGGGACGCCCTGGGGCCGCTTGCCGACGACGGTTGAACCGGCCCCCGCCGGGCGGCTAACGTGCGCCGGTCCCCGAACCAAGGAAATCGACGGTCATGGGCAGCAAAGCCAAGCGAAAAAGAGGACGACGAAAGGGTCCAGAGGCGGCCGACGCCGGTGCCGCCGAGGCGCCGGCATCCCCGGAGCAGGCCCTCGCCGAAGCCGTTGTCCATTACCAACATGGCCGGCTGGCCGAGGCTGAAAAAGGCTTGCTCGCGATCCAGCATCAGAACCCCGACGTCCAGGACGTGCTGCACCTGTTGGCGCTGATCGCGCTGCAGGGCGGACGCGCCACAAAAGCAGTCCGGCACCTGGAGAAAGCGGTGGCTGCGGCGCCCGGCTCGGCGGACCTGTTCAACCTGCTCGGCGTCGCCCTGCACCGCAGCGGGCGAGTTGCCGACAGCTGCACAGCCTACAAGCGCGCCGTCGCCCTGGCGCCCGGAATGGTAGATGCGCACTACAATCTCGCCAACGCCTTCAAGGAAGACGAACGCCTGGACGACGCCATCCTCCACTATCGCCAGGCGGTGGTGCTGGACCCCGGCTTCGCCGACGCCCATTTCAATCTCGGCGCCGCCCTGCGTCGGGTCGGCCGCACCGGCATGGCGGCCGACGCGTTCGCCGCCGCCGCCCGCGCCAACCCCGAAGACGCTGACGCGCTGGTCAACTTGGGAAGCGTCCTCGCCGAAACCGGCGCCAGCGACGAGGCCTTGGCCGCCTATGAACAGGCGATCGCCCTCAGACCCGACCTCGCGATGGCTTATTTCAACCGTGGCAACCTGCTCGTCCGCGGCGGCCGCGTCGCCGACGCCATCGCCAGCTACCGCCAGGCGCTGGCCATCGAGCCTAAGATGGTGGATGCCTTGATCAACCTGGGCGAAGTGCTGCTGAAGGAAGGCGAGGCGGCTGCCGCCTCCGAACACTTCCGTGCCGCCCTCGAATACCAGCCGGGGGTGGCGACGGCGCTGGTCCACCTTGGAACCGCGCAAGCGGCGCTCGGTGAGATCGACCACGCCATCGCCAGCTACCGCCGGGCGATCGACATCGAACCGGACGACTCCAAGGCCCACACCAACCTCGGGTTGGCCCTGGAGGAGACGGGGGCGTTGGCCGAAGCCGTCGGCTGCCATCGCCGCGCTGTCGAATTGGACCCCGATCTGGTGGAAGCCCATCACAACCTCGGCCTGGCACTACTGCGCGGCGGGCAACTCGGCGAGGGTTGGCGGGAATTCGAATGGCGCCGCCGGCTGATCGGCTGGGAGCCGCAGCGGGATTTCCCCCAGCCCCCTTGGTCGGGGGAGCCGACGGCGGGAAAAACCATTCTGGTGTGCGCCGAGCAAGGGGTCGGCGACGAGGTACTTTACGCCGGCATGGTTCCGGACCTCATCGAGGCCGGTGCCCACGTGGTGCTGGAGTGCGAACGCCGGCTGGTGCCGTTGTTCGAGCGCTCGTTCCCGGGCGTGCGCTGCGTCGTCAAGCAGGACACGCCGGCGCCGGAGACGCAAGTCCCGGATATCGACTATCACTCGGCGGCCGGCAGCCTCGGGCGCTGGTTGCGGCCGGATTTCGAGAGCTTCCCCGGCCGCGCCTCCTACTTGGTCGCCGATCCCGCCCGCCGTAACGCGCTCAGGGAAAAATACACCGTTGGCGGCGACGGCCTCGTGGTCGGCGTCGCCTGGATCAGCAAGAACAAGAGGGTCGGCGGCCAGAAGTCGATGACGCTCGGCGATCTGGCGCCGCTCGCGGGGCGACCGGGAATCACCCTCGTCGACTTGCAATACGGTGATACCGAGGCCGAACGCCGGGCCTTCGCCGCCCAGACGGGCGTGACTCTGGTGCACGACGACGATATCGACCAGATGGCGGATCTGGACGTCTTCGCCGCCCAGGTGGCCGCCATGGACCTAGTGATCTCGGTCTCCAATACCACCGCTCACATCGCCGGCGCACTGGGCGTGCCGGCATGGGTTATGCTGCACATGGTCCCTTTGAACTACTGGATGCTGGACCGGGACGACAGCCCCTGGTACCCGTCGGCGAGGCTTTTCCGCCAATCTGAACCCGGCCAGTGGGCGGATGTGATTGGGCGTGTCGGCGACGCACTGGCCGTGTGGGCGCCCGCATAAGGAGAGCCTGGGACCCGTTGGCGTTTTGCGTCTTCAACAGGGCCAGAAACGCCTCCCATGCCGACGGCGGACGAGAGCAAATCCCTCCTGGGGAGAAGGCATGACCGGAACGGCGGGCCTCGCCGTTTCTTCGCTAGACCGACCCCACTGAAACAAATATCGTGGCGTGGATTCCGAGACGGAGGCCTGAGAAACCAGTGGTCGAGCCGACGAAACCTGGCACGGATAGAGACCTCGACGCGCAGTTGCGAGAAGCCCGCGGGCACCACGGGGCGGGGCGTTATGCCGAGGCTGAGCGGTTCTACCGGCAAATCCTTGACCGGCGCCCGAATTACGCCGAGGTGATGAGCAAGCTCGGCGCCGTCCTTGCTGCCCAGGGTCGGCTGGACGAAGTGTTGAGTGTCCTGCAACGCGCGGTCGAGCTCGACCCCGACCTCGCCGATGCGCACAACAATCTCGGAGCCGCGTTTCGACTCCAAGGTCGGCTGGACGATGCCGTTGCCGCGTTGCAGCGGGCGCTGGCCATCAATCCCGATCACGTCTCGGCGCACGTCAACCTCGGCACCGCGCTACAAGGGCTGGGACAGATCGACGACGCCATCGTTAGCTACCGCAAGGCCATCGCCATCAAACCTGACCTGGCCGCCACCCACGTAAACCTCGGCACCGCGCTGCAGGGACTGGGGAGGATCGATGACGCCGTCGCCAGCTATCGCGAAGCGCTTGCCATCGCCCCCGGTTTGGCCGACGCGCACCTCAACTTAGGTGTCGCGCTCCGCCGCCTGGGCCGGCTCGACGACGCCGTCGCCAGCTACCGCAAGGCCCTCGCCATCGATCCGAACCTGGCCTCCGCGCACAACAGCCTGGGAACCGCGCTCCACCACCTGGGGCGGCTGGAGGACGCCGTTGCCAGCTACCACGAGGCCCTTGCCATCCAACCGGTTTTCGCCGAGGCCTGGAACAATCTGAAGGGCATCACGAAGGCGCTCTTGGCGGCGGAAGCCGATGGCGATCGACGGGACGATCTTCGCCGGGACGAGTTCAGCCCCGCCGCCCGCGCGACCACTGACTTCGCGTTGTTCGAATACTATCTGGATAGTTTCAAGCCGCACCAAGCGGACGAAAGCTTCGCCAGGGCGATGGCGGCGATGCCGCCCAAAGCCGACGAGGCGGTCACCGTTGATGGGGGTGCTCCCAATTCCGTGGGCGCACCCCCGCTTTTCGGGGAACTTGTCGCGTTATTGTTCATCGGGCGCAGCGGGACGGGGTTACTCCACAGCCTCATCGACGGCCACCCCGAGATTTCGACCTTACCAGGCGTCTACCTTCGAGGTTTTTTCAACGCCGGTGTGTGGAAGAGGATCGCCGGCGACGGTTGGCGCAACCTGCCCGAAAGATTTGCCAACGAGTTCGCGGTCCTCTTCGACGCCACGTCGCCAAGACCCATCCCCAGCCGGCTGGGAGAGGTGGGTACGAACATGGGCAAGGTGGAGGGCACGACCGCGCTCGGCGAAAGCCGGGACGAGGCCCTTTCGTTGGACCGGGAGAAATTCTGCTCCGAGGCCCTTCGGATCATAAAGGGCTTCGAGAAGGTAGATCCGGGGACATTCCTTCTGATCGTCCACGAAGCGTATGAAAGGGTCCTCGACAGCGAGGCCGGCAAACACGTCGTCTTCTACCACATTCACAATCCCGACGATTACGCGAAGCTTAATTTCCTCCGATACGCGCCATCCTCCAGACTTGTGGTGATGGTCCGCGAACCCATCCAAAGCTGCGAGGCGTGGGTTAGTTTGCATTTCAAAAACAACAACTACGATCAGGTCGTCCACAACATAATCACCATGCTGTTCGACATCGACCAGGTGGCGTATCGGATGCAGGAGTCGGTTGGCGTCCGGCTCGAGGATCTGAAGACGCGGCCCGTGGCAACCATGCGTAGCCTGTGCACCTGGTTGGGCATAAAGGAGGCCCCTAGCCTTTACCAGTCGACGGCCCAAGGGAAGAAATGGTGGGGTGATCCAACGAGCCCCGACTATGATGAGGACAAGGGCATGTCTCCTTTCAGTAATGCGCCTATCTGTCGCCCCGTCGGCACCATATTCAGCGCAAAGGACCAGTTCGTCCTACGGACGCTTTATTATCCGTTCAGCGTCCGGTTCGGATACCGGGATCCCGATGCGCCCAGGTTCGAAAGGGACCTGCGCGAGGTCCGACCGCTCTTGGACGACACGCTGGACTTCGAAAAGGCGTTTTCGGAAAACGCAGGTATCGATGCGGCTGAGCTCAAGCGTTGCGGGACCTATCGGCTTCTTCGCGCGAGCCTGATGGATCGCTGGGACGTCCTCGACGAATTCAAGGACTATCCTCACATGCTCACCCCGCTGGAGATCATGAAGGAATGACACCGAAACAATCTTTGACTTGGCGGGACTCCCCGCTTGTGGCAAGTTCCGGACACTGCCCTCGGAAACCGGTTATTCGGACAACTGCCATAAAATGACCGAGACCAAAACTGCTTATGGGCGTCTGAGAATGATATTCTTCCCTTCGTTGGATGCAGGCAATCAATTGGGCGAACGTCACAACCTCCACCTTCCTTTAGTCTAAGTTAACGTCGATGCAAAGGTCCGTTGCGATGTTCCGTTCCAAGATGAAAACCGATATTAATTTATCTAACACCCACAAAGCCTGGCTGCAGAACCAGCTGGACGTCTGGGAAAAACGCGCCGAAAGCTTCGAGTCCCTGGAATGGGTAAGCAAGCAGGACTTCATCCATACCTTCATTGGTTTCGGCGGCCCCGAAAAGAATTGGCGGGTGCTTGACATCGGTAGCGGGCCGGGGGTCATCGCGGCGTCCGTCAGCCCGCTCGTGGACGAAATCGTCGGCCTGGACATCTGCGAGAAGATGCTTTCCCAAGCCCGCGACACGCATGGGGACCTCGCCAACATTTCCTTTTGCCTGGGAGACGTCGAGGAAATGGATTTTCCGGACGACTCATTCGATTTAGCCTTGGCGCGCATGGTCTTTCATCATGTCGCCGACTGCGCGCGGGGTTTGGCCGAGGTGCTTCGGGTATTGAAACCGGGCGGCGTGCTGGTGCTTTGCGAGGGTGTTCCGCCGGATCACGTCACACGAGAGCGCTACGAGAAGATTTTCGAGCTCAAGGAAGAGCGGCACACGTTTTCCGAAGCCGAATTGATCAACATGTTTGATCGGGCCGGCTTCGAGAACATTCTCTTACAACCCTATTTCATGCGCCAGGTGAGCCTCAGAAACTGGCTGTCCAACGGGGCCTTGGAACAACATGCCATCGACGAGATCCGTCGTCTCCATATAGAGGCAGAACCCCATTTCAAAAGTATTTACAATTTAGTCGAGCGCGACGATGACGTCTTCATGGACTGGAAGTTCGTCATGCTCCGGGGCCGAAAACGCCTGGGCTGACATGCCATGGTGATATGGATTTGCGGTCTTTCCGCTTCGGGAAAAAGTACGCTGGGAAGACACCTTTTTTCCAACCTTAAGGCAAATATCCCAAACCTGGTATTGCTGGACGGCGACGAACTGCGATCCATCCTTGGCGATTCCATCGGTTACGATAGGGAGGCTAGGGAAAAAAACTCTGCCCGAATCGGAAATTTATGCCGTCTTCTCGATTCCCAGAATATCCATGTTATCTGCTGCGCGGTTACCATTTCTCCGGAAGTCCAGGCGCATAACCGAAAACACCTGTCCGAATACTGTGAGGTCTTCCTTGATGTAACGCTGGACACAGTTCGGAGACGGGACCCAAAGGGAATTTACCAACGCGCGGATCGCGGCGAAATAAAGAACGTGGCGGGCGTGGATGTTCCGTTTGTTTCTCCTGTCAATCCGGATCTCGTAATCGATAATAATTTTGACCGTGAAGACATGGAATCGTTAGTGAGACTTATCCTAAAAAAGGCCAATATCTCGAACGCTCTGCAAGCACCGTGATCTAAGAAAAATCTCTCGGTTAATCCACACTGCAGGACACTGCTCTCATCCGGACGTCCGCTTTGGGTCAAAGGCAAACATAAAAGCCGGTGCTGAAAAAATTCTGCTTTCGGGGGTCAAGTGGACGCCTGGATTTGAACCAGGACTAAGCGGGTTAGAGCCATTGATTATAAATTTCTGCGCGGTTTCACCTGATGACGTTAAACACTTCCCGAAATAACCCATAACGTTCCACAGACTGCCTCAAGGTCTGCCCCTGGCCGCCATCCCCGTCGCACGCGCATTGTTTTGGTGGTAAACTTTTTTAAGGAGATAGAAGATGGCCCTGAAAGCGCACATCAGCTGGGTCGGCGACCGGACCTTCCTCGGACGCTCCGGCAGCAGCCATTCAGTGATCATGGACGTGGACGCCGACTCCGGCGGCCAGGACGCCGGCGTGCGTCCGCTGGAGATGATGCTTCTCGGCATGGGCGGCTGCACGGCCTATGACGTCGTCCACATCCTGCAGAAAGGCCGCGAGCCGGTCGAGGGTTGTGCTGTCGAGCTGGAGGCCGACCGGGCGGACGAGGAGCCCCGTGTGTTTACCCGGATTCAGGTCAAATACGTCATCTCCGGCCGCGGCCTCGATGCGAAGAAGGTAGAGCGCGCGGTCGAACTCTCGGCCGACAAGTATTGCTCGGCCACCATCATGCTCGGGAAGACCGCCGACATCACCCACGAAATAGAAATTGTCGATCTGGAGGGAGCCGGATCCTGAGCCCCGGAGGAATAAAAAAGCCGGCGTGAAAACAATATCTTTGGAATCTTACACTTAGAGTCAAAAGCAATGCGCATCTCGGGGCACTTATGGAAACGGGTGCTAGACAAGCCGAATTCAGCCCTGACGGTAGCTATTTGGTAGCTAATGCCTTTTCCGTTAAAGTGCGTATATTGCTAAGTCATTGAAATAAATGGTGGGCGCGGCTGGGATTGAACCAGCGACCCCTGCCGTGTGAAGACAGTGCTCTCCCGCTGAGCTACGCGCCCGTCCCAGTTGTCGGTGAGGGCCCATATAAGGGGGGCAGGGTGAACCTGTCAACAAACTGGGCAAGAAAGCGAGCAGGAAACCGAGCCCCCGTCCCGGTGGATGGTCTTTTCCGGCCCTCTCCGGGGCCTGCAAGAAACCGAAACAATCTTTGACTTGGCGGGACTCCCCGCTTGTGGCAAGTTCCGGACACTGCCCTCGGAAACCGGTTATTCGGACAACTGCCATAAAATGACCGAGACCAAAACCGCTGCCATCATCCTTGCCGCGGGCCTAGGAACGCGGATGGAATCCGCCGTTCCAAAGGCCCTGCACCCGCTCGCCGGGCGGCCGATGCTGGCCCATTTGCTGGCGACCCTCCGCCCCTTGGGACTCTATCCCGTGGTGGTCGTCGCCGGCCGAGGCATGGACGCCGTCGCCGAAGCTGCTGCCCCCCACCGGACGGTGGTTCAGGACCCGCCGCTGGGGACCGGTCACGCGGTGCTGGCAGCCAGGGACGCGCTTGACGGCCTTGAAGGCGGCGTGCTGGTTCTCTACGGCGCCGACCCGCTGATTTTGCCGGAAACCGTCAACCAGGTACTGGCGGCGCAAAAACAGAATCCCGAACCGGCCATCGTGGTGCTGGGCTTCCGGGCCGGCGACCCCGGCGCCTACGGGCGGCTGGTCACGGCCGGCGATGGTTCACTGGAGGCCATCGTGGAAGCCGGCGATGCGACGCCCGAACAGCTCGAAATCACCTTTTGCAACTCAGGCGTCATGGCCATCGACGGCAAGCACCTTTGGGGATTGCTGAAACGTCTCGGCGACGACAACGCTAAGGGCGAATACCATCTGACCGATATCGTCCAGCTGGCCCGGGAGGACGGGCTCCCCTGCGTCGTCGTTGAGGGGGACGAGGCCGAACTGATCGGCATTGACAGCCGCGCCGACTTGGCCCGGGCCGAGGCCGCAGTACAAAACCAATTGCGACGGGCGGCCATGAAATCGGGCGCCACGCTGACGGACCCCGAAAGCGTCACCTTCAGTTTCGACACCCGGCTCGGCCGGGACGTCACCATCGGCCCCAATGTCGTTTTCGGCCCCGGGGTTAGCGTCGGCGACAACGTCGAAATCCGCGCCTTTTGCCACATCGAGGGCGCCACGATTGCGCCCGGCGCCCACATCGGGCCGTTCGCGCGCCTGCGTCCCGGCGCCGAGGTCAGCGGGGACGTGCATATCGGCAACTTCGTCGAGATCAAGAACGCCGCCATCGAGGCTGGCGCCAAGGTCAACCACCTGACCTATATCGGAGACGCCCGGGTGGGGGCCGCCGCCAACGTCGGTGCCGGCACCATCACGTGCAATTACGACGGCTTCGCCAAGCACCACACCGACATCGGCAAGGGCGCCTTCATCGGCTCCAACGTGGCGCTGGTGGCCCCGGTCAAGGTTGGCGACAGGGCCATCGTCGGCGCCGGCAGCGTCATCACCAAGGACGTGGCCAAGGAAGGCCTTGCCGTTACCCGGGCCGAGCAAAAGGAAACCAAGGGCGGCGCCAAGCGCCTCTTGAAGCGCCGGGCCGCCCCCGTCAAGGCCGCCGGGAAGAAGGGCAAGAAATAGGCTCCCCATGTGTGGCATCATCGGCATCATTGGCAAGGACGCGGTGTCGGGCCCATTGTTGGCGGCACTCAGAAGGCTCGAATACCGGGGCTATGATTCGGCCGGCATCGCGACGCTGGTATCGGGCGGCATCGAGCGCCGCCGCGCCGAGGGCAAGCTGGATAACCTGGCGCGAAGGATCCAAAAGGAACCGGTCGCTGGCACCACCGGCATTGGCCATACCCGCTGGGCCACCCACGGGGTTCCCAATGAAAGAAACGCCCACCCCCATGCTACCGGCCGGGTGGCCGTGGTCCACAACGGCATTATCGAGAACTTCCAGGTCCTGCGCGACGAACTGGCGGCGGCCGGGCACGAATTGGCGTCGGATACCGATACCGAGGTGGTGGCGCACCTGATCACGCTAGGGTTGGAGCAGGGCCTGGATCCAGGACCGGCGACCCAGGCGGCGCTTGGCCGCCTGGAAGGAGCGTTTGCGCTCGGCATCATCTTCGCCGGCGAGGACGATTTGATGATCGCGGCCCGGCGGGGCAGCCCGCTGGCCATCGGCATCGGCAAGGACGAGATGTACCTGGGCTCGGATGCGCTGGCGTTGGCGCCGTTGACCAAACAGATCATGTACCTGGAAGACGGCGACTGGGCGGTGATCAAATCGGGGGGGGTGACGGTCTTCGGCCCCGACGGCGAAGAGGGCGCCCGCGAGGTCCGGGAGACGGAGCTTTCCGGCGCTGCCACCGGCAAGGGCGGCTATGACCATTTCATGCTCAAGGAAATCTATGAACAACCCCAGGTGATCGGCGACACGCTGCATTCCTTCGTCAACCCGGCGACACGCTCGGTGACATTGCCCGATTTCCCTTGCGACCCGGCGGCGGTCTCGCGGTTCACCCTGATCGCCTGCGGCACGTCGTATTATGCCTGCCTGGTCGCCAAGTACTGGCTGGAGTCGGTGGCCAGGGTTTCCGTAGAGGCCGATATCGCGTCCGAATTCCGCTACCGCGGCGCCGAGCTGCCGGAGGGGGGCTGGGCGATGTTCGTCTCTCAGTCGGGCGAAACGGCGGATACCCTGGCGGCGCTCCGCTACGCCAAGGAGCATGGACAGAAGATCCTCGCCATCGTCAACGTGCCGGAAAGCACCATCGCCCGGGAAGCGGACGCTGTGCTGCACACCAACGCCGGCCCGGAAGTGGGCGTGGCGTCCACCAAGGCCTTCACCACCCAGTTGACGGTGCTGGCATGCCTGACCATCACCGTAGCAAGATCCAGGGGCGCCATCAACGCCGAGGCCGAAGCCCATCTGGTCGGCGCCTTGACCGAGGTACCGGCCCGGGTGGCAGAGGTGTTGAATCACGACGAACGGCTGCAAGAGTTGGCCCAAGAGATCGCCCAGGCCCGGGACGTGCTCTATCTGGGACGCGGCACCAGCTATCCCATTGCGCTCGAAGGGGCGCTTAAACTGAAGGAAATTTCCTACATCCACGCCGAAGGTTACGCTGCAGGCGAAATGAAGCACGGGCCTATCGCGCTCATCGACGACGGCGTGCCGGTGATCGTCATCGCGCCTTCGGACGGGCTCTTCGAGAAAACCGCGTCCAACATCGCCGAGGTGACGGCCAGAAACGGCCGGGTAATCTTCTTCTCCGACGCCCGGGGCGTCAAACTGATGGACGGGGAAACGGCGGCGACCATCGCCCTTCCCGACGTTGATGCCTTCGTGGCGCCGATTTTGTATGCCATCCCGGTTCAACTGCTGGCCTACCACACCGCCGTCATCAAGGGCACGGACGTGGATCAGCCCCGCAACCTAGCTAAAAGCGTGACCGTGGAGTAGTTTCCAACGCATGGGTTCCAGACGTTGAATATTACCTCTGTTTCACGGCAACTCTAAGGTCTGCACGACTATCACTCCCCTCAGTTTATTCTGACTACCAACAGTTCCTATACGAAACGATCATGGAGTTTCGTGAGCAGGGTTGGACGTTTAAGAAGATTGCAGAATGGTTCAACGAGAATGGGTATAAGACTGTCTATGGTAAGAAGTTTTATGGAAAACACGTTTTCTCAATACCCAAGAAAAAACAATTGAGGGATGAACGTCTAAG
>CAZQZB010000036.1:0-18024 GCA_964597695.1 uncultured Thalassospiraceae bacterium | reverse complement strand
CGAGTTCTTCCACGAAGAATCCTGCGGCAAATGCACGCCCTGCCGGGAAGGGCTGAATTGGACCGGCAAGATCCTGCATCGCTTGGAGGCGGGGGAGGGCAGACAGGGGGATCTGGAGCAACTCGACTTCCTGTGCGGCAGCATCTTCGGGAATTCCTTCTGCGCCCTTGGCGATGGCGCGGCCTGGGCGTTGAAGGCGGCGATCACGCAATTTAGGGACGAATTCGTCGAGCACATCAAAGAAGGGAGATGCCCATACCATTGAGGCGGGCAGGGGAAAGCGCGAAAGTCATGGCCAAGATCACAATCGACGGGAACACACGGGAAGTCGCCGACGGCACCTTGATCCTCGAGGCGGCGATGGAGCAAGGGATCGACATACCCACGTTCTGTTACATGGCGAGGCTGGCGCCGCTGGCGTCATGCCGCATGTGTCTGGTCGAGATCGAGGGCCAGGGCAAGCTGCAACCCTCGTGTGCAACCACGGTGGCGGAGGGCATGGTAGTGAGAACGGACACCCCCCTGGTCGCGGACACCCGGCAATCCATGCTCGAGTTGCTGCTCGCCAACCATCCCCTGGACTGCCCGGTCTGCGACAAGTCGGGGGAATGCGAACTCCAGGACCAGGTCTTCGAATACGGCGCGGGGGAGGCCCGCTTCCGTGACCAGAAGCGGGTCTTCTACACCAAGGACATCGAGCTCAACCCGGTCATCATCTTCAACGCCCAGCGCTGCATCCAATGCCAGCGCTGCGTGCGCATCTGCGAGGAAGTGGTGGGCGCGGTGGCTCTCGGCACCGTCGAGAAGGGCATGGATACCGAAGTGACCGGCTTCGAGAACAGCCTCGCCGGATGCGACCATTGCGGAAACTGCATCGAGGTCTGCCCGGTGGGCGCCCTGATGAGCACCCCCTACCGGTACAAGGCAAGGCCCTGGGACCTCAAGGAGACCGACACCATCTGCCCCTATTGCGGCACCGGCTGTCACCTCAGCATCAGCGTCCGTGACGGCCAGCTTTCCAGGGTGCGCTCCAAGTACGAAACCGGCGTCAACGGCGAGACGCTCTGCGTGAAAGGCCGCTTCGGAATCGATTTCATCGACGGCGACAACAGGCTGAGAACACCACTGGTGCGCAAAGAGGGGACCCTGGCCGGCGTCTCCTGGGAAGAAGCGGCCGCTTTCATCGCGGAAAGGGCCGAAGACGCCGTCGAGAAGGGCGGCATAGGGGTGGGCGGGCTGGCCTCGCCCCGCCTCAACAACGAAAGCCTCTATCTGTTCCAGAAATTGATGCGTACGGCGTTCCGCACCAACAGCATCGATTCGTCATCCCGCTGGTCGGCTGCGGGCCCGGACGCCTACCAGTCCCTGGAAGGACTGTTTGGCGGTCTTTACGCCAGGCGCTCCCTGCATCAGGTCCTGGAAGCCGATTGCATCCTCATCCTCGGGGCCACCGTCACCGACGAGACCCCGGTGACCGAATACATGGTCAGGGGAGTCGCCCGCAGCAGGGGAACCAAGCTGTTCATCGCCTCGGCGCGGCCGTCGCGGCTCGACTCCGAGGCCATTTCTTCATTGCGGTTCGTGCCCGGGGCCGAGGCCTATCTGCTGTCGGCACTGCTGAACGGGATCGAGGGGGCCGAGAAGACCTTCGCCAACATGGGCGCCCTGAAGAAAAGCCTGCTGAAGGCGGCGAAGACCCCGCCGCCCGAATTCGGGGAATTCCTGGAGAAGGCGAGGACGGCGCTCGGCGCCGCCGAGTCGGTCACTTTGCTCATCGGCGCCGACCTGCTTCGCTCGCCCGGCGCGGCGGCGGCGCTTTCCATGGTGCACGGCTTAGGAAGGGTCCTAGACGCCCTGGGTAAGCGAGCGGAAGTCCAGTTCCTGTTCGATCGGCCCAACCAGATGGGGGCTTGGGAGTTGGGCGTACTGCCCGGCCTGCTTCCCGGCTGGCGGCCGGTCGGCGACGCCGCTGTCCGCGCCCCGTTCGAAGAGGCCTGGGGCGCCTCCCTGCCGGCGGATTCCGGCGCCGACTTCCGCCGCATGCTGGAGCGCTCGGAGGCCGGCAAAATGGACGTGCTCTACGTGGCGGGCAGCGATCCGCTGCTCTCTTATCCCGATGGCGGTCTGGTGGAGAGCGCGCTCTCGAAGGCCAGGCTACTGATCGTCCAGGACGCCTTCATGACCGGCACCGCCCGCTTGGCCGACGTTGTGCTGCCCGCCGCCACTTTCGCGGAGGAACCGGGAACCTTCACCAACAATGAAGGCAAGGTGCAGGAGCTGCGGCCCATCCGCCGGCCGGCCTTCGAGTCCAAACCCAACGCGGAGATCTTCGCCCTCGTCGCCGAGGCGCTCGGCCGCGACCTCGGGCCGGTCTCCCCGGACGCGGTGTTCGCCGAAATCGCCCACCTGGTGCCGTCCTACCGGGGGCTGAGTCGCGACGGCCTCGGCGATGATGGATCGTATACCCGTCCCTTCGGGAAGGGGAACGGTGGCGACCTAGACGACCCGCCCCTCGTCGCGCCGCGCCGGGCGAAGAGTCTGGAACTGGTGACCGGCGATAGCATGTTCCATTCCGGATACCTGTCCGGGAATTCACAGGTCCTGGGAAAGCTCTCGACCGAGGCTTACGTGGAGATGAGCCCGGATGCCGCCGCCGGGCTGAAGCTCGCGGACGGGGCCGGCGTCGTCGTCAGGTCGAGCCACGGGGAGATGAAGGCGCGACTGAAGTTCAACAAGCGCTTCCCCGGCGGCGTCGTGTTCGTCCCGGAGAATTTCCCGGCCGCGCGCCTGAACCGCCTGCTGAAACATGGCGAGTACCCCTGCCCGGTGGAGGTTCTGCGGGGATAAGCGGGCCGCCGGCCCCCGCCCAGCCAGAAAATTCGGCGGGATTAGACCCCGTATCGGTCGCCGAAGACGACCAGCGAGACGACATGGGCGGCGACCATTTTGGCGGCCGCGTCGATAATTTTGTTATCCGGGGAAACGGCGGCGATGTTCAATATGGCGGGATACGTCGAGCTTAAGCGCCTGCTTACGAAGGTCAAAGCGATCGAGGAGACGCTCATGCCAAACGAACTCGAAATGCTGCGTAGTCTCCAGGCGAAGTATGTCGAGCCGCTGAACCCGGACCCCTTCGACGTGACCTCTTTAAACGTCATGTTGCGCAACGTGGAAATCCGGAAGGGCTACCGTTTCGACCCAAAGAGGGATGGAGGCCGGGTCATCAATTTTCCCCGCAGAGGCTCGAAAAAAAACTAGACAGCCCCCACTTGCGTGACGGTTTCCAGCGCTTCGTCCTTGTTATCTCGTGTCCCTGATTACATGGTGACGAAGGCGGCGATCATGGGCGTGGCCAGGGCGTAAAGAATAATTTTCGAGGCCACCATTCGCCTAAGCGGCATGCCATCAGTTGAAAGGACTAAAAATGGTTAGCAAAGTATTTATTGCCGAGGTGGACAAGGAGTTGGGACCGAACTGGAGCAATGCGGATAAAAGATTTGTTTGTGACGCCGTCTTGCGCGCCGCCGTTTCACATCTGCCGGCTCACGCCGATGGATCGCCATCCGAGGACAAAAAGGAGAAGCAGTTTTTTGATGGGATCATCGGCGCCCTGATTCTCGGCAAGGGTCCCCTTCATGGATGAGATGGCACGCCTTTATGTCAATCACGTGATGACAAGGTAGGATTTCATAGAGTTGCTCTAGGATGAAAGTAGGCTAGAGGAAATCGAAAATGACCGGTTTTACGGAGCCGGACCGTCAGTGCTAATCTCTGTCACAATGTGCCGTAGTCGCGAACCAGCGGCAACTCGAAGATACGGGCGCCCGAAAAGTGGCGAAACGGGTCGGGCTGGTTAGCCCAATCCATGTAACCAACCCCGGAGCGTAACGCCCTAGCATGTGCTTCGTGCGCTGGTGGTAGGCGTGTACCCGTGCCATGGCGTCAGAAATTCCATGGGTGTCGCTGGGCTGGCCCGATTTCCAGTGACCATGGATACAGGATTATGAGTTTGCTTCCATCATAACTTAAGCGATGGACCACTTCGAGGGGGCAGCCCATCAGTGGCTTCAAATTCTCAGAGTTAACCTCTTTAACCGTTTTGGTGTGAATTTACCTAAAAGTGGAACGCAGCCTCGCCGGACAGCCGGGCGCTCTCGGCGCCGTCGCCCGATCCTCGAAGCGCCCCTTGGCGGGGGCCGGTTCGCCTAGCTGTAGATGTAGTGCTCGAGCTGCTCGATGGTGAACTCCTGTTCGGCGATGACGCTTTTGACCAAGTCGCCAATCGATACCATGCCGACCAGTTCGTCGCCGTCCATGACCGGCAAGTGGCGGATGCGCTTTTTGGTCATCAGGGCCATGCATTCGTTGACCGTCTGATCGAGCTTGGCGCAGATGACGGGCGCCGCCATAACGGCGCGGACCGCCGTATCGAGCGATGCCTTTCCTTTCAGATAGACGTTCCGGGCATAGTCCCGTTCGCTGAAGATGCCGACGGGCCTGTCGTCCTTGATGACAATCAGGGCCCCGATGTCCTTCTTCGCCAGCACCTTGATGGCGTCCAAAACGGTGTCGTCCGGATGCACGGACCAGACCTCATGACCCTTACCTTTGAGCAACATCTTCAATATTGTCATCCCATAACCCCCCTGATTGGTAATATCTTACCAGCGTTTCCCAGACAAATTTGCAAGGTTTGTCCCATGGTACTCCCCCCACGGCCATTTATGAAGGCGGACGGTAACGCGAACGGGAGCGATCCGTCTGTCCCTTGTCAGGAAACAAGATGATGAGCCGAGTCAATGACCGCCTTTCGGATGTCCGCTTTCGAGGGCAAAGCAGACGCAAATCACTAAGCGCCTAAACGTCTGCTCATAGACAGAAGCGGACCTAAGGATGAAAGCTGCAAGCCCAAAACTTCCCAATATCCAGGTGTGTGGAAAACATTTCATTTCCGTATACTCTGCCCCCGCCTAATCTATAATGGAGATGATTTTTATTTTAAGTGTTATCCCGACACTCAAATTCCTGGTCGAGAGAGCCCACAAAACGGGTTTCAGCAAGTTGTTGTGATTTCAAAAATAGGAGGACAAGACATGAGGACACTTATTCTTGCTGGTGCTTTAATCGCCTTAGTTACTGCGCCGGCATTCGCCTGCCGGGGAACCACGGAATTCCCCGAAGCGGCTGACGACATCATGCAATCGACGCTGACGCCGGAACGGAAAAAAGAACTTTTGGGCCAGCTCAATGCCGGCAATACCCTGCACAAGCAAGCTCATCGTGAGAACGACATGATGAAAATGGGTGATTCGATCCGGATACTAGACGGAATCAAGGCGCAAATCAGAAAATGAGAGATCGAAATTAAGCGTCACTAGAGCATTTTCCACGTAAGTGGAAACATGCGATAAGCCCGCTTGGCGCTTGAGCGGCCAGAGGCAAGACCTAGAGCAATTCCATTTGAATGGAATTTGCTCTAGGCATAGGGTCTTGGTGGTTTTCGGAGCGTCTGGTCTCTTGCTGCTACGACGTTGGACCCCATACCTTCTTCTCTTCGAGGGTGAGAGCTGGCTTCACTACCACAGGCTTAAACTAGATTTCGCTGTGCGACCCGTCTATTTCGTCGGCGGGGTGTGTTCCGTGTCGCGGTCTACATCGAGCATGTGCAACGCCTGCACAACGCGGTCGAACATTTCCGGGCGGCGAACGGCCATTCCGGCTTCCTCCTCCGCCACCTCCAGCGCATGGGCCTCGTATTCCCACCGGCGCAAAATATCGATTTTCTGATTGCGGTTGAGTTCGTCGCTGACAACGACTTCCTCCGGGTCCTTGAACACCGACGTGGGATCCCACATCGCCTTTTTCACATCTATCATGATCGGCGGCCCCTTCCATGGGCGGTTCCGCCCTTAAGCCGCGTCCTCGCGCGTCATGCATACGCCGTTGATGCAGTAGCGCAAGCCGGTGGGCTCGGGTCCGTCCTCGAAGACGTGGCCCAAGTGTGCGTCGCAGCGAGCGCAGATCACCTCGGTGAGGTCATCGTCATAGCGGAGGTCGGGCCGGGTCTCGATGGCCTGTTCTGAGACGGGGATCCAAAAGCTGGGCCATCCGGTGCCGGAGTCGAATTTTGCCTTGCCGTCGAACAGCGGCGCCCCGCAGCAGACGCATTGATAGACGCCTGTGACTTTGGCATCGTGTTCGGGGTGTGAGAAACGTTTCTCCGTGTCGCGATCCCGTGCCACCCGGTACTCCTCGGGCGTCAACTGGCGCCGCCATTCTTCGTCGGATTTCCGAATTTTATCGACCATCTCATCCCCCTGGTCACGTGGCCATTAGCCTGCTAATGAGCCTGCCGACGTAATTTATACCGCTCTCCATCGAACTCACTAAATAGACTGTCAGCTAACGGGTGCACAATTCTCTGTGGTGCTTCTGCGGGCTCTAAGTTCTGCTCGGCGACATAGGTCGTATGTGCCGCTTCATTCACTAGCACGTGATACCAAGGTTTGTCCTTCGGAGGGCGTGAGCGAGCGACTTGCTCGTACCATTCATCTGTCCCTTGAAAGGTCGGATCGACATCGAAAACAACCCCGACGTAGTCAAACAGCTTGTGATGAATTATTTGCCCTACTTGGAGTTCTGCTTCGTGCTTTGACATGGGGATCGCCGATCTGGATTAGCGCTTCGCTCGATCTCGTAATCGTTGGGACGCCTCAGATAGGAATTTCTTTGGATCATCTCGTGGATCATTCTCCCGCGCCACATCAGCCACATCCTTCGCGGCACCCACCGCAGTGTCCTTCGCTTGTTCGAGCCTGGGTTTGGCCTTCTCCCATCCGGCCTTAGCCTGTGGGACGACCTGGTCTTTGACGAAGCTCACTGTCTTGGCTCGGAGTTCTGGATTTTGAGCCAACGCTCGGACGCCGAACCTGGCGATGTTATGGAAGAGTTTATAAACCGACATTTTCCATTTGACTCACTTTCGAGGGTCCATCCTGCGGGAGCGACGATCGGAAGGCAACGGTCGAGTCCAGATTGGCTCGTTTGCCAGACCGCTGGTTGGATTCCACATAGAGTTCGTGTGCTTGGAGAGTTCGCGCAAGCTCCTCCGGTGAGATCGACCGAATTGGGGCGCCATCATAGAAATTGATGGTCCCCGCGAATGGCGAGCGAGGCAGGGCGGAGTCGGCCATGTAGTGATTGTAGCAGGTGCCCACCGTCAGGCCCACGCCTCGGGTTGCGGCACCGGGACACAAATGCCCTCAGGGGGGACGACAGATTTAATCCGGAAACTTCTCAACCAGCTCTTTGAGCCGGGCTTTGGCATTCTCAAGTACGGATTCGCCGTCACCGACAAGGAGGATGTCGAAGTCGAGATCCAGGAGTTTGCGCACGCTGCCACGAAGGCGAGCCGGGTCATCCATTACGCGCTCCGGCAGGAGTCCGCACTGCCCCGGCGGGTTGCCGATGATGGCATCGCCGACGATCAAGATGCCCCGGTCCCGCCACAACAAGGCGACCTCGCCCGGCGACTTTCCAGAGGCGTCGACCACCTCCAACGGACCGACCGTGCCGCCGACTTCCAACCCGTCGTCCAGTTCCGTCTCCTGGCTTCGGGCGTGGTCCGCGTCGTCGGCGTGGATGACCGTCCGCGCGCCGGTGCCTGCGCGCACCCGGTTTGCCGCGCGGGAATGATTGCGGTTGGTGAGGATGATCCAGGCCACACCCTCGCGGACGAGGGCATCCATGTCGTGCTGCGTCGGTTCGACGGGATCGATACAGATGTTGCCGCCGGGATCGCGAACGAGGTGGCCATTGAAGTTGTAACCATGGGGTTCGGAAAACCACGGCCACGTGAGTATATCGCTGACGATGTCCCGCATGCTCGGCTCCATTTATTTCCTCGGCCTTGAGCAAAATTACCATATTCTACGGAGTGGCGTAAGGCGCGATGGTCCCACGACGAGATAGGCGGGTGGAATGGTTGAAACCCATGCAGCCAACTTCGAGGCCTCGGATGTGCTACGCGTGTTCCCGACCTTTGTCTGGAAGGCGCAAGTGACGCCCAGCGTCCGTCAAGGGATCGAAAACGAGGTTCTTGCAAAACTCGATGAGATGAGGCGCGACGCGGGCGAGCCGGCACCGGGCCGCGGCTGGCAGTCGGAAAAGGACCTGCACCATCTGGACGAATTTCACCGCCTGGTCGCCTGCATCCATGACGCCACCAAGAGCGTCCTGGAATTTCTGAAAACCAGTGACGACGCTTTCGAGATAACCGGCCTTTGGGCCAACATGAACCCGAAAGGCGTGGCGCACCCCGTCCATGGACACCCCAATAATTTCCTAAGCGGCGTCTACTATATGCGCACACACGAAGGTGCCGACACCGTCAATTTCCACGACCCCAGGCCGCAGACGGGGATTATCCGGCCGCCGATCACGGAACTCACCGCTGAGAACACGGATCAGGTGGTGGTCAGGGTCGACGACGGCACCCTTCTCATGTTTCCGTCCTGGCTGCCCCATTCGGTCGATGCCAGTGGCAGCGACGAGACGAGGATCAGCGTCAGTTTCAACATCATGTTCTCAGCCTATACGGAAAAAATGAGCAAACCCCTGTGGTAGCGAAAGACGCGGTCGGGTGATGCGACCCGAAGCCCCGGTCCATCCATCGGTGGTAAGGCAGGTCCTTTTTCTTGTTTTTTTGGCGCCCACTGCTGAACTGCGTAATCCGCCTAACGTCCTATTCAGGTCAGGCCCGGACCTAAGCGTCAGCCCTGAAAGTGGATCACAAGATATTGCCGCATTTTGGCACATTGCGATGCCAGTGGTGGGCACCGTCCCGCGCATCAAAAGCGGACAGGCGAGGATGGGTGCAATTATCCTGCTAAACGTACAAAATCATTACCGAGGGATATACAGAATGGCGCAACGGCAACAAGAGATCGAGGCGTTCGTGCGGCACCTCGTCGGTGAAGTTGAGGCCGCTGAGGCGCCGGGGATGACTGCGCCCCAAGCCATCGCCGATCATTTCAACGCCAAGGGCGTCACCACGTGCAAGGGCCGGCGCTGGGCCGGCGCGACTGTGGCCAAATTCCTCGGCAGCTCGGGTACCAAGCGCTACCGTTCGGGTGGAGAGCGGGGCGCACGATGAAGCCGAAGGGTAATCCTGACAAGCCGTTAAACGCGCTCGATAAAGAACAATTGCGGCGCATTTCGGAAATAACCATCGGGCATTATGACCGGGCGGCCGAAGATTACTGGGACGGCACCAGGAATCACGACGTGAGCCAGAACCATACCGCGTTCCTGGGTGCGATTGAGGGCGATCCCCCCTTTTCCATTCTCGACTTGGGTTGTGGTCCCGGCCGAGACCTTCAGCATTTTCGTTCATTGGGCCACGACGCCACAGGCCTGGACGGATCGAAGGAGTTCGTGTCTATGGCACGCTCTTATTCCGGGTGCGAGGTTCTCCACCAGGATTTTCTCGCGATGGTCTTGCCGGAGAGCCACTTTGACGGCGTGTTCGCGAATGCATCGCTATTCCATGTGCCCAGCCAGGAATTGCCCAGGGTTTTGCTCGAACTCTCAAAAACCTTGAGGCCCCGGGGCGTCTTGTTCTGCTCAAACCCGCGAGGAAACAACGAGGAAGGTTTAAGGGCTGACCGCTATAGCTGCTTCCTCGATCTCAACACCTGGCGCCATTACGTCACCGCTGCCGGATTCTTCGAGGTGCAGTGTTACTTCCGCCCACCGGGGCTCCCATGCCACAAGCAGCCGTGGCTCGCGACCGTTTGGCGCATAGGCTAGACCCGCGGCTACTGCCACAGTCGAGTCTACATCACGTAGATAGTTCAGATGTGGAATACGGGATACGGAAATGCACGACCGTTTTGATTGCCCGGACCAAGCATTCAGCAGATGCTATTTTCCGGTTTTAAATTCATGGGTATCCAACTCGACAGAGAAAAAAGACGATGTTCAGGTTATGCTTTGGTCCTAGGGGGTAAAACCTGATGGCGTCCAAACTTGTCACCATATTCGGAGGATCGGGGTTCCTCGGTCGCCAAATCGTGAAATACCTGGCCGCCGAGGGAACCAACGTCCGCGTGGCGGTGCGCCACCCGGAGCGCGCATCCCTTCTCAAAGAGTTCGCGCGCGACAGTCAAATCGAAATGGTGCGCGCCGACGTATGGGACGAATCGACTGTTGAACGGGCGGTAAAGACATCTACGTCGGTCATTAATACCGTCGGCCACTACGTTGAAAAAAGTAAGGCGACATTCGACGCGGTCCACGGGCAGGGAGCCCTGCACGTCGCCCGGCAAGCGCGACAAGCGGGGACCGAGCGGCTGATCCATATTTCGGGTCTGGGTGCCGATCCCATGTCGGACTCCCCTTATGTTCGCGCCCGGGGAATCGGCGAAGAACTGGTCAAAGGCGCATTTGAGGGCGTGACCATCCTCCGTCCCAGCGTGATCTTCGGGCCGGAGGATTCCTTCTTCAGCACACTCGCAGGCCTGGCGCGACGGTCTCCGGTCCTGCCCCTGTTCGGCGTAGGCCGCACGAACCTGCAACCCGTGTTCGTGGGAGACGTTGCCGAAGCCTGCGTCAGGGTCTTGGCCGATCCCTCAACGCAGGGCAAGGTATATGAACTCGGCGGACCTCGCATCTACACCTACAAAGCGCTCTTACAGTTGGTGCTCAAGCAGGTCGGGAGGGGAGGGGTTCTTGTCCCGGTCCCGTTCTTCTTGTGGGACACTTTAGCGGCCCTGATGGCATTTTTCCCCAACCCACCATTGACCCGCGATCAAGTAAAATTGATGAAACGAGACAATGTGGTTGAAGGAAACACGTTGACACTGGAAGACCTCGGCATCGGGCCGATCTCCATAGAAGATATCTTGCCAACTTACATCAACCCTAATCACAGAAATTCTGCCTCTTAGAAAGGGGCCCACCAGTTTCCGTTGGTCGTGCGCAACATTCCCAGCCCGGCCTGCTGTTGGGCCTTGATGGGAGGCGCTCGGCGACCCACTTAATAGAGCAGCAACGTACTCTCGTTGAGATTTCCCGGACGACGTCCGGCAACTCCTTAAAAGAAGAGGCTTCAGATGTTCATTCAAACGGAACGCACGCCCAATCCCGCGACACTGAAATTCCTGCCCGGCTGCCCGGTCATGGAAAAGGGAACCGCCAATTTTACCGACACCGAAAAGGCCCGGCGTTCACCTCTGGCCACCGACCTGTTCGGACTCGATGGGGTTTCCGGCGTTTTATTGGGCTTCGATTTCATCACCGTCACCAAATCGGACGACATGGACTGGGAGATCATGAAACCCCAGATCCTGGGCGCTATCATGGACCACTTCCAGTCGGAAAAGCCGGTGATTGAAGAAACCGATTCCAAAGCCGCGGATCCTGAAGAGACAGGGGCCGAAGATGCTATCAGCGTCCAGATCAAAGAGCTGATCGATACCCGCATCCGGCCGGCGGCGACCCAGGACGGTGGCGACGTCACTTATCGCAGCTTCAAGGATGGAGTAGTCTATTTGGAATTCCAGGGGTCTGCGTTCAGCCTCTTGTCGGGTATCGAGAATATGCTTCGCAACTACGTGCCGGAAGTCGAGGCGGTAAAGGATCATCGCGACGCGTTGTCCAAGCCGGGCTTGGAAACGCCGGAGGGCAAGGCCATTCAGGAGCTCTTGGAGAAACAGGTCAACCCGTCCGTGGCCGCCCACGGTGGGCATATTTCCCTCGTCGATGTTAAGGACGATACGGCCTACATTCGGCTCGAAGGGGGATGCCAGGGATGTGGCATGGCGGACGTAACCCTGAAACAAGGGGTGGCAACGCAAATCGAGCAGGTGGCCCCGGGCATCACCAACGTGCTGGACGTGACCGATCATGCCGGCGGGGACAATCCTTATTATCAGCCTGGCAAGGGTGGCATGAGCCCCATTTAGAGTTCTCCCCATTCCTCCCAGTATAACTACCCGCCCCCAGGCTGACTGACAGGGCCAGCGCCGGGAGAGGACAACCGCCATGAAGGTTCTTCTGGTATCCACTTATGAACTTGGACATCAGCCCTTCGGGCTGGCGTCTCCGGCGGCGTGGCTAGCGGAAGCGGGAGCCGAGGTTAGCTGCCTCGATCTTGCGGTCGAATCGCTGGATGAAGAAGCCATACGCGCCGCTGGCCTGATCGCAATCTACCTGCCCATGCATACGGCAACTCGCCTGGCCAGCACCATCGTACCGCGGATCAGGTCCTTCAATCCGTCGGCTCATCTCTGCTTCTATGGCCTTTATGCGCCGCTGAACGAGGCATTCCTGCGGACGGAGTTGGGTGGCGGGACGGTTCTCGGCGGTGAATTCGAGAGCGGCCTAGTCAGCCTGTACAAACGGCTGTCGGCTAACGGGTCCATCGATTTTGGGCCGCAATCGGAGCCCGTCATTTCCCTTATCAAGCAGGACTTCCGCGTGCCATGTCGCAAAGGCCTGCCGCGGCTGTCACGTTATGCATATGTGGAGATGGACCAGAAGGGGCGCCGCACAGTGGGCTACACAGAGGCCAGCCGTGGCTGTAAGCACCTGTGCCGTCACTGCCCTGTCGTTCCCGTCTACGGCGGAAGGTTTTTCGTCGTTCCACGCGGCGTGGTGATAGATGACATTAGCCAGCAAGTAACCGGCGGTGCCGAGCATATCACCTTCGGCGATCCGGATTTCTTTAACGGCGTCGGCCATGCCATTCGTTTGGTGGAAGAGCTCCATGGGCAGTTCCCAGACTTGACCTATGATGTCACCATCAAGGTCGAGCACCTGTTGAAGCATGAGCACCACCTCGAGACCCTGGCCCGCACGGGATGCCTTTTTGTCACTACGGCAGTGGAATCGATCGATGACCGGGTTCTCACCATCCTCGACAAAGGCCACACGCGCGATGATTTTGTCCGCCTCGTCGGGTTGGCCCGCAGGGCGAAACTGACGCTTTCGCCCACCTTCATCCCATTCCTGCCGTGGATTTCGTGCGAAGGGTATTTAGACCTCCTTAGGCTCTTGGCGGGCCTTGGATTGGTCGATTACGTGGCGCCCGTTCAGTTCGCCATTCGGCTTCTGGTTCCGGAAGGGTCGCGGCTTTTGGTCGGTTCCGAGATGCAACAACACCTGGGCAATTTCGATGCCGGCGCCCTTAGCTACCGATGGTCCCACCCAGACCCGAACATGGATATCCTCCATGGCCGCGTACATCGGGCCGTAGAGGCGGGTGAGGCGGTGGGTTCCAGTCGCCAAGAAACATTTAAGGAGGTCTGGCGCCTAGCCCATGAGGCATGTGGCCTGAACGCACCAGATTTTGTAACCTCAGAAACTTTGGATGCTCCGATCCATGTGCCGTGCCTGAGCGAACCCTGGTACTGTTGCGCCGAACCTACGGAGATCCAATTCACCGAAATCTAAACCCGGGAAAGGTGTCTTCGTTGACTGACCGCGACTCCCAGGACCGGCTTCTTCTACTCATTCCCACCACGTCCTACCGGGTCGTCGATTTTCTTGGTGCGGCCCATCGCTTGGGCGTGGACGTGGCCGTGGGCTCCAACCAGCGGCAGGTGCTGGAGGCGTTTACGGACGGACGTACCGTCACCATCAATTTTAAAGACCTTAAGAAGGGTGTCCTAGAGATTTGCGCTTATGCCCGAGATTACCCGTTGAGCGCCGTTTTGGGGGTTGATGAGGAAACCGCGGTGCTAGCGTCTAAGGCGTCCAAGGCCTTGGGTCTGGCCCATAACGCGCCCGAATCGGTGGAGGCGACGGCCAACAAGTTCCGTTTTCGGACCGTACTCGCCAACAGCGGCTTACTGACACCCTTGTTTTCCCTGCTGACCGTCGATGCCAACCCTGAAAGGGCAGCACGCGAGGCCACCTATCCCTGCGTTTTGAAGCCACTCATGCTGTCAGCGAGTCGCGGCGTCATTCGAGCCGACAATCCAGACGAATTCATCACCGCCTTCCACCGCATCACGCGAATTCTGGAGCAGCCCGACGTCGTAACCTTGGGGGACGCGGCCAAACAAGTCCTCGTCGAAGGATATGTTGCAGGCCAGGAGGTGGCGCTGGAGGGGCTTCTCGACGGGGGGAGACTCACCGTCCTTGCTCTCTTCGACAAACCCGACCCCCTGGAAGGACCTTTTTTCGAGGAGACCATTTACGTGACCCCGTCGCGGCTGCCCGAATCTTGGCAGAGCCGAGTTATAGATGCCACGGTCCAAGCCGTCGCGGCCCTGGGGCTAAGGGATGGTCCCATTCACGCCGAACTGCGGCTCAATGACCAGGGTCCTTGGGTCATTGAAGTGGGGGCACGCTCCATCGGCGGGTTGTGCGCCCGGGCGCTCAGGTTCGGCACTGGGATCAGCCTCGAGGAACTGATTTTGAGCCACGTCTTGGAATTACCGATCGAGACCATGACGCGTGAAGATAGGGCCGCCGGTGTCATGATGATTCCTATCCCCCAAACCGGCGTGCTTGAGTCCGTGGGGGGGCTCGAGGACGCGCAGAGGGTCGCCGGTGTTGACGATGTGACGATCACCATTCCCGTGGGCCAAGAAGTCGTGCCACTTCCGGAGGGCAACAAATACCTGGGCTTCATATTCGCCCGAGGCGATAATCCCGAGGCCGTCGAAGAAGCCCTGAGAGACTCCCATCACTGCCTCCAATTTAAGATTGATCCGGGGGCCGAAGACGAATAGCCCCCAGGGGTTTCGGCGCCGCCTTCCCCTGGCTTTGCTGCTGTCAAGCCGGGGGTGCAGAGGGGCAATGCCCCCGAAGGATATGTTGAGGGCTCGCTTCCGATTCTCCCACCAAAGTCCACATCGGGTCAAAATCCGACGTCATAACGCCTTCCTGTTTCGACCAGTATGTCCGATTTGGGTTAGAAGTAGATATTCACACTTCGCTGTGTCTCTGCGAAACTGTGGCTTAGTCTTCGACCGATAGAAGGGCGGTAGGGAACTGTATTTATGACCACACAACGTATGGAAGAGTTCCTGACCGAGCTGAAGAGTCTCTACGTCAAGCTTGAGGAAACCTACGAGGGGAACCAACCCAAAGTTCTTCGGAAGGTGAATGAGGCCCGCCAGCTACTATCAGGAGAGGGCGACCTCGGCGAAGGGGAAAAAGAACTGCTCCGTATGGCTGAACGTTCCGGCGAAGAAAATTTCCTGTGTCTCGCCGTGCAAAACATCATTAAAGCGATCGAAGCCATCCAGTCGTCTAAAGATGAGTTCGACCACGAGAGTTAACTATGAGCCGCCCTAAAGGGCACTCAATGCATTGCAGGTGCCTGAATCACCTTGCCAGGAGAAACTTAGCCCCACCTAATTACAGGTTTTTCTTTGTCTGCGGGCGGTATACCGTCAGTGGGCGCTATGAAAGGAGAGCTAACATGCCGATCTGGAGGCTTGATCCGATCAATCCGGACGATCACCACTGGCAGGCGAGCACGTACGCAGGCCCTTTAACTGTGCGAGCGGCGGACGAAGACAAGGCCCGCGAGTTGGCGGTATCGCAATTCAGTATCGCTGCGGAGAAGCCCCCGGGGGCGGAAGTTCCGAGGACGCCCTGGCTTTATTCATGGCTCTCGACCTGTGCACGTATAGAAGCTTCGGAATTCGAGGAGGATGGACCGGACATCATCCTCGGTCCTGAAGAGGTGTTTTCGAAGGCGCTTTAGTCACTTTGATGAGTTTTTCCGTATTCGCTGCCACCTTCTTCATCAATGTAACCTTTGTCGCCTCTTCGGCTTTTGCTTACCATGACACCTCAAGCGGCGGTGGCTCGATCGACGTAGTTCTGCCGATAATCGTTGTTGTCGTCCTTGGCATGGTTGGGCTTGGGATTTGGGACCGGAAGAAGCGCAAGACGAAGACTAAACGTAATCACAAGCGGCGATGACTAGCCACCGATCAGGCGACGTAAGACCGCTGTGACTTTAGCCCGGTCGGGGGCTAGAACCTGTCGGCGCGGAAAGGTTGGATGTCCATGTTGGGCGTCCGGCCGGCGACAAGGTCGGCAATCAACCGCCCCGTCTTGGGCCCGCCGGTGAGCCCGACGTGCTGATGGCCGAAGGCGAAGAAGACGTTCCCGAAAACAGGGGACGGGCCGATCACCGGCAGGCTATCGGGCAGGGTCGACCGGAACCCCGACCACTCGCTGACTTGCGCTGTATCGATGCCGGGAAACATCCGCCTGGCGTGCTTCACCAGTACCGCCGCTCGGGCGTTGTTGGGAGGCGCATCGAGGCCGGCGAACTCCGCCGTCCCGGCGAACCGGATCCCGGGTACCATGGGCGTGGCAATGAACTTGTAGACGCTCGAGAAAACGGGGCAGCCGAGGGCGATGCCCGTATTGGCGATGGTGACGTGATAGCCGCGCTCCCCTTCCAGCGGCACCGGGCTGCCGAGGCGTGCCGCCAACGGCCTCGACCAGGCGCCCGCCGCGATCACTAGGACGTCGAGGTCGAGGCTGCCGTCGTCGGTGAGGAGGCGCCTCGGGCCGTCCGCACCGAGATCGATGCCCCGGATTTCGCGCCTGAGCACGCTCCCACCCGATTGCTCGAAGTGCCTCGCCAGACCCTTGACCAGGGCCGAGGGTTCGACGGTGTGGCCGAGGTTGGGAACGAAATAGCCGTGCTCGTAGATGGGCGCCAGGGCCGGCTCCCGCGCGCGGATGTCGGCGGCGGTCAGCGGCTCTGCCTTTGAACCCCGTGCCATGCGGAGCTTCCAGGTCAGTTCGTCCTTGGCCAGCGACTTGGCGTCCTCGTAGACATACATGCAGCCCTCGGACCGAATGAGGCCCTCGGCGTCGGTGCCTTGCGCCAGGGCCTTGTGATGCTCGAGCGAGGACTCCAACAGCGACGCCAGAACGTCGCAGATCTCCTCGACCCGCCGGAGGTTGCCGGCGCGGACGAAACGGACGAGCCAGGGCAACAGCCTCGGTGCGTGGCGCCAGCGGATGGCCAGCGGTCCCAAGGGGTCCATGATCCATCCCGGGAGGTTCCTGAGAGTACCGGGCAACGCCAGCGGCACGAAGGAGTCGCTGGCAAAGAGGCCGGCGTTGCCCTTCGAGCAGCTCTCTCCCGGCGGTGCCCGGTCGACGACGAGGACGTCGTGACCGTCCCGCAGTAGATGAAGAGCGCAGGAGATGCCGACGATGCCGGCGCCGATGACGGTGACCCGGCGGCGGTGGGTAGGTTGCTGGTTCATGCCTGTCGTCGTTTCTCCAGTATGGGCGGGTGTTGGTTAGATAAAAGCTGGCGGCGACAACTCGCCCTTTGCTAATGCTTTCATTGAGGTTCTCAAAGCCAACGAACTTATCATAAACGGCACCAAACTGTTCCAACCTATTCGTCGCCCGGTGATGATCGAGGCCGATCAAACGCCCGAGCATTCGGACATGCGTAACGCCGGCTACGACGGCGGCGACTTCCTGTTCGCGCGAAGGAAGTAGGGTGCGGAAGCTACTGGCTTTCGGCACCTCCTCGCTGAACTGAACAATTCAATAATGGTCCGCTTTGGGTCAGGAGCAGACATTAATCACTGCCGCCAGTTACATCCGCTTTGAACAATTGCGTTGAGCATGCTGATCATCGGGGACAGGCCCAAGTCGAACAGATAGGGGTTCACTCCAGGGCCTCGGGCCTGTTGTGGGGAGGGGGGGGGCTTGGTTGGGGTATCTTGAAAAAGTGAGTTCCACTGCTCTCTTTCACAGTGTTATCCAACCTCTGGTAAGTCTGTTTTGGTCCCCGGTATCAGCCGAATGGTTTCCACAGCAAAACCAGCTTTGGCAGCACCGTGAGTGCTGCCAAAAAAGCGATGAACATTGCCGCGGCGGTTAACACACCAAAATAAATTGTGGGAATGAAGTTGGAAAACACCAAGATGGAGAAGCCGAAAATGATGGTCATGGTCGTGTAGAATACCGCTTTGCCGATATTGGAATGGCAAACGTGCAGGGTCTCCACATAATTGTGAG
>CAZQZB010000035.1:0-18647 GCA_964597695.1 uncultured Thalassospiraceae bacterium | reverse complement strand
CCATGGGCCCGCAACCGAAGGGACACAGAAGAATGGGAATGGTTTCGGCTGCACGAGTGCTTTGCGGGACGGCGATCGCGGCTACCCCGGCCAAAATGGCGGTGGCGGCAAGGCAACGGAGCCTGCGAAGCTTTTTCATAATAAATATCTCCTTGGGTCAACCTGTTTTGCCGAAGGGGTGGAGGACCACTCCAGCTCATTCTGGGACTATACGTCCCTATCTTGTTGATAAGAAAAGTATCATAATTTTGACCACGCTAAGTCAAGGGCGTTATTCGCGGACGGCTCATCCCGATTAGTTCATAGGAATTAGAATTAACGGCATGGTGGAAGACGACCCTCTTTTCAAAATACGAAATTGCGTCATTGTTATCGCCGGCGCCGGGGGCGGGTTAGGTGGCGAGACAGCGCGCGCGTTGCACGGACGCGGCGCACGGCTGATCCTTTTCGATATCGACGAAGCGCGCCTGCGCGCCGTCGAAGCGGATTGCCCGGGCGCCGTGGCCCGGGTCGCCGACATCACGGACGAGGCCCAGTTGCGAGCCGTCACCGCCAAGGGCATGGAGGAATTCGGCCGAATCGACGGGGCGGTCAACGCCGCCGGCCTTTTCCCGATCGAGCCGTCGCTGGACGCCGACGCGGCAACCTTTCGCGAATGCATTGACGTCAACCTGACCGGCGCCTTCCTGTTTTCCCGATCCGTCGCCAGGACCATGCAAGATAGCGGCGGACGGATCGTACACATCGCGTCGGTTTCCAGCTTCGTTGCCAATGCCGAGTATGCTGCCTATGCCAGTTCCAAGGCGGCGCTGGCGCAACTTGTCCGGGTCCTGGCGCGGGAATGGGCATCCCGGAACATCCTGGTCAATACCATTGGCCCGGCCTTGACCGAAACGGCGCTGACGCAAGAATATCTGAGCGACCCAGGGTTCCGCGATAACGCGGTATCGGCCATACCCATGGGCCGCCTGGGCACGCCCGAGGACCTGATCGGAACTGTATTACTGCTGCTGACGCCCGGCGGCGCTTTTATCACCGGACAGACCATCTATGTCGATGGCGGCAGGACCCTTGTCTGATGAACGCGACGGCGAACATGATGACGGGTTGTCACCACCTTGATGAACTTCTGGACCGAAAGACCGCCCGTTTAGTGGCCACTGGCATTTATGTCTGGTTTTGACCCAAACCGGAAATTCGTTAGATCACAGGGTTAAAAAGGTGGGTGTAGGGGAAAATCAGAACACCAGTTGTTCGCTTTAGGTGGACATGACAGATACGGGGTGCGTTCAGCGAAGGTGGGCGCCGCCGTCGACCGTCAGAATGCTGCCGCTGGCCCAATTCGCACGCGGGCTCGCCATGAAGGCCACCACATCGGCAATTTCTTCGACCTTGGCCGGCCGGCCCGCAGGCAGATGGGTCAGCATCTCGCGCCAGCGCTCGGCGTCTCCGAGGTCCTGCTCCGCCTTGATCCTTTGCTGGCGCTCCAGTCTCTCGGTCGAGGTCTGGCCCGGACTGACCCCGACGACACATACCCCGTGGTCCAGGCTTTCCACGCCGAGCGCCTTCGTAAGCGCGATGAGTGCCGCGTTGCCGACGCTGCCGCAGATATAGTTCGGCGAGGGGTGCTCCCCGGCATTCCCGATAATGTTGACGATGACTCCGCTACCACGCTCGCACATCGCCGGATAGACGGCGCGAGTGAGATTGATGAAGCCGAAGATCTTCAGGTTCCAGCCTTCGAGCCAAGTCTCTTCGTCGATCATCTCGATATTCCCGGCCTTGATGGCGCCGGCACAATTGACCAGGATGTCGATGCCTTCCGTTCTCTTCGCCAGTTCCCGGGCGGCGTCGCCGGTACTCAAATCCGTTGGATGGATGGTCACGTCCACACCGTGGTCGGCCATGAGTTCGATCCTTGCCTTTTCAAGGTCCGCTTTCGTGCGGGCGGCGAGGTGAAGATGACATCCTTCGGCAGCAAGGGTTTCCGCAGTGCCTCGGCCGAGGCCCTTTGAGCCGCCGGTGATCAACGCCGTCTTTCCAGTCAGTTGAAGGTCCATATCGCTGACCCTTTCTCCTGTGTGAATTTCCTTGGTTTGGGTTTTGTCCGCCTATCTCCTACAACAGAAAGGCGCAAAGGGCGAATCCCCGGAATGAGGGTCTCGCACATGACGGTTGCCGACATTACTTGACCAGAAGGCGAAATGAACCGACCTTTTGATTGACGGGGGATACGCCGCTCGGTGACGCTACCTGTTTGAAATATTTTTAACCACCAGAGACCGAAGGCAATGACAAATCCACGAATTTCCTACCAGATGTCGAACGCTCGACAACCTCTTGTTCCCCCGGAAGGTAAGCCACTCATTGTCCACTTGGTCGTCAATGTGGAGCACTGGCGATTCGATCATGCCATGCCACGAAAGATCATCACCGCGCCCCACGGCGCCGAAAGTGTGCCCGACATTCCAAATTATTCTTGGGCGGAATACGGGATGCGCTGCGGCATGCCGCGAATCCTGGAAATCTTTGGAAGCCGTGGTCTTCCGGCCAGCACCAGTATCAACGCCGGTGTCGTCGATGCCTATCCCGAGTGCGCGGAGGCAATGCTGAAAGCGGGTTGGGAATTTATCGGCCACGGCATGCATCAAAAATCCATGCAGGATGAAGACGACGAGGCGAGCCTGATCCGGAATGCGCTCGACAAGCTTGAGAGTTTTACCGGCGTCAAGCCGCGCGGTTGGCTAAGTCCCGGACTGAAGGAGACCTTAGACACGCCGGATATTTTGAAGTCGTCGGGGATTGAATACGTTTGCGATTGGGTGGTCGACGATTTGCCGGCATGGATGACCACCAAGAACGGTCCGTTGATCGCGATGCCTTACAACCTCGAAATCAACGACAGCGTCATCTATGCCGTCGAGAAACATGTTACTTCGGAAATTTATCAGCGGTTCACGAATACCATCGCGGCGCTGGAAAAGGAATTGGCTACAAACCCGCGGGTATTTGCGCTGGGTCTACATCCCCACTTAATTGGCGTGCCCCATCGAATTGGATATCTAGAAAAGATGGTCGATGATCTTCTGAGGCGTGACGACACGGTCTTTATGACAGGCAGTCAGATTGCCGATTGGTTCATCGCGGCGGGGGAACCGCCCACCGCGGCCGACTAAGACGTATGAAATCGACCATCGGCTTTTTGCCAACCGATACGAACCGCCGCGCCACGTGCAATTTCAGTATCCCCGGCCCCGTCCGACAGCCGCCTGACCATGACCTCATTACCGTCCGGCAATCTTAATAATTCCGATGTCGTCAGACCCAGGTAAACGGTTTCCAAATGGGTGGCCGAGAGGCACTGAAAAGAATTTTCGTCCGTGCCGTCCGCGTCGAAAATTCGAAGCCGTTCGGATCGCACGGAAACGCTTGCGTCGTCGCCCACGCGGACGGACTGCCCTCGTGAATGGGCCGTCAACGCGCCGTATCCCAGGTCGATGGTCACCTCGGCTCCATCGATCCTAGTCACGCGGCCATCGAAGATGTTGTTTTCGCCTATGAAGCCGGCGGTAAACCGACGCACGGGATTTTCGTAGAGGTCGATCGCCTTGCCGGCTTCGACCAATTCGCCGCTGGCGATGATCGCCAAATCGTCGGCAACGGTCATCGCCTCTTCCTGATTGTGAGTCACATGAATGAAGGTGATTCCCACCTTCTCCTGAAGCCTCTTGAGCTCGATGCACATGATCTTATGCAGCTTGGCATCGAGCGATGCCAACGGTTCGTCAAGAAGTAGAATATCGGTTTCGAGCACCAGGGAGCGAGCCAATTGAACGCGCTGCTGCTGGCCCCCGGACAGTTCGTGGGGCATGCGGTCACCCAAACCGGTGAGGCCAACCATCTCCAGCATGTCGTCAACTCGCCCAAAGATCTCGGAAACGGGTAATTTCCGCAAGCGCAAGCCGTAACCGACGTTCTTTGCCACGGACATATGCGGGAACAAAGCAAAGCTCTGAAAAACCATCGAAGTGGGGCGCTTGTTCGGTGGCAGGTCCGAGACATCGCGTCCGTGCAGCAGGACCCGGCCCCGGGTCGGGCGGATAAAGCCGCCGATCAATCTAAGCAGCGTTGTCTTACCTCCGCCGCTGGGCCCCAAAAGCACGAAGTAGCGTCCACTTTCGATACGGAAATTTACCGACTTCAACGCCACCACTAAACCGTAGGACTTGGCGAGATCCGTAACTTCCACGGCAATATCAGGCATTTTTGCCATATTCGGCGTTTCCTGGTGAGCGGGTTTCAGATGGTGGTCAGCCGGACATGAGCGGCTCGGCCTTGGCGCGGGCCACCCGCTCCAGCCGTTCGGACCGGATCAGTGTGTACATAATGAAGCTCCCGATCACCGTCATGGAGACGATGCTCATGATTCCTCCCATGGCGTACGATTCCTCGGACATGCCGACGTTCAGCATCTGCGACACCAGCACGTTAGAAAAAGTGTCGAAACCGCCTTTCAGGAGCGCCGTCCGCGTCGCCTCGTTGAAGGATAAAATAACAACGAAGGCGCAGGCGCTAAACACGCCGGCCCTAATCTGGGGGAACTCCACCTGCCAGAAGGCCTGCCAGGCGGTCGCGCCACAGCTGCGCGCCGCCTCGGTTTGTTGGGGGTGGTAGCGGGACATAGTGATCAGGATGATGACGAAGGCGTAGGGCAGCGTATAGATAATCTGGCCAATCAAGGCGGTCAGGAACCCGAGTTCGAACCAGGTCTGAAGCCAACCCTGGCCCAGCGCCCCGCCCAGCCATTCGAAGGCCCTGCTCAAGTGCTTGAAGAACACCAACAGGCTGGATGCCAGGATGTCCGCCGGCACGAACAGAGGCGACAGCATCAGGGTCACGAATCCCACCTTATGCCGCGTGCGCTTATACAGCTTGGCCGACATCAGGCCCATGGGTATGGTGGTTGCGACCGCCCCCAGGGCCAGATAGATGGTCCATTCCAGGGAAGCCACCAGCATCGTGTCACCGAGCACCACCCGATACCAATCGATGGTGAACTCATAGATGCGGGCTCCGAAACCGTATTCGTTGAACGAGATGTAGATGACGTAAAACACCGGTGCCAGCAACGCACCGACGATGCCCAGCAGGTACGCCCATTTGAGTCTGTGTCCCAACTCGCTTGTATAATCGTCACGCATGTTCGCTCAGTTGATGGGTTCGAGTATCTTGGTTAGATCGAACAACCGGTGGCCGATATACAAAAGGGCCATGAGGGTCGCAATCATGATGGTGCTGATGGCCATGGCCAATGGGAAGTCCAGCGCCACAATCGCCTGGTTGACAATCAGACCCGCATTGACGGCGCCTGGGCCGCCCAGGATAGTGGGGACCAGGGCGACGCCGAGCCCATTGACAAAGATGAACACACTGCCGGCGAAAATGCCCGGCGCAGCGAGTGGGACGATCACGTCGCGGAAGGTTCGCACACTCCTAGCGCCCAGGTCGTCGCAAACCTCGAATACGTAGAGCTGCACCGCTTCCATGGCCAGGAAGCCGGCGAATACCATGAATGGCAAGAATGAAAGCACGTCGCCGATGATCACGCCGAGGGGCGAAAACAAGATCACCGTGATGGGTTCGTCGATCAGTCCAATTTTCATGAGAACCGAATTCAATAGCCCATAGCGACCCAGCACCGGCCGCATGGCAAAAACCCGCACCAGTTCGGAGATCATGAAGGGCAGGATAAACAGCAGGATCACCCGGTGCTGCGCCACCTTGGGCACCCGGCGGCGAACAAACACGGCGATGGGAAAGCCGATGATGAAAGAAATGACCACCGCCCACGCCGAATGGATCATCGAGTAGAGGTAGTTCTCGGCGCGCGCCGAAGTGAAGAAGTTCTCATAGGCTAAGAACGTGAACCCCGGTTCCATCCAGAACTGGGTCCGTTCAAACACGCTCCATACCACCGTCGTTGTCATGGGGATGGCGAAAAACAGGATCAAGAAGGCAATAGGTAGGTAAAAGGCCCATTTCTGGAGCCCGTCTTCGCCGATCAATCGTTGCCACGCAGACGGGGAGGCCGGGACGTACCGGCCTCCCCCCGCAGTCAGTGATGTTGACGGGTTGTCGCGTCGGGTTAGGGTCAAGTCAGGCGGCCTGCAGGCGCGCCCACCAGTCCTGGTAGGCCCGCAGGTTCTTCGGGAAGACGTTCTGCCAGGAGTTCCCCTTGTTGGCCAGGCGCTCATTCTTCCTGGTGAGGATATCGAGCACTTCCTTCTGCTTTGCCGCCGGGAAGTCCTTCGGATTGGCCTTGATATAGTCGTCAACGCCGACCATCTGCGCCCCGAAGCCGAGCCCCGCGAGTGTGCGCGCCCCGAACCACGGCGACAGGTAGACGTTGGCGAGCTTGTAGTAGGCGTCGTCGGCGCCGCGCCCGCGCCCGCCCTTGGTCAGCATAACCATGTTGTTCCAGACCTGATGGCCTTCCTTCATGGAGCCGTACCGGATGTCGGCCTTGTCGCCGGTCTTCCTGTTGGCGACAATCTGGATCGGTTCCCAGCAAGACGACAAGAGGACCTCGCCGCTGGCCAGGATACCGACGCCGTTCTGGAACCCGTCCCAGAAGGTGCGAAACTGCCCCTTCTTCTTGTATTTGATGAGGAACTGGCACACCGCCTTGACCTCGCCTGGCGTCATGTTGGAGGCGTTGGTGATCTCGATCTTGCCGCTTTGCTTGAGATAGATGGCCATGTTGGTAAGCGTCGGCCCAAAGTCGTTTTGCAGTGCCACCCGGCCCTTGAACTGGGAATCGAACAATACATCCCAGCTGGTGGGGTGAAAGCCGAGCACCTTGTAGTCGTAGGCCATGGAATCGGCGTTGGAGATCATCGGCGTGGCGTACACCTTGCCCTTATAGCTGATAGTGTTTGCCGCCGATCCGCCCTCGCGATAGGCCGGCAGGATGTTTTTCCAGTTCGGGATTTTTGAGGTGTCGAGGGGCACGATTACGTTTTGTGAAGCCAACGCGTCTTCCATGCCGCCGCCGTTGTCGGTCATGGCATCGAACAGCTTGTTGCCGTCGCCGACGACCATCTTCTGGATGGCCTCGTCGGCACGCGCGCTCTTGGTCGTATGGGCGATCTTGATGCCGGCCTGGGCCTCCATGGCACTCCAGTCCTTGGCCCCGACCTTATGAACCCCGGACGCCCAAAGCCTAAGGGGGTCGGCGGCCAGCGCATGTCGAATTGAAAGACCGCCGAAGCCCGATACGGCGGCAGCGGCCGTCATGCTTTGCAGAACAAGTCGACGAGTGAATTCTTGCTGTTTCATAATCCCTCCCTTTCGCAGCGCAGAACCGGAAAGCCCCCCGTTCCTGGCGCCTATTTTGTTAAAAACGGAAAGTCAGCCTTCCAGTGAAATGGCGGCGGATCTTCAATTCGTTGACTGATGATAACTAATTGCAACTATCCAAACTAGTTGAATGTTGTGCCTATCAGCTATACCCGAAAGGTGATTTGGCCGATTTCTACTGTTCTAGCCTGTGGGCAAGATCGTGATAACCGAACCCGGAATTTGACGAGGGGCCTTACAAGCATGGCGGTGCAATGGGACCTGACTGAGGCGGCGTCGGCTCTGCGTAGTGGCGAAATAACTGCGGAAACGCTGCTTGACCAACATCTGCAAACCATTGAGCTCCGTCAGCCTCAACTCAACGGCTTCGTCACCTTGGATGAAGCTAGCGCACGGGCCCAGGCAAGGGCTTCGGCGGCACGGCACCATGCCGGGGAACCGCTATCAATGCTTGACGGCATACCGATCGCGCTAAAGGACAACATCGATGTTGCCGGATTGCCGACCAGTAACGGTACGGCCGAACTAAGGCCGGCGACCGATGATGCGGAGGTCATCACCCGATTGCGCGCCGCCGGCGCCGTCCTGTTGGGCAAGCTGAACATGCACGAATGCGCCCTTGGCGCGACGACGGATAATCCCCATCACGGCCCGACACACAATCCCTGGCGCACCGGCTACACCCCGGGCGGGTCCAGTGGCGGTTGCAGCGCGGCGGTTGCCGCGGGGCTAGTCCTGGCGGCCCTGGGGACGGACACCTTGGGCTCCGTCCGCCTGCCTGCAGCATACTGTGGTATCGTCGGCCTTAAGGCCACGATGGGGCTCATCAGCACCCGCGGAGTCGTGCCGCTGAGCCCAAGCTTGGATCATATCGGCCCGCTCTGCCGCAGCGTGCGGGATTCGTCGTTATTATTGGCCCTGCTGGCAGGAGAAGACATCGGTCAGGCAGGCTCGGTCGCGGCACCCCCTGGCTGGTCGCCCAAACCACACGCCAGAGACAGTTTGCAGGGTTTACGGATTGGCGTCCTGGATCAAGCGTGGACAGCGGAACTAGCGGAGGAAGTTAAAGCGGGCTTTGCTCGGGCGGAAAAGGTTTTGCAAAACCTAGGGGCGACACTAGTGCCGTTACCCCTGCCGGAGTTGACCCCTGGCACTTTGCAGCGGCCTGCCCTGCTGGTGGTCGAGGCCGAAGGCGCCGATGCCCTGGCGGAACCATTGCGGCAAACCCCCAATGCATTTTCCGACGGCTTGAAATTGATGCTGGCCTACGGTCATGACGCTCCGGCGGAGCGGTTGATTCAGGCACAACGTCTCATGGCCGAGGCCGGAATGGCCGTCAGGCAAGCCCTCAAACAGGTCGATCTGATCGCCTCGCCGACCGCGCCCCAGACGGCTTTTGCTTTTACCGATCCGGTGCCGATCAACCAGGCCTGTCTGACAATGTTGGCGAACATCTCGGGTTGCCCGGCCATCACGTTGCCCTGCGGTGTCGCGCCGTCGGGACTGCCGTTGGCGCTGCAGCTCATCGCTCGCCCGTTCGACGAGGCCGAACTGCTCGGTGCCGCTCAAATCCTTGAAAATACCTTGGGTCGGCTTTTCCCACCGGATCAACCCTAATCGTAATCGTTCTCTTGCCTAGATGGCGTTGCGTTCCCGCAATTCGGCGATGTCGTCTTCGGAGTAGCCGAGTTCGGCCAGGATTTCATCGGTATGCTCACCGCACTCCGGAGATGCGGCCACGAGTCGACTCGGCGTGCGTTCGAGTTGGACGGGCTGTCCAACCAGTTCGAAGGTCCCGAGCGTCTGCGACTTTACCGGTTGCTGCATCTCAAGGTGGCGCACCTGCGGGTCGCCAAAAGTCTCATCGATGCTGTAAATTGGCCCGCAAGGAACCCCGGCATCGTTTAGCGCCTTGAGCCAATGCTTGGTCGATTGGGTGCGGGTAACCTCGTCGATCCTGGCGCCAAGCGCATCCCTGTTGGTTGAACGCTTTTCCTCGCTATCGTAATCGGGATGGTCGCATAGTTTGTCCAAGCCGAGGGTCGAACAAAACCGCTGCCAAATCTCTCTGCCCGTAACCGAAAGATTGATGCATCCGTCACTGGTCGCGAATACCCCGGTCGGGATGCTGGTCGGATGATTGTTGCCGGCTTGTTTGGGTATCTCGCCATCTACCAACCAGCGTGCGGACTGAAAATCGAGCATAAATATCTGGGCCTGTAACAGCGACGTGTGGAGCCATTGCCCCTTTCTGGAGGTCTCACGCTCCAGAAGCGCCACCAAAATACCCTGGGCGGCGAACAGGCCGGCCGTTAAATCAGCGACGGGAATACCCACCCGTACCGGCCCCTGGCCTGGCAGGCCGGTGATGGACATCAGCCCTCCCATGCCCTGTGCAATCTGATCGAACCCCGGACGGTCCGCGTAGGGGCCGTCCTGACCGAAACCCGAGATGCTGGTGTAGACCAGACCGGGGTTGTCTGCGCTCAAGGTGTCGTAGTCGATGCCGAGCCGGCGTTTGACTTCGGGACGGAAGTTCTCGACGATCACATCGGCGGTCCTGGCCAGACGCTTGAATATTTCCAGCCCGTCGGGATCTTTCAGATTGAGCGACAGCGAGCGCTTGTTGCGGTGCAAATTCTGAAAATCCGACCCGTGGCGGGCGCCGCCCATCTGGTTGCCGGCAGCCAATTTCTCCGGCAACTCGATCTTGATGACGTCAGCACCCCAATCGGCAAGTTGACGTACGCAGGTCGGACCGGCGCGCACGCGGGTCAGATCAAGGGCGGTAAATCGGTTGAGCGCAGCAGAAGCGGGATTGTGCGGCATCGATTGGCCCTGCTATTCATAAGAGGTTTAAAAACGATTTGGTTGTCGGAAACAATGCGTTGCGACCCGTTTATGTCAACAGGGTTTTGAGATTCACACCGCGATGACGGGAGAGATTAAATGGCGCTAGTGACTGCGAAAGACGGCATAAACCTGTTCTGCGAGGAGACCGGTCAGGGCACGCCAGTGATTTTTGTCCATGAGTTCGCTGGCGATTTCCGAAGCTGGGAACCTCAGGTCCGCCATTTCTCTCGGCATTACCGATGCATAACCTTCAATGCCCGCGGGTATCCGCCTTCGGACGTTCCGGGCGATCCGGAAATGTATAGCCAGAACCATGCCCGCGACGATCTCCTGGCCGTGCTCGACGGATTGGGTATAGACGCGGCCCATATCGTCGGACTGTCGATGGGTGCGTTCGCGACCCTTCATTTAGGGCTGAACAACCCCGACCGCGCATTATCCCTGGTCATTGCCGGATGCGGCTATGGCGCCGGCGAAGACACTCGCGAACAGTTTCAACGCGAAACAATGGAAGCCGCCGACCGGATGGAGAACGAAACCATGGACGTGTACGGCGCGACCTACGCGCTCGGCCCGACCCGTATCCAATATCAAAACAAAGACCCCCGGGGATGGAAGGAGTTCGAGACGCAGCTGAGAGAACATTCCAGCACGGGCTCGGCGCACACCATTCGCGGCGTGCAACGCCGCCGGCCGTCGCTCTATGAACTTGAGGGCCAAATGCGGCAGCTCACCGTGCCGACACTGATCTTTAACGGTGATGAGGACGAGCAATGTCTCGACGTCGGGCTATTCATGAAACGAACGATATCTTCGTCGGCGTTGGTGGTGTTGCCCCGCACGGGCCATACCAGCAATCTGGAGGAACCGGCTCTGTTCAATCTGTTATGCGAGACCTTCATCCACCAAGTTGAAACCGGACGGTGGAGCCTGCGCGATCCACGCTCGATCACGTCGGGCATTCTTTCGACGACCGAAAACTAGATCCAAAGGAAACCGGACAGAACCACCCGCCGACGCGGTGGACGGAAACGAATCCTGTTCCGTACCCCCCTGCCGCTGAAAAGTGAGCAACGGCTTCGCCGGCCCTCAAAAAGACGGTTTCCGGTGGGTTCCCCTACGCCCCCATTTTGGGAAATCTTAGACTTCTAGCCTCTTCCTTAGTTTTGCTCTTAGCTTAGAACCGAAGTTTAGGGGCACGGCAAGGGGCCGCCTGTCAGGCGGCAGCGACGGCCTCGATCTCGACCAGCCAGTCGGGATTGACCAATCCGGCGACGATGACTAGCGTCGAAGCTGGCTCGTGCCCCTCCATCAGCCGGTCTCGGACTTGTCGGAAGAGGCCGATGTCGTCTGGCCGCGTCAGAAATCCCGTCACCTTGATCAGGTTCCCCTTTTCCATGCCGGCGGTATCCAGGATGGCGAAGATCTTCACCCAGCATTCCTCCCTTTAGAAGCGGCACTTGTTATCGCCGCGATCATAACCGAGCGTATCCATGTTCTCGACAGGGTGCAGGAATCCCCTGATCGGCGCCCTGGCAGCGACGGCGTTGGCGGAGTACAAAAGGATCGGCTGGCGGAGTTGGTTATCCCAGGGCCGGAAGCTGGAAGGATTGCCCTTGTAGCCGTCGAGCGTCAGGGCGTCGCCCTTGAGGTAAGCGGCAACAGCCATGACATCCGTTGATTTTGTCCGAACCACGGATTCGGCGACGACCTTGACGGCCGCCCAGGCGGCCCAATCGGCGCCTTCCATCCTGCGTTTGGCCAGCTTTTCGAAGCGCTGGTTCAACTGCGGCGCCCCGTGCCGTTCCCACGTCCAGTGCCAAGCGCCGGCGATCAGGCCTTCGGTGCCAAACACCGGCCTGGGAAGGTGGGTCTGGAACGGCACGTTGCGGCCGAATTCGCCATCCGTGTCGGCGAGAAAGACCACGTCGTAGTCATCCCCGGCGGTCAGCAGGGCCACGTTGTTCTTCTCCCGCTCGCGGGGATCTTTGCTGAGCACGAAGTCATGGCTGGCGATGACGCGGACGCCGAACCTTCGGGCCGACGTCTGGAAGGCCCGGGCCAGGGCGGCGTCAGCCGGCAAGGGGCCCTTGAGCAGCAAAACATCACGCCATTTTTTGGCAATCAGGTACTGGGCCATGGCGTCGGTCAGCATGGAGCGGCTCGGGATCACGTGCATCAGGTTGCTTTGGCATTGGGCCCCGCGCAGCGCGTCGTCAGGTGCCGACACGTTGAACAGCAACAAATCTCGTCCGGTCGTTGTCTTTGCCACGGCGCCGAGGACTTCAGCCGCTGCATCGATGAGGAAGAAGCGAACGCCTTTTTTCCTGTGGAGCCGGGAAACCTCCTGGACGAGCCCGGCGGCGTTGACCGCTTCCGCCTTTTCCAGGCTGAACCTGACCTTAGCGGCGCGGCCAGGGACGCGGATGTCGCGTAAGGCCAATAGGGCACCAGGAAAGGGCCGATAATGCGGTTTGATTCTAATCCGGGCGTAGACCCGTTTGTCCTCGTAACGATGATCGCCGGTGATCTCCAGATAACCAATCGGAAAAGGGACCGCCTCCGAGGTGGCCGCCGGGCCAGCCGCAGGAAGGGCAAGCATGGTCATCATGGCGGCGGCAAACGGGATCACGAATGAAATTGGGGGAATCCTCATCGGTACTTCAATCGTCGATCAGGATGCCGTAGGGCACCATGCCGACGGGAACGGATTTCAACACTCGGCGGCTGGGCACGTCGATAATCGAGAGATCGTCGGACAACCCGTTGGCCACATAAAGGGTCTTCTCGTCGCGTGTCAGCGCCAGCCCCCAGGGCCGCTTGCCGACCAGGATGTAGTCACTCACTTGGCGGCTGGCGACGTCGACGATAGCGACGTGGTTGGCGCGGCCTAACGCGACGAAGGCGGTTTTGCCGTCTGCGGTCATCAGCACATCGACCGGCGTCACCTCGTTGCGGCGAAAACCGGTCGGCCGGAAGACGATGTCGCCCGTGGTCCGGTTGGTGATGGTGTCGATGATATCGACCTGGCCGGCCAGTTCCGCCGACACCCAAAGTTCCTTTTCATCGGGCGTCAGGGCGAAACGGCGTGGCCGGGTGCCGACCAGGATATTGGCCTTGATTTCGGCGGACGCGGTATCGATGACATGGACTATGTTGGCGGCCTCGGAGGCGACATAAACCGTAGACCCGTCGGCCGTCACCTGGACGCCTTCCGGTTCCTCGCCCAATTCGACCTCGGCAAATACCCTGCCCATCTCCACATCGACAAACGAGACGGCGGCATCCTCTTCGTTGGAGACATAGAGCGTCTTGCCGTCGGGCGACAGGTCGAAGGTTTCAGGCTCCTCGATGCCACGAATGCGCTTGACCAGCTTCGCCGTCGCCGTTTCATAGACGACGATGACGTTGTCATCCGCGCAGCCGACGTAGAACTGAGTGCGGTCGTGGCTGAAGTGCACGCCGCGCGGCCGGCGGCAGGTCTCGATGGTGCGAATCACAGTGTGGGTTTTGCCGTCCAGTACCTTCAACGTATTACTTTTTTCGTTGGTGACGTAAATTTGACCGCTGGGGCCGGCGGCTGCGGGGAGCGCGGCCATCAGCATTAAAACAGCGGTTAACCCGGCGGCCCGGACCCGCTTGCCTCGGCAAAGCCCAGTCACCAGCCCTTCTCTTCCACCAGCCCGGCCAGAAGTTGCGGGTGATCTTTCAATAAATTAATTCTCATCCGTTCAACGGCTTCGCTTTCGGGCTGGCGCGGCCGGGGCATGTCGACTGGCAGATCAAGGACGATGCTTCCCGGCCCGCCGGACATGAAAAGAACCCGGTCGGCCAAGTATAAAGCTTCACGCAGGTCATGGGTGACGAACAGGACCGTCGCCGAACGCCGTCCGCAGAGTTCCAGCAAGACACGGCGCAGATGGTTGGCGACCGGCGCGTCGAGCGACAAAAACGGTTCATCCAGAAGCAGCAACCCCGGTTCGTTGAGAAACGCCCGGGCCAGAGCCACGCGTCGGCGCATGCCGCCCGAAAGATGGGCGGGATAGGTGTCAGCAAATTCCGCCAATCCCATTTCCGCCAGCAATTCATCGACCCGTTGGCCGGTGGATGCGGCATCCTTTTCAACCAGACGAATGTTATCGCGCACCGTCAGCCACGGCATCAGCCGGGGGGTTTGGAACATGTGGCCTGTCATCGGCCCGTCTTCCGGGGCAACGCCGTCGACCAGGACCGACCCTTCGACATCGGAATTGAGCCCGCCGATCAGGTTGAGAAGCGTTGTCTTCCCGCACCCGGACGGCCCGACCACTGAGGCGAATTCACCCTCCTTGACCTTGAAATGAAGATCGGTAAGGACCTCCAAGGGCGCCTGGCCTGGCCGGGGATAGGATTTCCGGATGATTTCGATGTCCAGCGCGCTCATGTTCGCCACTCGCTCAATCGGCGGTCAAGCGGCGCCAGTATCAACACTTCGATGGCCATGACCACGGCGATAAAGGAGAAGCTGTAGGCCAGGATACTAGTGATATCGAAAAACTGGAAATAAACGCCGAGCTTGAAACCGACCCCGTTGCTACGGCCCAGAAGTTCGACCACCAGCACGATCTTCCAAACCAGCGCCAGGCCGGACCGGGCCGAGGCCAGAAGGTAGGGATAAAGCTGCGGCAGGTAGACCCGGAAGAATGTTCGCCGGGTTTCGATACGAAAGGCTCGGGCAACCTGCAACAGGTCCCTGTCAACGGCCCTTGCCCCTTCGCGCATGGTGACGACGACAACCGGAAATTTGTTGATGGCGACGGCAAGAATCGCCGCGAACTCACCCAAGCCTAACCACAGGTAACACAGGATAATGACGACCAGCGCGGGAATGTTGAGCGCCAGCACCAAAACCCCGTCCAGCGCCGCGTCCCAGCGCCGGTTGGACCCCATCACCATGCCCAGGGCGGTGCCGAAGGCCATGGCGACAAAAAAGCTGACCCCGACCCGGAGAAGCGTGACCCCGCCATGATACAAAAACTCGCCGTTGGATATGTGATCGACAATAGCCCGGATAACCTGCCAGGGGTCGGGGAGCATGCGGGTGTCAGCCAGTTCTGCCCCCACCTGCCAAACGGCAAGGAAGGCCACTACGGAAAAAACGCGAATTCGGGATTCAAATTTCCGGTTCGCAGTTTCGGCCATGGCCCGGCGTTCTTCCTCTAGTACCGCCAACCGGACCAGAAGGTCCCCGGCGCTAGGGCCGGGCTTTCACCGACCAAATCGCGGCCGCCGTATTCGGCAAGGGTCTTGAACAGGGACTTGGCGGCGGCGATGTCCTCGTCCCCGAAAGACTTCGGGATACCGGCCCGATAGGCTTTGCGAAGGGCGACAAAGGTTTCGTCGTTCTCGGCCTTGGTCAGTGGCCGTAGGCGGTCCCATTCGGCGTCCGATGAGGCCAGAATTTTCTTCGCCGCGCGAAGCGAGCGAAGGAAGCCTTTGATGGCGGGGCCGTTGTCCTTGGCCCAGCGTTCACTAAACACCCATCCGATCAGGGGCGGGCGCCCGTTGACGCCAAGCGCCGGCAGCAAGTCGGTAACGCTGATCAGTTCCACCATGCCCGCCGCCTCCAGGCGCGCCGTATAATGCCAGAAGTTCAGGGCCGCGGGAATTTCGCCCTTGAGCATAATCTTGTTCAACAGCGGCGGCGCCGCGAACGTTGGCTTGGCGATATCCTTTAAATCGGCGCCGATGGATTTCATGGCATAGGCCCGCAGCATCAACCAGCTTTTATCTACGGGGCCGCCGGCGATGCCAATCTTACGGCCACGTAAATCACCGATTGTTTTGATCCCTGAGTCGGGGCGAACCATCAGGCCGCCGACGGCGACGGAATGGGGAACGAAGGTGTAATCGGCGCCGGCAGCGCGCTGGCGCGAAACCCAGATCCAATCGGTGACGATGACGTCCACCGCACCGCCCTGCAGGGCGACGGCACTGGCGTTCTTGCCCCCGAGCTTGGTCACAAGCAATTCAACCCCTTCCTTGCGGTCGAGGCTGCGGTACTTGACGACGTTTAGTTCCCAGTTGACGGTGCCATAGGACAATACTCCGGCCCGGACCTTCACCGGTTCCGCATACGCTTCTCCGGTAACCAAAAGACCAAGGACAAACGCCAACCGGAACAACCAAGTCCACTTCATTGGCGATGCTTTCATGGTTCCCCCCGGCTTATTTCCGTATATTTTATTGATCCCAGGACCCCGAACTATGGCGCATGGGTTCCCCTATTGCAAGGAATCGGCTCTCTTAAAGATGTGGAATCGTTGGGTTTTTAACCGCCGGACAAGCCCTTGCGGTGAACCATGCCACGGGCTGGATTGTAGGCGTAAACGGCGAGGCCCAGGAACACCACCATCGCCACCGCCACGACCACGGCGGCACTGGCGTTAAGTCGCCCATACAGTGCGAAACGAATTAATTCGACGGCATGGGTAAACGGATTGAAGATGCAAATCCGGTAAAGCAAATCGCTGCTTTCGCGCATCTTCCAAAGGGGGTAGAGCGCCGAAGACAGGAAAAACATCGGAAAGATGACGAAATTCATGATCCCGGCGAAATTCTCAAGCTGCTTGATCACCGAGGACAACACCATGGCAAACGACCCAAGCATCAATCCGCTGATAACCAATGCCGGCAGCAACCACAAATATCCCTCCGCCTGCATAGTGATGCCGAACAAGGCGGCAATCAACAAAAACGCATAGACTTGCAAAATCGAAACAAAGGTCCCCGCCAACAGTTTGCAAACCAGCAGATACCAGCGTGGCAGCGGGCTGACCAACAGGGTTCTCATGGAGCCCATCTCGCGGTCGTACACCATGGACAGCGAACTCTGCATGCCGTTGAAAAGCTGGATCATGGCGGCCAGTCCCGGCGCGATATAGACCTCATAAGGAATATAAGTCTCATAGGGTGGTATGATGGAAACGCCGAGGGCGGCGCGGAACCCGGCAGCGAACACCAGCAACCAGATCAACGGCCTGACCAAGGCGGCGGCGAAGCGTTCGCGCTGATGAACAAAGCGGAGTGCTTCACGCGCCAACACCCCGACTAGGCACCGGCAGGCATGAACCGCGGTCATTCGGACTGTCCTTGCGTCAGGGCATCGAATGCGTTGGATATGGAGTCCGATCCAGCGGCCCGGATGACCTGGGCAAGGTTGCCGTCGGCGCGAACCCGGCCCTGGTGAAGAATAATGACTTCGTCATCGTCGGAAATTTCGTCGATCAGGTGTGTCGCCCACAACACCGCGATGCCGTCTTCGCGCGCTAATTTGTGAACGTGATTGACGATGTCGCGCCGCGTCGGAACGTCAAGCCCGACGGTGGGTTCGTCCAACAAAAGTAAGGCCGGCCGGTGCATGAGGGCGCGGGCGATCTCAACCCGGCGCCGGTGGCCGCCGTTCAATTGCCGGATTTTTTCGTTCGAACGTTCGGCCATGCCCAAACGGGTCAGTTCCACGTCCATGCGCTCAAGGGCATCGACCTTTTCCATGCCGTGAAGCGCCGCGTGATACATCAGGTTCTGGCGGACACTGAGATCAAGGTCGAGCGTCGGCGACTGAAAGACCACCCCCATCTTGGCCAAGACCAGTCCGGATTGCTTTCCGAGGTCGTCGTCGCCCACCCGTATTTCTCCTAAGGGGCTGTAAAAAAGCCGGGTGATTAAGGAAAACAGCGTCGTTTTGCCGGCTCCGTTCGGCCCCAACAGCACCTTGAACCGGCCTGCGCCGATGGCAAAGTTGACATCAACCAGTGCCGGCTTGTCGCCGTAACTAAAACTTAACCCGGAAACCTCAAGGGCGGCGGTTCCGTTAGTGTCGGATCTCGGCTGCGTCACGGGTTTATTCACACGTCTCTCCCCTGCCGCTGAATTATAAACACGGATTCCCGCCCCCACGAGGCGCGATCTGGATCAACGTGTAAAAATCCTTAATATTCACTAGCAGGAAATAGGGAGGACGATGAATGCGCTGGAGCCTTTTATTTTGGGCTTTTCTTTTGTTCGCCCAGATCTGTAGTGCCGCCGCGCAGTTGACTGGTGAGCCGTCAAAAGATCCCCGCCAGTTGAACTTCCAATTGTTCGAGGCCGCGAAAAAAGGCCGCACCGGCGACGTACAGCTTTATCTCAAGCACGGCGCATCGATCAAGGCGCGGGACCGGTTCGGAAACACCGCCCTTCTGTTGGCCGCTTTTTCGGGCCGCACTAAGACGGTGAAGATGCTGCTGGACGCCGGGTCTAACATAAAACACCAAAACCTCGGCGGCAGCACGGCGCTATACCGCGCCGCTAGGGCGGGCAAGGGAAAATCGGTGAAGCTGTTGCTCAAGGCCGGCGGCGGCGTCAACACCTTGAATAAGAAAGGTCTCTCGCCTCTGATAGCGGCGGCGTTTAAT
>CAZQZB010000034.1:0-22807 GCA_964597695.1 uncultured Thalassospiraceae bacterium | reverse complement strand
CGCCGCCGTGGGGGATGGCGAAGGTCTTGTGCAGGTTCAGGTGCGCCACGTCGGCGCCGATCTTGCCCTGCTTGCATATTCCGACTAGGGCGTTGAGATTGGCTCCGTCGAAATAAACCTGGCCGCCGTGGTCGTGGATGATGCCGCAAATCTCGCCGATGGCCTCTTCGAAGACGCCATGGGTCGACGGATACGTAATCATCAGCGCCGCCAGGGTGTCGGCGTTCTCCTCGGCCTTGGCCGTAAGGTCCCGGACATCCACGTTGCCGTCGGCGTCGCAGGCCACGACGACGACCCTGAGACCGGCCATGGTGGCGCTGGCCGGATTGGTGCCGTGGGCCGAGGCCGGAATCAGGCAGACGTCGCGATGCCCCTGGCCCTGGCTTTGCAGATACTTGGCGATAACCAAAAGCCCGGCGTATTCGCCTTGCGAACCGGCGTTGGGTTGCAGCGAGACTGCATCGAACCCGGTCACCTCGCAAAGCATGTGTTCAAGCTCTTCGAACAACTGTTGGTAACCCTGGGCCTGCTCCAGCGGCACGAAGGGGTGCATGGAAGCAAAATGGCGCCATGTGATGGGGATCATCTCGGTCGAGGAGTTCAGTTTCATGGTGCACGATCCGAGTGGGATCATGGCCCGGTCAAGCGCGATGTCCTTGGCCGCCAGCCGGCGCAGGTATCGCATCATCTCGGTTTCCCCGTGATAAAGATTAAACACCGGGTGAGACAGGTAGCCGCTGGTGCGTTGCAGGTGTTCCGGGAAGCCATCCCCGGCGATGGCGTCGATCTCGTCTATATCCAGCAACTCTTTGGCCTGGGTTGAAAAGACCGTCCACAGCGTCATCAGGTTCTTGCGCCGCGTCGTTTCGTCGAAGGAAATGCCGAGGCGGTTGTTGTCGATGACACGCAGGTTGATACGTGATTCCCGGGCCCTGGCGGCGATCGACCCGGCTTGGCCTGGGGCCACGACGGTGACGGTGTCGAAGAAGGATTCCGTTTCGACCTCGAAGCCCAAGCGTTTGAGCCCTTTGGCCATGATCCGGGTCATCCGGTGGACCTTCCTGGCGATTTTTCTAAGCCCGTCGGGACCGTGATAGACCGCGTAAAGACCGGCGATAATGGCCAGCAGCACCTGCGCTGTACAGATGTTTGACGTCGCCTTTTCCCGGCGGATGTGCTGTTCGCGGGTCTGCAGCGCCATGCGCATCGCTGGCCGGCCGGCGGAATCCATTGAGACGCCGATGATGCGTCCCGGTGTTTGGCGCTTGTATTCGTCGCGGGTGGCAAAAAACGCAGCATGGGGGCCGCCATAACCCATAGGGACGCCGAAGCGCTGGGACGAGCCGACGACGATGTCGGCGCCCATCTCGCCCGGCGGTTTCAGGATCGCCAGCGCCAGCAGGTCGCTGGCCACTGTCGCCAGCGCTCCTTTCGCATGGGCGGCCTCCATCGCCGGGCCGATGTCCCGGACGGCTCCCGTAGAGCCCGGATATTGGATCAGCAGGCCGAAAATGTCTTGGCTTTCCAGGTCGGTGAAGGGATCGCCCCGGACCACGTCGAAGCCCAGCGACTGGGCCCGGGTTTCGATGACGGCGATGGTCTGCGGATGGCAGTCATCGGCGACGAAGAAAACGTTGCCTTCGGCCTTGGAAATCCGCCTCGACATGGCCATCGCCTCGGCCGCGGCGGTGCCTTCGTCGAGGAGCGACGCGTTGGCTAAATCCATTCCCGTCAGGTCCATGACCATTTGTTGGAAGTTCATCAGTACTTCCAGGCGCCCTTGGCTGACCTCCGCCTGATAGGGGGTGTAGGCGGTGTACCAGCCGGGATTCTCCAAGACGTTGCGGAGGATAACGCCGGGCAGCTTGGTACCGTAGTACCCCATGCCAATCATCGAGATGAAGACCTTGTTGCGCTCCGACAGGCGCCGGAGATAGGAAAGCGTCCCCCGTTCGGTCTTGTCGCCGCCAATGTCGAGCGGCCGATCGCTGACAATGGCCTGAGGTACCGTCTTGGCGATTAGATCGTCGAGGGATTCGAGGCCCAGGGCGTCTAGCATGTCAGCGATCTGCCGGTCGCCGGGACCGATGTGACGGCGGATGAAGTCGTTCCGCTGTTCCAGGTCGCCTAGGGTTTCCCGTGACATCAGCCAAGCCCTTCCACGTAGGCTTTGTAATCGCCCTCGTCCATCATCTCGTCCAATTCGCCGGGGTCCGAAAGGGCCACCTTAAACAACCAACCCTCGCCAGTGGCGTCGGTATTGATTTTGGCCGGGGTGGAGTCGAGCTTGCCGTTGACTTCGCTGACCTCCCCCGGCACCGGGGTGTAGACCTCGCTTGCCGCCTTGACCGATTCGATGACGGCCGCCTGGTCGCCCTTTTTCAGTTTTTTGCCGACGTCCGGAAGTTCGACGAAGACAATCTCGCCCAGTTGTTCCTGGGCGTAATTACTGATGCCGACCACGGCGGTGTCGCCTTCAATTCTGACCCATTCGTGGTCTTTGGAGTATTTGACGAACATTGGGTTCCCCCTTCCTTCAAGCGTTGAAATAGCGTCGTTCGACGAACGGCAACTTGACCACGCGGCCGGGAAGCGCCTTGCCGCGGACAATCAGATTGACCGGCGTTGCGGGGGCGGCGAACCCGGTTTCCACATAGCCCATGGCGACTGGGCCTTCCACCGAGGGGCCGTAACTGCCGCTAGTCACCCCGCCGATGGTATTGCCGGCGGTCGCTTCGATGGCCGTATGGGCGCGGGCCGGGGCCTTGCCGTCGGGTCTAATGCCGACCCGCTTCCGGGACACGCCGTTTTTCAGTTGGCCCAGGATTACGTCCGAGCCCAGGAAGCCACCGTTTTGGCGACGGCGTTTGTTGACGACCCAGGACAGGCCGGCCTCGATGGGCGTGGTAGAAACGTCGATGTCGGCGCCGTAGAGGCAGAGCCCCGCTTCCAGCCGCAGCGAATCGCGCGACCCCAATCCGGCTAGCATGACCTCAGGCTCATCATTTAGCAGCCGGACCAGGCCCTCGGCGTCCCCGGCGGCGACGGATATCTCATACCCGTCCTCGCCGGTGTAACCGGACCGGGTGACGAAGCACGAGGCACCACCGATCCTGAACGTGTCTGCGGTCATGAACTTCATGTCCCCCGCCCTGGGATCGAAACGAGACAGGACCGCCGCGGCCGCCGGCCCCTGAAGCGCGATCAGAGCCCGGTCCTCGAGAATCTCCAATTCCGCCCGCGCGGCAATGTAGTTTTGGATGTGGGCGAAGTCGCCCTCCTTGCAGGCCGCGTTGACGACCAGGAAAAGGCAGGAACCGCGGTTCGTCACCATCAGGTCGTCGATGATACCGCCTCGTTCGTTGGTCAACACCGTGTAGTGGGTGCGGTCTTCGGCCAAGCCTTGAAGGTCACCCGGCACTAGGGATTCCAGCGCCGCCGCGGCGTCATCGCCCAATAGGTGAGCCTGACCCATGTGGGAAACGTCGAACAACGAAGCGTGCTCGCGGGTGTGCAGGTGTTCGGCGATGATGCCGCCGGGGTATTGGAGGGGCATCTCATATCCGGCAAAAGGCACCATCTTGGCGCCCTTCTCCCGGTGAAAGGCATAGAGGGGAGTTTCTTTGACGGGTTCGGGTTTCTGGTCTGTCACGAGGCCCTCCGAAAACTATGGCGGAGCCTTCAGGCCGGCCGTCGGCTGTCCAAAAATAGCCGCCACCGGATGCCAGTAAAAACCGGCGGGTTTACATCTTCGGTGGGGCGGTTGCCCCTTCGGCACCGGCGCAAGCTAACCAATTTCGGCGGCTGGGCCGCCGGTCTCTCCTGCAGGGTTCAACTGAGAAAACTTTAAATTTTACGCCGGTAAGCTTTGCATGACGTTCTGCTGAGGTCAACATTCCCCCCCCGGCCGTCCGTTCGGTAAAATCCGAAAAATCTTTCAGGACGTGGGGTTAGAGCGCCATCCGGCTAATTGGGATTAATTCGCCCCACCGAAGACCTGGTGCCTTTGCGCCGTTACGGCGTTGCGCTTCTTTGCCGATGCGCCGCATCGCCCAGCGAAACGTGCCTGGCCACGACGCAAATTCATCCCGGTCAAAGGATTCTAATTAGCCGGATGGCGCTCTAGCCGCAGCGTCGAGCTTGATCAGGGTTCCGGCGCCGCCGGCGGTAAAAAGCTCGACCAGTACCGCATGGGGCACCCGACCGTCGATGATGACGGCGGCTTCCACATCGCCTTCGATGGCCCGGCAGCAGGTTTCGACCTTCGGAATCATGCCGCCCTTGATGGTGCCGTCCTCGATCAACGCCTTGGCCCGGGAAAGGGTCGTTTGGGAGATCAACTTCCCTTTCTCGTCGAGCACCCCCTTGACGTCGGTTAGCACCATCAGGCGCTTGGCGCCGACGGCGGCGGCAATGGCGCCGGCGACGGTGTCGGCATTGATGTTCAGTGTCTCGCCCTGGGGCCCGATACCGATCGGAGCGATCACCGGGGTAATGTCGGATTCGTCGAAAAGAGCCAGGATATGAGGGTTGATTTCCTTCGGCTCGCCGACCAACCCGAGGTCGAGAATTTGCTCGATGTTTGAATCCGGGTCCGGTTTGGTGTGCTTGAGCTTGTCGGCCTTAATCAGGTTTCCGTCCTTGCCCGAAAGCCCGATGGCGAACCCGCCGGTAGCGTTGATGGCCGATACGATCTGTTTGTTGATCGACCCCGACAACACCATTTCGACAACGCCGACGGTCTCCTCGTCGGTGACCCTGAGCCCGTCGACGAATTCGCTTTTGATCTTCAGCCGTTCCAGCATCTCGGCGATCTGCGGGCCGCCGCCGTGGACGACGATCGGGTTAATGCCGATCTGGCGCAAAAGCACGATGTCGCGGGCGAACAAATTCGCCAACTCGGGATCACCCATGGCGTGGCCGCCAAACTTGATGACGAAGGTCTCGCCGGCGTGACGCCGCATATAGGGCATCGCCTCGGATAGAACCGCCGCCTGGTCTATCCAATCGTCCTCGGTATTAGCCGGTTTTTTCTGTTTCTTGCTCATGGCAGGGAGAAACTAACCCAGTTTTGCCGGTGCCGCCAGCGCCGCCAGCGCCGCCCTGACTTCCGCGATGCCCAGGCCCTTGTGGGCCGAAGTCACGAAGATCTCTGGGTGCGCCGCCGTATGGGCGCCAAGGGCTTCCCCTATGGCACCGATCCGGTCCCGGAGCGGCCCCGCCTTCAGCTTGTCTGATTTTGTCAACACGACCTGGTAGGCCACGGCGGCCTTGTCCAGCATCGCCATGATCTCTTGGTCGGTGTCCTTGAAGCCGTGCCGGGCGTCGATCAGCAGGCATGTCCGCCGGAGCCCGGCGCGGCCCCGGAGGTAAGTCTCAATCAGCTCGGTCCACTGGATGACCTCGGCCTTGGGCCTTTTGGCGTACCCGTATCCCGGAAGGTCGGCCAGCATCAGCCGGTGACCCAGGTTGAAAAAATTGATCTGGCGCGTGCGTCCGGGCGTGTTGGACGTGCGGGCGAGGGTGTTGCTGCCGGTGAGCGCGTTAATAAGGCTCGACTTACCGACGTTGGAACGGCCCGCAAAAGCGACTTCCGGAAACCCGGTTTCCGGAACCTGATCGATGCCGGCGGCGCCGATCACGAAATCGCATTGTTGCGCGAACAGCAAGCGCCCGTTCTTAAGGGCCTCGACAAGGGCGTCGTCGCTAGTTGTGTCGGGTGAAGGCATGGCAGCCCCCAATTTGGGCGTGGCCTACTTTAGGGCATCTTTCCCCTTGATGCCCATGCGCCGCATGATGACCCACTGTTGGAGCATCGAGAGGGAGTTGTTCCAAGCCCAATAGATCACAAGCCCGGCCGGGAAACGGGCCAAAAGGAAGGTGAACATGATTGGTAGGAAAAGGAATATCTTGGCCTGCATGGGGTCCGTGGGCTGCGGGTTGAGCTTCTGCTGCAGGAACATGGAGATGCCCATGGCCAGTGGCCAAATCCCGATCATCAGGAAATCGGGCGGCGTCCACGGAATGAGGCCAAAAAGGTTGAACACTGTCGTCGGGTCGGGCGCCGAAAGGTCATGGATCCACCCGAAAAACGGCGCGTGGCGCATTTCGATGTTGACGAACAGCACCTTGTAAAGAGCGAAGAAAACTGGAATTTGGATGAGAATCGGCAGGCAGCCGGAAGCCGGATTGGCCTTTTCCCGCTTGTAAAGCGCCATCATTTCCTCGTTTAGCTTCACCTTGTCATCGCCGTAGCGCTCGCGCAGCTTGACGACTTTGGGCTGCAGCTTCTTCATCTTGCTCATCGACACGTAGGATTTATTTGCCAGCGGAAAGAATGCTATCTTGATGAACACCGTCAAAAGCAGGATCGATAAGCCGTAGTTCAAGACGAAGCCGTTGATGTAGATAAGAGCGTAGAAAATAGGCTTGGTCAGGAAATAGAACCAGCCGAAATCGATCGCCAAGTCGAAACGTTCGATCCCGAGATGGTCGGCGGTGCTCGTCTTCAGGCCGAGCGTCGTCATGACCTGGTAAATCGACGACCATGAGGAATTTTTTTCCTCATTGTCGAGGTTGTAGGCGTCGAGCAGCGTCACCTCCTTGGCGCCGGCGAACAAGCGGTTTTGCACCTCCCCGGTCTTTCCCGGGGCCACGGTTACCGGCGCGCTTAGGTAATCGGCCTGATAGAGGTCATCGCCGCTTTCCTTGCGGTAGAGGAAACGGGTTGTGACTTTGGCTTTCTGGTCCGGCACCAAGGCGGTCAGCCAGTACTTGTCGGTGATTCCGAGCCAGCCGCCCCTGGTGGTTTCCTTGATCTGACCTTCTTCCTGCAACTCATCGTAGTCGATTTCCGAAAGGGTGCCGTTGGTGACTCCCAGAAGCCCTTCGTGAAGGATGTAGAACCCGATCACCTCCGGCGTCGTGCGCCGCGAGATCAGGCCGTAGGGATAGAGCGTCACCGCCGAGGTCCCGGTGTTCTTCACTTTCTGGGTGACGGTGAACATGTAATCGTTGTCGACGGCGAAGGTGCGCGAGAACCGGAGGCCCTGGCCATTGTCCCATGTCAGCGTCACCGGGGTCTCGGGCGCCAGCGTCTTTCTCTTGGCCTGCCACACGGTATCGGCGCCGGGGACCGCTTGGCCGCCCGTGGCAACCCAGCCGAACTCGGCGAAATAGGCCTTAGGCGCGCCCTTCGGAATCAGCAGGACGATCTCGGAGCTTTCCGGGTCCAGAGTTTCGCGGTAATCGACGAGGGTCAGGTTATCGATCCGCGCCCCGGAAATCGAGATGGACCCGAATAGGCGCGGGGTGACGATTTTGATCCGGGGGCCGACCGCGAGGATTGCATTCTGGGGTTTGTTCCAATCGGCCACCGTCGGCACGCCCGGCGCACTGGGGATGGCGGGCAGGCTTGGCGCCTGGGCCCCCGGGGCCTGATTTGGCGCCGAAGGCATCCGTTCCGTCTGCTGTTGCTCTCCCGGCGAAGGGGTCGGAGGGGTCTCGGCAAAAAACATCTCGAAGCCGACCAGAATGGCGATCGACAGAACCACCGCCAGGATCATGTTTCGATTATCGATCATGGGTCCGGCCCGGGTTTCTAGCACAACCCGGCGGGGTAGCGGGCGGCATTAGCGTCCGCCGTGGCTTCGGGTTCGGCGACGCCAGCTCGAAGCGGCACCTCATCGACGCCGGGCTTGCCCCACGGGTGGCAGCGGAGGATCCTTTTCAACGTCAGCCAGCCGCCCGAGACGGCGCCGTGCCGGCCGATGGCTTGATGGGCGTAATTCGAACAGCTTGGATGAAACCGGCAGCCCCCGGCCGGAAGAACCGGAACGACCAAGAGCTGATAAACCCTGATCGCGCCTTGCATGATCTTGCCGATGAACGTCATGGCCGTCCCCGCCTATCCAAATTTACGGCGCGCCCCGTTTCGGCGCCGGTGGTTTAACCTAACCGTCGAAGGCATCAAGCTGCCTGAGCGCCGTCTCCAAATCTCCGATGAGTGCCTGGAAAGGCCTTCTCAACGTCGCCGCCCGGCCGATCAACACGAAGTCATGACCGCCCATGGCATGGGCCGGCATCACCTTTTCCGCCGCCGCCCGAAGGCGCCGGCGGGCCCGATTGCGGTGGACCGCCGAGCCGACCTTCCGGCTGACGGTATACCCGACACGAAAACCGGTCACCGGGCCGGCGCCGGTTTCGTCCGCATCGCGGCGCCGGGCTTGTAGAATCAATCCCGGCGCGACCCACTTGTGGCCCCCGGCTGTGACCCGCAGGAACTGCCGCCGCTGCTTCAGACGCAACATGCCAGCGGCCTCGGTGTAAGGAAGCATGGGCAGGCGGGGCAACCGGAATCAGGCGACACCGTCACGCAGAAAGACGCTTCCGCCCCTTGGCGCGGCGGTTTGCAAGAACCCTGCGGCCACCGACGGTCGCCATGCGCTTGCGGAAACCATGGCGGCGTTTGCGGACTAGCTTGCTTGGCTGAAAGGTGCGCTTCACGGGTCACCTCTGATGAATAACGAGCCCGCTGTATACGTTTTTGCCTGGGCGAAGTCAACGCCAGCCACGGTCTCCCGAACAGCTCTTGAAGCCGGGTCAAGGGGCCGCTTCCGGCGGCGTATTAAAATAACGGCGAAGGCGGCTTCAAGTCCCGCTTATACAATGTTTACCGGGCTTTATCGTCCCGCTCCCAGGTTACGGTTGCCGTCGGGCGGGCGTTCCATTAAATGATCCCTTGTCTTTCCGTATCCTGCGCCACCGGCGGGCGACATTAACCGGAGACCCCCCACCATGATGGAAACCGACGGCCGGACAGACGGCCGGGTGGCGAAAAAACCATCCCTGTTGCGATTTCTGCCGCTGGGGGTGGCCGTTGCTGCCTTGGTAGCCGTTTTCGCGTTCGGAATGGACGACTTTCTCAGCTTCGAGATGGTGAAGACCAACCGCCAGGCGGCGCTCGACTGGTATGGGCAAAACCGGGTCCTGGCGATTTTTTATTTCGTCTTCGGCTATGCGTTGGTGGTGGCGCTTTCGGTGCCGGGCGCGGTGTGGTTATCGCTGGCCGGCGGCTTTCTGTTCGGGACCGTTTTGGCAACCCTGTACGTGGTCGTTGCGGCGACGCTGGGCGCTTTGGGCATCTTCCTTATAGCGCGCTATGCGCTGGCCGACTTCTTTCATGAAAAAATGGGCGCCGCCGGAAGGCGGATGGAGAACGGCTTCAAGGAAAACGCGCTTTCCTATCTTCTAGTGCTCAGGCTGGTGCCTTTGTTTCCGTTCTGGCTGGTCAACATGGTGCCGGCGCTTCTGGGAGTTCCGGTCCGGACCTTCGTCATCGGCACGTTTTTGGGCATCATCCCAGGGTCCGTCGTTTTCTGCAGCATCGGCAACGGTTTAGGCATGGTGATCGATAAAGGGGAGAGGCCCAAACTGGACATTATTTTCGAGCCCCATATCTTCGGCCCCCTGTTGGGGCTGGCGGCGCTGGCTCTTGTCCCGGTCGTCTACAAGGGGATAAAGGCTTACAAGGACAAGGCCAAATAACCTCATGGCGGATGATCTCAACGTCGACATCTGTGTCATCGGCGCCGGTTCCGGGGGCCTCTCTGTGGCGGCCGGGGCCTCGCAGATGGGGGCTAAGGTGGTGTTGATCGAAAAAGGCAAAATGGGGGGCGACTGCCTCAATTACGGGTGCGTGCCGTCGAAGGCGATGTTGGCGGCCGGGCACGCGGCGGAAGGCATGCGCCGTTCCGCCCGCTTCGGCATCGCCGAAAGGGAACCGGAAATCGATGCCAAGGGCGTTTTCGGCCACATCCATGGCGCAATCGCCGCCATCGCGCCTAATGATTCCGAGGAACGGTTCGAGGGCCTGGGCGTCAAGGTGATCAAGGACCAGGGCCGCTTCACCGCATCCCACTCCGTCGCCGCTGGTGGCACCCGGATCGCTGCCCGCCGGTTCGTCGTCGCCACTGGGTCCCTGCCGTTCGTGCCGCCGATTCCGGGCCTCGACGGGATCGACTTTTACACCAACGAGACCATCTTCTATGCCGATGATTTGCCCGGGCACCTGATTGTCATCGGCGGCGGACCCATAGGCATGGAGATGGCCCAGGCCCACCGGCATCTCGGCGCCAGGGTGACGGTGTTGGAAATGTTCAATGTCATGCCCAAGGACGACCCGGAACTGGTCGACGTGGTGCGCCGGCAATTGGCCCGGGACGGCATCGACGTCCGTGAAAACATCGATATTAAGGGCGTTGAAAAAACGCCTGGCGGCATCGCCGTGGCACTAAAGGACCGTGACGGCGGTTCCCGGGCGGCGACGGTCGAAGGCTCCCACATCCTGGTCGCCACCGGCCGGCGCCCCAATGTCGAGGGGCTTGACCTGGAAAAGGCCGGTATCCGCTATTCGGCCAAGGGCATCGAAGTGGACGCGCGGCTGCGCACGTCCAACAAGCGGGTATTCGCCATCGGCGACGTTTCGGGCGGCATGCAGTTCACACACGTCGCCGGCTATCACGCCGGGGTGGTGCTCAAGAACGCGCTTTTCCGGCTACCGGCCAAGGTCGATACCGGAGCCGTTCCCTGGGTCACCTACACGACCCCCGAACTGGCCCAGGTGGGAATGACGGAAGCGGCGGCGCAAGAAGCCGGCGCCGACTTTCGGGTGCTGCGCTGGCCCTTTGCCGAGAACGACCGCGCCCAGACCAAAGGCGCCACCGAGGGAATGGCCAAGGTGGTGGTATGGAAAAACGGCCGGGTGCTCGGCTGCGGCATCGTCGGGGCGCAGGCGGGTGAATTGATCCTCACCTGGGTGCTGGCCATGAGCCAGAAGATCAAGGTCGGCGCCATGGCCCAGATGGTTGCCCCCTATCCGACGCTGGGCGAGGTCTCGAAGCGCGCCGCCGGCAGCTTTTATACGCCCCAGCTCTTCAGCGAGCGGACCCGGAAGATCGTCAGGTTCTTCAGCCGGTTTGGTTGACTTAACATTTAATATAAGGTCGAAGGCATGTTTGAGACACGGCGGCATAGCCCGAAATTCATCAACAGCCTGTCGTTTTGGCTTTTGCTGTTGACGGTTTTCTTCGTCATGCTGGCATAATTCTTGAACTAGACGCCGTCCATTGCACGTTACCGCAAGGTCTATCTAGAAGAGAACAGCGCCCGGGCCGAAATGAAGCTCCTGGAACGGGTGATCGAATCAGACGGGCACAAACTCACCATTGCGCCCGATCTCAAGGAGAAAGTCGCACAGGCCGACCAATATTCCAAAGATCGCATGACGGCGTTCGACGAGTATATCTGAAAGGCGGGGCTGGACGTATCGGAGATAGACGACAGCAACACAGACGACGGTGCCCCAACCGACGGACCGGATCTCGAAGAGATACAGGAACTGGATCTTGTAGAAAGGGAAATTGCAGCCATCATCTGGCCACCGGGTTCAATTGCGACTTCAATTGGATCGATCTGCCCATTTTGGACAAGCGCGGGTATCCGATCCAGCAGCGTTGCATTTCAGAGTTTCCCGGACTGTACTTCTGCGGACTTCACTGGATGTACAATTTGAAATCCAGTCTTTTTTTAGTGTGGTCAATGACGCCTGCCGTGTTACCAAGCACGTCGCCGACAGTCGCCCGCTTGGCTAGAGGTTAGGACTTCTGACACAAGTTCCTAGGTCCGCTCCTGGCTAAAAGCGAAGAATGCGCCCTAATCCCCCAACGCCTTGCCTTCGCGGCGCTTATCGGCGCCGCCTTCCAGTCCGCCCTTGGTGGCGATGATGCCGATGAGACCGCTGTGGAGGGGAAGCAGACGAACTTGGTGACCCATTGCCTCCAGCGCCGGCTTGAGATCGGCAAGGGGGGTCCCTTCCTCGATCTCCAGCGGCCCGTTGCGGTTGAGGAAATTCGGGTAATCGACGGCGGCTTGGGCATTGAGCTTCCAATCCAGCGCCGCAATGACGGCCTTGGTCACATAGCCGATGATGCGCGAGCCGCCCGGCGAACCGATGACCATGACGACGCGGCCCTGGTCATCGTAGACGAGGGTCGGCGCCATGGAACTGCGCGGGCGCTTGCTGGGCATGGCCCGATTAGCGACCGGGGCTCCGTTGACGTTGGGCACGAAGGCGAAGTCGGTCAACTGGTTGTTGAGCATGAAACCGCGGGTCATCAACCTGGAACCGAACGCCCTTTCGATGCTGGAGGTCATGGAGACGGCGTTGCCTTCGGAATCGATAACGCTCATCTGCGTCGTCGAGAAGCCCCCTTCATCGCCTTCGGGGGGCAATGACAGCCGGGCGCTGATGCCCGGCATGCCAGGTTGGCGCTTGCCCAGCGCCTTGGTGGCGGAAATCCCCGACGCCCTGAGGCTCAGGTATTCCGGGTCCAGAAGGCCAGCCAAGGGAACGGGGACGAAATCTGGGTCGCCGATATAGACGTTGCGGTCGGCGAAAGCCAGGCGGCTGGCCTCGCTGATCAGATGGATGGCGGCAGGCGAACCGGGGCCGAGGGCGGCAAGGTCGAAGTTCTGCAACATGCCCAGGATTTGCAGCACAGTGATGCCGCCCGACGACGGCGGGCCCATGCCGCAGACCAGCCACCGGCGGTAGGGTAGGCATACGGGCGAACGTTTCTTGGCCTTGTAGACCGAGATGTCCTCGACCTTCATGGCGGCGGGGTTGCGTGGCGCGCCCGTCACCGCCTTAACGATGGCCTCGGGGATTTCGCCGGAATAGAAGACGTCTGCGCCCTTTTCGGCGATGCGGCCGAGGGTATCCCCTAGGTCGCGGTTGACGAGAAGTGCTCCCTCGCGCTTGGGCGTGCCGTCATTAGCAAAGAAATAGGTCCCGGCGACGGGGCTTTCCAGGAGGTGCCGGGCGCCGGCGATCTGCCGTGCTAGCCGTTTGGAGATGGAAAACCCTTTTTCGGCTAATTCAATGGCGGGTCGGAACAGATCACGCCACGGAAGTCGCCCGTGGTCCTTGTGGGCGGCTTCCAGCATCCTCAGCAGGCCCGGGACACCTACCGATAACCCGCCAACGGATGCCTCGCGCCACCGTTGGGGCTTGCCGGCACCGTCCAGGAACATGTAGGGGTTGGCCGATTTCGGCGCCGTCTCCCGGCCGTCATAGCTTTCGATAGCGCCGGTCTTGGCGGCGTAGTGGAGCAGGAAGGCGCCGCCGCCGATGCCCGACGATTGCGGCTCGACCAGGGTCAGCACCATCTGGGCAGCGATGGCGGCGTCGATGGCGGTGCCGCCGTCGCGCAGGATCTTTCGGCCGGCCTCGGCGGCCAAGGGATGGCCGGCGACGATCATCTGCCGTTTCACCTTGCCCGGTTCGGCGGGTGGCGGTCGGGCCGCCTCGGTGGGCGTTTCCCCGGCGGGCGTTTCCCCGGCGGGCGTAGCGGTGGTGGAAAAACCCTCTTTCTCGTGCTGGCAGGCGACCAGCACCAACGAAAGAGCCAAGGTAATCACCCAGCCTGCCGCCGGCCAGCACAGAGGTCTGGGGCGGGGGCAGAGGTCTATTGACGCCTGGTTCATGTTGAAATCCCTAAGGAGCCGAAATATTCCGGAAAGGCTGTGCTTAGGCTGGCGCGCACCCGCTCGCCGATGGGTGTTTCCAAATCCGGCTTCTGGAATGCCAGTCCGGTGACCTGTTCGTAAAGGTTGACGTACCTGCCCGAGAATTCGACCAATGTCTCCGGCGGGATAGCGGGAATAGGTTCATTGTAGGGGTCGCAGCGGCCGGTGATCCAAAGACGCAGAAATTCCTTGTCCAGGCTTTCCGGCTCCTCGCCCGCCTCCAAGCGGCTGGTATAGGTCTCGGCAATCCAGTAGCGGGACGAATCAGGGGTGTGGATCTCGTCGGCCAAGGTGACCCGGCCGTCGTCGTCGGTGCCGAACTCATACTTAGTATCGACCAGGATCAATCCATTGGCTGCGGCGATTTCTCGGCCGCGGGCGAATAGGGTGAGGCTGAGCGCCGACAGTTCGTCCCACTGGTCCTGGCTGAGCAGGCCCTGCTCGATGATCTCCCCTGCCGTGACCGGCGCGTCGTGTTCTCCCTGCCCGGCCTTGGTGGTGGGTGTTAGGATGGTCGAAGGCAATTTCTGGTTCTTGGCCATGCAGTCCAGGAAATTGTGGCCGTAGAGACGCCGCTCGCCCCGGTCGTACATGGGCCAGATGCTGGTTTCGGTGGAGCCGGTCAAATAGTCACGGACCACCATTTCGACGGGCAACATGTCCAGCCGCCGGGCGACCACGACATTTGGATCGGGGGTGTCGATCACATGGTTTGCGCAAATGTCCTTGGTTTTCTCGAACCAGAACATGGCCGTCTGGTTCAGGACCTGTCCCTTGAACGGCACCGCCGCCAGCACGTAATCGAAAGCCGACTGGCGGTCGGTGGCTATCATGATCCGCCGGCCGTCTGGCAGGTCGTAGGATTCACGGACCTTGCCGCTCTGATGGCCGGGAAGTTCCGGAAAGTCCGCCTCGGTCAGGCATTGGGCGAGGAGGGGCTGGTTTTGGGATTCGGATGCGGTCACGGGCGGGCCCGGGGTTGGTGAAAGGGAGGGACAGTATAGAACATGACCCCCAGAATTTCAGCCAATTTGAGAGCTATCGGGGGCATGAAAAATCAGCCGCAATCTGTTACAGTCGTGGTGTTTTCCATGAGGAACCCTGTGCCGAAAAAATCCGGAGAAAACCAGCGGATTTCCGTTTCCGATATTGCCGCACGCAAGGGCGGCAAGCCGCTGGTGTGCCTGACCGCCTATTCCAAGCCGATGGCGCAATGGCTGGATTCGTATGTGGACCTGCTGTTGGTGGGAGATTCGCTGGCCATGGTCATCTACGGGATGGAAACCACCCGCGGCGTGACACTGGACGCGATGATCAACCACGGCATGGCGGTGATGCGCGGATCGGAACACGCTTGCGTCATCGTCGACCTGCCGCATGGGACCTATGAGGACAGCCCCGAACAGGCCCTGCAATCCGCCTCCCGGGTGCTGGAGGAGACAGCGGTCCAGGGGGTGAAGCTGGAAGGCGGGGTCGAGATGGCCGACACCATCCACCACTTGGTGGACAACGATATTCCGGTTCTTGGCCATATTGGCCTGTTGCCGCAGAAGTCCACCAACTGGGGCGGCTTTAAGATCCAGGGCAAGGACGACGAGGGATGGAAGCGGGTTATGGAGGACGCCAAGGCCGTCACCGGCGCCGGCGCCTTCGCCATGGTCATCGAAGGAACCGTCGAAGGGCTGGCCCGCGAGATCACCAAAACTGTTTCCGTGACCACCATCGGCATCGGCGCGTCACCGGCCTGCGACGGGCAGATCCTGGTCACCGACGATGTGCTGGGCCTGTTTTCCGACTTCACACCGACGTTCGTCAAGCGCTATGCCGAACTGGGCGAAGAGATCGAAAAAGCCGCCCAAGCCTACGCCGATGACGTCCGCGAAAGGCGTTTCCCAGGGCTGGAACATTGTTTCGGCGTCGACAAGGGCAAGGGCTGATTCCGGGTTCCATGCTTCAGACCGTCACCACCATTGAGGAACTACGCGATACCATCACGGCTTGGCGCCATGCCGGCGAGACGGTGGGCCTGGTGCCGACCATGGGGGCGCTTCACGAGGGGCATCTAGCCCTGGTCCGCCATTCCCGGGCCAAGGCCACACGCACCTGCGTGACGCTGTTCGTCAATCCGGCACAGTTCGGCGAGGGCGAGGATTTTGACGTTTACCCCCGCGACGAGGCCGAAGACGCCGCCAAGCTGGAATACGAAGGCATCGAGCTGTTGTACCGGCCCGAAGCCGGGGAAATCTACCCCCCCGGTTATACCACTAAGGTCCGGGTCGAAGGTCTGGGCGATATCCTGGAAGGAGAATTCCGTCCCGGCTTCTACACCGGCGTCGCCACCGTCGTTACGAAGCTGTTGATGCAGGCCCTACCAGAAATCGCCGTCTTCGGCGAAAAGGACTATCAACAGCTTCAGGTCATCAGGCGCCTGACCCGGGACCTGGACATCCCGGTCCGGATCGAAGCGGTGCCGACGGTGCGCGAGGCCGACGGTCTGGCGCTGGCGTCCCGCAACGTCACTTTGACCAAGGCTGAGCGCAAGATCGCGCCGGTGTTGTTCGGTACCATCAGTCAGGTCGCCGAAAACATCGTCCGTGGCGCCGACGGGGCGGAACAGGCCGAATGGGGCGAAGGCCAACTGGTCCGTAGCGGGTACACCAAGATCGACTACCTAAGCGTCCGCGACGCCGACACGCTGGACCCGGTGGTTGACGCGTCGAAGCCGGCCCGGGTGCTGGCGGCGGCGTGGCTGGGAAAAACGCGGCTGATAGACAACGTGGCGGTGTAGGGCGTCATATAGGGCGCCGAAATCACCTATTTTATAGAACAGCTGGAGGACGAGCCCGACGACCTCCACGAGATTTTCTTCCGCCCGCGCCTAACCCGGATAGGTGATTCGGTAAAGGGCGCCCAGTTCCTTGATGTCCACCGGCCGGTCCCACGACTCCTCGCCCACAAGCCAGCCCTCGGCGAAAATTTCCTTGCCTAGGGTCTTCTTGTTTTTCTTGTCGAAGCGGACGCGCATGACCCGGTAGCCGTCGGGGATGGTGCGGTTCCAGGATCCATGTTCGGCGACGAAGGCATCGCCCCGCAAGCCCGGCGGGAACATGCTGCCCCGGTAGAAACTGATGCCCAAGGCCGCCACGTGGGCGTTGGAATCGACGACCGGGAAGGTGACAGGGCGGGGGACTTTGCAGCCGCGGAAGTCCGTCGTCCGGTGGCGGCCGCCACCGTAATAGGGGAACCCGAACCAGAGCCCCGGGCCGGGCACGTGGTTGAATTCATCGGGCGGGCTATTGTCGCCCATCATGTCGGTGTCGTTATCGGTGAAGTAAAACTCACCGGTCCCGGGTTGGAAATCGAAGCCGATGGAATTGCGCACTCCGGCGGCAAAGATTTCTAGCTTTCCCCCCTACGCGGCCATGCGTACGATGGTGCTCTCCATGCCCCTGAACCGGCAGACTTTGTATGGCGAGCCGACGGCGATATAAAATCTGCCGTCCGGCCCAAAACGGGCGTAACGCCAGCCGTGCCACGGGTTGTCGGGTAGGCCCTCGAACAACATTTCCGGTTCGGCCCGCGCCAGGGTCTTCAGGTCCGGGGCCCGGAAGCACACCACCCGGTGCTGTTCGGCGATGTCAAGCTAACCGTCCTTCCAGTCGATGCCGTTGGCGGTCTTCAGGCCCTTCAGCACATGATCGACCCGCTCGGCCCGGCCGTCGCGGTCGCGGGCGATGACGGGGTAGACGCTGTCGCTACGGGTGCCGACGAAGACGAGGCCGAGGGAATCGACTACCGCCATCGATTGGGCGCCAGGCGCCCGGGTGTAGAGTTCGATCTTAAACCCCCGCTGGCAGCCGCACCAGGTCGAGGCGCGCCTGGGCGAAGGCCGTCATCGCCGGGATGAATACAGCCAGAACAGCAGGGATGGCGGGAACCGGATCATGCCTTAAGTATGAAACGCCCACCCGGCCATTTCAACGCAAGCGTCAAGAGGGCAAAAAAAACCGGCACCCCTCAGGGGACGTCGGGAGGCGCCGGTAGTCAAAACCCAAAAAAACTCGGTATTGTCAACGCAGGTAGACGTGAACTTCGTTGGTTTTCGCCGACGAAAGGGTCTTCGAGGAAATGGCGGTCCGGGCCGGGGGCAGGCCCATTTCGACCAGCGACCGAAGGACCTTCTCGGCTTGCCTGCGGGCCTTGTTGGAGTTTAGCGCCACCCGGGCCACGCCGCCGACCGCCGGGGCGATGGCTACGAGGTCGAAAATGGCGTCGGGGCGCCGTTCGAGGACGCGGCTGACAGCGTGATAGAGCGCCTGCTGGTAGGGGACCTTGGTGCGGTCAAAGCGGATCACCATCAGGGGGCGTTTGCCCGTGGTATCGGACGGGCGGGCGGCGATATTGCCGTTGCGCCCTGCGGTCGCTGTCTCCAGGGCTTTCTGGATCAGGCTGCCGCCGAAAATCTCGCCGGTCCTGATGGCAGCCGAAACCAGGTTAAGATTAGCCCGTTCGGAGGCCACGTAATTGGTCTGGCGGCGGACGTCGTCGGAGACCTCTTTCAACAGCCTCGAGATCAAAACGTCGGTGCGGTTGACCTCGTCCTCGAGGATCGCAAGCTGCCGATGGTCTTCATCGACGGCGCCCGAGACGGCAAAGGAGGCACGGGCCGATTCCGAAAGGTACGATGACATCGTGGAATTATTGGTGACGCGGCTTCCCAGCACGTTCATCTCCGTGATGTCGTTGGCGATGCGGTCAAGGTCCGCCTGGGCGCTGTTGAACTGCTGCACGAGGACCGGGTTGCCCGGCGTGGTGCCGACTTGAAGGCGCGCGTTCACGGCGGCGATGGTGCCGTGGTAGCGCTGCGAGTTGGCGACGACCTTGCCGCGTAGTCCCTGGAGCTGGCTGTTGTGTTGGGAAATGGAAACCTGAAGGCGCTTCAACTCCTCGCGGAGTTCATTTACCTTCTTGCCGACGAAGGTCCCCGTAGGCTGGCCGGGGGTAACGCCGGGAGGCTCGAAATTAGTGGTCCCCAGCGGCGGGGGGTCCTGGGCGACGATGACGGGCTGCGAAGTGGCGGCGCTGGCATTGGCCGAAGCCGGCGTCGGCTGCCGGGGTTGGGCCACTTGCGGCTTGGCGCCAGCCGGGTCCTCGCCGGTCAGGGACGGCCAAAGGGCGTTTTCAGTAGAACTGCACGCGGGCAACAAAAAAAGCGCCCCGGCAAGAAATATCCGCAATCCACGATAAGCCATCACACGCTTTCCACCTATGATTCGCAAGGGTAGCGCCCTTGAAACTACAATAACTATTTCGAGAGATAAAGGAAGATCCCCTTTCCCTTTATAATTACCAGCGATATTACTCAACGGCGAATCCTACGACAAGTTACTATTTTTAAGCGCTAATTTCGCCCCGGTATGGGTAATTCCGGTTTCTTGCCTTGGCCATGGGGGTGGAGTAGTGTCGCCAGCCTTCCGGGCGGCAATTTGACGATGACGCCCCGTCCGATTAGTTCATGTCTTTGCGCCCGTAGCTCAATTGGATAGAGCGTCTGACTACGGATCAGGAGGTTGGGGGTTCGAGTCCTCCCGGGCGCGCCATTACTTTCAATTAGTTAGCTGAAAACGGCTAACCCCTTCGGTTTCAATAGTTTGCACCATAGTTTGCACGTTGTTCGTTTGCTTGCCGGTCCTTGGCGGACAGGCTCAAGGCGTTTCTGAGGGCAACTGAGAGATTATCTATACCGGCTGTTAGTGGTATTTAACTATTATCGTTATGCAATGGCTGTTGAAAATTTTGTCGGTCGCAATTCTCTGTGGGCCAATTGGTGCCTTCTTTTTTCTACTGGTTTTTGGATTTCTGCTGATCGACACAACTCTAGCCGCAGACCCAAATCCAGAGCTAAAATTTCTGGCTTCATAAGCGTTCTTAGTCTCGCCTTTGCGGCGGGAGACATTATCAAGAACGATGGCCTCAACCGGGCGATGTTTTTGATTGCCGTTACGGCAGCCCTTAATATGGGTATTTATATCCTGTCCTGCTGCATTCGGAGTTGCATGCGCTTGAGTTCCCAGGCCGGGCAAGCCTAGGGACGAGCTGAGAGTAGGCGAGATGAAATCCAGCCAAGACGCCATCGTCAAAGACCTCGTCCTCATCGGTGGCGGGCACAGTCATGTGATCGTCCTCAAGAAGTTCGGCATGAACCCGCTGCCCGGCGCCCGCCTCACGGTTATAGTACGCGACGTGCACACGCCCTATTCGGGTATGCTGCCGGGCTACTTGGCCGGCCACTACGAATTTGATGAGGCGCATATCGACTTACGCCCGCTATGCCAGTTCGCCGGCGCGCGCCTTTACCATGACGAGGCGACCTTGCTCGACCTGGAGGCCAAGCAGGTCATCTGCAAGGGGCGCCCTGCCGTTCCCTACGACGTTCTTTCGGTCAATATCGGGTCGACGCCCAGTTTCAACGGCATTTCGGGGGCCGAGGAAATCACGACGCCAGTCAAACCGATCAACAATTTCGTTGATCGCTGGCAGCTCTTGGTGGAGCGCGTGCTGGACAGTCCGGGCCCGCATCGGATCGGCGTTGTCGGAGCCGGGGCGGGCGGCACGGAGTTACTGCTCGCCGTGCAGTATCGGCTCGGCAATCTCCTTACCGAACGGGGGCAGGGGACGGATAGCCTGGAGTTCCACCTGATCTCCAAGTCGGAGACTATCCTGCCGAACTTCGGCGCCGGCGTGCGGCGCCGCTTCGAGCAACACCTGACGGCGCGCGGCGTACACGTCCATACCGGCGCCGAAGCGGCAAAAGTGGCGCCCGGCGCGATAACCACTGCCGGCGGCAAGACCATCGAATTGGATGAAATCCTCTGGGTCACTGCAGCCGGTGCGCCGTCTTGGCTTCGCGAATCTGGCCTCCATGTGGATGAGGCCGGGTTCATCCAGGTTCGCGACACCCTACAATCAACCTCTCATGCGGACGTCTTTGCGGCCGGGGACATCGCCGCAGTCGTCAATCATCCGCGACCGAAAGCTGGTGTCTTTGCGGTCCGTCAGGGGCCGCCGCTGACCGGAAATCTGCGCCGTGTCCTGGTCGGCCGGCCGGCCCGGCCGTTTTCGCCGCAGCGGGCCTTCCTGGTTTTGATCAGCACCGGCGACAAACATGCCGTGGGCGCCAAATGGGGGTGGTCTGCGGAAGGCCGGTGGGTCTGGAAGTGGAAGGATTGGATCGACCAGCGCTTCATGCGCAAGTTCAACGAACTGCCCCAGATGGCCGCCGAGGAGGCGACATCGTTAGATCCCGGCCTCGCCGATCGGGCCACACTCAGCAACATTTCGGCCGTCGCCATGCGCTGCGGCGGTTGTGGCGCTAAGGTCGGGGCCGATGTCTTGACCCGGGCCCTGGCTGACTTGGAGCCGGCCGCCAACGAGGATGTTCTGGTCGGCCTTCATGCCGCCGACGACGCGGCCGTCGTTAAAGTTCCGGACGGTAAGGTGATGGTCCATACGGTGGACTACTTCCGGGCCTTTATCGACGACGCTTACGTGTTTGGGCAGGTTGCCGCGAACCACGCCTTGGGTGACATCTTCGCCATGGGGGCGGAGGCCCAATCAGCTCTTGCTATCGCGACCGTTCCCTACAGCCTGGAAGCCAAGGTCGAAACGTCCATCCGCGAAATGATGACCGGTGCCATAGATGTCCTCAACGAGGCCGGCGCGACCCTGGTTGGCGGCCATACTAGCGAGGGGCCGGAGTTGGCGCTGGGGTTCTCGATCAACGGCTTGGCCGACCGCGAGACCATTCTTCGTAAGGGCGGCATGGCGGCCGGCAACGTATTGATCCTCACCAAGCCGCTCGGCACCGGCACTCTGTTCGCCGCCGACATGCAGCAGAAAGCCAAAGGGCGGTGGATCGAGGGGGCGCTGAAGTCCATGGTCCAGTCAAACCGCAAGGCGGCGCAATGTCTGTTCAACCACCGCGCCAGCGCCTGCACGGATATCACCGGTTTCGGGCTGTTGGGCCATACGGTGGAGATGACCAAGGCCTCGGGCGTTGACGTGGAGATTGATCTCGATTCCCTGCCAGTTTTGGACGGCGCCCAGGAGACGGTACGCCTCGGAATTCTTAGTTCGCTGCAACCCGCGAACGTCCGGCTGCGCCGGGCTATCCGCAACTTGAACGCGCCTAGAAAGCACAAATGCTACCCGTTGATTTTTGATCCCCAGACATCCGGCGGCCTGCTGGCCAGCCTGCCCGCCGAGCGGGCCCAATCCTGCCTGAAGGCACTTCGTGATCTCGGGTACGCGAAAGCGGCCATCGTCGGCCGCGTGACCGCCGAAAGTGACCATCTGGAGCCGGTCACCCTTATCTCGCAACCGAATTGACGATCCGGTTTAAGGCGGCCTGCTCGTGGGCGGGCCGAAACAGGGGTTTGAGATTCCGCCCATGGCGCTCCAGTGTGTCGAGGAACGCTGGCTCCGTTTCGGCGCGCACCAGCTGACGCGCCAGCGCCGTCTCATCGCGGACCGGGTAGTAGCCGGGATAGTCGCGCCCCAGGAGGCCCACGTTTCCGGCGATGTCACTAGCGATCACCGGCACGCCAGCGACGACGGCCTCGGAAACCACATTGGCGCCGCCCTCCTGATTGGAACTGATCACCATCAGCCGGGTCTTTGCCAACTCGCGGCGCACCCGCCAACCCGGTACTTCGCCGAGCCACCGGTAGCGGGAATTCACGGCCATCTCGGCAGCGGCTTGGCTGGCGAAGTCGGGGGTGTGGGCATTGCCCAGGTGTATGACTCGGAGTCGCGAGGCGGGCGGCATGCGCCTGGCCGCCAGGGCCGTCCGAAAGGGGTCCTTCTCGTCGCGCAGGTGGCCAATGACACAGATGTCGAAGGTCCGCTTGGCCGGGCGACGCGGACCAGTAAGGGGCAAGGCAGATTGGCGGATTACATGGAGCTTCTTTCTGAACGGTGCCGGCAGCGTCTCGCTGATGAGGTCATGCAGGCAGATTAGGGCGTCCGCCATCTCCATGGAGCGGAGCGTTGTTTGCGGGTGTAATTTCAAGAACGTATTGACGTCAGTACCGCTGAGAACGACCACCAGCGGCCCGTCCCGAAAGCTCTCCCGGTAGCGCAGAATGGCGGCAGTGCTACGCCATGCGTGAATGGCGATCATCAAATCGGCGGCCTCGCCGCCGTAGTCGACGTCGATGCG
>CAZQZB010000033.1:0-24018 GCA_964597695.1 uncultured Thalassospiraceae bacterium | reverse complement strand
CGAATCCTGCCGGGCCCACCACTCTTTTTCCTGCAAACCCAGGTCCAAACCATGGGCGCCGACGTCAGACAGCGCTACTACTACATGAACCGATCTGCACCCCCTGATGCTTCAATGACGCAACCTGTTATGAAGCCGTTGCGCTCGGACGCAAGGAACGCTGCTGCCGCGGCGATTTCCTCCGGCGATCCGAAACGGCCAACGGGTGTCATTTCGGCGCCAAGCTTCGCGATCAGTTCCTCGTCGGACAGCGTTGCGAGGTCCGGGCGCGAATCGCGAACTTTGGGGATCATGTTCGCCTCCCAGTTCCCGGTTCGGACCGCGCCAATGGCAATCGCGTTCACCAAAATGCCGTCGCCTGCCAGATCAAGCGCGAACGACTTCGTCAAGTTGTCAATCGCCGCACTGAGCCCATGCGAAATCGTCAATTTGGGATTGGGGTAAGTGCCCCCAATAGAGGACATGTTCACGATTCTGCCCCAACCGGCCTTCTGCATATGAGGCACCGCCTCGCGGCAAGTCCGGACCATTGCGTATAACTTCGTGGATGTCATTTCCTCCCAGTCTTTGTCCGTGGTTTCCAAGAGTCCGCCAGCGTGCGCCCGTCCGGCATTGTTGACAAGAATATCAATCGAACCGAATGCCTTGACGGTTTCCGTCACGAGGGTTTTAGCGGCCTTCGGATCGGTCACGTCGGCTGGAATTCCAATGGCGTCGGTTCCAGTCGCACGGACTTTCTCTACCGTGGTCTCCAGTCGCTCGACGCCTCGTGCCGTCAGCGCGACGCGTACACCTTCGCTGGCCAGCTCCAGCGCGACCGCCTTCCCGATACCCGCACTGGCGCCCGTTACCAGCGCCGCCTTGCCGTTTATCCCAAGGTCCATAATAGCCAGTCTATCCGAAATCTCTCGCCAACTGACCTACCTTATCGCGCAAAGAAAGCGCTGCCCCCGGCGAGCACCATCACGGGGAATTAAAACCCGGTTAATAGGAAATGGGACAGCACATTGAAAACGGGATACCTGCCTCAACCAAATGAAACAAAAGGCATTCGGCACAGGCATCAATGTGATGCCTGTCCAGCTATTCTGCTGCTTCCAGCCCCTTCTTTCCCGCCCGCGCGAGCGCTTCCCGTCCAGTTTCCGCAACTTTCTGAGCGTCGTCCTGGGGTGCCCGCCTCCATCGATTGGGGATGTCCATCTTATTTTCATTTATCAAATTCAAAATTTGCCACGTAGTTTTTAACGCTATGATGAATGATCTGGATTAGGAAATTTTAAATGCTCGAGTTTAAAGGCGGCTGCCACTGCGGAAACATTTCCGTCGTCTACAAGACCACCATCTCTGCGAAGGATGCTGTGCCGCGCGCCTGCCAATGCTCATTCTGCCGCAAGCACGCAACGCGGGCGCTCTCCGATCCGTCGGGCCATGTAGCAATCACCGTCACAGACACGGCGCGCCTCGGCCGCTATAAGTTCGGCACGAAAGCGACGGAGTTTCTGGTTTGCTCCACCTGTGGCGTATACGTTTCAGCTTATATGCCTGACGGGAATCACGCCTATGCCAACGTCATGGCAAATGCGCTCCACAACCATGATGCGTTTGGCCCCGGCGTTGCGACGAATTACGGCAGCGAGGACGAGACCGGAAAGCGGGAGCGGCGGCGCCAAAAGTGGACGCCGGCGACGTTGACGGTCAAGAACTAGGCGGGAGGGGCGAAGGAGATCATCGTCCGTACCTCGATGCTCTCGCGGGGCGGCACATGGGGTCCGGCGAGCGGGTTTTCGAACGTTCCATGCGCGGTATAGCGCGCCGGGCAGTCGGTGGCGTTATCGAAGCACTTGAGTAGAACGACCTCGTCCGGTTGCATGTCCGGAAAATAAAACCATTCCTGTCCCATGCTGTGCCTGACCTGAAATATTTCACCCTTTCGGTCCTGATAAACCAGATCCGACGCCACGAAGTCATCCGGCCGAATGGTCCGGGCATCGGCCATGGCGAGCGGCAGGCGCTCCGCCGATACGCCGATGGAGCGCCATACGTTGACCATGGCGAAGCGATGGCCGAGGTAACGCTCGGCCTCGGCTTCCGACATTACGTCTCTGACCCGCTTGGGTCCTGACCATTCTGTATAGTCATTGTGAATGGGTGCAACGGGCAGACGGACCTGCTTCTCGGTTCGTTTGCCGTCGTCCTGCACACGGATCGTGTGATCGAAGATGTGCACGGATGTTGCACCGGTTGCCGATTTCAGGAATGCAACGATCTCCGGATAGTAGATGCCTGTTACTTGGTCATCTTTATAGAAGTCGGAGACGCTGGTTTCGAAGTGGCCCAACTCGAATCCTTCCCGGTCGAGCACCGGTCTATCGGCAAGCCTACGGGCATCTTTTAGCGTCACGGGGATATCGCGGAACTCGCCGGTCCGGGTGTTCGATTCGGAATGCTTTTCGGACATTTCGATCACCGGTTTCCCCTTGCAATGATGAAAGAAATTGAGCGACGCCTTGACACTTTTACCCTGATCTACCTTTTGCATGTTGCGAAGCACTTCCCTTGTTATAGCGAGACGTTCCTCCATTATAATCGCCAACAATAATTATACGAAAAAGAATAAGCCACGGGAGGGACATTTCATGGCACAGAAGGTGATTTGTTGGCGACAGATGTACGACCCGACGGGGCATGATCTGCTCCGGGACGCAGGCGCCGAGATTCAGGTTATCGACACAGCGGATGAACAGGAGGTTGCAGCGGCCCTAAAGGGCGCGCACGCTCTTTGGGTACGGACACCGGAACGGGTAACATCCGATCTTCTGGATGCGGCGGACGACCTCATTGTTGTCTCAACGTCTGGTTTTGGGACCGATAACGTGGATATCCAGGCGGCGACCGAGCGGGGGATCCTGGTTGTTAATCACCAAGGGTTAGGCCGCGTCTCGGTGGCAGAGCATTCCCTTATGTTAATGCTGGCCGCGCTCAAAAAACTGACCTGGTGCGACCAGGCAACGCGGAACGGCAGCGCGTGGATGGAACGGAGTGGTATGAGCATCTATGAGCTGGAGGCGAAGACCGTCGGCCTCGTCGGGCTTGGTTACATCGGCGCGGAGCTGGCGCGGAAGCTTCATCTCGGATTTCGCTGTCGAGTGCTTGCTTACGATCCATATGTGAATCCTCGGCTATCGTACGCCGTCGAGGTCGAGGTACATAACGATCTGGCAACCATGTTGGCAGCCTGCCAGATTCTATGCCTGTGCGCCGAACTCACCGACCAAACACGGTTCATAATTGGTTCAAAGGAACTCGCAGAATTGCCGAAGGGCGCCGTCGTCGTGAACGCTGCCCGTGGAGAGTTGCTCGATTTGGATGCCCTCGTTGCAGCACTCGACAGCGGGCATGTTGCCGCGGCGGGGCTCGACGTAGTCTCACCGGAACCGTTGCCCGATGGGCATCCGCTGCTCAGCCATTCCAATACTGTGTTGACACCGCATACGGCGGGTGTAACCGCGGAGGCGACTGCGCGGCTCGCGCAATCGGCGGCAGATCAGATCATGGCTGCGCTAAACGGGGAGCGCCCGCAATTCCCCGTGAACCTGGAAGCCTGGGCCGGCTCGGCGTCACGCCGACCGTAATCGTCGAGACCAAAAAAGTCCGACGCAATTCAATCTTCTGAGTCTGGAATGCCGACACAAAAACCTTTCATGTCCAGTTTCAAATAATCTGATTTTCAGTTAATTAAATGAATAACTTTAATTAAGTTAATTCATTAAAACATAAGGAATGCTAAACGTTTTAGAAAGTCAAACTGTGGAATTTAGATGCAATGTAGCGCCTCACCTCGTGACATCCGTTTCAAATGATTACTGAAAATCCGATTGCAGTCGATCAGTGAAGAGTATATGGATCGTGCCGGTTTAATACTGGTTCAGGAGGAAGTCATGAAGCGTAGGAAAAAACGACCCAATCCCTTCGCCCGTGTCTTGGCTTCTCCTCTTCACCGACTACGAATCGTCAAGGCCAAAAAGGGCAAGGGTTCATACAAACGCCGTCCCAAGCATTCCTCGGGGCGGCGTTTTCTTGAAAGTATTTTGCCTAATTTTGAATGTATGGAAACCATCGGTTTTCAATACATAACTGCTGAATCGCCTTATCCAATGAATGTCCGCTGATCTGCAAATCTAAACCAATGTCGTGTTTTGTATATGTCTTGGGAAGCGAGTGGAAAGGCGGTTACCGAACCTATGTGGGCTGGACCACCGATTTAGAACGTCGTCTAAGGGAGCATAACGCAGGCACTGGCGCTCGTTCGACCCGAGGGCGCAATTGGGTTTTATTATATGCGGAGCGGTATGCCACGCGGAGTGAGGCAATGGGTAGGGAATGGCATATCAAACGGGACCAGAGGTTTCGGAAGCGGTTAAGGAAACAATAAATTCCGGTCCAACCACCAACGTCTGCTAATGGCTTGAGCGGACTTTATCGATGCTGCCAGGCGGTCGCCAACATCGTGCTGTCGGGCAGTGACGATTCCGACCATGAAGCTCCGCGGCTTTCCGGCGAGCAGGCCGGTGCCACCGAGTGCCTGGCCTCCAATGGCAGCCAGTTCCTGCCCCCTCAAACCGGCTTGTCGCCGGCCAGTGTGACGCGGTGTAATTCGCGGCGGTAGCCGTGATAGTCATTGATCGGGTAATGCTGCATCGAGCGGTTGTCCCAAAAGGCAACCGAGCCGGGTTTCCATTGGAACCGGCAAGTGAATTCGTCCTGGCGCTGGTGGGAAAAAAGTTGATCGAGGATCGGCCCGCTTTCGTTTTCCGCCATGCCCTTAATTCCTACCGTGTGGCCCCGGTTCACATAAAGCACCTTTTGCCCGGTTTCCGGGTGGGTGCGGACGACGGGATGTTCGGCGATAAGGGGTTCGGGGACTTCCTTCATGTTCTTCTGGCGGTCGTCGCGGGACCGCGTCACGCTGGCCTTGGCCGATGAGTTGACGCCAATGAGGCCGGACAGCATTTCCTTCATCCCGCCGGACAAGGCCTCGTAGGCCATGACCATGTTGGCAAACAACGTATCGCCGCCTTCCGGCGGCAAGTCGCGGGCCACAAGAATGGCGCCCATGGGCGGTTCTGGCAAATAGGTGGTGTCCGAATGCCAGACCCCGCCGAAATTGACCGTCTCGTGTTCCAGTTTCAGGACCGGCACGATTTCCGGGTAATCGTCTAGTCCCTTGACCATCGGATACGTTACCAGATTACCGAAGCGGCCCGCGAAGCTCAAATGTTGTTCGGGAGTGATGTCTTGGTCGCGGAAAAAGATCACCAGGTATTCCAGGAGCGCCCGGCGAATTTCAGCGATGACGCCGTCGCCCAATGGCTTTGACAAATCGACGCCGTGAATTTCGGCGCCCAAGGCCGTCGAAAGCGGGCTCGGCCGGATAATCCTGTAAGTCATTTGCCCGTCTCCCGATGCGACGCCGTTTACGTCGAAGCATGATAGCGCGACGTACCAAGGACGTAGAGGTCGAGGAGGCTTTCGCCCATGCGCTTACAGTTTGGGGCTTGCAACCAAAGCTTCACCATATGCCGCTTGTTCCCGGCGCCTAATTCACGGGGCGCGCGCCCAGGCCATACCAACCGCAGAATCTGTTTTTGGCGCTGGAAAGCATATTTTCCGGCCTCACGGCTCCGAATTCAACCCATAATAGACCGTCGGCGTCGGCGTGGGGATGTTCTCCTGGCGGCCCAACGCCTTTATCCTGTTTGCCGGTTGATAAAATCGTAAAGGCCTCGTTCTCGACCTTGGACGTAATACCCTTTACGGTAGGCATTATGCCTAACCCCAGCCGCAAGAGCCTTCTCTCTAGTTTTTGGAAAACCCTGCTGAATCCCGAATACGAAGAGATCGAAATGAAGGAACGGCTGGTCGTAATTTCGGCCGCCAACGAATTGCAAGTCGGTGAGTTTCAGCTTCTGCAGTTGGCCTATCGGCAGTGGTACGACAAGGAGCTTCCCGAGGCCCTGGTGTCGAAGCTGTTCACGTCCTACATGCTGCACAATCGCGTGCCCCATTGGGCCCGGCACTATGCACGCCTTATCATCGAGGGCCACGAAAGGGGGGAGATCGACGTCAACGCGCCTAAGTACCATCGTTACGATTACGAATACCATACTTCCGTGCCGTTGGGGGTTCAGCGCTTCTGCCTCGCTACGGCCGGTGTGATGATCGCCGTCTTCGGCAGCATCTACATCGCCAACCAAGTCGTCGACAGGCCGGCGTCGTTGTTACCGCCCTATTTCGAGGAAAAGGACTTGCCCGGGTTTCTGCCCGACATGAAAGTCACTACCCGGCCTAAAGAACACTTTATCGCGCCCGGCAGCGCCGGCAATTTCAGCGACGCGAGCCGGCCCCGCCGCTGAAGCGTAGGGGGCCGTTTATTCCCATAAGTGCTTCTTGTCCGGGTTCTAATGAGCCGCTAATGTCCGGGAATGTTTGAGTTCGTCGGCGAGGCCGAGCCCGTCGTTAACATTATATTCCTGGCCTTCACCGGTTACATCGCCATGCACGGCATCCGGTTCCGCGACGACGAGGGAAACAGCGACTTCGTGCACCTGCTATTCGGCTCCATCGCGGCCGTGTTCTTCTTTATGGTGCTGTTTCAGGACGTGTTGGGAGTGGTCCACTTTTAGGACCGGCATTCCCGAAATCCGGGACGGGTCGGCACCGGGCTGGCATAATTCATAAAATTCGTTTGAAAAACCCGAAAGCGCTATTTAATGCACTTGCCGACGGAACCGCCCTTGCACTTGGTCTTGCCGTCGGTCCATAACGCGCCGCTCATCCTGACGGCGGACAGTTTCGCCCCATCCAGCTTGGCCCCGGTGAGATCGGCGCCTTCGAGGTTCGCCTTATGCAGGTTGGCGCCGCTCAGATCGGCGCCTTTGAGGATGGCATTCTGCATTTTCGCTTTCGAAAGCTTGGCTTTTTTCAGGTTGGCCCCCGTCAAGTCAGTGTACTGCAAATCGGCTTCGTAGAGATTCGCTTTTTCCAGGTTGACACCCTTGAGAGAGGAGTGGTGGAGAACGATGGTCTCGAGAGCGGCGCTCTTGAGGTTGGCGCCATCCAAACCTTTTGTCTTTGTCTTACACCAATTGACCCTTTTCTCTTTTTTCGGGTTGGCACAAATTCTTTTGAATTCACATTTCTGCCAGATCACGTAGGCAGCCGGCGGATCGTAGCATTCCGCGTTCGCCGTCGCCGGCAATAAGAACCCTGCTGCCGCCACCACCACCGCCGACAACGTGAAAAACAAGCCATTTCTCATGGTATCACCTCTTGATATCCAATTTGGTTTGAGCCTCCTCAAGTAAATCGCAAGGGCGTCTTGCAGGCCCATCAAAACATGTTGTAAGTTGGCGTGCCGTTTGGCGGATCAAGGCCTTCCGCCCTGTCAAAAGGTTGACCGGGCCCGTGCTTATTACAAATACATCGACAGCCAGACGCCGCCAGCAAGAACGATGGTAATGCCAACGACGATGATGGCCATTACCATGATCTGCTTGCCAGCCGACGGCATGGTACTGTCTTCTGTTTTCTCTTGCGCCTCAGGTGCGTTTTCTTCCGACATGAAATGGTCCCCTTATTTCCTCAAAAAATCAGCCCGATGGAAGGGCTTTCCGATTGCCCCCCCCGGTTCGAGAAGTCTTTAGAATGATGACATCTCCTGAGTTGTTTGCCAACCGTGCAATTACCCTAACCATCTAATATGGCTTGTACATCCGCTGTTCCGAATCCTTTTCCGGTATTCGAAGCAACCGTTGGTCCTCGGGCAGGGCCAACTGCTTTTGCAGGTAAATGGCGCGCTGACGGACGGTTGCCGGCCTGGGGGTGCCGTAAATCACCTTGTCGATCAGGCTCGGGCCGTCGATGGCGCCTTCGTCGATCTTCAATGCCTGGATATAATCCTGCAGCGCCTTTTCGTAGCGGCCCGTGCGGTCGTATAGAATACCCCGGTTGGTATAGGCGCCGGCGAAAACCCCGAAGCCGGTGACGTCGTCGGGTTCCAGGTTTTCCTGGAGATATTTAATCAGGTAGGTGAACTCGGCTTCCGCTTCGGTGGGCCGCCCAGCCTGCAAGAACACCAGCGCCCGGCCCATCAGCGCGCCGCGGTGATCGGGAGAAACGGCGAGCGCCGCATTGAAGCGCTCTAGGGCCTCGTCATGCTTGCCGTCGCCGAGAAAGATGTCGCCCTGGCGGACTTCGTAGTCGCCAGGCGGGGACTGAAGATAGCTTCCGGTCACGGCCCAGAACGTAAATCCACCAAAGGTGAGTATGGCCATCAGGATGATAAACCGGCGAATCACCCTCGGGTGGGAGAACATTTTCAGGTTCATAGGTTGCCGCTCCATAGGACCCCGCCGTAGGTGGCGGCGAAAATCAGGCACAAAAGCCCCGACGTAACCGAGGCGCGACCTTTGAGGTATTGCTGAAATTTCTCGTCGGGAAGCTGACCCGACCGGCGTTGCTCCCGGCGCACCGCCAGCACCCAGATCAACTGCCTGATGGGGAAAAATAACGCTACCCCAAGCGCCACAGACCACAACCATCGGCTTTCAGGTAAAACGAACCCTTCCATGGCAATAGGCCTTAAAATGAATGATCGGTCCGTTCGAAGGACGGGCCGGATATTAACAAAAAAATGGGGGAAGGGCGAAGCCCTTCCCCCAATTCACGTCAAGTCAGTATTCGGCTAGACTCGTTGGGCCTGTTCTTCGGCCGTATCGCCGATGTCTTCCACCAGAGCCTCGATTTGAGTCTCGGGGATGGTGGACATTTCCATCTTGTAGGCCAGGAACCACATCATGCCCACGCCCAGAAGCCAGAACAGGATCTGCCACGCCCAAATGGAGGGCATGCCGAAGGTCCAGTTCTCGATGCCGGCATTCGGGGCGCCGAAAATGTCGTTGCCGATAACGGCGCCAGGGCCGATACCGAAGAACAACCACGCCAACGTAATCGCCCACGCGACAGGAACCAGGCCCTTCTTAGAAGCCGGCAGGCTGGCATGTTCGCGCAGGAAGTTGTGGTACTTCATGCGATGGGCGGTCGCTTCCGCGGTTTGGGTCATCGACGAAACGCTGATGCAGACCGTCGCATTGAGGATCATGCCCCAACCGGCCGAGTGGATCGTAAACGGCCAACGGCCCCAGTAGTCGAGGTTCATGTCGGCCAGGATCCCGATGCCGAACTTCTCGGTGAAGATCACGCCGATGATACCGGCCAACAGACCATAAGAGGCGCCCTGTCGCGTAATCGACGGGATCCAACAGATGGCCGACAGCGGCGTCCACATCTGGAAGCCGAAAGCCACCGCCAGACCACCCAACAGCACCAGGGCGTCACGCGAGTACGTCGCCACCAGGAGCGCGCTGACGACGATGAAACCGACACCCATGCGCCCGGCCAACTTCTGCATGTTATGCGTGGAAGCCGGGTTAAGATACCGCTTGTAGAGATCGCGGGTCAGAATCCCGCCGGCCGTCGACATATAGGCCGCACCGGTGGACTGCATGGCCGCAAGGGCACAGATCGCCAACAGGCCAACCAGCCACGGTGAACCATCCGATATCATGTTCATGTAGTGCGGCACGATGGAGTCCGGTTTCGCGGCGATTGAGCCGGGCAACGCGTTGGAAATCGCAAGCCCTGCCTTTGTCACCGCCGGGTTGGCGCCCAGAAGGTGCCCGCCCATGCCCGTGAACGCCGTGAAGAAGAACAGGATGAACCCGATCCCCAAGGAAGAGGCCCAGACCTGCTGCGGCGCGAACGGACGCGGATCGGTGTTGGAGAACGACCACATGGTGAACGCCGGGGCCGATTGAATGCCCATCAGCGCGAACATGTAGGTCAGGCACATGATGCCGGTCCAAAGACCGCCGACCGGCGTCGCCTTGCCGAGACCCGCCGTCCACTGGATGACACCCGGAATGGCGAAGTAGGCGTTGTAGTCGCCGCCGCCATAGCCCTTGGTGGTCCCCCATTTGCCGACGTCGGAGGCAGCCAGCTTGGCCAGACCCGCCTGCAAGGCATCCCAGCCGCCGACCGCGTTGAGCGCGATCGAGCCATAGATGATGATGCCCATGGCGAGCAGGACGCACTGCAGGGTGTCCACGTAGGCCACGGCGCGTAGGCCGCCCGACGCCACGTAGATGAACACCACGATCGACAGGATCCACATGCCGACGTTCTGCGTGAACATGCCGTCCGGGAAGGCCTCGGTCACCGTGATGACGTTGAACAGATACCCGGACGCCCCCAACTGCACGCCAAGATACGGAATGGAGTACAGCAGGGCCACGACCACCGTCAGGATGCGGATGAGATCACCCTGAAAATAGGTGCCCAGCATCTCGCCCGGCGTCACGAACCCAAAGCGTTTGCCCAACATCCACTGGCGCTTCAGGAAGATGACCCCGGTGAACGGGATGGTAATGGTGTAGAAGGATGCGTACGCATACTGGAAACCATCTCGATACACCAAGCCCGGATGGCCCATGAAGGTCCAGCCCGAGAACGATGTGGCGGTGGCAGCCAGGATAAACACCCATAAGGATAATTTTCGGCCAGCGATGAAGTAATCGCTGGCTGTTTTCGCCATTTGAGCGCTCCGCCAGCCCCAATAGATACAGTAGACCCAGTAGAGCACCACAAACAGGAATAACCATATAATCTTCGTTTCCAAGACCTTTCTCCCCTAACTGTTCGGTCCCCGTAGAATCGACACGGTCGAAACCGAGCCTCAAAGTCGCACACCAACGGGTCCCGCAGAATCATACCCACGCAACCCCAGGATTCGGATGACTGAAATCGGTTGGATGTTCGTCCCCGTAGGCTTGCCTTACGCCTTTTTGTTACCGCTTCCCACAATTAGGACACTGCCGACCCCGTATGGTTGGGCCGATCATGGAAACACTCTTTGGCTACAGGAGGTGGCGACTCCCCATAACCTTAAGATCCCCTGCGTCTTAATTGCTTTTAACCATCCGCTGCTTCCTCCGACCCACGGGACCGAATCCCTCGAATCAGAGTTGGAATTCTCATACCATATTGGCGTTAAACACACAACATTTGAGAGCCTCTAGGCTCCCAACGGGCAAAAGGCGCCTATTGGCTGGGCCTTCCAGGAGCTTAAAGACAAGTTTTTCGCGGTTGCTCAATTGCGCCCCCAGGGGCTCCCACGGACTTGCAAGCTTTTGATTCGAGTGGAGTTATGGAACATTAGTTATTGCAGATAATGGGCCCGGACCCACGGGATGAATTTTCCGAGATATCGCCGATGGCTTCTTACCAATATTCCTATGTGATGAAAAATCTCACCAAGTCCTTCCCGGGCGGGCGAGATATTCTGAAAGGCATCACCCTTTCCTTTCTCCCCGACGCCAAGATTGGCGTCTTGGGCGTCAACGGCGTTGGCAAATCGACGCTGTTGAAAATCATGGCCGGCCAGGAAACCGAGTTCGGGGGCGAGGCGTGGGCCGCCGAGGGGGCGCGCGTCGGCTACCTGGAACAGGAGCCGGCGCTGGATCCAGCCAAGGACGTGGGCGGCAACGTCATGGAGGGACTGGGCGAAACCAAGTCGATGCTGGACAGGTTCAACGAAATCTCGGAACGCCTTGCCGAGCCCATGGACTATGAGGAGATGAACGCGCTCCTCGCCGAACAGGGCGACTTGCAGGAAAGAATTGACGCCGCCAGCGGTTGGGAGATGGAACGTACCATCGAGATCGCCATGGATGCGCTTCGCTGTCCGGAGAGCGGCGCCGACGTGACGACTCTTTCGGGCGGCGAGCGGCGACGGGTGGCGCTGTGCCAGTTGTTGCTGGAAAAGCCCGAAATCCTGCTTCTCGATGAGCCCACCAACCACCTGGACGCGGAATCGGTGGCCTGGCTGGAACGGTTTCTCCAGGACTATGACGGCACGGTGATGATCGTCACCCATGACCGTTATTTCCTCGACAACGTCACCGGATGGATCCTGGAACTGGACCGCGGCCGGGGCATCCCGTACGAGGGCAACTATTCTTCGTGGCTGGAGCAGAAGGAGAAGCGCCTGGGCCAGGAAGCACGGGAAGAGTCCGCCCGTCAGCGCACCCTGAAGCATGAGTTGGAGTGGATTCGCTCTTCGCCACGCGCCCGCCAGACCAAGGGCAAGGCCCGAATCACGGCCTACGATGACCTTTTAGCCCAGGCCCAGTCGCAACAGATGGGCACCGCCCAGATCGTCATCCCGCCGGGGCCGCGCTTGGGCGATTTGGTGATCGAGGCCGAAGGGCTCACCAAGGGGTTCGGGGACAAACTGTTGATCGAAAACTTAAACTTCCGCCTGCCGCCCGGCGCCATCGTCGGCATAATCGGCCCCAACGGCGCCGGCAAGACGACCCTCATTCGCATGATCACCGGCGAAGAGAAGCCCGACGGCGGCAAGCTGCGCATTGGCGAGACGGTGGTTCTCGGTTACGTGGACCAATCCCGGGACGCCTTGGAAGGGGAAAAAACCGTCTGGGAGGAAATATCCGGCGGCCTGGACGAAGTGAAATTGGGAAAACAGACCATGCAGAGTCGCGCCTACGTGGCCCAGTTCAACTTCAAGGGCGCCGACCAGCAGAAAAAGGTCGGCCAGCTTTCCGGCGGCGAGCGCAACCGGGTGCATATGGCGAAAATGCTTAGGTCCGAGGCCAATGTCCTGTTGCTGGACGAGCCCACTAACGACCTTGACGTCGAGACGCTACGCGCGCTCGAGGACGCGCTGGCCGAGTTCGCCGGGTGCATCGTCGTCATTAGCCACGACCGCTGGCTCCTGGACCGTATCGCCACCCATATCATTGCCTTCGAAGGCTTGAGCCATGTGGTCTGGTTCGAAGGTAATTACGAGGATTACGAGGCCGACCGCCGGCGCCGCCTCGGCGAAGAGGCAGACCACCCCCACCGGATCAAGTACAAGCCTTTGAAGAGGGATTGAGGGACGACCTCCCGGGCCACTCCCGCGCCACCTAAACCGTCAGCGTCTGAGCAAAATTCTCGTTGTATCCCTCTATGCCCGCCTTGGCGGCGACATCGCCAAGGTCCAGAAGGCCGACGGTGGAATTGATCAAGAACCGGGTGAGGGTGGTCATGGCGCGCCCCCCTTTCCTCTGCAAAGAATCGTTCAGGAAAACCACCGGAGTCCACTGCCTAAATGAATTTCCCGTTAAAAATAACCGGCGCCCCGAAAAATCTGCTGGACGGCGTTCTGAAATTAATATAAAGATATATTTATATCCTTAATATCCTTATGGTACTAGTGTGATGGAAGCGGAAGTCCTTTGGACGGATAACCCTGCAGACGGCCAAATGGACGTGTTGTTGGCGGCTCTCAGGGCGGTGGGTGAACCGACGCGGCTCCGTCTCGTCCAGCTCCTGGCCCGGGACGAACTGACGGTCAGCGAACTGGTCCACATCCTCGGCCAAAGCCAGCCCCGCATCTCGCGCCATCTCAAACTACTCACCGAGGCCGGTTTGCTGGCCCGTCACCGCGAGGGCAGTTGGGTGTTTTATCGCATCGCCAAAAACGGACCGGGGGCCGAAGTGGTAGGGCACTTGACCGCGCTACTGGCGGAAGGCGGGGACCAAGTGCTGGCCCGCGACCTCGAACGCCTGGCCGACGTCAAACGCGCCCGGGCCGACGCGGCGGCCGCTTATTTCCGCCGCAACGCCGAAACCTGGGACAAGCTGCGCTCGCTCCATATCGACGACCGGGAGGTCGAGAAGGTCATCGCCCGCCTGCTGCCAAAACGCGGTATCCAAAATCTCCTTGATCTTGGCACCGGCACGGGGCGGATGCTCGAACTGCTGGCTCCCCGCGCCAAACGGGGTCTTGGCATTGACCTTTCCCGCGAGATGTTGGCGGTCGCCCGCGCCAACTTGGAACGAGCGGGCGTTGGCAACTGCCAGGTCCGCCAGGCCGACATCTATCAATTGCCGTTCCCCGATCGGTTTTTCGACGCCGCCACCATCCATCAGGTCCTGCACTTCCTCGATGAGCCGGGTGACGTCATCGCCGAGGCGTCACGGGTTCTCGCCCCCGGGGCGCGGCTTCTGGTCGTAGACTTCGCGCCTCATGATATGGAAGACCTGCGTTACGAGCACGAGCACCGGCGCTTGGGCTTCGAGGATTCGGAAATCGTTTCCTGGTTCGCCGGCGCCGGGTTAAGGCACAAGAAGACCGTCCGCCTCTCTGGCAAGCCCTTGACCGTCGTCGTGTGGTTAGCGGTCAAGCTTAAAACGGACCCTTCGCCATGAGGAACCAATCCCATCCCCATCTTGCCGTCGCCGCGCCCCTGCCCCAGGACGTCCGCGTGTCGTTCGAGTTCTTCCCCCCGAAGACGGAACAGGCCAACAAGACCCTTTGGGGCAGCATCCAGCGCCTGGCGCCGCTGAAGCCGGCCTATGTTTCGGTAACCTATGGCGCCGGCGGATCAACCCGCGAACGCACCCACGAGACCATCAAGCGCATTTTCGCCGAGACGGCGCTGGAACCGGCGGCGCATTTGACGTGCGTCGGCGCGGTGCGAGACGAGATCGACGATATCGCACGGTCCTATTGGGAGGCCGGCGTCCGTCATATCGTAGCTCTTCGCGGCGACCCGCCCGAGGGCCAGGACTATTACCATCCCCATCCCGACGGTTACGCCTATGCGTCCGACCTGGTGGCGGGGCTTAAAAAAATCGCCCCCTTCGAGATCAGCGTCGCCGCCTACCCGGAAACCCATCCCGAAGCGTCGAGCCCCGACGCCGACCTGGACAACCTCAAGCGCAAGGTCGATGCCGGCGCCTCGGCCGCCATCACCCAGTTCTTCTTCGAGACCGACGTCTATCTCCGCTTCCGAGACCGGGTCCAAGCCGCCGGCATCTCGGTGCCCATCATCCCGGGCATCCTACCGGTGACCAATTTTGCCCGCGTTGACAACTTTGGCGCCAAATGCGGCGCCTCGATGCCGGCGTGGATGGCCGAACTGTTCCAAGGGCTGGACGACGACCCGGAAACCCGCAAGCTGGTGGCGGCCAGCGTCGCCGCCGAACAGTGCCGCGCGCTCCATGCGACGGGGGTCGGCCAATTCCACTTCTACACCATGAACCGTTCCGACCTGGTGTTCGCCATCTGCCATATCCTCGGCGTCCACGCCACCGACGGGTCCTGAGCCATGACGGCCGGAATCGTAGATCTTTTGCATGAACGCATTCTAGTGCTCGACGGCGCCATGGGCACCATGATCCAGGAACACGGCCTGGGTGAGGAGGATTTCCGGGGCGAACGTTTCGCCGATCACGCCTCCGACCTTAAGGGCAACAACGATTTGCTGTCCTTGACCAAGCCCGAGATTATTTCCGGCATCCACGCCGCCTTCCTGGAGGCCGGTGCCGATATCGTCGAAACCAACACCTTTAATTCGACTGCCATCTCCCAAACCGACTATGGGCTTGAGGATCTGGCCCACAAACTCAACTTCGAGGCGGCGAAGATAGCCCGCGCCGCCGCCGATGCGGCCACCGCCAAGACGCCCGGAAAACCGCGCTTCGTCGCCGGCGCCCTCGGTCCCACCAACCGCACGGCGTCGCTGTCCCCGGATGTCAATGATCCCGGGTTCCGAAATATTACTTTCGACGATCTGGTGGTTGCTTATGCTGACGCTGTCCACGGCCTTGTCGAAGGCGGTGTTGACCTGTTGCTGATCGAGACCGTGTTTGACACCCTGAACGGCAAGGCCGCCATCTACGCCATCCGCAAGTATTTCGCCGACCATGGGACCGAGTTGCCGGTGATGGTTTCGGGCACCATCACCGACGCCTCGGGACGGACGCTCTCGGGCCAGACGCCGGAGGGATTTTGGAATTCCGTCGCCCACGCGAAGCCGGTCAGCGTCGGTTTCAACTGCGCGCTGGGCGTCAAGGAACTGCGACAACACATCCAGGAGATCGCCGGTGTCGCGGGCGTCAACGTTAGTGTCTATCCCAACGCCGGACTGCCAAACGAGTTCGGCGGCTACGACGACACGCCCGAATACATGGCCAAGCACCTGGGCGAGTTCGCCAGAAGCGGCTTCGTCAACATGGTCGGCGGCTGTTGCGGCACCACGCCGGACCACATCCGGGCCATTGCCGACGCTGTTGACAGCGTCAAGCCAAGGACAATCCCCGAGCCTAAGCCCCATTGCCGGCTTTCGGGGCTCGAGCCCTTGAACTTCGGCGACGTCACCGGCTTCGTCAACGTCGGTGAGCGCACCAACGTCTCGGGCTCGGCCAAGTTCGCCAAGCTGATCCGCGATCACGACTTCACCGCCGCCCTGGACGTCGCCCGCAACCAGGTTGTAAACGGCGCCCAGGTCATCGACGTCAACATGGACGATGCCATGCTCGACGGCGAAGACGCCATGAGGACGTTCCTCAACCTGGTGGCCGCCGAGCCGGACATCTCCCGCGTCCCGGTGATGATCGATTCGTCCAAGTTCTCGATCATCGAGGCCGGCCTGAAATGCATCCAGGGCAAGGGCGTCGTCAACTCCATCAGCCTCAAGGAAGGTGAGGACGCCTTTATCGCCCAGGCCCGCGAAGTGATGCTCTATGGCGCGGCGGTGGTGGTCATGGCCTTCGACGAAGGCGGCCAAGCGGACACCCGCGAGCGCATGATCGGGATCTGCTCCCGCAGTTACCGCATCCTGACCGAGACCGTGGGCTTCCCGCCGGAGGACATCATCTTCGATCCCAACATCTTCCCCATCGCCACTGGCATCGAGGACCACAACAATTTCTCCCACGACTACATCCATGCCGTCACCGAGATCAAAAAGACCCTGCCTCATGCGCTGACGTCGGGCGGCGTCAGCAACATGTCGTTCTCGTTTAGGGGCAACAACCCGATGCGCGAGGCTATGCATTCGGTGTTCCTTTATCACGCCATCAAAAACGGCATGGATATGGGCATCGTTAATGCCGGCCAGCTCGCCATCTATGGCGAGCTGCCGGAAGACCTACGGGTCCGCATCGAGGATGCGGTCTTCAATCGCCGTCCCGACGCCACCGAAAGACTTGTGGAAATTGCCGATCAGGCCGAGGGGCAGGTCCGCGAAACCGCCGACGATCTGGGCTGGCGTAAAGATTCCGTCGCCGCGAGGCTGACTCACGCGCTGGTCAAGGGCATCACCGACTTCATCGAAGAGGACACCGAGGAAGCGAGGAGCCAAGCCGACCGCCCCCTCGAGGTCATCGAGGGGCCGCTGATGGACGGCATGAACGTGGTCGGAGACCTGTTCGGTTCGGGACAGATGTTCCTGCCCCAGGTGGTGAAGAGCGCCCGGGTCATGAAGCAGGCGGTGGCCTATCTGCTGCCGTATCTTGAGGCCGAAAAGGACGCCAAGACCAAGGGCAAGGGCAAGGGCAAGATCGTCATGGCGACCGTCAAGGGCGACGTCCACGACATCGGCAAGAAAATCGTCGGCGTGGTCCTGCAATGCAACAACTACGAGATCGTGGACCTGGGCGTCATGGTGCCTTATCGAGACATCATCGACACCGCCAAACGCGAAAATGCCGACATCATTGGGCTGTCGGGGCTGATCACGCCGTCTCTGGACGAAATGTGCACCGTCGCCGCCGAGATGAAGCGCGAGGGGTTGTCGGTGCCGCTCCTGATCGGCGGCGCCACCACGTCCAAGGCCCATACGGCGGTCAAGGTCGCGCCCAACTACGATGCGCCCGTGGTCCACGTGCTGGATGCGTCCCGCGGGGTGGGGGTAGTCTCGAAACTGTTGAGTAAAAAATTAAGGGACGATTTTGTCAGCGGGATAGCGAACGAGTACGAAGACATCCGCTCCCGCCACGTGAGCCGCGAAAAGGAAGGCCGCCGGGCGACCCTGGCCGCCGCCCGCAAGGCCGCGCCCAAAATCGATTGGAACGGGTATACTCCGCCGAAGCCGATTTTTTTGGGGCTCAAGCCGTTCGAGGACTACGACTTGGCCGAACTGAAGACCCGCATCGATTGGACGCCGTTCTTCCACACCTGGGAGCTGAAAGGCGTCTATCCGAAAATTCTGGATGACCCGACGGTGGGTGAGGCGGCGCGGAACCTCCTTGCCGATGCCGAGGCGATGCTGCAACGCCTGATCGGCGAGAAATGGCTGACGGCCAAGGCGGTGATCGGGTTCTTCCCCGCCAACAGGGCCGGTCCCGACGACGTTGAGCTTTACGCCGATGACGGGCGCAAGGAGGTCGCCGCCACCCTCAATTTCCTGCGCCAGCAGATGCAGAAGGGTAAGGACCGGGCCAACCATTGCCTCGCCGATTTTGTTGCCCCGAAGGAGACCGGGATCGCCGATTATGTGGGGGGTTTCGCCGTCACCGCCGGCCTCGGCATCGAGAACAAGCTCAAGGAATTCGACGACGTCCACGACGATTACAGCGCCATTCTGCTGAAGGCGTTGGCCGACCGGTTGGCCGAGGCCTTCGCCGAACGCCTGCACGAACGGGTACGCAAGGAGTTCTGGGCCTACGCCAAGAACGAGGCGCTCGATAACGAAGACCTGATCGGTGAGCGTTACCAGGGTATCCGCCCAGCGCCGGGTTATCCGGCATGCCCCGACCACACCGGCAAGGAAGGCCTGTTCGGGCTTCTGGAGGCGGAAAAGAACGCCGCCATCGCCTTGACCGAAAGTTTTGCCATGACCCCGGCGTCTTCGGTGTCCGGGTATTATTTCTCCCACCACGAGGCGCAATATTTCGGCGTCGGGCGCATCGGCCGCGATCAAGTCGAGGACTACGCTAAGCGCCGAAATATTCCGATCGAAGAGGCCGAACGCTGGCTGGCGCCGAACCTGGGGTATACGCCCGCCTGACCTTTCCCACCGGCTGACCTTCACCCCTAGCCCCCCATGGCCCTTTCGCCCGCGCCCGCGGCCTTTATACTCTTCGCCCATGACCGGCCCCGTTCCTCAAACTCCGCGTCTGATGTTGCCCGACCAGCCGGCGCTGGTCGCTGGACTTCGGCAGGCTGCGTGGTTGAACTCGTCGGGCAAGATCGAAAACCTATCGCCGGCCGAGACCGCTAAGCGATTAACTTCCGGCGTCCGGCCCGTGGTCTGCCATGCCAAGGCGGTGGCGGCGAAACTTGGCGTTTCACCTTTTGCCGCCTACGACCTGTTGGAGCTCTATGCTTTCGTTCGCCCGGCTCGGTTCGTGTTGCCGACCCCTGTGGGGCTTGCGGAATCCTTGGGCCTGGCACTCCCTGGGACCTTGGAAAAGCAGGCCGAATGCGTCCTCGGAGCCGCCGCCCAGCTGCTGGCGGAACTGGCCGACGGCCAGGACGGCCAGGACGGCCCGGCACGCCCCATCGCCGCCGCCATGGCCCAAGGGGGTTGGCTGTGGGGACCGACCGTCCAAGCTGCGCTCGGCACCGGGAGCGGCGAGGCGGTGCCGCCGCCCAGCATCGTTAGCGAGTTCGGGATTTGGAATTTGCTCGACGAATGGAAGGACTGGATGCCCGAAGGTCCCCCCGGCAACCAGCCGGTGGATCCCGCCGAAGCCCGGGCCCGCCTGGCCGAGCTTCTGGGCGGGGCTTCCGAGGAGCGTCCGGAGCAGGCCCACTACGCGGCTTCAAGCGCCGCCGCCTTCGCGCCACGCGACAAGGCGGACGAGCCCCGGGTTGTCCTCGCCGAGGCCGAAACCGGCGTCGGCAAGACCCTGGGATACATAGCTCCGGCCAGCGTCTGGGCGGAAAAGAACGAAGGCCCGGTCTGGATTTCAACCTTTACCCGCAACCTACAACGCCAACTGGACGGCGAGCTGGATCGGCTGTGTCCCGATCCGGCGGTGAAAGCCACTCGGGTCGTCATCCGCAAGGGCCGGGAGAACTATTTCTGCCTTTTGAACTTCGAGGAAGCCCTGGGACGGCTGACCGGCGGCGGCCAGGGAGGCGGGCGCGGGCCGGAGCCAGACGTGGTGGCACTTGGCCTGATAGCGCGGTGGGCGCTCCGCACCCGCGACGGCGACATGATCGGCGGCGATTTTCCGGCTTGGCTGACCGACCTTTTGGGCCCGCGCCTGACCACCGACCTGACCGACACCCGCGGCGAATGCATCTATTCGGCCTGCGGCCACTACAAGAAGTGCTTTATCGAACACACCGTCAGGCGCGCCCGGGGCGCTGACATCGTCGTCGCCAACCATGCCCTGGTGATGGTCCAGGCGGCGCTCGGCGGCGGGCCCGACGGCAACGAAGGAAGGCTCCCGACTCGCTACGTGTTCGACGAAGGGCATCACCTGTTCGACGCCGCCGACGCCGCCTTCTCGGCACACCTCACGGCCCGTGAGACGGCCGAGTTTCGGCGTTGGCTTTTGGGTGCCGAGGAAGGAAACCGCTCGAGGTCGCGGGGACTGCAGGCTCGCATCGGGGACCTGATTGATGGCGACGACAAGGCCCAGGACGCGCTCGCCGAGGCGCTGAAGGCGGCGCGCGCCCTTCCCGGACCCGTCTGGAGCCAGCGTCTCGCCGGCGGGGCGCCGATCGGTATCGCGGAAGCTTTCTTCGCCTTCGTCCGGACCCAGGTCTACGCCCGCAACGCCGGCGGGTCGTCCCCCTACAGCCTGGAAACGGAAACCGCCCCGGCGGTGCCCGGGCTTCTTGATGCGGCTGCGCGGCTGGAGAGAACCCTGGCGCGGCTGGCCCGGCCCTTGGGGACGTTGATCGGATCGTTGGCGGGGCTCCTCGACTCCGAAGCAGACAGCCTGGACACCGCCACTCGTTCACGCATCGACGCCGTCTGCCGCGGTCTCGACCGCCGGGGCCGGCAGCAAATCGGTGCCTGGCGGCATATGCTGGACGCGCTTTCGGACGTGACCCCCGAGGACTTCGTTGATTGGTTCGGGGTCGAGCGGGCGGCCGGCCGCGACCAGGACGTCGGTCTATACCGCCATTGGGTCGATCCGACCCGGCCTTTCGCTGAGGCGGTGATCACGTCAGCGCACGGGGTCCTGGTGACGTCGGCGACGCTACGCGACAGCACCGGCGACCCCAAGGCCGACTGGGTGGAGGCGGAACGGCGCACCGGCGCCAGCCATATGGGTCAACCCCCCGAGCGGGTGGCCAAGTCCTCGCCCTTCGACTATCCCGCCCAAACTCGGGTTCTGGTGGTTGGTGACGTTCAACGTGACGACCCCGACCAAGTAGCCGCCGCCTACCGGGAGCTGTTCCTGGCCGCCGGTGGAGGCGGCTTGGGCCTGTTCACCGCGATTTCGCGCTTGCGGGCTGTCCACGAGCGCATCGCCGAACCTCTCGACGACGCCGGCCTGACGCTCCTGGCCCAGCACGTCGATGTCCTGGATACCGGCACCCTTGTCGATATTTTCCGGGCCGAGGAGCACTCGTGCCTGTTGGGCACCGATGCGGTCCGCGACGGCATCGACGTGCCGGGCCGGTCCTTGAGGCTGATCGTCTTCGACCGGGTCCCCTGGCCCCGACCCAACATCATGCACAATACCAGGAAAAAGGTCTTTGGTGGCCGTGCCTATGAAGAGATGTTGACGCGGCTGAGGCTGAAGCAGGCCTATGGACGGTTGATACGACGCACCGACGACACCGGTGTCTTCGTAATGCTGGACCGGGCGTTGCCGAGCCGCCTGTTGGGAGCGTTTCCGGAGGGCGTTTTGGTCGAGCGGCTAGGGCTAAGAGACGCAATTGCCAAAACCCGATCCTTTCTGGATCAATCCGCCCTTGACGCATCCGATCAAGGGGCACTTAAAGTCAGCCCACTAACGGAGGGAACGTAACCATGAGTTCACTCAAAGGACAAACAATCGGTTTTATCGGCCTCGGCCTGATGGGAAAACCGATGGCCAGGAACCTGAAAGTGGCGGGGGCGGAAATGGTCATTCACAACCGTTCCCAGGGCGTCATCGGGGAACTTTCGGCCGAAGGCATGACCGCGGCCAAGACTCCCGCCGACGTCGCCGGTCAGGCGGACACCGTGATCCTCAGCCTGCCGGACACGCCGGCGGTTGAAAAGGTCCTATGGGGCCCGGACGGCCTCATCAGCGGCATTCGCCCGGGGGACGGTCACGGCGGCCTGATCATCGACATGGGCACCACCAAGGTGATCGCCACCCGGACCTTCGCCAAGGAAATCAAGACCGCCGGCGGCGAGTATATCGACGCCCCGGTTTCCGGCGGCACCATTGGCGCCGAGGGCGGTTCGCTAACAATTATGGCCGGCGGCTCCGAGCCGGCGCTGAAAAAGGCGGGGCCGGTGTTCGAAGTGCTGGGAAAGACCACCACCCACGTCGGGCCCGTCGGCGCCGGCCAGGTGGCCAAGGCCGCCAACCAGGTTATCGTCGGGCTCAACATTGGGGCCGTCGCCGAGGCCCTAACCCTGGCCAAAAAGGCCGGCGCCGACCCGGCCCGGGTACGCCAGGCGCTGGCCGGCGGCTTTGCCGATTCACGGATTCTAGAGATCCACGGCCAACGCATGGTCGACGGCACGTTCGATCCCGGCGGCAAATGCACGACCCAGCGCAAGGACCTCTCCCAAGCCTTGGAATTGGCCCAGGAATTGGGCTTCGAGCTGCCGGCGACGGCGCTCAACATAGCCCTTTACGACAAGGTCATCGAAGCCGGTCACGGCGACCTAGACCATGCGGCGTTGATCAAGGCCATCGATCCGGACTGAGGGGCCCGTCCCGCGAGACGGGCGGCGACGGACTCCTTTAAGGCTTGTTCCAGGTGCGCTGGACGGTCCAGTCTCCTTCGTCGTCGGATTTCAACAGGGTGGAGGCATGGTCCTTGAGCTCCATGCCGAGGACCTGGAGCACCTCGGGCGTCCACGAATGCACGAGGACGTGGGAGAATTCACTTTCGTGAAAAACTCTCCGGAAGTTGGCCAGCGAATGCGGATGAAAGGCCCCTATGTAACCCTTAAAAGCCGCCATCATCGCCGCCAATTCGAAGCGGGTAATTACTCCCGATGCGCCGGATCCATGGGGATCAACGACAAACAGCTTGTCGCCCGGCTTTATGGTCTTCGCCACATCGCCGCCGACGGCCCGGAAATGGGGAACGGGGGGGTGCCTGTCGAAGCGCAGTTTATGGGTAAAGACCAGCGGGGCGATCAAGATCAGGGCGACGGGCAGCCAAGCCAACCTTTTTTCCTTGAAGCGCCCCGGCACCCGGTCCTTCCATAACAATCCCAGCCCGTAGGCCGCGAACACCACGCCGAGCGGCCCCAGGTGCATGTTGTACCGCCACAGCGACGCCACGCGCAGTGAATCGGCCTGGCCGAAGGTCGAAACGTAGGCGAACAACAGAAAGGCGTTGTAGCCGATGAAAACGGTGCCGACGATGACCGCCAGGCGGTCGAAGGGAGTCCGAAAACGGATCATGGCGCGAACGGCAAAGCCAACGGCCACCACCATCAGAGCCAGATAGGCGCCTTTCTTCGAAAATACCACCAGCATTTTCCAAAGAATCTGCCCAATCAGGTCAATATACCACTGGTCAAACGGCCTTACCGCCAATTCAACGCCGGTCAACGCCGTCGTCACGTAGTAACGCCAAACCCCATAGATGACGATGGCGGGCAATATCAAAGCCGGCACCGTCTTTGCGAGATTGCGAACCCGGATCGCCGGATCACGAAGTCCCGCCAGCAGCACGGCGCCGACCACAAGAATGAAAAGGAAGACGGTCGCCTGCTTGAGGTTGACCAGGACCAACATGACTAGGCCGATTTGAAGGGCCAAGCGGTTTGCTTCACCGGGTTTTCCCCGGGCTAGGGCATCCAGCATGCGCCAGCCGAGAACGCCCCCTACCCCGACGCAAACGGCGGTAGAGGTGTCGGCATAAGACGTCAGCACGACCTTCTGAGCGAAGGTCGGGTTGAGAAGGGTTGCTGAAAGCGCGCCAAGCGCCAGGAGCCCCCATCCCGGCTTCGTGGCCTCGTCCTCCCG
>CAZQZB010000032.1:0-24052 GCA_964597695.1 uncultured Thalassospiraceae bacterium | reverse complement strand
CCTTGTTCTGGCCGATCCTGGACAAGAGCGGCGTCGATCCGGTGTGGTTCGCGATCCTCGCCGGGGTCAACCTACAGACCTCGTTCCTGACACCGCCCGTGGGCTGGTCGCTGTTTTTCCTCAAGGGCGTGGCGCCGCCCGAAGTGTCTAGCAAGGACATCTACTTCGGCGTCATGCCGTTCGTGGCGCTGCAACTTGTCGGGTTGGTGCTGCTGTTCATCTATCCCGGTATCGCCACCTGGTTGCCGAAGGCCATCGGGTGGTAGGGGCTTTGAACTAGAACCCCGCCGCGGCGCCGTCGCTCCGGGGGTCGGCGGCGCCCTCGATCAGGCCCAACGGGTGGTGGATAACGGCCCCGGCGTGGCCCATGAACTCCTCGAACGGGCCCACGACCTCGACGTCGTGGCCAACTGCCTCAAGCGCCTGGATCACGGTGGGATCGAAGCGGTCCTCGATGCGAAGGTTCGTCGTCTCGGCGCCCCAGGTGCGGCCCAGGAGCCACCTAGGGGCGGTTACCGCCGCCTGCAGGTCCTGGCCGTAGAGCACGTGGCGGGTGAAAATCATGGCCTGAGTCTGGGGCTGGCCCTCGCCGCCCATGGTGCCGTAGGCCATGACCCGCCCGTCGGCGAACCGTGCCAGCGCCGGCTGGATGGTGTGAAACGGCCGCCGCCCCGGCATCAGGCCGTTATGGGCGCCGGCGTTCAAATTGAAGCTGGTGCCCCGGTTCTGCCAGGTGATCCCGGTTTCCGGCAGCACAAGGCCCGAGCCGAATTCCCAGTAGATGCTCTGGATGAAGCTGACGGCTCGGCCGTTCGCGTCCATGGCGCCAAGCCAGACGGTATCGCCCCCGGACCCGGCCTCGGGCCAGGGGGAGGCCTTCACCGGGTCCACCGAGGCCGCCATGCTGTCGAGGGCCTCCGGGTTTAGGAAATCGGCGGGCGCCGCGTCCATGTATTCGGGATCGGTGACGTGGGCGTCGCGGACACGAAAAGCGCACTTCGTCGCCTCGACGATGCCATGAATGAATTCGAAGCCTTCCGCCTCGCCGACCCCGAGCCTTTCGAACACGCCCAAGAGGATCAACGACGCCAGCCCCTGGGTCGGCGGCGGCATGTTGTAGGCTGTGCCCGGGGCGAGTTTCACTTCCAGCGGCGTCACGGTTAGCGGCCGGTGCCGGTTCAGGTCTGCCGCCGTGACGGGGCTGCCGGCACTTTCCAGATCGCCGGCTATGTCCTTCGCCAGGGCGCCCTGGTAGAAATTGTCGAGACCGTTGCAGCCTAGGCGTTGGAGCGTCTTGGCGAAGGCCGGGTTCCTGAACGTGGCGCCGGTTTCGGGCGCCTTCCCGCGGGTGAGATACAGACCGGCGAACCCGGGCACGTCGGTCAACTCCGGCAGCTTTTCCCTGGTATTGACCTGCTGGCTGGCGGTCACCGGAAAGCCCTCGCGGGCGTAGTATTCGGCGTCCTCCAGAAGGCGCGAAAGAGGAATATTCCCGTCCCACTCGCCCGAAAGCTCAAGCGCCCGCTGCCAGCCCGACACCGCCCCAGCCACCGTCAACGCGGCTAGCGGACCACGCGAAGGAATCCTCTCGTGCCCCCGGTCCTTGTAGAAGGCGATGTCCGCCTTTGCCGCCGCAGCGCCGCAGGCGTCGATGCCGACAACGTCCTCACCCGGGGCTGAGATGAGCCAGAAATTGTCACCTCCGAGTGTGTTCATGTGGGGATAGACGGCGGCGATAGTGGACGCTGCCGCGATCATGGCCTCGATGGCGTTGCCGCCCTCGGCGAGAACGCGAAGGCCCGCCTGGGCGGCCAGATGATGGGGGGCCACCACCATGCCGCGGGTGGCTTTCATGGTTTGCAGCATCGGGGACTCCAAAGGTCTTGACGGCGGGCAGTTTGCCGGGATCGGCTTCCCGGGGCAACAGGGGAGAAAACCGTTACCCTGAAAAATCCCAAAAGGGAACCTTGTGCAACCCCGTCCGAGCGGGCATAAAAGTGTCGCGAAGGGTGCCGAATCCGGAATGCCCGTGAGAAGGAATTCCAGGACTGCAAGGACAAGCGGCTGATGAAAATCGCCATCCCCAAGGAGCGTCATCCCAACGAACAGCGTGTGGCCGCTTCGCCGGAAGTGGTCAAGAAGCTGATTGGGCTCGGCTTTCAGGTCATCATTGAAAAGGGCGCCGGAGACGGCGCGTCGTTCACCGACGCGGCCTTCCTCAAGGCCGGGGCCGACATCGCCAGGGATGCCCTAGCGACACTGAAAACCGCCGACATTGTGTTCAAGATTCAGGCGCCCCTGGTGGCAGAACTGTCGCTGTTCAAGAAAGGCGCGATCCTGATCGCCTTCATGGGCGCCCTCACCGACCCGAAGGGAGTGAAGGCTTGCGCGGGTGCCGGGCTGACGGCGTTCGCCATGGAGTTGATGCCGCGTATTTCTCGGGCCCAGGGCATGGACATCCTGTCGTCCCAGTCCAACCTTGCCGGTTACAAGGCGGTGTTGGAAGCGGCGGGCGAATTCGGCCGCGCCTTTCCGATGATGATGACAGCTGCCGGTACCGTGCTGCCGGCCAAGGTCTTCATCATGGGCGTCGGTGTCGCTGGGCTCCAAGCCATTGCCACGGCCAAGCGGCTGGGCGCCGTGGTCACGGCGACCGACGTCCGCCCGGCGACCAAGGAGCAAGTGGAAAGCCTCGGCGGCAAGTTCCTGGAAGTCGACCCCGAAGCCGAGAAAGAAGCCGAGACGGTGGGCGGCTACGCCAAGGAGATGTCTGCGGATTACATGAAGAAACAGGCCACCGCCGTCAGGGAGCACATCAAGTCACAGGATATCGTTATCACCACGGCGCTCATCCCCGGCCGGCTGGCGCCGGTGCTGATCACCGCCGCCATGGTTGCCGATATGATGCCGGGCTCGGTGATCGTCGATCTGGCGGTGGAGGCAGGTGGCAACTGCGAACTGGCCAAGCTCGGCCAGGTTGTGACGACCAAGAACGGCGTCAAGATCGTCGGCTACGGCAACCTAGCGGGGCGGTTGGCCCAGGACGCGAGCCAGTTGTTCGCCAAGAATATCCTCAATTTCATCACCCCCCTGGTCGATCCGGAAACCAAGAAACTTGCCATCGACTGGGAGGACGAAATCGTCCAGGGCACGTTGGTCACCCGCGGCGGCAAGGTGGTGCACCCGATTCTTGCGTCTAAGAAACTGACGGCGGCCAAGAAGTTGGCCTTGAAGGCGAAGAAAAAAGGGAAATAACCATGGATACGGAAACCATTCGGGATAAAGCCGCCGAACTGGCGACAGATGCGGCGAACCTGTTTGAAAAGGCCGAAGAACTGGCCAACGCCTCGACGAAACTAGTCGAGGTCCAGTCCCAGGCCGCGGGTGGCGAACCGTTCCTGTTTTTGTTCACGGTTTTCGTGCTGACGTGTTTCGTCGGCTTTTACGTAGTCTGGAGCGTTACCCCGGCGCTGCATTCGCCGCTGATGAGCGTCACCAACGCCATTTCGTCAGTCATCATCGTCGGCGGCCTACTGGCGGCCGGCCCGGCGGGAATGGATTTCTCGAAAGTCATGGGGTTCTGCGCCGTGACCCTGGCGTCGGTCAACATCTTCGGCGGCTTCATTGTTACCCAGCGCATGCTAACCATGTTCAAGAAGAAGAGTTGACCCGATGACTGGCAGTGTCTCCGGCTTCGCGTATCTCGTCGCCTCGGTCTGTTTCATCATGGCCCTGAGGGGGCTCAGTTCCCCCGAAACAGCGCGCAAGGGAAACCTCTGGGGCATCGTCGGCATGGTCATCGCCGTCTTCACGACCCTCGCCGATCCCGGCGTCCTGAGCTACGGCAACATCATCCTCGGAATCCTCATCGGCGGCACCGTGGGCACCGTGATTGCACTCCGCATCCAGATGACGGCGCTGCCGCAACTGATTGCCGCCTTTCACAGCCTCGTCGGCCTGGGCGCGGTCCTGGTGGCGACGGCGGCGTTCTACCACCCCGAGGCCTTCGGCCTCGGTGCCCGCGGGACCATCCCGGCTAGCAGCCTGATCGAGTTGTCGCTGGGCACGGCCATCGGCGCCATCACCTTTTCCGGCTCCGTGATCGCCTTCGCCAAGCTGCAGGGGGTTATGACCGGCAACCCCATCATCTTTGGCGGACAGCACCCGCTCAACGTCATTATCGGCGGCCTCATCGTTCTCGGCATCCTGTGGCTGATGGGGACCGAGTCCGCCACCGCGTACTGGTGGGTGGTGGTGCTGTCGTTCGCCATCGGGTTCCTGATCATCATTCCCATCGGTGGCGCCGACATGCCGGTCGTCGTGTCGATGCTGAACTCCTATTCGGGTTGGGCGGCCTGCGGCATCGGCTTCACGCTGTCGAACGTGGCCCTGATCATCGTCGGGGCGCTGGTCGGCTCGTCAGGCGCAATCCTCAGCTACATCATGTGCCGCGGTATGAACCGCTCCATCGTCAACGTGCTGCTGGGCGGCTTCGGCGGCGAAACGGCCGCCGGGCCGGCGGCCGCCAGAGGCGACCGGACGGCAAAATCGGGAAGCGCCGCCGATGCCGCTTTCCTGATGAAAAACGCGTCCAAGGTCATCATCGTTCCCGGTTACGGCATGGCGGTAGCTCAGGCCCAGCACGCGGTTCGAGAAATGGCAGACCTCCTGAAGGCGGCCGGGGTCGAGGTTGCCTACGCCATCCACCCGGTGGCCGGGCGCATGCCGGGACACATGAACGTGCTTCTGGCCGAGGCCAACGTGCCCTACGACGAGGTCTTCGAGTTGGAGGCCATCAACCACGAGTTCTCAACCGCCGACGTAGCCTTCGTCATCGGCGCCAACGACGTCACCAACCCGGTCGCCAAGACCGACCCCCAAAGCCCCATCGCCGGGATGCCGATCCTGGACGTGGAGAAAGCGGCGACGGTGCTGTTCGTCAAGCGTTCGCTGTCGCCGGGGTATGCGGGCATAGACAATCCGCTTTTCTACGCCGAGGGCACAATGATGCTGTTCTCGGACGCCAAGAAGATGGCCGAAGAGATCGTCCAGGCGGTGGGGTAGAGGAACAACCCGGATTCACTCCTTACACAAGAAACCCTCCGGCGGCCCCGTAAATCTGTAGGGGCCTCGGCGGTTATTTTTGGGCTCGAACAGGGGAAAAAGGCAGGATGCCCGCGGGAATGTGGCTTCAGAAGCCTTCGCGTTCCAGGCGCTTGCGTTCCAGCTTGCGGGCGCGGCGGACGGCCTCGGCCTTTTCCCGGGCCTTGCGTTCGGACGGCTTTTCGTAGGAACGGCGAAGCTTCATCTCACGGAAGATGCCTTCGCGCTGCATCTTCTTCTTCAAGGCCTTCAGGGCCTGATCGACATTGTTATCGCGAACCGTAACATGCACCGGTACTTGTCTCTCTCCATTTTTTAAAGACCAGAAACTAAAAGCGTTTCCGTAATCGGGGTGCGCCTTCTATCATATCCCATCCGGGTTGGGAAGGGCTGATGTCCCGGAAGACGAATTTGGAGTGAACCGACCCATGGCCATTTTAAAGATCGCCAGAATGGGCCATCCGGTGCTGAACCGCATCGCCGAGCCGGTGGCCAACTCCCAGGCGCCCGAAATCCACCGCCTGATCGCCGACATGGTGGATACCATGGTCGACGCGCCAGGAATCGGCCTAGCGGCGCCGCAGGTCCATGTGCCGAAGCGGGTGGTGATCTTTCACGTTCCCGAAAGCCGCACCCGCATGGCCGCCGAAGAGGCGGGCGAGGACGAAGACGAAGACAAAGAAGAAGAAGAATTCGAGGCGGTGCCGATGACGGTGCTGATCAATCCCGAGATCGAGTTTCTTTCCGACGAAGTGAAATTCGGCGTCGAGGGCTGCCTGTCGCTGCCCGACATGGCCGGCGAGGTGCCCCGGCATACCCATATCCTCTACAAGGCGCTGGCGCCGGATGGCTTGGCCATCGAGCGCGAGGCCAGCGGCTATCACGCCCGCGTAGTTCAGCACGAATGCGACCATTTGGACGGAATCCTGTATCCTATGCGCATGGAAGAGCTTTCGACCTTCGGCTTTACGGATGAGATGACCCGGAAAGAACTGCCCTTGGGAGACCGCATCCGGGAGAAGAAGGCGGGGAGGGAAGATGACTGAAAACATGTCGATCACCCGGGACAGAATTCTGCTCGCCACCCTGCCTCACGCGGCCTTCGACGGCTGGACCCGGCGCGCGCTCAAGGCCGGCGTCGCTGACGCCGGCCTGACGCTGGACATGGCCTTGCGCGCTTTTCCCGGCGGCATAAACCAACTGGTAGACCACCTGGCCGATTGGGCCGACCGGCGCATGCTGGAAGAACTAAACGCGGTGGACCTGGAGTCCATGCGCGTCCGCGACCGCGTCCAAACTTGTGTCAGGGCTCGCTTGCAGGTGCTGGACGATTACCGCGAGTCGATCCGCCGGTTGCTGTCGTATCTGGCCATGCCCCAGAACACGCCGCTGGCTGTGCGGCTAACGTGGCGAACGGTGGACGCGATCTGGTACACGGCTGGCGACGAAGCCAGCGACTTCAACTATTACACCAAGCGCGGCCTGCTGACGCCTGTTTACGCAACCACGGTGCTCTACTGGCTTGGCGACGATTCCGAGGGGTCGGCCAACACCTGGGCCTACCTGGAGCGCCGCATCACCGACGTGATGAAAATTCCGGCCTATCAATCGCGCCTCAAGAAAGCCCTTTCATCGCTGCCTCAGCCGTCCCGGCTCTTCCGCCCGTTAAAAGGTACACCGAGCCGGAGGTGAGGGACTTGTGCACAAAAAAATTGAGGCACGGCCGGGAAAGCCGTGCCCCCCAAATTAGGGATGTTGGAAATGTTCTTGCACCCTTGCGGGCAGGGAACTGACTCCGGCATAAAACCGAAGAGGCTCTTTTCAGGCGGTGGGGGAACCACCGCCTGAAAGCCATGATGCCCGAAAGCCTTAGGCTGCCGCCAGTAACATCAGAACACGGGTTCGTGAATGTCGGGGACGTTTCCGCCCGGCCCCCAAACCGCACCTCAATCCACTCGAATACCTTGCTGTTTCACCCCATTTCCCCGGACCGCGCTTCGGACTGTCTGAATTGTGGCGTGTTTTCTTCGACTTCCCTATGATGGCACCGACCAGGGAATACGTGATGGTATAAAAAATGGCGTCATACGCCACCACCAGCGCGAATCATTACGAGAAGCTGACCCTGAGCGTGCCGGAGGCTCCGCGTCCAGACTTGGCCGATCACTTCCTTTCGTGTTCGAAGCTAAGACGGTACCTGACGGTGGCTGACGGCAGCCGTTTCGTCATCACCGACGATTTCCGTGAGTCCCCGGTGCAGCCCGAAGCCGCGGCCGTCGCTTCTATCTATTCCAAGGACCTGCTGGTGGCGCAAGCGGCGCTCCTGCCTCTGGGCAGCATGGTTCACAAAATGTCGGCCCTGAAACGAGGCAAATACGAACACCTGTTCACCCTCATCGAAGAACAGGCCCTTTCCAGCGAGGTCAAGAACTCGGCCCGCGGGCTTCTCGATGCGGGATTTAAAATCGCTGCAATCAGGGCGTTGGAGGCGGAACTGGGCGAGAAGCTCAGCCCCGCCCGCATCCGTTACCGGGCCTTTCTAGATGTGGTCAAGCAGTTGATGGATCGGAAGATCACCGCCGGTCCGTTCCTGGACGAGTTCCGAGATTTCACCCAGATTGTGGCCGGGAAGCTGGATTTCGGCATTTACAGCTTCTGTCTCGAACGCATATTCGGCAGCCTGCGCATTTCCATGAAGGTGAAGAAGCTTCTGGTCCTCGAAACCCTGCGCTATCCGCCGATCATTCGCCGCGAACTGTTGACCAACATCCTCGCCTACCACGGTCAATCCCGTGAACTCATCGAATTCGTCAAGTACATGGTGGCCACAGAACTCGGCAGAAACGCCGCCATCGAGATCGAGTTGTTGGAAGCCTTCAAGCTCCGGCGTTTGAACGTGGAAGACATCGAGGTCAGCCTCCTGGCCAAGGCTTAGAGGGGTTTGATACTACTCAACTGCCGCCGGGTATCTCGGCCATCAATTCGTTTTGTTTCTTTCTGAAGTCGTCCAGCCGGGCGGCTATTTTTTCGTCGCCTAGGGCCAGGATGGCGGCCGCCAAAAGGGCCGCGTTTTTCGCCCCGGCCTTGCCGACGGCCAATGTTCCGACCGGAATCCCTTCCGGCATCTGGGCCATGGACAAAAGGCTGTCCATGCCGCCCATGACCTTGGTTTCCATCGGCACGCCCAGCACCGGCAAGGGGGTGCTTGCCGCGACGACGCCCGGTAGCGCTGCCGCCATGCCGGCGCCAGCGATGATCACCTTCAGGCCCCGCTTTTGGGCGGTGACAGTATATGCCTTCAACTGGTCGGGGTTGCGGTGGGCCGACAAGACCCTCGCCTCAAACGAGATGCCGAGCGCCTCCAGCGCCTCTATAGCGTGGCGCATGATATCCCAATCGGACTTGCTGCCCATGAGTATGGCTACCATGGGGGTTTCGCTGGCCATGACGGCACTCCAAACAGGCTCTGGCGGGCGGGGCTGCGCCTGCCCAAGGGGGGAAATTTGCCGTTTAGGCTCGGACCGCCCCAGGAAAGCGGGCAATTATATGAATCCGGGGCCGGCAAGCAAGCGCCGTCAACAAATTGTTAACCATGAAGTGTGCTATAATCTTAATCGTGAGGATACTCCCTTTGCAGATAAATCCCAATCCACGAAGGACATGCGGGATGGATGTGAACAAGGCGGATGCCGTCATTCCTGCGGGGCGAGGCAGCCCCAAGAAGGACCAGAAGCACGGTGCCGCGAAGGAAAAACAGGAAGACGAGAGTACGGCCGGCGGCGAATCCCTCTGGGAGGGCACCGAAGCCTTTGCCGTGGATGGAGTCCTGGCCAACGATTTAGGCTCCGAACTCCAAAAAACTCTCGAAGGCCTGGCGGCACAGATCGAACCGCTTCGGACCGAGGTCGAGCGGCTCAAGGGCCGCGAGGCGCACTTCAAGGAACTGTGTGAAAAGAATTCGTTCCTGCCGGTTTCGGGCCGCCACGAATTCCTCCACGAACTGACCCATGTTCTGAACAATATTGCCAACTTGACGCTGCCCCCAGGCCTGGCCGTGCTGCACCTTGTCAACGCCGATGATATACGGCACTGATGGGGCCGCCTGGCGCTTGACGCCATGCTGATGATCCACGTCTGCACCGTCGTTGATTCGAACCTTCACCCCACCGATGTCGCCGGCAGCATCGGCGGAAACAATTTCGGTATTATTCTTCTGGCCGGCGGTCAGGAACTGGCGTTCACCAAGACCACGGCCTTGGTTGACGGCATCGGCGCCTAGGTGTTCCATTGGCGGGACCAATCGGTGACGCTGGAGGTCGTGTCGGGGGTCGGGACGCTGGAAAACGTCAAGACGGCGGAAAACGCCCTGGCCGCCACGGATCGTGATCTCATGGATGGGCTTAAGCGATCGGCCGGCAGCGCCGTGGATGCCACCGGTGGGTTGTAAGCCTTGGATGGAGATGCTAGCGATCAGGCGATGATGTCGGGCAGTAGCCGGGTTTCGACCTGAAGAATTTTGTCCTTTAGCGCCAGCTTTCGCTTTTTCAGCCGCTGAATTTCCAATTGATATAAGGGCCGGTCTTCCGACAGGCCGGCAATCTCATCGTCCAGTTGGCGATGTTCCACCCTTAATTCCGACAGTTTTTTCCTCAGAGCCTTGGTATCGTTCATCGGTTTCAAAGCTTGTTACGCGAAAATTTATAATAACAGAAATCGAGGGCCAACGGTAGGGGACACGAAGGGACCGAAATCTGGTCATTGGGGTCGTGCCGGTATGACAACGACGGTGGATTTTCCCCCGGGGCCAGCTTAAGATGAAGGTGGTAACTATCGTTTGAGCACGGAGGGATATGCAATGAGCCTCGACGAGAGGATCAATGGTTTAAAGTCAAAACATCAAGCTCTTGAAGCTGCTATCGAAGGTGAAAACAACCGACCTCATCCCGACGATATCGAAATTGCCAGTCTCAAGAAACAAAAGCTCCGAATAAAAGACGAAATCGCTACCCTGGCCAGTCAGTAAATTACCACGCTGCTTGGTAAATACGGCCGTCTGGGCCGGAAACCAACAATCCGATCTCTGGGCCTTTCCCTGCGCTGGCGGGATTAGCAGTCGTACGCTCCCGGCGGCACGTCAGGAATCCCTGGCCATATCCCTGAGTTTAAATTTCTGGATTTTGCCGGTCGACGTCTTCGGCAGGGGCCCGAAGACAATAGTCTTGGGCGCCTTGTAATGGGCGATATGATCGCGGCAAAAGGTGATCAGGTCGTCCTCGGTCACCGGCTCGGCCTGGTCCTTCAATTCAACGAAGGCGCAAGGCGTTTCGCCCCATTTTTCGTCCGACTTGGCGACCACAGCGACGTTCAACACGGCGGGGTGTTTATGGAGCACCCCCTCGACCTCGATGGACGAGATGGTCTCGCCGCCCGAGATGATGATGTCTTTGGAGCGGTCCTTGAGCTGGATGTAGCCGTCCGCGTGCACGACGCCGAGATCGCCGGAATGGTACCAGCCGCCGGCGAAGCTCTCGGCGGTTGCCTCGGCCTTATTCAGATAGCCCTTCATGACGATATTGCCCCGGAACATGACCTCGCCAAGGGTCTCGCCGTCGGCGGGGACGGGGGTCATGGTCTCGGGGTCCACCACCATGAGCCCCTGGAGCATGTGATAGTTGACACCTTGACGCGCCTTCAACTCGGCCTGTTCATTGATGGGCCTGGCATTCCACTCGTCGTGCCAGGCACAGATGACGGCGGGTCCATAGGTTTCGGTTAGGCCGTAGACGTGGGTAACGTTGAAGCCTTGGCGTTGCATTTCCTCGAGCGTCACCGCCGGCGGTGGCGCGGCGGCGGTCATGACGTTGACTGTGTGGTCGAAATTGCGGCGCTCTTCATCGGTGGCGTTGATGACGAAGTTGAGAACGATGGGCGCGCCACAGAAGTGCGTTACCCCGTGATCGGCGATTGCGTTAAAGATGTTGGCGGCATTGACCCGCCTGAGACAGACATTGATGCCGGCGACGGCGGCAATCGACCAGGGGAAACACCAGCCGTTGCAATGGAACATCGGCAACGTCCACAGATACACCGGATGGTGCGTCATGTTCCAGCCGACGATGTTGCTGACAGCGTTCAGGTAAGCGCCGCGGTGATGGTAAACCACGCCCTTGGGATTGGCGGTTGTCCCCGACGTGAAGTTCAGCGAGATGGCCTGCCATTCCTCATCAGGTCCGCGATCTTGGAATTCCGAATTGCCTTCGGTGAGCAGGGCCTCATAGTCCTTTTCACCGAGACGCTCGCGGCTGATGTCCTCCCCGGCCTCGCTATCATCGATGTCGACAACGGCGATATCGCGGCCGAGCGCCGCCAACGCCTCCTTGACGGTAGCCGAAAACTCGGTATCGGTGATCAGCAGCTTGGCCTCGCCGGAATTAAGGCAGTAGACGATGGTGTCGGCGTCGAGGCGCACGTTAAGGGTGTTGAGCACGGCGCCCGCCATCGGCACGCCGAAGGCGGCTTCATACATCTCGGGCGTGTTGGAGCCCATGATGGCGACCGTGTCGCCGGGGCCGATGCCGCGTGCGTTGAGGGCGCCTGCAAGGCGGCGGCAACGCGTGGCGGTTTCGGCCCAGGTGAAGCGCTTGGTGCCGTGGATCACGGACGGATGGTCCGGATAGACGGCCGCCGTGCGGTTCAAAAAGGACAACGGCGACAAGGGGGTGAAGTTGGCCTTGTTTCTTTCTAGGTCTTTGTCGTAAATGCTCTTGGCGTTCATGCTCTTCCCTAATGGTTTTACCATAACCGTTGATGCAAGAATGCCACAAAGCGGCTTTGCAAAAAAAACCGTTTTGGCCCACACTTTTCCGGATAAGGCCGGCAGGCGCCGAAAAGAGGGAGGGAGGCGACAATCATGAGCAACGTGTACGAGGAAGCCTATCGGCGGTCCTTAGACGACCCCGATAAGTTTTGGGGCAAAATCGCCGAAGATGTCCGTTGGATCAAGAAATGGGACAAGGTCCTCGACGATTCCAACAAGCCTTTTTACCGCTGGTTTACCGGGGGCGAGCTTAACACGTGCTTCAACGCCGTTGACCGTCACGTCGAAGAGGGACGCGCCGACCAAGCGGCCCTGATATACGATTCGCCCGTCACCGGCGGCACGGTCCGCAAATACACCTACCGGGAGCTCCAGAATGAAGTGGCGACCTTCGCCGGCGTGCTTGTCGCCAACGGGGTCGGCAAGGGAGACCGGGTCATCATCTACATGCCCATGGTGCCCGAGGCCGCCATCGCCATGCTTGGTTGTGCGCGTATCGGTGCCGTCCATTCTGTCGTTTTCGGCGGTTTTGCATCCAACGAGTTGGCCCTCCGCATCAATGATGCGGAGCCCAAAATTATCGCTTCAGCGTCCTGCGGTATCGAGATCAACCGCGTCATCGAATACATGCCGCTTCTGAACGGCGCCATCGACATTGCCGAGCACAAACCCGACAAGTGCATCATCCTGCAACGTCCCGAGGCGACGGCGGAACTGACGGCGGGGCGTGACATCGACTGGTCGGAAGCCATGAAAGAGGCGGAACCGGCCGGCTGCGTCCCTGTCGCCGCGACCGATCCTCTTTATATCCTTTATACCTCCGGCACCACGGGCGAACCCAAGGGGGTGGTCCGCGACAACGGCGGCCATCTGGTGGCGCTCAAATGGTCGATGAAGAACATCTACGGTATTGATCCGGGCGACGTTTATTGGGCGGCCTCCGACGTTGGCTGGGTGGTCGGCCATTCCTATATCGTCTATGCGCCGCTGTTCCACGGCTGCACAACCATTCTTTTTGAAGGGAAACCCGTGGGTACGCCCGACGCCGGGGCGTTCTGGCGGGTGATCAGCGATCACAAGGTCAATGTGCTGTTCACCGCGCCGACAGCTTTTCGCGCCATCAAGCGTGAAGATCCCAACGGCGAACTAATGAAGAATTATGACCTTTCTTCGTTCCGCCACCTGTTCCTCGCCGGCGAACGCACCGATCCCGACACGCTGCATTGGGCTGAGGAAAAGATCGGCGTGCCGGTGATCGATCACTGGTGGCAGACGGAAACCGGTTGGGCCATTGCCGCCAACTGCATCGGGCTCTACGAATTTCCCGTTAAGCCGGGATCACCGACCAAGGCGGCGCCCGGGTGGGACGTGCGAATTTTGAATGCCGAAAACGAACCCGTGAAGACCGGGGACATCGGAGCGGTCTGCGTCAAGCTTCCGTTGCCGCCGTCCAGCCTGCTGACGCTTTGGAACGCCGACGACAGGTATATCGAATCCTATCTGACGGAGTTCCCCGGCCACTACAAGACCGCCGACGCCGGCTACCGGGATGAGGACGGATATCTCTATATTATGGCCCGCACCGACGACATCATTAACGTCGCCGGGCACCGTCTTTCCACCGGCGGCATGGAAGAAGTCCTTGCCAACCACCCGGACGTCGCCGAATGCGCCGTCATCGGCGTCGCCGACGACCTCAAGGGGCAATTGCCGGTCGGTTTCCTGGTACTCAAGGTAGGCGTTACCAAGAACAAGGCTGAAATCGTTTCCGATGTGGTGGCCATGGTTCGCGAGCAGATTGGCCCCGTTGCGGCGTTTAAGCAGGCGACGGTGGTCGAACGGCTGCCGAAGACCCGTTCAGGTAAAATTCTCCGGGGCACCATGCAGAAAATCGCTGACAACGAGGAATACAAACTGCCGGCGACCATCGACGACCCGGAGATCCTTGGCGAAATCAACGAGGCCTTGGAAGGGATTGGCTACGCGGGGGCTCGCAAGGCGTAATGCCAGCGGCCGGCGTCTCAGCCTCTATCCGGGAGTTATGACGGTTAGAGCGGATCATGATTGATCGAAGCCACTTTGTTGCGTCGGTCCATTATGTGTATCCGCTCGATATTAATATGATAGAGCAGATTCACGCGATTGAACGGTTCGCGAAAGCGATTCCGGTCAATCCCAATCTGCTCTAGGAAGCGTCGTCTTCCGTGGACGGGTCGGGTATGGCGACCGCCTTTTTTTTGCTGTCGTCTTCTTCAGGAGGCGGTTCCGCTGGCCGTGGATTAAAAATATTCTCGGCGGCCCGGAGCACCTCGGGGGTCGGCGGAACTCCCGCCGGTGTTTGCGCCGGTGGCTCAGCGAATACCGGTTCGGGTTCCGCCATGGCTTTCTTAGGCTCGCCCTTCAGAAGGGTAATATCCCCAGGTTTCGGCGTTTTGGCCGCCTCTGGCGCCAGTGCGTCGACGGGCGTCCTTAACTCGGTTGCCGGGGGTGGCGCCTCGTATTTGGGAATGGGCTCGGCCGTGGACTTTTGCACCGATTTGGCCCGGGACCGGGCCAGGGCAACCGCCTTCTTTAGATCGAGAGCCAAACAGAGGCCCAGCCCGATCGGATTCTGAGGCTTGATGTTGGGTGTATTCCAGTGGCTACGCTCGCGGATGGCGTTGATCGTCGGCTTGGTCGTCCCGATTAGTTTGGAAATCTGTGCGTCGGTGAGTTCCGGTTGGTTCCTGAGAAGCCAGGCAATGGCGTCGGGCCGGTCCTGGCGCTTAGAAATCGGGGTGTAGCGGGCGCCCTTGAAGCGCGCCTTCGGTATCGGGATTTCGGACTTGGCTATCACCAGTTGGGCGCTGGGATCGGCGGCGCAACGGTCCAGTTCTTCTTGTGTCAGTTCGCCGCCGGCGATCGGGTCGAGGCCCTGCACGCTGGTTGCCACTTCGCCATCGGCGATGGCCTGTACTTCCAATTCGTGCAGCCCGCAAAACTTCGAAATTTGTTCGAACGTCAAAGCGGTGTTTTCAATGAGCCAAACAGCCATCGCCTTTGGCATTAGCGGATATGCCATTGTTGTTTTTCCTATTACAGAAGGCCTCCGGCTCGCCTCGGGGCAGGCCGGAACCGGATCATGGTCCCTTTATAATGCCGCCCTGCCCGTCCGGTCAAACACGGGTGCGGGTTGGTCATGGGATAAGGACAATCTTGCCGATGTGTTGGCTTGATTCCATGAGCCTGTGAGCCTCGGCGGCGTCCGTCAACGGGAAGGTGGCGTGAATTACCGGCCTGATTTCGCCCGCTGCGATCAGGGGCCAGACCTTGTCCTTCAACGCCCGGGCGATTTCAGCCTTGCGTTCCACCGGTTGCGGCCTGAGCGTCGATCCCGTAAGCGTTAGGCGCTTCAACATCACCGGCATAAAGTTGACTTCAGCTTTTGAGCCGCCGAGAAAGCCAATATTGACGTGGCGGCCGTCCGGCGCCATGGCCTTGATGTTGCGGGGAATGTAATCGCCGCCGACCATGTCCAGCACCACGTTTATGCCAGCGCCGGATGTGAATTCCTTGACCGCCTCGACGAAGTCTTCCTTTTTGTAGTTAACGGCGCGCTCCGCCCCCAATTCCTCGCAGACCTGGCATTTGTCGTCGCTGCCGGCGGTGATGATCACCCGCGCCCCTAGCTTGGTCGCGACTTGAATGGCCGTCGTGCCGATGCCGCTGGACCCGCCGTGCACCAGCAGCGTTTCGCCGGCTTTCAGTTGGCCGCGCTCGAAGACATTGGTCCATACGGTAAAAAAAGTTTCCGGCAGCGCCGCCGCTTCGACCATGCCGAGTTTCCCAGGAATAGGTAGGCATTGAGGCGCCGGGGCTGCCACGTACGCCGCGTATCCACCGCCGGCAAGCAACGCCGAAACCTTGTCGCCGGTCTTCCAGCCGGTGATGCCGCTACCCAGTTTGGCGATTTCACCCGCCACTTCCAGGCCTGGAATGTCGGTGACGCCGGGCGGCGGCGCATAGTTGCCCAGGCGCTGGATGCAGTCGGGCCGGTTGACCCCGGCGGCCAGGACCTTGATCAGAACCTCCCCCGCCGCTGCATCGGGGACCGGGCGGGTCGAGGGCATCAGGACTTCCGGGCCGCCGGGCTCGGAAATCTCGATGCATGTCATAGTCTTGGGCGTGGCGGTCTTGGGCATGACGTAGTCGCTTGTTGGTTCCGGCCAGTGTCTAGTATGTTGTAACCAGCGTGACAAGGTTCGGGTATCGGGCACGCAAACGAAGCGGGGAGGGAATTCATGGACACTGATGACCTGGAGCCTCATCATCAAAAGCAGAAACCGGAACCGAAAAATCTGGAGGAATTATCCATCGAGGCGCTTGGGGAATACATTTCCGAGTTGGAAACCGAGATAGCCTGCGTCCGTGAGGCCATGGCCGGCAAGGAAAACGCCCGCAAGGGGGCCGATCAGTTTTTCAAAAAATAGGAAAGAGCGCATAGATGCGCGGCCTAGGGCCGCTACCGCCGCTTATCCTTGCCGGGGGGGCTCTCCCTGGTTTTCCTCCGAAAGATGACGGCGTTTGGCCATAAACAAAAGCCACCCGACGGGGCCCAGGAACAGCACGATCACCACCCATCCCAGGCGGGGGCTGATGGGACATCCCGACCCCGGGGGCGACTTCCAAGGGCCTCCTGACGGCGACAGCAGAACGTGAAGCAGCGGGGCACCAAACCCGGCGATTAAAAAGCTCCAAGCGGCGAGGGTGCTCATGGGAGTCGGTCTCGTTTGACGTTGTTGGGCGGGGCGTATTCGAGCTCACCATAGCATGGATCCGGCGCATCTCCACGGGGTGTTTCGGGTAGGTTCATGTCCCTCGGAAAAGAAGATTTCCCGTCATTAACAAAGATTTAAGATGTCTTGGTTAGAGTGCCGTCGTGGATGAAAAAAAATAATCATCCATTCAACTTCGACGCCTCCCTGTAGAACTCGCCGCCCCTTCGGGGGCGGCGTTTTTTCATTTTTAAACATGTTTTCAAGGCAAGGGAATTGCTGGCCGTTTATGCCTTTCTGGGGACTTGACCGCATGACGCTTGCTTGTATATGTTCATTGCCGATTAAGGTTTAGGCGAGTTTGACAGGTTTGAGGCAACTTAGAACAAAGGGGCTGCCGGGTGACGGCGGCCCCTAAAATTTTTCGGGCAGGGCGACCCTGACTTGAACGACATCCCGATCGAACCCGTGACCCTTATCCGAATTTCCTGGATCTCTAGACCCGCTGGTCGAACAATGACATATATGATCACATCAATAACGTCACCTACTATTCCTATTTCGACACCGTGGTGAACTGCTTTCTCATCAATGAGGGCGGTCTCGACATCAATGGGGACGAGGTCATCGGCGTCGCCGTCGAAACGATCTTCAAATTCACCAAGCCCATCGCCTATCCGCAATCCATCGATGCCGGCCTTCGCGTCGGCAAACTCAGCAATTCAAGCGTCCGCTACGAAATCGAAATCTTCCTTAAGGACCACAACGAAACCGCAGCGTCGGGATATTTCTTCCACGTGTTTGTGGACCGCGCCACGAATGCGCCGATGCCCATACCGGCCGCCATCCGCGAGACGCTTTCGGGCATTTTGGCCGTTTCGTAAAGAGAACACAGGCGCATGCCCGATCCGAGCACCCAAAACCGCGACAATTTCCCGTATTTGATTTCGGTTCCCACCCGTTTGTCCGACAACGACATGTTGGGCCACGTCAACAACGTCATCTATTACCGCTACATTGAGGCCGTCGTGGTGCGCTTCCAGATGGAAGAGGCGGGCGTCGACTGGCTCAAGGACAAAATTTCGCCACAGGCCGTGGAAACCCGTTGCCGGTTTCACCATCCCCTCAGCTTTCCTGAAATGGTGGACGCCGGGCTTCGGGTTGAGCGAATCGGCAACTCGAGCGTCACCTTCGAGATCGCCCTCTTTGGCGAAAAGGAGAAGACCCCGGCGGCCACCGGCCATTTCGTCCATGTGTTCGTGGAAGCCGAGACGCTCAAGCCCAAAAAAATCCCTGAGCCCATGCGCGCGGTCTTCGAAAAATTTCAATAATCGAAAACCCGCTCCCCTCGGAACAAGTAAAAGAGGCGTATCCCCCGAAGCTAGGGGCCAGAGAGACACACCCCTTTTCGGTCGTCTCGATTGCTCGGCGCCCCTAAAAGTTCGGGTGATTTAGGGAATGTTCTTCAGGCAACCGCTAGCCCTTCAGACCATAGTCCTTGAACCGCTTGTTGAATTTGGCCAACTGGCCGCCACTGTCCACGAGGCGGTGAATGCCGGTCCAGGCGGGATGGGTCTTCGGGTCGATATCCAGCTTAAGCGTGTCGCCTTCATTGCCCCATGTCGAACGGGTCGTGAAGGTGGTGCCGTCGGTAAACTGGACGCTAATCTCATGATAATCGGGGTGGATATCTTTTTTCATTGCACCGCTCCGCCAAAGAAGGCGCCCTATATAGGCGAAGCGGCGGCCGGGTTCAAGGGCTCTGAGGCGCACCCGTCCGCCTGTCGTTTCAGGGGATCCCGTTTAGTCAGCTCCTCCCGGGAGGGGCCTCTACCGGCTGTTCTAGGGATTTCAAGGCGTTAAGTCCCAGCAGGACGACAGCAAGCATAACGATGGCACCTCCGAAATAAGGCCAGTCTCGGCCAAGGGCGCCGAACAAAAACCCGGCCCAGGCCGGGCCGATGAACCGCCCCATGGTTGATGCGGATCGGGTGACGCCCATGACGCTGCCCTGTTCATCCTCGCCCACCTGCAGCGAGATCAGGCTGTTCAACGAGGGTGAAATGACGCTGAAGCCGTAACCGGCAATGACCATTGCCGTTATCAGTATGGGAAGGTTGGCGCTGAAAGGAATTAGGAGCACCCCGATGGCGAGCGCCGCCGCGCCCTGGATGATCAGCCGCGCTTCGCCGAACCGGTTGGCGAGGGGGCCGATCAGACCGCCCTGGACGACGGCGCTGAGCAAGCCAACGAAGGCGAACAGGTAACCGTTTTGCTCCGGCCCCCATCCGAACTGACGCCGGGACCACATGGCGAAGGTGGATTCCAGGCCAGAGAAGACGAAGGTCGCCAGAAACGTCAACGCGATCAACAGCCCGACATTGGGGCGTGTGAACGCCTGGCGGAACATGGCCAAGCGTTTTTGCGGCAGGTCTTCCGCCAGTTTGCGGCGGATTTCCACCGGCAACGATTCCTTTAGAAAGAAAAGCGCTAGAACCAACGCCGACAGGGACATCGCCGCGGCGGCGAAAGCCGGGGTCTGGAAATCCGCGTTGACCGGATCAGGCCCGGCAAGCACGCCGCCGACCGCCGGCCCGGCAATGAACCCGAGACCGAAGGCGGCGCCAATCATGCCCATGCCCTTGGCGCGGTCTTTGCGGCTCGTGACATCGGAGACATAGGCGAAGGCGGCGGAAATGTTTCCGGCCATCACGCCTCCGACGGCGCGGGCGGCGAACAGCACCCACAGCGTGTCTGCAAATCCCAGCAGCACGTATGACGCGGTGGCGCCCGCCAGGCTGGTCAGCAGGATGGGCCGGCGACCTACTCGGTCGCTGAGCCGGCCCCAGAAAGGTGCCGCTATGAACTGGGTGAAGGAATAGGTCGCCATCACCAATCCGACCATCGCCGGCGTTGCCTGATAGTACTCTGCATAGAAGGGCAGCAGCGGAATGATGATGCCGAAACCGATCAGGTCGATGAAGATAATGAAAAAAAGTATCAGCATATTCGTCCGCTTCTTCCCCCAGAGGGTCGGCCGGCGTCAGAAAGGGAGTGGGTTAGCGCTGGGTAAATTTCAACTCAATTCGGCGGTTCCGGCGCTTGGCGATTTCGTCGGTGCGGTTATCCAGCGGTTGAAACTCGCCAAACCCCGTGGCCGCGAAGCGGTTGGGCGGCAGACCCTGGTCGATAAGAAACTGCACCACCGAGATTGCCCTGGCCGACGACAATTCCCAGTTCGACGGGAAGCGGGGAGTCTTGATCGGGTCCTTGTCCGTATGGCCGTCGACCCGGAGAACCCAGTCGATGTCGGTGGGAATCTTGGTGGAGATTTGACCCAGCGTCCGGGCCAATTGAATGAGCTGTTTCTTGCCGGCATCACCTAGGTCCACCGACCCCTTGGCAAATAGGACCTCGGACTGGAAGACGAAGCGGTCGCCGACGATACGCATGCCCGGTTGGGCGCCCAGCACGTCGCGGAGCCGGCCGAAAAACTCCGAACGATACCGCCTGAGTTCATGCACCTTGCTGGCAAGCGCCGCGTTCAGTCGTGCGCCAAGCGCCGTGATCTGAACTTTTTGTTCATCGGCGAGCTTTTCAGATACCTCCAACGCCGCCGATATTTTCGCCAGCGTCTCGCGGAGCGCCGCCGTTTGCTGGTTGAGAAGCGCCAGTTGGGCGCGGGCGCTTTTCGAAATCTCGTGCTCTTCCAAAAGCGCCTTGCCGGACTGTTCCAGCTGCCCCGCCATTTCGGCGATTTCCGCCTGCAATTCCTCCCGCAGCGCCTGTAGCGCCGCCACGTCGCGGTTGAGGCCGGTCAGTTCTTCCACCAGAGCTGATATTTTCGACTCGTCAGTCTCGATGGTCTTCAGCGCCGCTGCCAGTTTTTGTTCCGTTCCCTCGGCCCGCCGGCGGAGCTTGCCGACGGCGAACTTCAGATCGTCGCGAAGGGCGACTGAAATCTGGAGTTCCTGGGAAACCTGCGCGAGGTTCTTACGCAACCCTTCGTTGGCGCGGCGTTCCAGCGACAGAAGCTCGGCCAGATCGCTGACTTGGTTTTGGAATCTAATCAACGCCTGATCGCGTCCGCTAAGCGCCTGGCTCAGGAAAAACTGCGCCAGCACGAAAACTACCAGCAGGAACATGATGACCATCAACAGCGTCGCCAGGGCATCGACGAACCCGGGCCAGATGTTGGTGGCTCGTTGCTGGCGGGGGGCGAGGGCAACCATGGGGGCTTGGTCCTAGTCGCCGCCTGACGCAGCGATGGTGCGGGCGAGTAACTTGATCTCGCTGCGTAGTTGTTGGATCAGGTCTTCCCGGCCGCTGCTCAGTTCCTCCGTCAACCGCGATAAATAGACATCGAGGTTGCGGATATGGGTTCTTGTCGCCTCATCCATGCCGCCACCCGGTTCTCTGCCGGCGATCTGGACGAGCAGCTGTTTCGTTTCGATCTGTGTTTTGGCCAGGGCTTCCATCAGCGTCTGTTCGGTGCGCAGATGGTCAGTCAGGGTCTCCAGATTGTCGGCCATGGAAATCACGTTGGTGTTGACCGAGATTCGGCTTTCTTCGCCCCGGGTCAAGGTCCGTTGCAGGTTTTCCAGGCTTTCCGCCGTCTGTTCCAGGAGGGCCTGGACGTAAGCCGGGATCGGTTGGTCCGTCTCAATCGCAAGCGGGCTAGTGGACAAACGCGTGACGCTCGACAGCCATTCCTCCAGATCGTTGTAAAACCGGTTTTGTGCTTGATTGGCCTGGAGGTCCAGGAAACCCATAACCAGCGACCCTGCGAGTCCGAACAAGGAGGACGAAAATGCCGTCCCCATGCCGGCCATGGGGGCCTGGAGACCCCGTTTCAGGTCGCTGAAAACAACCGCCGCCTCGCCGCCATCGACGCTGAGTCCGCCGATGACGTCGCCGATGGAGGCCACCGTTCCCAACAGCCCCCAAAACGTGCCCAAGAGCCCCAGGAAGATCAGGAGCCCGATGGTGTATCGCGAAATGTCCCGGGATTCATCGAGGCGTGAAACGATGCCGTCCAAGAATGACCGCATCGCGAGCGTCGATAGACTGAGCCGGTCTTTGTGCTTGCCGACCATGGTCGCCATCGGCGCCAAGAGCTTGGGCGAATACGTTTCCGAGAGCGGCGCGCTGTCCTGGCGGAAGCTTTCGATCCAGGCGACCTCGGGATAGAGCATCAGGACCTGGCGGAAGTTATAGATGATGCCGAGGACAAGAACGCCTACGATAAATCCATTGAGCGGCGCATTGGTCATGAAAGCGTTCTGGAGGGGCAGAAACAAGATCCCGCACAAAACGGCGACCACGGTCACGAAAAGGGCCATCCGAAAGAGGTATTTGCGCGGCCGTGTCATGGCGGGCTCTCGGGGATCAAGTGTATCGATGCGCTGCTTTTCTGGGCGCGGAAAAACTGGAAACTACTGTCGGGGTCATCTTTCGACGATGTTAACGTCGACCCTGTTAGCTGGAGCCTCGGTCATTTTTTTACCCAAAGCCCGAACGTCGATACGGGTACTGCGAACCCCGCTTTCGATCAGGAACGAGCGTACCGACAAAGCCCGCGACAGGGACATCCGGCGGGCCTTGCCGGGGGACAGTTCCTTGCCGGCGGCATAAGCCATAAGCTGCAGGCGCAGGTTTTTTTGATCATTCAGTTTCCCGGCCAAGTCCTTCAAACCGCTCTTGGCCTTGTCCGGCAGCTTCAAGTCGTTGGCCTCGAACACCACCTGCAGGGCCCGGCCGGCCTTGACCGGTTCTTTGGCGGAGGGCAATACTGCTTGTTCTTGTTTCTCGGGGTCCGTCTTTGCAGGCTTGGGGACCGCGGCGGCCGGCGTGGGCGGCGCCGGTTTGGCAGGTTCCGGGGCGGCGGGCGGGGGCGGGGCCTTCGCCATTTGCTCGGCCGGCGGGGCCGGTTCAGGTGGTGTGGTCAAAGGCGCCGGGGGTTGCTTCGCCGCAACCGCCGGTGGGGTGGGTTTCTTCGCCTTAGGCCTTTTCCTTTTTGGTGTTTTCCGGGCCACACGTTTGGCCGCCTTTTTTGCCGTAGGCGGCTTCAGGGTGATACCGCCACCAGATTTACCGGGCGTCGCGACGTGAAGCTGTGAAACCGGATTTCTGGGCCCCGGCAGCAAAAGACCGCCAGGGACACGGCCTGTCGAGGGACGAACCAGACGCGGCGCCCCCAACGCCGGCTTCGTAACGCTGTCCTCGATTACGCTGAGATCAACGGTCACGTTTTCGGTGCTCAGGTCGACGCCGGTTTGGGCCAGCGCACCGATCCCGCTTGCCGTCAGGGAAAAGGACGCAACGACGGCGGCGAGCGCCAAGCGGCGTTTCGACGCTAGGAGCCTGCCCGGAAGGATTTTCATGGACATCGTATTCCCATTAAAGCTCTCGGCCCGTTAACCGGCCGTTGGTAAGTTCCCTTGAAATGCTCTCGATTTACCATAGCCAAGGGGCGGCCCGCAGACAAGGTTTGCCGTCTCGCGCCCGCCCCGGGCCCCGGCAGTAAAAGGACGCCAATGTGGCTTTTTTGTGGTTGTTTGGAATCACAAGGGAGTTAGCGGACGGCGTCAGCGAGAATCTTCAAGAACCTTTCATGGAGACGGTCGTTGGCGGCGATGATTTCGCCACTGGCCATCATACCGTTGCCGCCGTCGAAATCGCTGGTGAAACCTCCTGCTTCGCGGACCAACACAATTCCGGCGGCTATGTCCCAAGCATAGAGCCCGATCTCCCAAAATCCTTCGTACCGGCCGGCGGCCACATAGGCCAGATCAAGGGCCGCCGAGCCAAAACGACGCACCCCCGCCGAGACCGCCATCACCGCTTCCAGCTGTTTCAGGAATCGGCCGTGTTCTTTTCCTACGGCAAACGGGATTCCCGTGGCAAACAGCGATTCCTCCAACGACCGGCGTGCCGAAACCCTGAGCCGCCGTCCGTTGAGATAGGCGCCCTGGCCTTTTTCGGCCCAGAACATCTGGTCGGAAACAGGCTCGTAAATAACCCCGGCGACAAGTTCGCCGTCTCGTTCCAGCGCAATCGATATGGAAAAGTGGGAAATCCCGTGGAGGAGATTGGTGGTGCCATCGAGGGGATCGACGATCCAGCGGTTGGACGTGTCGGCGCCTTCGATTTCGCCGCCTTCCTCGAGCAGAAAACCATATCGCGGTCGCGCCTTGAGCAATTCCCCGACAATCACTTTTTCCGCCTTCTTGTCGGCGGTGCTGACGAAGTCGGCGGTTCCCTTTTTCGAAACCTGAAGGTTCTCGATTTCGCCGAAGTCGCGGGCCAACCCCCGCGCCGCCTTTTTCGCCGCGGCGGTCATTACATTCAACAACGCGGACCGCTGTGCCATTTAAAA